>NZ_BBYR01000008.1 GCF_001293525.1 Pseudideonella sakaiensis | reverse complement strand
AGCAGCCAGTAGGTGTTGCGCAGGACGCGGTTGCGTTGCTCGGCGGACGCCAGGCCGCCGGCGTAGCCGCCGTAGGCGGATTGCAGACTTTGGTTCATGGGGTTCTCCGTGTCGCGTCGTTGAAGGAATTTCCGGCCCCGTCGACGGGACGGGAGCACGGCACCGCGCTTGGACGCGGTCGCGGGCATTCTAGTTCCCGGGGGTCGGCCCGCCGGCCCGCGGCCGGGCGGCTACAGTTCGGGCTTCCCCCGTCGCGCGGTCCCGGCCGCGTGCGATCGCGCTCCACGGCGACCCCGCCATCCGACCCATGAACACCAAGCCCTTCCTGACCCTCGACGACCTGAAGCGCATCGCCGCCGCCTGCGAGGCCGAGGCCCTGGCGCACGGCTGGGCCGTGTCGTTCGCGATCGTCGACGACGGTGGCCACCTGCTGTGGCAGCAGCGCCTGGACGGTGCGGCGCCGATCTCGGCCCAGATCGCGCCGGCCAAGGCGCGCACCGCGGCGGTCGGCCGGCGCGAGAGCCGGCTGTACGAGGAGATGATCAACCAGGGCCGGGTGTCCTTCCTCAGCGCCCCGGGCCTGGAGGGCCTGCTCGAGGGCGGCGTACCGATCCTGGTCGAGGGCCACTGCGTCGGCGCGGTCGGCGTCAGCGGCGTCAAGTCGACCGAGGACGCGCAGATCGCGAAGGCGGGCATCGCCGCGCTGGGCGCCTGATCGCCGGGCGCGGCGGCGCCCGCGCACTGGAATGGGGCAGGTGGCTCGGCTATACTCGACGGGTTTACCCGCAATCAGCTGCCCAGCCGAAACACGCGCCGTTTCTTCCACCGGAACCCGAGGTGCCGCACCCGCGCGTGCGCACCCTGGCCGAGCTGGGCATGCACCTACGGAGAGTTCCCCGTGCTGCCCGTTCTGCCCCCCGCTCTGCTCGCCCTCGCAGACGGCACGGTCCTGCAGGGCCATTCCTTCGGCGCTCCGGGCCAGACCGTCGGCGAGGTGGTGTTCAACACCGCGCTGACCGGCTACCAGGAGATCCTCACCGACCCGAGCTACTGCCGGCAGATCGTCACGCTGACGTATCCGCACATCGGCAACACCGGCGTCAACGACGAGGATGCCGAGGCATCGAAGGTCCATGCGGCCGGCCTGATCATCAAGGACCTGCCGATCCTCGCGTCGAGCTTCCGCCAGCGTGCGACGCTGGCCGAGTACCTCGCGCGCGAGAACACCGTCGCGATCTGGGGGGTCGACACCCGCCAGCTGACGCGCCGCCTGCGTACCACCGGGGCGCAGAACGGCTGCATCCTGTCGCTGCCCGCCGGCACCGTGGTCGGCCCGGAACACCGCGCCCAGGCGATCGCGCTCGCGCAGGCCGCGCCGTCGATGGCCGGCCAGGACCTGGCCCGCGTGGTCAGCGCCGCCCAGCCCTATGGCTGGACCGACACGGAGTGGCGCCTCGGCGAGGGCTACCCGCTGCAGGGCGACACCCGCTTCCACGTGGTGGCCTACGACTTCGGCGTGAAGCGCAACATCCTGCGCATGCTCGCCTCGCGCGGCTGCCGGCTGACCGTGGTGCCGGCGCAGACGCCTGCTGCCGAGGTGCAGGCGCTGCGGCCCGACGGCGTCTTCCTCAGCAACGGCCCCGGTGACCCGGAGCCCTGCGACTACGCGATCGAGGCCACGCGCACGCTGATCGAGTCCGGCCTGCCGACCTTCGGCATCTGCCTGGGCCACCAGATCATGGCGCTCGCCTCGGGCGCCCGCACCTTCAAGATGAAGTTCGGCCACCACGGCGCCAACCACCCGGTGAAGGACCTGGACGACGGTCGCGTCAGCATCACCAGCCAGAACCACGGCTTCGCGGTGGACGAGAAGTCGCTGCCGGCGAACCTGCGCGCCACCCACGTCAGCCTGTTCGACGGGACGCTGCAGGGCCTGGCCCGCACCGACCGGCCGGCCTTCTGTTTCCAGGGCCATCCCGAGGCCTCGCCCGGCCCGCACGACATCGGCTACCTGTTCGACCGCTTCACCGCCCTGATGGCCGAGCGCGCCGGACACGCGAACGAGACCGCCCATGCCTAAGCGCCAAGACCTGCAGAGCATCCTCATCATCGGCGCCGGCCCGATCATCATCGGCCAGGCCTGCGAGTTCGACTACTCCGGCGCCCAGGCCTGCAAGGCGCTGCGCGAGGAGGGCTACCGCGTCGTGCTGGTGAACAGCAACCCGGCGACGATCATGACCGACCCGGAGATGGCCGATGCAACCTACATCGAGCCGATCACCTGGCAGGTGGTGGAGAAGATCATCGCCAAGGAGCGCGCCGCGCGCCCCGACGAGCGGATGGCGGTGCTGCCCACGATGGGCGGGCAGACGGCGCTGAACTGCGCGCTCGACCTGCACCGCCACGGCGTGCTGGCGAAGTACGGCGTCGAGATGATCGGCGCCAACGAGCACGCGATCGAGAAGGCCGAGGACCGCCTGAAGTTCAAGGACGCGATGACGAAGATCGGGCTCGGCTCGGCCAAGTCCGGCATCGCGCACTCGATGGACGAGGCCTGGGCGGTGCAGAAGGCGATCCAGGCCGAGATCGGCGGCGCCGGTTTCCCGATGGTCATCCGGCCCAGCTTCACGCTCGGCGGCACCGGCGGCGGCATCGCCTACAACCCGGAGGAGTTCGAGGAGATCTGCAAGCGCGGCCTCGACCTGTCGCCGACCAACGAGCTGCTGATCGAGGAGTCGCTGATCGGCTGGAAGGAGTACGAGATGGAGGTGGTCCGCGACCGCGCGGACAACTGCATCATCGTCTGCTCGATCGAGAACCTCGACCCGATGGGCATCCACACCGGGGACTCGATCACCGTCGCGCCGGCCCAGACGCTGACCGACAAGGAGTACCAGCTGCTGCGCAACGCGTCGATCGCGATCCTGCGCGAGATCGGCGTCGACACCGGCGGCTCGAACGTCCAGTTCTCGATCAACCCCGAGAACGGCCGGATGATCGTGATCGAGATGAACCCGCGGGTCAGCCGGTCCTCGGCGCTGGCCTCGAAGGCCACCGGCTTCCCGATCGCCAAGGTCGCCGCCAAGCTGGCCGTCGGCTACACGCTCGACGAGCTGAAGAACGACATCACCGGCGGCGCGACGCCGGCCAGCTTCGAGCCGAGCATCGACTACGTCGTCACCAAGATCCCGCGCTTCGCGTTCGAGAAGTTCCCGGCCGCCGACGCCCACCTGACGACGCAGATGAAGTCGGTCGGCGAGGTGATGGCGATGGGCCGCTGCTTCCAGGAGAGCTTCCAGAAGGCGCTGCGCGGCCTGGAGACCGGCATCGACGGCCTGACCGAGCGCTCGGCCGACCGCGACGAGGTCATCGAGGAGATCGGCGAGCCCGGCCCGGAGCGCATCCTGTACGTGGCCGATGCCTTCCGGCTCGGCCTGACGCTGCAGGAGGTCTTCGAGGAGACCGCGATCGACCCCTGGTTCCTCGCGCAGATCGAGCAGCTGGTGACGCTGGAAGGCGTGGTGCGCACGCGCACGCTGGCCGACCTGTCGGCCGAGGAACTGCGCCACCTGAAGCAGAAGGGCTTCTCGGACCGGCGCCTGGCGCACCTGCTGGGCTGCTCGCAGCACCAGGTGCGCGAGCGCCGCCACGCGCTGGGCGTGCGCCCGGTCTACAAGCGGGTGGACACCTGCGCCGCCGAGTTCGCGACCCAGACCGCCTACCTCTATTCCTGCTACGAGGCCGAAGGCGCCGAGTGCGAGGCCGAGCCGACCCAGCGCCGCAAGATCATGGTGCTCGGCGGCGGGCCGAACCGGATCGGCCAGGGCATCGAGTTCGACTACTGCTGCGTGCACGCGGCGCTGGCGATGCGCGAGGACGGGTACGAGACCATCATGGTCAACTGCAACCCGGAGACCGTCTCGACCGACTACGACACCTCCGACCGCCTCTACTTCGAGCCGGTCACGCTCGAGGACGTGCTCGAGATCGTCGAGAAAGAGAAGCCGCTGGGCGTGATCGTCCAGTACGGCGGGCAGACGCCGCTGAAGCTCGCGCTGGACCTCGAGCGCGCCGGCGTGCCGATCGTCGGCACCTCGCCGGACAGCATCGACGTGGCCGAGGACCGCGAGCGCTTCCAGCAGCTGCTGCACGGCCTGGGCCTGAAGCAGCCGCCGAACCGCACCGCCCGCACCGAGGAGCAGGCGCTGCAGCTGGCGCGCGAGATCGGCTACCCGCTCGTCGTGCGCCCCAGCTACGTGCTGGGCGGTCGCGCGATGGAGATCGTGCACGGCGACAAGGACCTCGAGCGCTACATGCGCGAGGCGGTCAAGGTGAGCGAGAAGTCGCCGGTGCTGCTGGACCGCTTCCTCGACGATGCGATCGAGGTCGACGTGGACTGCATCGCCGACGGCAGCGACGCCGCCAGCGGCGTGATGATCGGCGGCATCATGGAGCACGTCGAGCAGGCGGGCATCCATTCCGGCGACTCGGCCTGCTCGCTGCCGCCGTACACGCTGCCGGCCGCGCTGCAGGAGGAGCTGCGCCGGCAGACGACGCTGATGGCGCGGGCGCTGAAGGTCAAGGGCCTGATGAACGTGCAGTTCGCGATCCAGGGCGAGGGCGATGCGGCGGTCGTCTACGTGCTCGAGGTCAACCCGCGCGCGTCGCGCACCGTGCCCTTCGTCTCGAAGGCGACGGGCCAGCCGCTGGCGAAGATCGCCGCCCGCTGCATGGTCGGCCAGCCGCTGGCCGGCCAGCGCGGGCTCGGCGGCCGGCCGCCGCGCGAGGTCATCCCGCCGTACTTCAGCGTGAAGGAGGCGGTCTTCCCGTTCAACAAGTTTCCCGGCGTCGACCCGGTGCTCGGGCCGGAGATGCGCTCCACCGGCGAGGTCATGGGCACCGGCCGCAGCTTCGGCGAGGCCATGCTGAAGAGCCAGCTCGGTGCCGGCTCGCGGCTGCCGAGCAAGGGCACGGTCTGCATCACGGTGAAGGACGCGGACAAGGCGCGCGCCGTGGGCGTCGCACGCGACCTGGTCGCGCTCGGCTTCGCGCTGGTGGCCACGCGCGGCACCGCGGCCGCGATCGCGGCCGCCGGCATCCCGGTGCGCGCCGTCAACAAGGTCAAGGACGGGCGGCCGCACATCGTCGACATGCTGAAGGCCGGCGAGATCCAGCTCGTCTTCACGACGGTGGACGAGACCCGCACCGCGATCGCGGATTCGCGCCACATCCGGCAGGCGGCGCTGGCCAACCGCGTGACCTACTACACCAGCATGGCGGGCTGCGAGGCGGCCGTGGAAGGCATGAAGCACCAGGACGACCTGGTCGTGGTTTCCCTGCAGGAACTGCACGGCGAGTTGCACTAAACTCCGCGCCGCGCCGCCGGCCAGCTCGTTCTGCCGGCGGCTTCGTTTTTTGTCCCCAGGATTGCGACGATGGCCACCATTCCCCTCACCACCCGCGGCGCCGAGAAGCTGAAGGAAGAGCTGCACCGCCTGAAGACGGTGGAACGCCATGCCGTCATCCAGGCCATCGCCGAGGCGCGGGCCCAGGGCGACCTGTCCGAGAACGCCGAGTACGACGCGGCGAAGGACAAGCAGGGCTTCATCGAGGGCCGCATCCTCGAGATCGAGGGCAAGCTCGCCGCCGCCCAGGTGATCGACCCGAGCCAGCTCGATGCCGGCGGGCGCGTGGTCTTCGGCTCCACCGTCGAGCTCGAGGACGAGGAGGCCGGCTCGCGCGTGACCTACCAGATCGTCGGGGACGACGAGGCGGACCTGAAGCTCGGGCTGGTCTCGATCAGCTCGCCGATCGCGCGGGCACTGATCGGCAAGGAAGTCGGCGACGTGGCCGAGGTGCGGGCACCGGGCGGCACCCGCAGCTACGAGATCGTCGACGTCCGCTACGTCTGAGCCCGGCGATGCGCCGCATCCCCGCGACGGGTCCGCGATGGTGAGCGAGGTGGCGGCCGCGGCCGCGAGCCTGCCGCCGGCCGGGCCGTCGCCGCCGCGGCTGGCCGCGCTGCTGGCCGGCCTCTGGGCCGGCGCGCTGCTCGCGATCGGCGGCCTCGCGGCGCCAGCCGGTTTCGCGGTGGCGCCGGCCGAGATCGCCGGCCGCATCGCCGGCCGGATGTTCGCGGCCGAGGCCGGCCTCGGCCTGGGCATCGCCGTTGCGCTGCTGCTGCTGTTGCGCGCGCACGGCCGCGCCCGCCAGGCAGCCGGCGCCCCGGGCTCGCTGTTCGGAACCGACCTGGTGCTGCTGCTGGCCGCGGTGTTCTGCACCGTGGCCGGCTACTACGCGCTGCAGCCGATGATGGCCGCGGCGCGTGCCGGGCAGCCCGGCCCGTCCTTCGCGGTGCTGCACGGCGCCTCGGCCGCCGCGTTCGGTCTCAAGGCGCTGCTGGTGGCGGCGCTGGCCTGGCGGCTGACGCGGCGCTGAAGCCGGGCTCCCGGGGAGAGCGGAGGCGCCCCAGTCCGCCGGACGCCGCCGGTGCCAGGACCGCCGGAGGCGGCACGTGGTTCAAGCCCGCCGGGTCCGGCCGGCGCCCGCTCAGGGCGCGGCCTTCTTCTTCACGCTGCCGGCCCGCTTGCGCGCGCGCTTGACCTCGCCGCCGGCGGCCAGTCGCTCGTTGCCGAGCAGCGTGATCCGCTTGATCTGCGGCCGGTGGTTGCCGGTCTTCGAGAACTTGACCACCTTCACCTGCCGCGGCGCGGCGCCGCGGCCTTCCGTCTGCGCCTTTTCCTTCGGCGGCACCGGGCGCCAGAGCACCAGCAGCTTGCCGATGTGCTGCACCGGCGCGGCGCCGAGCGCCTCGGCCAGTTCGGCCAGCATGGCCTCGCGCGCCGGCCGCTCGTCACTGAACACGCGCACCTTGATCAGGCCGTGGGCCGTCAGCGCGGCGTCGACTTCGCGCACGACGGCGGGTGTCAGGCCGTCGGCGCCGACGTGCACCACCGGGTCCAGGTGGTGCGCGGCGGCGCGCTGGTCCTTGCGCTGGGCGGGGGTGAGGTGCAGTGCGGGCATGCCCGTATTATCCGGTGGCCCGCGCAGGCGCGACGCCGCCCGACGGGCGGCCCCCGGCGCGCGCCGCCCGAAGGCAGGCCACCGACCGTGAAAATCAAGAGCCGCAAGGTCAACAAGGCGTGGCTGAACGACCACGTCAACGACCCCTATGTCAAGCTGGCCCAGCGCGAGGGCTACCGGGCGCGTGCCGCCTACAAGCTGAAGGAGATCGACGAGGTGTTCGGCCTGATCCGGCCGGGCCAGTGCGTGGTCGACCTGGGCGCGGCGCCGGGGGCGTGGAGCCAGTACGTGCGCCGCCGTTTCGCGCCGCGGGCCGCCGGCAGCGGCGGCGCGGCCGCCGGGGCCCTGAACGGCCGCATCCTCGCGCTCGACCTGCTGCCGCTCGAGCCGATCGAGGGCGTGGAGTTCATCCAGGGCGATTTCCGCGAGGACGCCGTGCTCGCCGAGCTGGAGTCGGCGCTGGCGGGCCGCCGGGTCGACGTGGTGGTGTCGGACATGGCGCCCAACCTGTCCGGCATCGACAGTGCCGATGCGGCACGGGTGGCGCACTTGGTGGAGCTGGCGCTGGACTTCGCGGCCCGCTGGCTGGTGGCCGACGGCGCGCTGGTCTGCAAGGTCTTCCACGGCGCCGGCTACGACGAGCTGGTCGCCGCGTTCCGGCGCCAGTTCCGGCACGTGAAGGTGCACAAGCCCAAGGCCTCGCGCGACCGCTCGGCCGAAACCTTTCTGGTCGGCCAGGCTCTGAAGGCCGGTGCGGACGGGGCGCGGCCGGCCGCCGGCGCGTGACGGCGTCCTCGGAAAGCGCGGAAGTCCCCGGCGGCTCGCCGGTCTATTCGCCGCGATGCCCGGGGGTTGACTGTCATAAAATCGGCCGCAATTCAATGGCGTTTTGATTTTCGACCGGCGCCGGGCGGGTGCATCCGCATCCCCGGATCGGCCGGTCGACCGGGACAAGGAGCCGCGGTGAACAATCAATGGTTCTCGAAGGTCGCTGTCTGGCTGGTGATCGCCCTCGTGCTGTTCACCGTGTTCAAGCAGTTCGACCGGGGTGCCACCCAGGGCAGCCAGATCGGCTACTCCGACTTCCTCGAGGAGGTCCGCGCGAAGCGCGTCAAGTCGGTCACGCTGCAGGAGGGCCCGTCGGGCACCGAGATCCTGGCCGTCACGAACGACGACAAGCGCCTGCGCAGCACCGCCACCTACCTCGACCGCGGCCTGGTCGGCGACCTGATCAACAACAACGTCAAGTTCGACGTCAAGCCGCGCGAGGAGCCCAGCATCCTGATGAGCATCCTCGTCAGCTGGGGACCGATGCTGCTGCTGATCGGCGTGTGGATCTATTTCATGCGCCAGATGCAGGGTGGCGGCAAGGGCGGTGCGTTCAGCTTCGGCAAATCGAAGGCGCGCATGCTCGACGAGGCCAACAACTCCACCACGTTCGCCGATGTCGCCGGCTGCGACGAGGCGAAGGAGGAGGTCAAGGAGCTGGTCGACTTCCTGAAGGACCCGCAGAAATTCCAGAAGCTCGGTGGCCGGATCCCGCGCGGCGTGCTGCTGGTCGGCCCGCCCGGCACCGGCAAGACGCTGCTGGCGAAGGCGATCGCCGGCGAGGCCAAGGTGCCGTTCTTCAGCATCTCCGGCTCCGACTTCGTCGAGATGTTCGTCGGTGTCGGCGCGGCGCGCGTGCGCGACATGTTCGAGCAGGCCAAGAAGAGTGCGCCCTGCATCATCTTCGTCGACGAGATCGATGCGGTCGGCCGCCACCGCGGTGCCGGCCTGGGCGGCGGCAACGACGAGCGCGAGCAGACGCTGAACCAGATGCTGGTCGAGATGGACGGCTTCGAGACCAACCTCGGCGTGATCGTGATGGCGGCGACCAACCGGCCCGACATCCTCGACCCGGCGCTGCTGCGCCCCGGCCGCTTCGACCGCCAGGTCTACGTGACCCTGCCCGACGTGCGCGGCCGCGAGCAGATCCTGAACGTGCACATGCGCAAGGTGCCGGTCGGCCAGGACATCCGCGCCGACATCCTCGCGCGCGGCACGCCGGGCTTTTCCGGCGCCGACCTGGCGAACCTGGTCAACGAAGCCGCGCTGTTCGCGGCGCGGCGCAACGGCCGTGTCGTCGAGATGGTCGACTTCGAACGCGCCAAGGACAAGATCATGATGGGCCCCGAGCGGAAGTCCATGGTCATGCCCGAGGAGGAACGCAAGAACACCGCCTACCACGAGGCCGGCCATGCGCTGGTGGCACGCCTGATGCCGAAGACGGACCCGGTGCACAAGGTGACCGTGATCCCGCGCGGCCGCGCGCTCGGCGTGACGATGCAGCTGCCCGAGGGCGACCGCTACAGCATGGACAAGGAGCGCATGCTGTCGACGATCTCCGTGCTGTTCGGCGGCCGCATCGCCGAGGAGGTCTTCATGAACCAGATGACCACCGGCGCCAGCAACGACTTCGAGCGCGCGACCCAGATCGCGCGCGACATGGTCACCCGCTACGGCATGACCGACGAGCTCGGCCCGATGGTCTACGCCGAGAACGAGGGCGAGGTCTTCCTCGGCCGCTCGGTGACCAAGCAGGTCAACGTCTCGGAAGAGACGATGCAGAAGGTCGACAAGCAGATCCGCAAGATCATCGACGAGCAGTACGCCACCGCGCGCCGCCTGATCGAGGAGAACCAGGACAAGATGCACGCGATGGCCAAGGCCCTGCTGGAGTGGGAGACCATCGACAGCGAGCAGATCGACGACATCATGGGCGGCAAGCCGCCGCGGCCGCCGAAGGACTGGACCTCCAGCGGTGGCGCCAAGCCGCCGAGCGGCCCCGCGCCGACGGTCGGCGCCGACGGCGCCCCGGCCGCCGCCTGAACGCGGGCGGGCTGCCGGATCGACGGGGCCGGACGGCCCCGTTTTTTCGTTCCGGCGCCCGCGCGAGCACCTTTCCCCGCTGCGATGAGCTGCTGGCAGACGACCCGCTTCCGCATCGACCTGGGCCGGCCCCGGGTGATGGCGATCGTCAACACCACGCCGGATTCCTTCTCCGACGGCGGCCGGCTGCCGGACGCCCAGGCCGCGCTGCAGCGCTGCGAGGCCCTGCTGCGCGAGGGCGCCGACATCCTCGACATCGGCGGCGAATCCACCCGCCCCGGCGCCGCGCCGGTGCCGGCCGACGCAGAGTGGGCCCGTGTCGAGCCGGTGCTGCGTGGCGCGCTCGGGCTCGGTTGCCCGGTGTCGATCGACACGATGAAGACCGAGGTGATGGCGCGGGCGCTCGACCTGGGCGTCGACATCGTCAACGACGTGATGGCGCTGCGCGCGCCCGGGGCCGAGGCCTGCGTGGCCGCCAGCGCCGCCGGCATCTGCCTGATGCACATGCGCGGCGAGCCGCGCTCGATGCAGGCGGTCGAGCCGGTCTACGGCGATGTCGTGCGCGAGGTCGCGGCGTTCCTGGCCGCGCGCGTCGCGGCGCTGCAGGGGCGGGGCGTCGCGCCGGACCGCATCACGGTGGACCCGGGCATCGGCTTCGGCAAGACCCTGGCGCACAACCTCGAGCTGCTGGCGCGGCAGCGCGAGCTGATCGCGCTCGCTGGCCGCCCGCTGCTCGCCGGCTGGTCGCGCAAGTCCTCGCTCGGCCGGCTGACCGGTCGCGAGGTGGGCGACCGGCTGCCCGCCAGCGTCGCCGCGGCGCTCGCGGCCGTCCAGCAGGGCGCTGCGGTGGTGCGGGTGCACGACGTCGCGGCCACCGTCGATGCGCTCACGGTCTGGCGCGCGGCCGGCCTGTTGCCGGCCGCCGCCGCCGCTTCCTCCCCTGGCCCCTGATGCGCGCCCTCCCCGGGCGCGCCCCGCGACGATGAGCAGACAGTATTTCGGGACCGATGGCATCCGCGGCACCGTCGGCCAGGCGCCGATCACGCCGGACTTCATGCTGCGGCTGGGCCACGCCGTCGGCCGCGTCCTGAGGCGCAGCGAGGCGCGGCCGACCGTGCTGATCGGCAAGGACACGCGCGTGTCCGGCTACATGATCGAGTCCGCGCTGGAGGCCGGCTTCGCGTCGGCCGGCGTGGACGTGCTGCTCACCGGCCCGCTGCCGACGCCCGGCGTCGCCTACCTGACGCGCGCGCTGCGGCTCGACCTGGGCGTCGTGATCAGCGCCTCCCACAACCCCTACGGCGACAACGGCATCAAGTTCTTCTCCGCGCGCGGCGAGAAGCTGCCGGATGCCTGGGAGCTGCAGGTCGAGGCCGCGCTGGCCGAAGCGCCCGGGTGGGTCGGCTCGTCCCAGCTCGGCAAGGCGCGCCGGCTCGACGATGCCCAGGGCCGCTACGTCGAGTTCTGCAAGGCCACCTGCGGCGCCGACCTGTCGCTGAAGGGCCTGCGCATCGTGGTCGACGCGGCGCACGGCGCGGCCTACCACGTCGCGCCCGACGTCTTCCACGAGCTGGGCGCGGAGGTGGTGGGCATCGGCTGCAGCCCGAACGGCTTCAACATCAACGACGGCGTCGGCGCCACGGCGCCGGCCGAGCTGGTGCGCACCGTGCCGGTGCGCTCGGCGGACTTCGGCATCGCGCTGGACGGCGACGCGGACCGGCTGGTGGTGGTCGACGCGGCGGGCCGCAGCTACAACGGCGACGAGCTGCTGCTGGTGATGGTGATGGACCGGCTCGCGCAGGGCGAGCCGGTGCCCGGCGTGGTCGGCACGCTGATGACGAACATGGCGGTCGAACGGGCGCTGCGCGAGCGCGGCGTCGCGCTGGTGCGGGCCAAGGTGGGCGACCGCTACGTGCTCGAGGAGCTGGCCGCGCGCGGCTGGCTGCTCGGCGGCGAAGGCTCGGGCCACCTGCTGGCGCTCGACAAGCACACCACCGGCGACGGCATCGTCAGCGCGCTGCAGGTGCTGCAGGCGGTGCGCCGCCAGGGGCGCGGCCTGGCCGAGATGCTGGCGGACGTGCCGCTGTTCCCGCAGGTGCTGCTGAACGTGCGCCTGCAGCCCGGCCAGGACTGGCGCGGCGACCGGCGCCTGGCCGACGTGCAGGCCCGCGTGCTGGCCGAGCTGGGCGACGCGGGTCGGGTGCTGATCCGGCCGTCCGGCACCGAGCCGCTGCTGCGGGTGATGGTCGAGGCCCGGGATCCGTCGCTGGCGCAGTCCTGCGCCCAGCGGCTGGCGGACGCGGTCGCGCCCGCCTGAGCGGCAGCCGCCGGGGCCGCCGGCGGCCGCCGGCCGGTCTGCGGCGGGCCCGGAGGCTGGCCGCCGGCCCTTTGCGGGGGGCGCCAGCCGCACCCGGGGCGGTTTGTGACGGTTTCGCGTCGGCATGTGACAGCGCGCCGGTGCGCCCGCCGTGTCACGGTCCTGTCATCGGGGCTGCCTAGAGTGCCGGCATCGACACCGACACACCACGGGTTTCACCCGAGGAAAGGACCCCCGATGAGCTTCCAGCCCCTCCGCCTCGCCGTCGCCGGCCTCGCGCTGGCCAGCGCCTTTGCCGCTTCCGCCCAGGACGTCACGGGCGCCGGCGCCTCGTTCCCGGCCCCGCTGTACGCGAAGTGGGCCGATGCCTACAACAAGGCCACCGGCGCACGCATCAACTACCAGTCGGTCGGCTCCGGCGCCGGCATGAAGCAGATCCGCGGCAAGACGGTCGACTTCGGCGCCTCCGACGCGCCGCTGAAGGACGACGAGCTGGCCAAGGACGGCCTGCTGCAGTTCCCGACCGTCATCGGCGGCGTGGTGCCGGTGGTCAACATCGCCGGCATCCAGCCGGGCCAGCTGAAGCTGACCGGCGCCGTGCTCGGCGACATCTACCTGGGCAAGATCACCAAGTGGAACGACGCCGCCGTCACGGCGCTGAACCCGGGCCTGCCGCTGCCGGACGCGACGATCTCGGTGGTGCGCCGCGCCGACGGCTCGGGCACCAGCTTCATCTTCACGAACTACCTGTCGAAGGTGAACGCCGAGTGGAAGGCCAAGGTCGGTGAAGGCACCGCGGTGAACTGGCCGACCGGCGCCGGCGGCAAGGGCAACGAGGGCGTGGCCGCCTTCGTCGGCCGCCTGCCGAACTCGATCGGCTACGTCGAGTACGCCTACGTGAAGCAGAACAAGATGAACTTCGCGCAGCTGCGCAACCAGGCCGGCAGCTTCGTCTCCCCCGACGACGCCAACTTCAAGGCCGCCGCGGCCGGCGCCGACTGGAGCAAGAGCTTCTACCAGGTGCTGACCGACCAGCCCGGCAAGGAAGCCTGGCCGATCACCGGCGCCACCTTCATCATGATGCACAAGGCCGCCGACAAGCCGGCGCAGAGCGCGGCCGCGCTGAAGTTCTTCGACTGGGCCTACAAGCAGGGCGACGGCATGGCCGCCGAACTCGACTACGTGCCGCTGCCCGATTCGGTCAAGGCGCTGATCCGCAAGCAATGGGGCGAGATCAAGGACGCCGGCGGCAAGAACCTGGCGATGAACTGATCCTCGTCGAGACGACGAGAAAGCGGCCCGGGGCGCCGTCGGCGCCACCGGGCTTTCCGCGCGATCACTGCCGGCGCGAGGGCCGGGATCGCGACGAACCGAGGAGGACACGTGGCCGCTACACTTCCCGCAACCCCCTACGACCCCGAGGCGATGCCGCGCAGCACCCCCCAGGGCGAGCCGCCGGTGGTCCGCAAGGCCAACCCGCTGGCCGACACCCTGTTCGCGACGCTGTCCTATGGCGCGGCGATCCTGACGCTGCTGCTGCTGGCCGGCATCATCGGCTCGCTGGTCGTCGGCGCCTGGCCGGCGATCCGCGAGTACGGGCTGAGCTTCCTGTGGCGCAGCGAATGGGACCCGGTACAGGACCGCTACGGCGGCCTGGTGATGATCTACGGCACGCTGGCCACCTCGCTCATCGCGCTGGTGATCGCGGTGCCGGTCAGCTTCGGCATCGCGCTGTTCCTGACCGAGCTCTCGCCGGGCTGGCTGCGCCGCCCGCTGGGCATCGCGGTCGAGCTGCTCGCCGCGGTGCCATCGATCGTCTACGGCATGTGGGGCCTGCTGGTCTTCAGCCCGGTGCTGTCGACCTACGTGCAGCAGCCGCTGCAGCGCCTGCTGGCCGACGTGCCGGTGTTGCGTGACCTGGTGTCCGGCGCACCGGTAGGCATCGGCATCCTGTCGGCCGGCATCATCCTGGCCATCATGATCATCCCCTTCATCGCGGCCGTGATGCGCGACGTGTTCGAGGTCACGCCGGCGATGCTGAAGGAGTCGGCCTATGGCCTGGGCTCGACCACCTGGGAGGTGGTCTTCAAGGTCGTGCTGCCCTACACCAAGGCGGGCGTGATCGGCGGAATCATGCTCGGGCTCGGCCGGGCGCTGGGCGAGACCATGGCCGTCACCTTCGTGATCGGCAACTTCAACCAGCTGTCCAGCCTGTCGCTGTTCGAGGCCGCCAACAGCATCACGTCCGCGCTGGCGAACGAGTTCGCCGAGGCGGGCGAGGGCCTGCACCAGGCCTCGCTGATCTACCTCGGCCTGGTCCTGTTCTTCATCACCTTCGTGGTGCTGTCGCTGTCGAAGGTCCTGCTGCTGCAACTGCAGAAGGGCGAAGGGAAGCGCTCGTGAACGCCGCCACCTCCTCCAAGGGCTTCACGCTCGAAGCCAGCCGGCTCGCCCGGCACCGTCGCCGCAAGGCGGTCAACGCGGTGGCGCTGACGCTGTCGATGGCGGCCATGGCCTTCGGCCTGTTCTGGCTCGGCTGGATCCTGCTCGAGACGCTGCGCCTCGGCCTCGGCGGGCTCACGCTGGCCACCTTCACCGAGATGACGCCGCCGCCGCAGGCCGAGGTCGGCGGCCTGGCGAACGCGATCGCCGGCTCGCTGATCATGGTCTCGCTGGCCACGCTGGTCGGCGCGCCGATCGGCGTGCTGGCCGGGATCTACCTGGCCGAGTACGGGCAGCGCTCCTGGCTCGGCTCGGTGACGCGCTTCATCAACGACATCCTGCTGTCGGCACCGTCGATCGTGATCGGGCTGTTCATCTACGCGGTGATCGTGGCCCGCTTCAAGAGCTACTCGGCCTATGCCGGCGTGCTGGCGCTGGCGCTGATCGTGATCCCGGTGGTCATCCGCACCACCGAGAACATGCTCTCGCTGATCCCGCACGCGCTGCGCGAGGCGGCCTATGCGCTGGGCACGCCGAAGTGGAAGGTGATCCTGACGATCACGCTGAAGGCGGCGCGCGCCGGCGTCATCACCGGCGTGCTGCTCGCTTTCGCGCGCATCGCCGGCGAGACCGCGCCGCTGCTGTTCACCGCGCTGTCGAACCAGTTCTGGTCGCTGCGCCTGGGCGAGCCGATGGCCAGCCTGCCGGTGACGATCTTCAAGTTCGCGATGAGCCCCTACGAGAACTGGCAGAAGCTCGCCTGGGCGGGCGTGCTGCTGATCACGCTCGGCGTGCTCGCGCTCAACATCATCGCGCGCACCTTCCTGCGCAACAAGCACTGAAGCCGGGAGCTTCCGATGGACAAGAAAGTCGACCTTCCCGTGACCGAGCGCGCCAAGCTCTCGGTGCGCAACCTGAACTTCTACTACGGCAAGTTCCACGCGCTGAAGAACATCAACCTGGACATCCCGGAGAAGAAGGTCACCGCCTTCATCGGCCCGTCGGGCTGCGGCAAGTCCACGCTGCTGCGCACCTTCAACCGCATGTTCGAGCTCTACCCGGAGCAGCGCGCCGAGGGCGAGATCCTGCTCGACGGCGACAACCTGCTGGCGTCGAAGCACGACGTGTCGCTGATCCGCGCCAAGGTCGGCATGGTGTTCCAGAAGCCCACGCCGTTCCCGATGTCGATCTACGACAACATCACCTTCGGCGTGAAGCTGTTCGAGAACCTGCCGCGCGTGGAGCTCGACGAGCGCGTCGAGTGGGCCCTGAAGAAGGCCGCGCTGTGGAATGAGGTGAAGGACAAGCTGAACCAGAGCGGCTCGGGCCTGTCCGGCGGGCAGCAGCAGCGCTTGTGCATCGCGCGCGGCATCGCGATCAAGCCCGAGGTGCTGCTGCTCGACGAGCCGTGTTCAGCGCTGGACCCGATCTCCACCGGGAAGATCGAGGAGCTGATCCACGAGCTGAAGTCCGACTACACGGTCGTGATCGTCACGCACAACATGCAGCAGGCGGCCCGCAGCTCCGACTACACCGCCTACATGTACCTCGGCGACCTGATCGAGTTCGGCCCGACCTCGGAGCTCTTCATGAAGCCGAAGAAGAAGGACACCGAGGACTACATCACCGGCCGCTTCGGCTGATCCGCCACCCGCGGGGCGGGCCGCCCGGCCGTCCGCCCCGCGCTGCCGGGCGCTGCCAGACGGAGGCGGCCGGCGACTGCCTGCACGAGGGGTCCCCATGACCGACAAGCACCTGTCCACCCAGTTCGATGCCGAGCTGAGCGGCATCTCCACCCGCGTCCTCGAGATGGGCGGCATGGTGGAATCCCAGCTCGCGCAGGCGATCTATGCGCTGACGCACTTCAGCAACGAGACCGCCGCCCAGGTCCTGGCCCGCGAGGACCAGGTCAACCGCATGGAGATCGAGATCGACAGCGACCTGTCGACCATCATCGCGCGGCGCCAGCCGACCGCGCGCGACCTGCGGCTGCTGATCGCGATCAGCAAGACGATCGCCAACCTGGAGCGCGTCGGCGACGAGGCGGCGCGCATCGCCCGCACCGTGCAGCGCCTGATCAACACCGGCGTGTCGAGCCGGCTGCGCCTGCCGGTGGCGGACCTGAGCTTCGAGTCCGACCTCGCCACCGCGCAACTGCGCAAGGCGCTCGACGCCTTCGCCCGCCTGGACACCGAGCGCGCGCTCGAGATCCTGCGCCAGGACGACCAGATCGACCAGGAGTTCGAGGGCCTGGTGCGCAAGCTGATCACCTTCATGATGGAGGATCCGCGCACCATCTCCTCCAGCATCGACCTGATCTTCGTCGCCAAGGCGATCGAGCGCGTGGGCGACCATGCGAAGAACCTGGCCGAGGTGATCATCTACGTGGTCAAGGGCACCGACGTTCGCCACAACCCGGTGAGCACGGTCGAGACCATGGTGCGCTGAGGAACTGCCGATGAGCCGCATCCTCGTCGTGGAGGACGAAGCCGCGATCGCCGAGCTGATCTCGATCAACCTGCGCCATGCGGGCTTCGAGGTGACGATCGCGCACACCGCCGAGCAGGCCCAGGCCGAGATCGACGGCGTGCTGCCCGAACTCGTGGTGCTCGACTGGATGCTGCCGGGCCAGAGCGGCCTGGCGCTGGCCAAGCGCTGGCGCGGCCAGGCGCGCACGCGCGAGCTGCCCGTCATCATGCTGACGGCGCGCAGCGAGGAGGTCGACATGATCGCCGGCCTCGACGCCGGCGCCGACGACTACCTGAGCAAGCCCTTCTCGACCAACGAGCTGCTGGCCCGCATCCGCGCGGTGCTGCGGCGCAAGGCGCCGGAGGCGCTGGACGCGGTGGTCGAGCTCGGCGGCCTGCGCCTGGACCCGGCCACGCGCCGCGTCTCGCGCGAGGGCCAGGAGGTGAAGATCGGGCCGACCGAGTTCCGCCTGCTGCACTTCCTGATGACGCATCCCGAGCGCGTGCACAGCCGCGCCCAGCTGCTGGACCGCGTCTGGGGCGACCACGTCTTCATCGAGGAACGCACCGTCGACGTCCACATCAAGCGCCTGCGCGAGGCGCTCTCGCCGGTGCAGTGCGCGCGCCTGATCGACACCGTGCGCGGGGCGGGCTACCGCTTCACGCAGGGGGCGCCGGCCCTGGCGGGCTGATCCGGCCGCGACCGAGGCATGGGCGGTCTGCTGTCGCGCGTGGTCGGCACGGCCGTGCTGGTCTTCCTGGGCGCCCAGCTCGGGATGCTGGTCGGTGTGGGCTGGGGCGTTCCCGCCCTCGGCGCGGCCCTCGGCGGCGCGGCCTCGGCGGCGCTGCTGGTCGTGGCCGACATGCTGCGGGCGCGGCGCCTGCTGCACTGGCTGCGCGGTGACCGCAGCGGGCCGGCGCCGCGCGACCCGGGGCTCTGGGGCGAACTCGGCTACCGCATCGAGCGCGGCTACCGCGGCCTGGACCTGCGCATCGCGCAGGAGACCGCGCGACTCGGCCAGTTCCTGTCCGCGATCGAGGTCTCGCCGAACGGCGTGATGGTGCTCGACGCCGGCGACCAGATCGACTGGCTCAACTCCTCCGCCGCCGACCACTTCGGCCTGGACCCGGTGCGGGACCTGCGCCAGCGCGTGACCAACCTCGTGCGCAGCCCCGAGTTCGTCGCCCACCTGCAGTCGGAACCGCATGACGAGCCGGTGGCGGTGCTCGGTCCCGGCGGGCGCGCGACGCTGCTGGTGCACGTGCGCACCTTCGGCGAGGGCATGAAGCTGGTGCTGTCGCAGGACGTCACCGAGCGCCTGCGCAACGAGGGCATGCGGCGCGACTTCGTCGCCAATGTCTCGCACGAGATCCGCACGCCGCTGACGGTGCTGGCCGGCTTCGTCGAGACCATGGGCAGCCTGCCGCTGACCGAGGTCGAGCGGCGCCGCGTGATCGAGCTGATGGGCCAGCAGACGCGCCGCATGCAGACCCTGGTGGCCGACCTGCTGACGCTGGCGCAGCTGGAAGGCAGCCCGCGCCCGCCGCCGGACCGCTGGACGGCCGTGGCGCGACTGCTGCAGCAGGCTGCGGCCGATGCGGTGGCGCTCAGCGGTGGCCGGCACCGCATCGGCGTCCAGGCGGGCGATGGCAGCGCCGAGCTCGCCGGGGTCGAGGCCGAGCTGGCCAGTGCGGTCTCCAACCTGGTGACGAATGCGGTGCGCTACACGCCGGCGGGCGGCAGCGTGGACATCGCCTGGCTGCCGCGCAGCGGCGGCGGCGGTGACATCGAGGTGCGCGACACCGGCATCGGCATCGCGCAGGAACACCTGGGCCGGGTCACCGAGCGCTTCTACCGCGTCGATGGCAGCCGCTCGCGCGACACCGGGGGCACCGGGCTGGGCCTGTCCATCGTCAAGCACGTGGTGCAGCGCCACGGCGGCACGCTGGACATCCGCAGCGAGCCGGGCCGAGGCTCGAGCTTCCGGCTCGTCTTCCCGCCGGCGCGCGTGCGCAGCGGGGTGCGCCCGGCGGATGCGGTGCCCGGCGATCACGCGGCGGCGCTGGCGGACTCGGCTGCCCCTGCGCCGGGCGCCGGCGACGCGGCGACGCGTTCCGGTCCGCGCTGACACGGGCCGACGGACGGCAGGCGCGACCGCGCGAACGCCTAGGGCCTGGGCGGCGCCGACCTCAGCCCGCGGGGCGGCGCCGGTAGATCGCCGTCAGTTCGCTGCGCTCGGTCGGTCGGCGGATACGCGCCACCAGTTCCCAGCCGGCCGGTGCCGGCGCGGCGCCGCTGCGCGGCTCCTGGCGCAGCAGGTGGCTGCAGCGCGTGCGTTCCGGCGGCGCGACCGCATCGACGGTGTAGCCGCCGAGCTGCTCGATCGCGGCAATGCGTGCCAGCGGGGCGCCGGGCATCGCGACGCAGTGCGCTGCGCCGCGTGGCAGGTGCGGTGCCACGCGCTGCACCAGCGGCCGCTCGCTGCGCGCATAGTCGAGCAGCGGCAGCCACAGCGTCATCAGCAGCAGCCAGCCGAGCGCGACGCCCGAGGCCGGCAGCACCATGCTCTTCCACAGCGGGTGCCGGTTGCGGCCGGTGCGCCAGACCACCAGCGCCACCCAGGCCGCGCTGCCCGCCAGCGCCAGCAGCAACGACAGGCCGGAGAAGGCCGGCTCGAAGCCCGGGGCCAGCTTCGCGACGTTGGCGGCCGGCTGCGCCGGCACGCCGGTGTGCAGCGACAGGTAGACCACCCAGATCGCGATCGCTGCCAGCGAGAAGAAGAACACCGAGAACCAGTCGATCGCGGCACCGGTGGAGCGCTGCAGCGTCGGCAGCGCGAAGGCCGTCAGCACGGCCAGCGCCGGCAGCGCCAACATGAGCGCGCGGTCCACGCCACCCATCGCGGTGCTCGCGAGCAGCGCGATCGCGGCCATGCCCAGCGGCACCGACACGTGGCGCCGCCGCCATTGCCGGCGCCAGCGCCAGACCGTCCAGGCCGCCAGCGGCAGCGTCGGCCAGGTGAACCACAGCAGCTGGCGCAGCAGCCCGTAGAGGTCGTCGGCCGCATCCGGCGGATCCAGCCGCAGGTGCCAGGCGCCGAGCAGGCTGGCGGTGCCGGCCGCCAGCACGGTGGCGGCGGCGCAGGCCGCCGCCATCCGGCGCGCATGCGCCTGCTGCGAGCGCAGGCTGGTCAGCGTGCCCGCGAGCCCCAGCGCCATCGCGATCGACGGTGCCCCGCTGGCAGCCAGCGCCGGCAGCGCGAGCAGCGCGGCCAGCGGCGCGCGCACGGGTCGGAAGGGGCTGGCCGCGAGCGCATAGAGCCAGGTCGCCACGCAGGCGAGCTGGGCCAGCTCGGGCGTCGTCTCGTGGCCGAGCTGCAGCAGGCCCAGGGTCGCCATCAGCGCCAGCAGGGCGCCGTCGGCGATCGCACGGGCGTAGTCCACCGGGTCCGCCTCCCCGCCGAACGCGAAGGGCAGCGGCCGTGCCGCCTCGGTGCGCGCGAGGTGGTAGCTGCTGTACCAGGTCATCACCAGGGCCAGCACCAGCAGCAACGCGAAGGGCAGGCGGGCCGCGGTGGCGGCGTCCAGCCAGGGGCCGAGCAGGCGGATGGCCGCCGCGCCGATCCAGTAGGGCAGCAGCGCCGCATCGCCCGGCAGCCCGCCGAGGCTGGGCGCCCACCACGGCGAATGGCCCTGGGCCAGGCTCGCCATGTAGCCGAACGCCGTGATGTCGGCATTGCGCCAGGGGTCCCGCCCGAACAGCCCGGGCAGCACGTAGGCGGCGCAGAACAGCAGCAGCGCCAGCCGTGGCAGGCGCTGCACCGCGCTCTGCGCGACGAGGGCGGGGGAGGGGGTCAGGTCGGGTCGGGGCATGAAAAAAGGCAGCCGAGGCTGCCTTGATTCTCACGCGGAAGCGCGATCACTTCTTGATGCCGACGCGCGCGAACTTGTTGCGGAACTTCTCGACGCGGCCACCCAGCGCATCCACGCTCTTCTGCGTGCCCGTGTAGAACGGGTGCGACTCGCTGGTCGTCTCGAGCTTGAACAGCGGCAGCTTGCGGCCGTCTTCCATGTCGATGCTTTCCTTCGTCTGCGCGCAGGAGCGCGTCACGAACTTGAAGCCGTTCGACAGGTCGACGAAGCAGACGTCGCGGTAGGCGGGGTGGATGCCTTCTTTCATGGGAAACCTCTGGCGCTGGTGGTCCGGAAGCCACGCCGAACCCTTCGGCGCACTTTCCTCTTCGCGGAAAACCGCGGATTGTAGCCTGACTCGCAGAGGCTCAGCCGCCGCGGCGCATCATGTCGAAGAAGTCGAGGTTGTTCTTCGTCTGCTTCATCTTGTCCAGCACGAACTCCATCGCCTCGATCTCGTCCATGTTGTAGAGCAGCTTGCGCAGGATCCAGGTCTTCTGCAGGATCTCGGGCTTCAGCAGCAGTTCCTCGCGCCGCGTGCCCGTCTTGTTGATCAGGATCGACGGGTAGACGCGCTTCTCGGCCATCCGGCGGTCCAGGTGGATCTCGCAGTTGCCGGTGCCCTTGAACTCCTCGTAGATCACCTCGTCCATGCGGCTGCCGGTGTCGATCAGCGCGGTGCCGATGATGGTCAGCGAGCCGCCTTCCTCGACGTTGCGGGCCGCGCCGAAGAAGCGCTTCGGGCGCTGCAGCGCGTTCGCGTCGACACCGCCGGTCAGCACCTTGCCCGACGAGGGCAGCACGTTGTTGTAGGCGCGGGCCAGCCGGGTGATCGAATCGAGCAGGATCACCACGTCCTTCTTCAGCTCGACCAGGCGCTTGGCGCGCTCGATCACCATCTCGGCCACCTGCACGTGGCGCGCCGCCGGCTCGTCGAAGGTGGAACTGATGACCTCGCCGCGCACCGTGCGGACCATCTCGGTCACTTCCTCCGGCCGCTCGTCGACCAGCAGCACGATCAGGTGGATCTCCGGATGGTTGGCCACCAGCGCGTGCGCCAGCTGCTGCATCATCACCGTCTTGCCGGTCTTCGGCTGGGCCACCAGCAGCGCCCGCTGGCCTTTGCCGATCGGCGCGATCAGGTCGATGATGCGGGCGGTGATGTTCTCGTCGCCCTTGAGGTTGTCACGCTCGAGCTTGAACGGCTCTTTCGGGAAGAGCGGCGTCAGGTTCTCGAACATGATCTTGTTCTTGCTCTCCTCGGCCGTGCCGCCGTTCACGCGGTCGACCTTGACCAGCGCGAAGTAGCGTTCGCCGTCCTTCGGCACCCGCACCTCGCCCTCGACCAGGTCGCCGGTGTGCAGGTTGAAGCGGCGGATCTGGCTCGGGCTCAGGTAGATGTCGTCGGTCGACGCCATGTAGCTGGTGTCCGGCGAGCGCAGGAAGCCGAAGCCGTCGGGCAGCACCTCGAGCACGCCGTCGCCGAAGACCTGCTCGCCCGCCTTCGCGCGCTTCTTCATGATCGCGAACATCAGCTCCTGCTTGCGCAGGCGCGTGACGTTGTCGATCTCCAGGGCCTCGCCCATCGTGATCAGCTGGGACACGTGGAGGGCTTTGAGTTCGGACAGGTGCATGCAGGAACCCGAGGGGGAAGGGGCCGGGCCGGAACGGCGCGGCCGGGAGTCCGGCGGGAGGCCGTGCGCTGGCCGGCGCTCACGCGCAGG
Organism: Pseudideonella sakaiensis; assembly: GCF_001293525.1. GTDB lineage: Bacteria > Pseudomonadota > Gammaproteobacteria > Burkholderiales > Burkholderiaceae_C > Ideonella_A > Ideonella_A sakaiensis. The sequence goes on along the minus strand of NZ_BBYR01000008.1, from coordinate 89,981 downwards.
TCAACGGGCTGCCGCCAAGGATCAGGGACGTCAGGGGTGGGGGAGAAGCCGTTCGCACGCCGGGCCGGCGTCGCGGTCGTGCGCGACCGACGGGCGTGCGGGCTGGAATCCGCCGGGTCGGGGCCGGCTCGTGACCGGGTCCCGCGACCTGTTTCGGCGAATTATAGATGACCGTCGAGGAAGGCCGTCAATTGCGCCTTGGACAGCGCGCCGACCTTGGTGGCCGCGAGTTCGCCATTCTTGAACAGCATCAGCGTCGGGATGCCGCGGATGCCGAACTTGGCCGGAACGTCGCGGTTCTCGTCGACGTTCATCTTGGCGATCTGCAGCCGGCCGTCGTAGGTCTTGGACACCTCGTCGAGGATCGGCGCGATCATCTTGCACGGGCCGCACCATTCGGCCCAGTAGTCGACGAGCACCGGGCCGGAGGCCTGCAAGACATCGTTCTCGAACGAGGCGTCGGTGGTGTGTTTGATGAGGTCGCTGCTCATGGGAGCCCTTCGGAAAACGTGGTGAATTTTGACACATCCACCCGCGCGCCGTTCCCGCCGAGGGATGCACGCAATCGATGGCCGCGATAGCCCCCGGCCGTGCGGCGACCGGCGTGGCGCCTCGGAAGTGCCCGGTGATCGCCGCGCTGTTCGCGCCTTTGCGTCGGCCCGCGCTGCGATCCAATCTCGCAATGTCCCTGCCTCCCCCGCCGCCGGCCTCCGCGGGCACGACCGAACGCCCCGCCGCGCGCCCCGCGACCCGGGCGTTCGGCCGCTTCCAGCTGCGCCGGCTGCTCGGCAAGAGCGAGCGCAGCATGGCCTGGCTGGCCTACGACCCGCGCGTCGAGCAGGACGTGATGCTCACGCTGCCGCGCAGCCAGCCGCTGGACGAGGCCGCGCTGGCCGACTGGCGCCGCGAGGTCGACCTCGCCGCGCGGCTGAAGCACCCGCAGGTGGCGCCGCCCAGCGAGATCGGCGTGCAGGACCACTGGCCCTATGTCGCCGTCGACCGCGCCTACGGCGCCACGCTCGGCGAGTGGCTGGAGGCGCACCCCGGCAGCAGCGCGCTCGACCACGTCGGCTGGATCTGCCAGTTGCTGGAAGGCCTGGCGGCGGTGCACGAGTCCGGCGTGGCCCATGGCGACCTGCAGTTCCACGGGGTGCTCGTCAGCGAGCAGGGCCAGGTCCGGCTGATGGGGCTGGCGGCGGCCAGCGAGCCCGAGCTGCCGGGCGGCCCCCGGCCGGCTGGCCAGCACCAGCGCGCGCTGGCCGTGCACGCGGGCGACCTGCAGGCCCGGCGCGAGCGCGGCGAACGCGACGTGCTGTGCGCCGGCCTGATGCTCTACCGCCTGCTCGCCGGCCAGCCGGCGCTGGACGAGCCCGACGTCACCGCGAGCGCGCAACGGCTGCCCCCGCATGGGCGGGACATCGTCCGCCTGCCGTGGAGCCTGCCGCGGCCGGTGCCCGAGGCGCTGCGTGCGATCGTCAACCGCGCCACCTCGTCGCAGGAGCGCCAGCGCTACCTGAATGCCCGCACGCTGCTGCGCGCCCTCGATGGCTGGCGCCGCGTCGATGGCCAGGACAATGGTGGGCCGCTGGCGCTGCTGCTCGACCGGCTGCGCAGCGTCGGCCACCTGCCGGCCATGCCGGGTGTCGGCCGCCGCGTCGCGCGGCTGGCGGCCTCGGAGGCCAAGCGCACCGACGAACTCTCGCGCGAGATCCTGCAGGACATGGCGCTCAGCCTGGAGATGCTGCGCCAGGTCAATTCCTCGCTGAACCAGGCGGCCCATGCCAGCGGGACGGTCGTGATCACCGTGCGCCGCGCCGTCGCGCTGATGGGCCTGGAGGGCGTGCGGCGGGCCGCGCAGGCCCTGCGCAGCTGGCCCGGGCCGCTGAACGAGCACGCGGCCGCGCGGCTGCGTCGCCTGATGGACCAGGTGCGGCTGGCGGCCTTCACCGCGCAGGCGCTGCGGCCGCCCGGCTACGACGGCGAGGTGATCTACCTCGTCGTGATGCTGCAGAACCTCGGCCGCCTGCTGGTCGGCTACCACTTCCCCGAAGAGGCGGAGCAGATTCGCCAGCTGATGCGCAGCTCGCCGCCGCCGCCGAACGCCGAGCCCGGCACGCCCGACCTGCCGGGGCTGAGCGAGGAGCAGGCCTCGCTGGCCGTGCTGGGCGTCGGCATCGACGCCCTCGGCCTGGCCGCGGCGAAGCACTGGGGCCTGGGCGACGAGATGCAGGTGATGATGCGCCGGCTGCCGCTCGACCGCCCGGTGCGCACCGCCGACAGCGACCTGGACGTGCTGCGCGTGCTCGCGAGCGCCGCCAACGAGGCGGTGGATGCGCTGCAGATCGTCGAGGGGCGCCGCCTGCCTGCGGCGCTGGCCCAGGTGGCACAGCGCTATGCGCGCACGCTGTCGGTGGATGCGCGGGCGGTCAAGGAGGCGCTGGACGCCGGCCAGCAGGCGCTGCGCAACGGCCTCGCGCCCGAGGGGCTCGACGCGGACGGCACAGCGGAGGAGCCGACCGGGTCGCCCGGCGCCGCGGCCGACGGTTCACCCGGCGCCGCCCCTGCCGTCGGCGAGGCCTCGCCGGCCCCGGCCCGCCCGCCGTTGGCCGCCTGAGGGCATGAGCGTCGGCCACTGACCGGCGTCGCGCACGGACGCGCCGGCGAAGAGAGGGTGACGAGCCTGATCCCGGCACTGGTCACAGCGGTTAGGGCTGCTTCGTTCCCGACCTGACCCGGTTGGCCACGCTTCCATGCGGGGAGGCCCGTCACGAACCATTGTAGGGGAGCGCGGCGGCGCTGCCGCCGACCCTGACGCCGGCGCGGCCGCGGCGCGCTCAGCGCAGCTGCAGCGCGTCGTCGCCGTAGTGCACGCCGATCGGGTCGATCCACAGCTGCTTCGGGCCGGCCTCGACCCGGCCGCAGACCCACGCGGTCACGCCGGCGGCCTCGGCCACCTCGACCGTGCGGGCCGCCTCGGACGCGTCGACGAAGAGCGCGAAGCCCGCGCCCATGTTCAGGGTGCCATAGGCCTCGTGGTCGTCCTGGCCGGCCTGCTGCTGGATGAAGCGCAGCACCGGCGGGACCGGCGGCAGCCGGTGGATGCGGTAGGTGAACGCGGCCGGGTGGCGCAGCAGCTTGCGCCAGCCGTGGCCGGTCACGTTGACGGCGTAGTGCGGCGTGATGCCGGCACGGAACAGCGCCTCCGTCACCGGCGAGTACAGCACGGTCGGTGCGAGCAGCGCCTCGCCATAGGTCTGGCCATCGTCGAGCCGGGTCAGGTAGCCCTGCGGCAGCCGCTCGACGAGCTTGCGCGCCAGGCTCAGGCCGTTGGCATGGATGCCGCTGGAGGCCAGCAGCACGATCGCATCGCCGGCGCGCAGCCCGTCGCCGAGCGACAGCCGCGACTTCGGCGAGACCAGGCCGGTGCAACTCGCGGCGAGGTCGATGCGACCCTCGGCCACGATGCCGGCCAGCGCCGGCGTCTCGCCGCCGCCCCAGGCCACGCCGCAGACGTCGCAGGCGCGCTTCCAGCCCTCGACCAGCGCCTGCGCGCGCGCCGCATCGGCGAACCAGTCGGACCCGCCGGCGGCCCAGTAGGCCTGCACCACCAGCGGCGTCGCGCCGACGGTGATCAGGTCGTTGACCGCCATCGCGATCGTGTCCTGCGCGATGCCGGCATAGGGGCTGTGCCCGGTCAGGCGCTGCATCTCGTCGGCCACCAGGGCCTTCGAGCCCAGGCACTCGACGATGCTGGCAAGGTAGAACGGCCCGACGTCGACGACATAGGCCGACTCGCCGCGCGAGGCCGCCACCTCGGTGAAGCCGTGGCCGGCGAGGTGGCCCGCCGTCGCCGCCGCCGCGCGCTGCGCGGCCACCTTGAGCGGGTCGATCAGGTCGTAGACCACGCCGGCCTGTTCGTAGCTGAGCGGGGTGGGCGCGGGGGAGGCGGCGGGCGTCGTCATGGTCGGGAGCGGGTCGGCGAATCGGCCGGGGCCGGATTATCCCGCCTCGTAGAATGAATCCATGTCCTACCTGGTCCTGGCCCGCAAGTACCGGCCCCGCCATTTCGAGGCGATGGTCGGCCAGGAGGCCGTGGTCCGCGCGCTGGCGAACGCACTGACGCAGCAGCGCCTGCACCATGCCTATCTGTTCACCGGCACGCGCGGGGTCGGCAAGACCACGGTCTCGCGCATCCTCGCGAAGTCGCTGAACTGCACCGGGCCGGACGGGCAGGGCGGCATCACGGCCTCGCCCTGCAATGCCTGCGCGGCCTGCCGCGACATCGACGCCGGCCGCTTCGTCGATTACGTGGAGCTCGATGCGGCGTCGAACCGCGGCGTCGAGGAGATCTCGCAGCTGCTGGACCAGGCGGTCTACAAGCCGGTGGTCGGGCGCTTCAAGGTCTACATGATCGACGAAGTGCACATGCTGTCGAACCACGCCTTCAACGCGATGCTGAAGACGCTGGAGGAGCCGCCGGACTACCTCAAGTTCGTGCTCGCGACCACCGACCCGCAGAAGGTGCCGCCGACGGTGCTGTCGCGCTGCCTGCAGTTCAACCTGCGCCCGATGGCGGTCGACACCGTGCAGGCCCACCTGCAGCAGGTGCTGGAGGCCGAGGGCCTGGCCGCCGAGCCGGGCGCGCTGCGCCTGCTCGCCCGCGCCGCCCGGGGCTCGATGCGCGATGCGCTGTCGCTGTGCGACCAGGCGATCGCGCACGGCGCCGGCCAGCTCGACGAGGAGGGCGTGCGCCGCATGCTCGGCGCGGTGGACCGCCGCCATGCGGTGCGCCTGCTCGAGGCCCTGGCCGATGCGGATGGCGCCGGGCTGCTGGCGGGGGTCGATGGCCTGCGCGAGCTCGGCCTCCCGGCGGCCGGCACCCTCGACGAACTGGCCGAGCTGCTGCAGGCGATGGCCGTCGCGCAGGCGGTGCCGCAGGCCGCCGCTGCGGACGACCCGGCGGCCTCCGATGCGCGGCGACTGGCCGGCCGCTTCGGCGCCGACGAGACCACGCTGCTCTACAGCCTCTGCCTGCACGGGCGCGGCGAGCTCGGCCTGGCGCCCGACGAGTACGGCGGCCTGACCATGGTGCTGCTGCGCATGCTGGCCTTCCGCCCGGGCCGCGAGGCCGGGGGCACGGCCGGACGCGGGGCGCGGCCGGGCGGTGCCGCGGCGGGCCTGCCCGAGCCGGCTGCCGGGGCGCCGCCGGCCGAGCGGCCGGCCGCGGGGCGGCCCGCGGTGCCGCTGCAATCGCCGCAGGCGGCACGCACCGCCGTGTCGCTGCCGCCCGCGGCACAGGCGACGGCGGCTGCCCGGCCGCCCGCCGCGTCGGGCCGGGCGACGGACGCGCCGGTGGCGCCGGAACGGCGGCCCGGCCCGCCGCCGGCGCTGCAGCTGCGGGCCCCCGCGTCGGCGCCGGTGGCGCTTCCGACACCCGCCCCGCCGCCCGCCGCCGGGCGGCCGGCCGCCGCGGACGACGGGCTCCCGCCCTGGCTCGATGCGCCGCCGGCGGAGGCCGACGACGCGGGCGCCGGGATGGGGCCGGACGCCGGCGCGCCTGCGTTCGAGCCCGGGCCCGCGACGCCGCCGCGGCCTGCGGCCGCCGCCGACCCGATCGACCGCCCCGCGTCGGCCGCGGCGCGGCTGCAGCCGACGCCGCTCGGCGCGCGCTGGCATGCGCTCGCCCTGGGCCTGGCGGAGCGGGGCGCCATCACCGCCCTCGTCAGGGAGCTGGCCTGGCAGGCCCAGTGCGTTGCGATCGACGAGGCGGCCGATCCGCCGCGCTGGCGGCTGCGCGTCGAGCGCGAGATGCTGCGCGCCGCGCCGCACGTCGAGCGCCTGCAGGCGGCGCTCGCGGCTGCGCTCGAGCGGCCGGTGCGCCTGGAGACCGAGCCCGGCCCGACCGTCGACACCCCGGCGCTGCGCCTGCAGGCCGAGCGCGAGCAGCGCCAGCAGGCCGCCGTCGACACCATCACCCAGGACCCGGACGTGCGCCGCCTGCTGGCCCAGTTCAAGTCGGCCCGCATCGTTCCCGGCTCGATCCAGCCCTGCTGACGCCTTCCCACCCCTTTCCCGGAGACCGCCGCATGATGAAGAACCAACTCGCCGGCCTGATGAAGCAGGCCCAGGCCATGCAGGACAACCTGCGCAAGGCGCAGGAAGAACTCGCGAGCATCGAGGTCGAGGGCCAGGCCGGGGCCGGCCTGGTGAAGGTCACGATGACCTGCAAGCACGACGTGAAGCGCGTCACGATCGACCCCAGCCTGCTGGCCGATGACAAGGACATGCTGGAAGATCTGGTCGCCGCCGCGTTCAACGACGGCCTGCGCCGCGCCGAGCAGGTCAGCACCGAGAAGATGGGCAAGCTGACGGCCGGCATGCCGCTGCCGCCCGGCATGAAGTTCCCGTTCTGATGCCGACGCGGCCCGGGCCGGAGGTCGCCTCGTGAGCGGGCCGGCACTGGACGGGCTGGTCGAGGCCTTGCGCCGGCTGCCGGGCGTCGGCCTGAAGTCGGCCCAGCGCATGGCCTACCACCTGCTGCAGCACGACCGGCCGGGTGCCGGCGAGCTGGCGCAGGCGCTGCGCGCGGCGGTGGAGCGGGTGCGCCACTGCGAGCGCTGCCACACCTTCAGCGAGAGCGCGGTCTGCGCGACCTGCCGTGACCCTGCGCGCGACGCCTCGCTGCTGTGCGTGGTCGAGACCCCGGCCGACCAGCTCGCGCTCGAGCGCAGCGGCGGCTACCGCGGGCTGTACTTCGTGCTGATGGGCCGGCTGAGCCCGCTGGATGGCATCGGCGTGCGCGACATCGGCCTGGCCCAGCTGCTGCAGCGGGTCGGCGAGGCCTCGGTCGTGGAGGTGGTGGTCGCGACCAGCTTCACCGCCGAGGGCGAGGCGACCGCGCATGCGATCGCCGAGGCCCTGCGCGCGCGCGGGGTGCGCAGCACGCGGCTCGCGCGCGGCGTCCCGGTCGGCAGCGAGCTCGAGCATGTCGATCTCGGGACCCTCGCGCAGGCCCTGAACGACCGGCGCTGAGGCCGGCGCCCTGGCCGACACGCGGCCGCGGCAGGCGCGGCGCTTCCGGTCGTGCCCCTCACCTGACCGGCCGGGATACCCGGCGACCCAGCGGCTAGTAGCGCACCGCGCGCACCGAGTTCGCCGATCGGCTCGGCTGCTGGGCGACGCGCGTCTTGGCCTTGGCGGGCTTGCCCGCCACCCGCGTGGCGGACTTGGCCGACTTGCCGGAGCGGCCGGCCACGCGCGCCGTCGCGGCACCCTTGCCGCCCCGCTTCGCACCGGCCTCGCGCGCGGCCGCGGCGACGCGGCTGCCCGACTTCTGCGGCACGAACACCACGATGGTCTGGCCGGCGCGGAACTTCGCCTGCGGGGAGGTCTTGTTCCACTGCGCGACCTGCGTCGCGCTGACCTTGTAGCGGCGCGCGATGCCGGCCACGGTCTCGCCGCGCTTGCCGGCGCGCAGCGCGATGCGGCGCATCGGCGGCAGGTCGGGGGCCAGGGCCATCGTCGCGTGGTCGGCCACGTGCTCGGAGACGTCGGCGGTGCGGGCCACGCCACGCGGCACCAGCAGCGTCGAGCCGGCCTTCACGAGCATCCGCGGCGGGATCCGGTTCAGCTCGCGCAGCGCGACCTCGTTCATGCCGTGCAGCGCCGCGACCTCGCGCGTGCGCATGGTCTTGGGCGCCGTCCACGCGGTCCAGGTCGCGTAGGGGCCGCGGTGGGCGGCATGCCGGCGCACGAACTCGTTGGCGTTGTCGTAGGGCAGCAGGACCTGCGGCGTGCCGGCGGCCAGGATCACCGGCTTGTTCATCTGCGGGTTGAGGGTCTTGAACTCCTCGACACCCATGCCCGCGAAGCGGGCGGCCAGCGCGACGTCGATGTCGCGCTCGATGCCGACGCTCAGGAAGTAGGGGTGGTTCTCCAGCGGCGGCAGCGCGAGCCCGTAGCGCTGCGGCGAGCGCACGATGTTCTTCACCGCCTGCAGCTTGGGCACGTACTGCTGCGTCTCGTTGGGCATGCGCAGGCTGAGGTAGTCGGTCGGCAGGCCGGCCTTCTCGTTGCGCGCGATCGCCCGCTGCACGCTGCCCTCGCCCCAGTTGTAGGCGGCCAGCGCGAGGTGCCAGTCGCCGAACATGCCGTGCAGCTTCTGCAGGTAGTCGAGCGCGGCCCGGGTCGACGCGAGGACGTCGCGCCGATCGTCGCGGAAGACGTTCTGCTTCAGGTCGAAGAAGCGGCCGGTCGACGGGATGAACTGCCACATGCCCGAGGCCTTGGCCGAGGACATCGCCTGCGGATTGAAGGCGCTCTCGATGAAGGGCAGCAGCGCCAGCTCGGTCGGCATCTTGCGCCGTTCCACCTCCTCGAGGATGTGGAACAGGTAGCGGCTGCCGCGCTCGGTCATGCGCTGCACGTAGTCGGGGCGCGTGGCGTACCAGCGCTCGCTGTCGCGCACCAGCTCGGTCTCCAGCTCCGGCATCGCGAAGCCGCTGCGCATGCGTTCCCACAGGTCGGTGCGGGCCGCGCGGTCCTCGGCGTCGATGCGGACGTCGGGGCGCAGCGGGTCCGTCGCCACCGGCGGCGGGGCCGGCGGCTCGGCGGGCGCCTCCGGGGCGGCGGGGACGGGCGCGGCCACGGCGGCCGCGGCGGCCGGCGCCGTCGCCGCCGCCGGCGGGGCCAGCTTCGGTGCGGCGGTCTCGGTGGCCGGCGGGCGTGCCGACGGGGCGACCGCACAGCCGCCGAGCACCAGCGCGAGCGGCAGGGCCAGCGGCACGGCGCAGCGACGCGCCCAGGCGCCGGTGTGGAAGGGGCGGGCGAGCGGGTGGAGGGTCATCGGTGGTCGTTCTTCCAGGAACGCAGCGCGGCGAACACGTCCACGGGGGCCGGGCTGGCTGCGCCATGCGTGAGCGCGGACTGCACCACGTCGGGCTCGGCGCAGCGCAGGAATGGGTTGATGGCCCGCTCGGTGGCGATCGAGCCGGGCAGCGTCGGCCGTCCCTGCTCGCGCAGCGACCGGCAGCGGGCGACGTAGTCATGCAGCGCGGGGTTGCGCGGCTCCACGTCGACGGCGAAGCGAAGGTTGGCCAGCGTGTATTCGTGCGCGCAGCAGACGCGGGTCTCGCCGGGCAGCGCCGCCAGCGTCGTCAGCGACGCGTGCATCTGCGCCGGCGTGCCCTCGAACAGGCGGCCGCAGCCGCCGGAGAACAGCGTGTCGCCACAGAACAGGATCGGTGCCTCGCCGGCCGGCCGGTGCAGGTAGGCCACGTGGCCGGCGGTGTGGCCGGGCACGTCGATCACCTCGAAGCCCAGGCCGAGCAGCTCGATGCGCTCGCCGCCGCGCACCGGCACGACCGGGCCGGGGATGCGCTCGGTGGCGGGCGCATAGACCGGGCCGTCGAGCACCGGTGCGAGGGCCGACAGGCCCCCGACGTGATCGCCGTGGTGGTGCGTCACTAGAATGCCGCGCAGTGCCAGACCGAGGGCCTTCAGCGCATCGACGACGACCGCCGCGTCACCCGGATCGACCACGATGCCCTGGTGCCCGTCGTGGAGCAGCCAGACATAGTTGTCCGTGAAGGCGGGGAGGGCGACCAGGTTCATGACGCAGCAGGCTGCGATTATAGGTTTGGCCGACTGGCTGACGACCCCGGCCGGACGCTACGTGCTGGACTGGGAGCGCCAGGCGATCGATCCCGTCGTCGCCGACCTGTTCGGCTTCCACGCGCTGCAGCTCGGCTTGCCGCAGCTGCAGGCGCTGCGCGCCAACCGCATGCCGCACCGCTGGGTCGCAAGCGACCGGGGCTGCGCGCCGGCCGGGCCCGCTGCCAGCGCTGCGCCGCCGGCGTCCGGTCACGCCGTGCCGGTCGCCACCGGACCCGGCGTCGACCCGACCGGCGCGGGTGACGACGCGGGCTGGCCGGGCAGCCACGTCTGCTGCGAATTCGATGCCTTGCCCTTCGACGCCGGCAGCCTCGACCTGGTGGTGCTGCCGCATGCGCTCGAACTCGCCCGCGATCCGCACCTCGCGCTGGCCGAGGTCGAGCGCGTGCTGCGGCCGGAGGGCCGGGTCGTGGTCCTCGGATTCAATCCCTTCAGCCTCTGGGGCCTGCGCCAGCACGCCGGGCGGGGCTGGAACCGGCTGCGCCGGCCGCAGGAGGCCGGCCTCTTCCTGCCCACCGATGGCGAGTTCATCGGCTACCGGCGCCTGCGCGACTGGCTGCGGCTGCTCAGCTTCGAGGTCGAGGTCAGCCGCTTCGGCTGCTACCGGCCACCGCTGCGCTCCGAGCGCTGGCTGGCGCGCAGCGCATGGACCGAGCCGCTCGGCGCACGCTGGTGGCCGGTGTTCGGCGCCGTCTACCTGGTGGTGGCGGTCAAGCGCGTGCGCGGCATGCGCCTGGTCGGCCTGGCGCGGGCACGGCGGGCCCCCGCCCCGACCTCGCCCGCGGTGGCCGTGCAGCGGCACGAGCCCTAGCGAGCGCGCCGGCCGGGCCCGCGGGTCCGCCGGCCCGGCCACAATCGGCGCCTCGTTCACTTCGACAAGGACTGCGGTCGATGACCTGGATCGTGTATGCCGACGGCGCCTGTGCCCCGTCGAATCCCGGCCCCTCGGGCTGGGGCGTGGTGCTGATCGCGCCGGAGGGCGCCGGGCTCAGCGACCACTTCGGCTTCATCGGTCCCGGGACCAACCAGATCGCCGAGCTGACCGCCGCGATCGAGGGCCTGCGCCGCGTGCCCGCCGGCGCGGCCGTCGAGCTGTTCAGCGACAGCCAGTACGTGGTCAAGGGCCTGTCGGAATGGCGCAGCGGCTGGGAGCGGCGCGGCTTCCGGAACTCGAAGGGCGAGCCGGTCGCCAACCAGGGGCTGTGGAAGACGCTGTTCGCGCTGGCCGATGCGCGCCGCGTGCGCCCGCAGTGGGTGCGCGGACACGCCGGCGATGTCTACAACGAGCGGGCCGACGGGCTCGCCAACCAGGCGCTGCGCCTGAAGCGCGGGAGCGCGCCGCCGGCGGCGCCGGCGGCCTGATAGACGGCCCGGGCCCGCGGCGCGGGCGCGTCGCGCGGGGCGGCGGGCGACCACGCCGGACCGCGCCTGCGTCCTACAGGGCAGGACGGCCTCGGCCGATCGGGGCCGGCGCGGGCGCTGCCTACAGTGGATCCCATCGAGGCGGTCCCGACAGGCCACGGACCAGAACGGTCCCCGGCCCGCCGCCTCGGCCGCAGTAGCGCGGGGTCCGCCGGACGCCGCACCATGTTGCTGTGGGGCCGGTCGCCTCCGGGCGCCCGGGTTGTGTTCCACCCACGGACCGCGGGTCCGAGAAAGGAAAGCTCCCCATGAAGAAGACCTCCCGTCACCTGATCGCTGCCGCCGTTCTCGCCGCCTTCGGCGGTGTCGCCGTCGCGTCGCCCACCGGCTTCGCCGACGCGTCTGCGCCGGGCACGCGCGCCGACGTGATGGCCGAAGCCCAGGCCGTCCGCCATGTCGAGCACGGCAGCGCCGCGACCGCCGGCGAGGCGTACGGCACGGTGCCGCCCGGCACCAACTCGCTGTACGAGAACGGCATCCCGGCCGAGCCGGAACGCTTCGAGCCCAAGGTGTTCGGCACCGAGGACTCGCCGGCGCTGCGCGGTGAAGCCTATGGCTACGTCGATGCCGCCAACGGCGTCGACTCCGCGCAGCAGTATGCCGCCGCGCCGTCGAATGCGGTGACCGTGCGCCCGGGCTACGAGACCCTGTCGGCCCCGCTGGCCGATGCGACGATGAGCTCGCCGGCGCTGGACAACTCGCCGGACGTGGTGTCGGCCGATGCGCGCGGCCCGCTGACCCGCCAGCAGGTGCTGGACGAGCTGATGGCCGCGCGGGCCAGCGGTGCGCTGGACGCCCGCGGCGAACTGAGCGGTGACATCGGCGACACCAAGTTCGGCAACCTGCCGAACCAGGCCATCGCGGGCGTGCCGCAGGCCGGCCAGCTGGCGCTCGAGGCCGAGGCGGCCCGCGCCGCCGCCGAGGTCCAGGCCGCGGCCGACGCCCAGGCGGCGGCCGACGCGCAGGCCATCGCCGCGCTGGGTGCCGAGGACGATGCCGTCGTGCTCTGGGTGCCCGCGGATGGCGAGGCGCTGACGCTGCAGCCGGGCGACTCGATCCTGCTGGTGCCGGTGGCCGAGGAGCCCACGGCGGAGTAAGCCCCGCCTGACCCGTCCGCTAGGATGCCGGCCGCCTTCGGGCGGCCGTTTCGCTGCGGCCGGCGGTTCCGGTCTGGGGCCCGTTGCGGCAGGCCATGCCGGTCCGCGGGGCCACGGCCGAGCGGCGGCCCTGGCCGCTCCGGATGGGCGGCGCGCGCCGGCTGCGGTACAAACCGGGCATCGCGGCCGGGCCGCCCGGCGTCGGGCGTGCCCGCCGCGGACCGCCACCGCCCGCCCGTGAACCGCTGCCATCCCATCCGCCGCCCGCAAGCCTCGTCCCGGGGCGCGGCGTGGCGTGCCCCATGACGGGGCCCGCCGAGCGGCCGGCCGACCGGGGCCGCCAGCGTCGCTTCGAGCGGCGCCTGCACCGCATCTACGGCTGGTACACGCTCGGCTTCCTCGCCTTCGTGATGGCGCTGGCGGCGCTGGAGCAGGTGGGCCTGCCCAAGAAGTGGATCGGCGTCATCTTCCTGATGGCGACCGTGGTGATGTACGCGGTGATCGGCGTCATCAGCCGCACCACCAACGCCGCCGAGTACTACGTTGCGGGGCGACGCGTCCCGGCGCTCTACAACGGCATGGCGATCGGCGCCGACTGGATGTCGGCCGCGTCGTTCATCGGCATGGCCGGCATGCTCTACCTCAGCGGCTATGCCGGCCTGGCCTACGTGATGGGCTGGACCGGGGGCTACTGCCTGGTGGCGCTGCTGCTGGCGCCCTACCTGCGCAAGTTCGGGCAGTTCACGATCCCCGACTACCTGGGCGAGCGCTACGAGGGCAAGCTGCCGCGGCTGATCGGCGTGTTCGCGGCCATCCTGTGTTCCTTCACCTACGTGGTCGCGCAGATCTACGGCGTCGGCCTCATCACCTCGCGCCTGACCGGGGTGGACTTCGTGCTGGGCATCTTCCTGGGCCTCGGCGGCATCCTGGTCTGTTCCTTCCTCGGCGGCATGCGGGCCGTCACCTGGACGCAGGTGGCGCAGTACATCGTGCTGATCATCGCCTACCTGGCGCCGGTGGTCTGGCTGTCGATCAAGCAGACCGGCGTGCCGATCCCGCAGCTCGTCTACGGCATGCAGCTGGCGAAGGTGACCGAGCGCGAGCGCCAGCTGATGGAGGACCCGAAGGAGCAGGAGGTCATCGCGGTGTTCCGCGCGCGCGCCGATGACTATGCGCGACGGCTGGAGGACGTGCCGACGGCGCTCGCCGCGGAGCGCGTGCAGGCGAACCGCCGGCTGGCCGAGCTGAAGGCCGTCAACGGCCCGCTGGCGGAGATCCAGGCGGCCGAGAAGGCCCTGGCCCAGCTGCCGAAGGACGTGCCGGCGGCCCGCGAAGCCTGGGCGCGGGCGCGCGAGCTCAACGAGGAGCGCGCGCGGCCGCTGGCGGGCATGCCGCGCCATGGCCAGGCCTTCGCCGGCGATCCCGACGGCACGCCGGCGCAGCGCGAGGCCTACGACCAGTCGCGGCGCAACTTCCTCGCGCTGCTGTTCTGCCTGATGTTGGGCACGGCCGGGCTGCCGCACATCCTGATGCGCTACTACACCACGCCGTCGGTGCGCGAGGCGCGCGAGTCGGTGACCTGGTCGGTGCTGTTCATCTTCCTGCTGTACGTGACCGCGCCCACGCTGGCGGTGCTGGTCAAGTTCGAGGTCTTCAACGTCCTGGTCGGCACGCGCTTCGACCAGCTGCCCGAGTGGATCGCGACCTGGGCCCGGCTCGATCCCGGGCTGCTGAGCGTCAGCGACGTCAACAAGGACGGCATCTTCCAGCTCGGCGAGATGAAGATCGGTGGCGACATCATCGTGCTGGCCATGCCGGAGATCGCGGGGCTGCCCTACGTGGTGTCGGGCATGGTCGCCGCGGGCGGCCTGGCCGCTGCGCTGTCGACGGCCGACGGCCTGCTGCTGACGATCTCGAATGCGCTGTCGCACGACCTCTACTACTCGATGATCGACCCGCAGGCCTCGACCGCGCGGCGCGTCACGATGTCGAAGGTGCTGCTGCTGCTGGTGGCACTGAGCGCCGCCTACGTCGCCGCACAGCGCCAGGCCGACATCCTGTTCCTCGTCTCCGCGGCCTTCTCGTTCGCGGCGTCCGGATTCTTTCCGGCGCTGGTGCTGGGCATCTTCTGGAAGCGCGCGAACCGCTGGGGTGCCAGCGCCGGCATGCTCGGCGGGCTGGCCGTCACCGCCTACTACCTCGTGCGCAACCAGGCCTCGCTGCGCAGCGCCTTCGGCGTGACCGCGCCGGTGGACCTGTGGTTCGACATCCACCCGGTCGCCGCCGGCGTGTTCGGCATGCCGGTCGGCTTCGCGCTGATCGTGGCGGTCAGCCTGCTGACGCGCCCGCCGTCGCCGGCGGTGGTGGCGCTGGCGGAATCGCTGCGCTACCCGCGGCGGCTGCGCTGACCGCGCGCGGCGCCGAGGTTCGGCAGCCGCCCGCGCCTTTGGCGTATACTCGCGGGCTTTTCCCTTGCCGCACCCGGGTCGACGCTTCGGGGTGGCTTCTGGTCGACGCCAGGCCTGCCGGGGTTTTCCGGCCAGGCACGAGGCGGCGGCGGAATTCACGAGGAGATCGCATGCGTCATTATGAAATCGTGCTGCTGATCCATCCGGACCAGAGCGAACAGGTTCCGGCGATGCTGGAGCGCTACAAGGGTGCCATCACCGCCGGCGGCGGCAAGGTGCACCGGGTGGAGGACTGGGGTCGGCGCCAGATGGCCTACCTGATCCAGAAGCTCACCAAGGCGCACTACCTGTGCCTGAACATCGAATGCAGCAAGGACGTGCTGACGGAGCTCGAGACGGGCTTCCGCTTCAACGACGCCGTGCTGCGCCACCTGACGGTGCAGAAGAGCAAGGCCGAGACCACGCCTTCGGTGATGATGAAGGTGGTCGACCGCGAAGAGGCCCGCAAGGCCCCGCAACCGCAGGAAGCGGCGGCCTGAGGCCGCCTGACCGCGCCGACGCGTCGTCCCGACCGGCCATTCCCGCGCCCTTGAACCCCGCGCCCGAGGCGCCCAGCCTGAACCGGCTGGTGCTGACGGCGGAACTGGTGGCCCGAGGGGCCCTGCGCTACACCCCGGCCGGCCTGCCCGCACTCGACCTGAGCCTGCGGCATGCCGGTACCGTGCAGCAGCTGGGCCAGCCCCGCCAGCTGCAGTTCGAGCTCAAGGCGCGCGCGGTGGGTGAGGCCCTCACCCGCCGGCTGGAAAGCCTGGAACTGGGACGCACCCATGCCTTCGCCGGCTTCCTGGGTGCGCAGCGCAACGGACGCGGCATCGTGTTCCACGTGACCGAGCTCGACTGACGGCCCCGGCCACACCCTACAGACAAGACTGAACGAGGTTTCCCATGCCCCCGCCCCGTGGTAAAGGCAAGTTTTCGAAGGACCGCAAGCCCAAGCGCAACCAGCAGTCGCTGCTGTTCCGGCGCAAGCGCTTCTGCCGCTTCACCGTGGCCGGTGTCACCGAGATCGACTACAAGGACATCGACACCCTGCGCGACTTCATCTCCGAGAACGGCAAGATCGTGCCCGCCCGCCTGACCGGCACGCGCGCCTTCTTCCAGCGCCAGCTGACGACGTGCATCAAGCGCGCCCGCTTCCTGGCCCTGCTGCCGTACAGCGACCAGCACAAGGTCTGAGAGGAGCGCCCCCATGCAGATCATTCTCCTGGACAAGGTCGCCAACCTCGGCAACCTGGGTGACGTCGTCAAGGTCAAGGACGGCTATGCCCGCAACTTCCTGATCCCCAGCCGCCTCGCGCGGCGCGCCACCCAGGCGGCGATCAAGGAGTTCGAGGCCCGCCGCGCCGAGCTCGAGAAGGCCGCCGCCGAGAAGCTCGCCGCCGCCCAGGCGCTGGGCGAGAAGATGAACGGCCGCACCATCCACATCACCCAGAAGGCCGGTGTGGACGGGCGCCTGTTCGGCTCCGTCACGAACAACGACGTCGCCGAGGCCCTGACCCGCATCGACTTCAAGGTCGGCAAGGCCCAGGTGCGCATGCCCAACGGCCCGCTGAAGACCGTCGGCGAGCACACCGTGACGGTGGTGCCGCACACCGACGTCGTGGCCGAGGTCAAGGTCGTCGTGATCGGCGACACCGACTGAGGGGCTTCGCGGCGCCTGCGGCGCCGCCAGGCATCCGATGAAGGGCCGGCACTGCCGGCCCTTCTGCTTTGGGGCGCCTGCCGCGCTGCCCACGCCGCGTCCACCGGATTTCCACAGGCCTGTCCCCAGCGGCGGCGCCCGCGGCCGGCCCCCGCGACGTACAGTTCCGCATGGCTGTCTTCACCTCTCCTGCGCTGCCCCATCCGCCCGCCTCGTCCTCGTCGATGGAGGCCGGCAGCGGGCCGCGACCCGACGACGAGGTCGCGCGTCTGCGCGTGCCGCCGCATTCGATCGAGGCCGAGCAGAGCGTGCTCGGCGGCCTGCTGCTGGACAACAGCGCCTGGGACCGGGCCGGCGACCTGCTGGTCGATTCCGACTTCTACCGCTACGAGCACCGCACGATCTACGCGGCCGTCGGAGCGCTGGTCCAGGCCTCGAAGCCCGCGGACGTGATCACCGTCTACGAGCAGCTGCAGAGCCTCGGCAAGGCCGAGGAATGCGGGGGCCTCGTCTACCTGAACGCACTGGCGCAGAGCGTGCCGAGCGCGGCCAACCTGCGCCGCTATGCGGAGATCGTGCGCGAGCGGGCCGTGCTGCGCAAGCTGGTCGCAGCGGCCGACGAGATCGCGACCCAGGCCTTCAACCCGCAGGGCCGCCCGGTCGACCAGATCCTGGACGAGGCCGAGGGCCGCATCTTCCGCATCGGCGAGGAAGGCTCGAAGTCCAAGCAGGGCTTCCAGACCATGGACCAGTTGGTGGTGCAGCTGCTCGACCGCGTGACCGAGCTGCACGAGAACGGCGCCGAGGACGTGACCGGCGTGCGCACCGGCTACTTCGACCTCGACCGGATGACCGCCGGCTTCCAGCCCGGTGACCTGATCGTGCTGGCGGCCCGCCCGTCGATGGGCAAGACCGCCTTCGCGCTGAACATCGCCGAGCACGTGGCCGTCACCGAGGGCCTGCCGGTGGTGGTGTTCTCGATGGAAATGGGGGCCGCGCAGCTGGCGCTGCGCCTGGTCGGCTCGCTGGGCCGCATCGACCAGCAGCACCTGCGCACCGGCAAGCTGGCCGACGATGAATGGAGCCGCCTGTCCGAGGCGGTCGAGCGGCTCGGCACGGTCAGCATGTTCATCGACGAGAGCCCCGGCCTGTCGCCGAGCGAGGTGCGCGCACGGGCGCGCCGGCAGGCGCGCCAGTGCGGCCAGCTCGGGCTGATCGTGGTCGACTACCTGCAGCTGATGAGCGGCAGCTCGTCCACGTCGGAGGAGAACCGCGCGACCGTGATCGGCGAGATCTCGCGCGGCCTGAAGGCGCTTGCCAAGGAGCTGCGCTGCCCGGTGATCGCGCTGTCGCAGCTGAACCGCTCGGTGGAGACCCGCACCGACAAGCGCCCGATGATGAGCGACCTGCGCGAGTCGGGCGCCATCGAGCAGGATGCCGACGTGATCATGTTCATCTACCGCGACGACTACTACACCAAGGAAGCCTGCAAGGAGCCGAACATCGCGGAGATCATCATCGGCAAGCAGCGCAACGGGCCGACCGGCACCGTGAAGCTGTTCTTCAACAAGCCGCTGACGAAGTTCGACAACCTGGCGCCCGGCACCTACTCCGACGGCGGCAACGACTACTGAAGCCGCCGTGAACGAACCCGCCGGGGCCGCGCGGCACCGGTCGCGCGCCGTCCCCCCGCGCGTGGCGATACTGTGTATATTCACAGCATGCGCCACCCCCGCCGCATCGACCTGGTCCCGCTGCGCCCCAGCGAGCCGACGCCCGCCGTCAAGGGCCGCGGCAGTGCCTGGGCGATCGAGCACCGCTTCAACGCGCTGCGGCACGACGCCGAGGACGACGGCTGGGGCCGCGAGAACCCGGCCGTCGACGAGCGGCCGCTGGCCCCGCAGGCACCCGTCACGCAGGTGATCGAGGAGACGGCGCGCTCGGTGCTCAGCGCCAACGAGTCGCCCGACATCCACTTCGACCTCTCGGTCAACCCCTACCGCGGCTGCGAGCATGGCTGCATCTACTGCTTCGCCCGGCCGACGCACAGCTACCTGAACCTGTCGCCGGGCATCGACTTCGAGACGCGCATCGTCGCGAAGACGAACGTCGCCGAGCGGCTGCGTGCGGCGCTGGCGAGCCGCCGCTACGTGCCGCGGCTGCTCAACATCGGCTCGGCCACCGACGCCTACCAGCCGGTCGAACGCCGGCTGCGCCTGACGCGCGGGGTGATCGAGGTGCTGCACGCCTGCCGCCACCCGTTCTCGCTGGTCACGAAGTCCGCGGGTGTCGAGCGCGACCTGGACCTGCTGCGCGACATGGCCGCGTGGCGCGCCGTCGGCATCTACGTCTCGCTGACCACCCTCGACCCGGCGCTGGCGCGGCAGATGGAACCGCGCGCGGCCGCGCCGCACCGCCGGCTGCAGACCATCGCGACGCTCGCCGAGGCCGGCGTGCCGGTCGGCGTGAGCCTGTCGCCGATGATCCCGTTCCTGAACGAGCCCGAGCTGGAGCGCCTGCTCGAGGCCGCCGCGCGGGCCGGTGCAGGCCGGGCCTTCATGGGGGTGCTGCGGCTGCCCTGGGAGGTGAACCCGCTGTTCCAGGACTGGCTCGCACGCCACCATCCCGAGCGGGCGGCACGGGTGATGGCGCGGGTGCGCGAGCTGCACGGCGGGCAGGACTACGACGCCCGCTTCGGCCAGCGCCAGCGCGGCCGCGGCGTCTGGGCCGAGCTGCTGCGCCAGCGTTTCGACAAGGCCTGTGCGAGGCTGGGCCTGCGCCAGGAACGCACCCCGCTGGACTTCTCGCAGTTCCGGCCGCCGCCGCCGGTCCCGCCCGGCGCCCGGCCGTCCGGCGGGCCGGCGGCGCCCGACGAGGCGGATGGTCCCGTCGCGCCGGCGCCGGCCCCCGCCGCACGCCAGCGGAGCCTGTTCTGACGGGGGATCGGGCGCCGCTCAGGCGCGCAGGCTGATGCCGCCGGCGGCACGGCCGCCGCTCTGTCCCAGCGCGACCTGGGTGCCCTTGGTGCAGAAGCGCGTCTTCAGCGCCTGGATCTGCGGGCCCAGCGCGGCGCTGTCGCCGATGCGCGCTGCATGGCGGTTCAGCACCATGCCCGCCAGCTCGATCAGCTTGGCGTTCAGGGTCTCGCGGCCGCGATCCATCAGCGTCTGCACCGCGGCCAGCGGCGAGCCGGTCACGCTGTGGCTCACGGCGCGCTCGGCCGTGGTGGTGATCTGAGCGTGGCCCTCGCGTACCGCGGTGACGTAGGCCGGGTGGCCCTGGGCGGCGCGGCACAGCATGTCGGTCGAGGCCTTGGAGACGCAGAAGCGCTGGGCGATCTGCCCGACCCAGGTCTCGCTGTCGTCGAGCTGCACCTCGGTGGCGCGCAGCCGCGCCAGCAGCGAGAGCATGTTCGATGCGGCCTCGAAGTCGAAGTCCTCGCTGCGCAGGTCGGGCGCCATCGCCCGCACCTGGGCCACGCACTCGGCCAGGCGCCTGGCGAACAGCAGCCGGAACACCTCGGACACCTCCAGGAAGCGCTGCAGGCGCCGGCTGTCCGGCCGCTTCTCGACCGTCTGCGCGATGGTGTCGTGCACGCGCTGGAAGGATTTGGTGTCGCGGCGGTCGAAGTACAGCAGCGCGAGCAGCAGCAGGCTCTGGCAGTCGAACATCTTCGAGCTGACACCGATGCGCATGCAGCGCTCCAGCGCCTCGATCGCCTCGTCGGTGCAGCCGCAGTAGAAGGCCAGCATGCCTTGCTTCTGCAGCCGCGTGATGCTGGCCGGCGTGGTCCGGATCGCGGTGCGGAAGGTCTCGAGCGCCGCGTTCAGGTCGCCCTGCTCGACCTGCACCCGGCCCATCACGTCGTAGGCGTCGGCATAGCTCGGCTGCTCGCTGATCAGGCTTTCCAGCGTGCGCCGCGCCTGCGGCAGCTGGCCCTGCTCCAGCTCCGCGCGCGCCACGCCGAGCTTGGCCCAGGGCAGGGCCTTGGACGCGTGCACCGCCTCGTACATGCCCTTGGCCAGGTCGTGCTGGCCGAGCCGCAGGTAGAGCTCGGCGCCGATGCGCGCCGCGTACAGCCAGAACTCGTCGCGCCGCTCGAAGCGCTCGGCGCACAGGCGGGCGGCGGTCGCGAAGTCCTCCGTCTCGAGGGCCTCGAAGATGTCGCGCAGCACCAGCTTGCGGTGCCGTGCGGCGAGCAGCCGCTCCTCGAGCGCCGTCGCGGTGTGCGGCTTCAGCAGGTAGCTGTCGAGCGCCGCCTCGGCGACCTCGGCCACGTGCGAGTACGAGGCCTCGCCGGTGACCATCACGAACACGGTGGAATAGGGCAGGAGCTGGGCGCGCCGCAGGTCGTCCAGCAGGCTCTGGCCGGACATCTCCGAGCGGTCGAAGTGGTAGTCGCACAGCACGATATCGAACACCCGGTTCTCGAGCGCGCGCCGCGCGTCGATCGCCTGGCTGACCGGCACCACGTGGCCGACGCCCATGTCGCGCAGCATCGAGACCAGGGTCGAGCGCGAGGTCGGGTTGCTGTCGACGACCAGCGCGCGGCACTTGTCGACGTCGGAATAGATCATCCGCCGCATGACGAGCTCCTGGCAATGCGGACCCCTGCCCGGGGGGCGGTGGGTGCGGACACGGCTCGAGCGCCGGCGCGGGGCCGGCTGGGCGGGAGGGACATCGGACACGCTCCTGGACGTGCCCGGTTATCGGCCGGACCGGCCGCGGCTTGAGCCGGCCCGGGCCGGCCGGGCGGCGCCTACTTGAACAGGTCCTTCACGCGGTCCGACCAGGACTTCGAGGTCGGCGAGTGCTTGTCGCCGCCGCGCCGGAAGGACTCGTCCAGCTCCTTCAGCAGCTTGCGCTGGTGCTCGGTCAGCTTGACCGGCGTCTCGACGCTGACGTGGCAGTACAGGTCGCCCGGGTAGCTCGAGCGCACGCCCTTGATGCCCTTGCCGCGCAGCCGGAAAGTCTTGCCGTGCTGGGTGCCCTCGGGCAGTTCGATCTCCGCCTTGCCGCTGAGCGTCGGCACCTCGATCTGGCCGCCCAGCGCGGCGGCGGTCAGCCCGACCGGCACCGTGCAGTGCAGGTCGTCGCCGTCGCGCTCGAAGATCTCGTGCTGCTTGATCCGGATCTCGATGTACAGGTCGCCCGGCGGCCCGCCGTTGGTGCCGGGCTCGCCGTTGCCGGCCGAGCGGATGCGCATGCCCTCGTTGATGCCCGCGGGGATCTTCACCTCGAGCGTCTTGTTGCGCTTGATGCGGCCCTGGCCGTGGCAGGTGGTGCAGGGCTCCGGAATGATCTTGCCGCTGCCGCGGCAGTGCGGGCAGGTCTGCTGGATGCTGAAGAAGCCCTGGCGCATCGTCACCTGCCCCGAGCCGTTGCAGGTGGTGCAGACCTTGGGGCTGGTGCCGGGCTTGGCGCCGCTGCCGTGGCAGGTCTCGCAGCTTTCCCAGCTCGGGATGCGGATCTGGCTCTCCTTGCCGTGCGCGGCCTCCTCCAGCGTGATCTCCATCGCGTAGGAGAGGTCGCTGCCGCGGTAGACCTGCTGCCCGCCGCGGCGCTGCCCGGCGCCGCCGAAGATGTCGCCGAAGATGTCGCCGAAGGCTTCCGCGAAGCCGCCGAAGCCCTCGGCGCCGCCGCCGCGGCCCCCCATGTTCGGGTCGACGCCGGCATGCCCGTACTGGTCGTAGGCTGCCCGCTTCTGCGCATCGGAGAGCATCTCGTAGGCCTCCTTGGCCTCCTTGAACTGCTCCTCGGCCTTCTTCGCCCCGTCGCCCTGGTTGCGGTCGGGGTGGAACTTCATCGCCAGCTTGCGGTAGGCCTTCTTGATGTCCTCGTCGCTCGCGTTCTTCGGAACGCCGAGGACCTCGTAGTAGTCGCGCTTTGCCATGGGGGGTGGGATTCGTGAAACGCGAAGCCCCCGTGCGCCCAGGGAGCATCACGGGGGAGGGCGGGGGGCCGGGCCGGTCTGGCGCGAGCCGGACCGGCGGCTCGGCGGCTTACTTCTTGTCCTTCACCTCCGTGAAGTCGGCGTCGACCACGTCGTCGTCCGCCGGCCGGCCGCGCCCGGCGGAGGCGCCGCCGGCGGCCGAGGCTCCGGCGGCCGCGGCCGCCGCCGCGGCGGGGTCGCCGGCGCCGGCTTCGGCGGCCTGGGCCGCGTAGATCTTCTCGCCCAGCTTCTGGCTGGCGGTCATCAGCGCCTCGGTCTTCGCCTCGATCGCGGCCTTGTCGTCGCCCTTCAGGACCTCCTCGGTCTCCTTCAGCGCGGCCTCGATCTTCTCCTTCTCGCCCGCCTCGAGCTTGTCACCGTGCTCGGACAGGCTCTTGCGCACCGAGTGCACCATCGCGTCGGCGCTGTTGCGCGCCTGGATCAGCTCGAGCTTCTTCTTGTCCTCGGCGGCATTCAGCTCGGCGTCCTTCACCATCTTCTGGATCTCGTCCTCGCTCAGGCCCGAGTTCGCCTTGATGGTGATCTTGTTCTCCTTGCCGGTGCCCTTGTCCTTGGCGCTGACGTGCAGGATGCCGTTCGCGTCGATGTCGAAGGTGACCTCGATCTGCGGCACGCCGCGCGGCGCCGGCGGGATGCCCTCGAGGTTGAACTCGCCCAGGCTCTTGTTGCCCGAGGCCATCTCGCGCTCGCCCTGGAAGACCTTGATCGTGACCGCGGGCTGGTTGTCGTCGGCGGTCGAGAAGGTCTGGCTGAACTTGGTCGGGATGGTCGTGTTCTTCTTGATCATCTTCGTCATCACGCCGCCCAGGGTCTCGATGCCCAGCGACAGCGGGGTGACGTCCAGCAGCAGCACGTCCTTGCGCTCGCCGCCCAGCACCTGGCCCTGGATCGCGGCACCCACGGCCACCGCCTCGTCGGGGTTGACGTCCTTGCGCGGCTCCTTGCCGAAGAACTCCTTGACCTTGTCCTGCACCTTGGGCATGCGGGTCATGCCGCCGACCAGGATCACGTCGTCGATCTGGCCGACGCTCACGCCGGCATCCTTGATCGCGGTGCGGCAGGGCGCGATCGTGCGCTCGATCAGCTCCTCCACCAGCGCCTCCAGCTTGGCCCGGCTGAGCTTGATGTTCAGGTGCTTCGGGCCGCTCGCGTCGGCGGTGATGTAGGGCAGGTTGATGTCGGTCTGCGCGCTGTTCGACAGCTCGATCTTGGCCTTCTCGGCCGCTTCCTTCAGGCGCTGCAGCGCGAGCACGTCACGGCTCAGGTCGACGCCCTGCTCCTTCTTGAACTCGGAGATGATGTAGTCGATGATCCGCTGGTCGAAGTCCTCGCCGCCCAGGAAGGTGTCGCCGTTGGTCGACAGCACCTCGAACTGCTTCTCGCCGTCGACGTCCGCGATCTCGATGATCGACACGTCGAAGGTGCCGCCGCCGAGGTCGTAGACCGCGATCTTGCGATCGCCCTTGTCCTGCTTGTCGAGGCCGAAGGCGAGCGCCGCGGCGGTGGGCTCGTTGATGATGCGCTTGACGTCGAGGCCGGCGATGCGGCCGGCATCCTTCGTGGCCTGGCGCTGGGCGTCGTTGAAGTAGGCCGGCACCGTGATCACGGCCTCCGTCACCGGCTCGCCGAGGTAGTCCTCGGCGGTCTTCTTCATCTTGCGCAGCACCTCGGCGCTGACCTGCGGGGGCGCCAGCTTCTTGCCGCGCACCTCCACCCACGCGTCGCCGTTGTCGGCGGCGGTGATGGTGTAGGGCATCAGGTCGATGTCCTTCTGGACCTCCTTCTCGCCGAACTTGCGGCCGATCAGGCGCTTCACCGCATACAGGGTGTTCTTCGGGTTCGTGACGGCCTGGCGCTTGGCCGAGGCGCCGACGAGGATCTCGCCGTCCTCCTGGTACGCGATGATCGACGGCGTGGTGCGCGCGCCTTCGGAGTTCTCGATCACCTTCGTGGTGTTGCCTTCCATGATGGCGACACAGGAGTTGGTGGTGCCGAGGTCGATGCCGATGATTTTTGCCATGGGGTTGCTCCTGGAGCGTGAATCTGTCTTGGGGTCAACGTGTGGATAAGTCGCGCGGAATCAAGCGGCGGACGGGGACGCGGCGGCCCTCATTTCGGCGCCGACACCGTCACCAGGGCCGGCCGCAGCACACGCTCGGCGATCAGGTAGCCCTTCTGCAGCACGGTGACCACGGTGTTCGGATCCTGCGCGGCGTCGGCCGGCAGCGGCACCACGCTGATCGCCTGGTGCTGGTGCGGGTCGAACTTCGTGCCGGCGGCCGGGTTGACCTCCACGACCTTGTTGCGCTCGAGCGCGCTGGCGAGCTGGCGCAGCGTCGCGTGGACGCCCTCGAGCACCTGCTCCACGCTGGCCGACGGCAGGGCCACCGCCGCCTCCAGGCTGTCCTTCACCGGCAGCAGGCTCTCGGCGAAGGCCTCGATCGCGAACTTGCGGGCCTTGGACATCTCCTCGTCGGCACGGCGGCGGGTGTTCTCGGCCTCGGCCTTGGCGCGCAGGTAGGCGTCGGCCACCTCCGCATGCCGGGCCTCGAGTTCGGCCAGCCGGGCCTGCAGCGCGGCGGGGGCGTCGGCGCCCGCGGCGTGGCCGTCGTCGGCGGGGGTTTCGGGCGGATTCGGCGGCGTCTCGTTCGTCGACATGGGTCAAGGGGGAGCGCGTGGCTCCGGTGGGTTCGGGGTCGAAGGGGAACTGGGGATCAATTCCCTGGTTTCAAGAGGGCGACCCGACGGCGCTGGCGGCGGTGCAGCCGGACGGGCGCTGCAGTGGGCGGGGGGTGCCGCCGCGGCTCGAGGAGGGAACGGGCGCCCGGGGTCGGGTTCGGCGCGTCCGTCCGATCAGTCCGGATCCAGGCTGGCGCTCCAGCGCGTCCACTCCCCGAGCTGGCGGCGGTCGCGCTTGGTGGGCCGCCCCTGCTCGATCGCCTGCGAGGGCTCGGGTGCGAGCCGGCGCTGCTCGGCGGCGCGCGCGCGTGCCGCCAGGCTGTCGGCCGTCTCTTCGTACAGCGCCTGGGCCACCGGCGCAGGCCCGCGCACGGCGCTCAGGCCGCGCACCACGACCGTCCGCTCCAGCCCGCCCGGCAGCCGCAGGCCGACCCGGTCGCCCACCCGCAGCGCGCGCGAGGCCTTGGCGGCCTGGCCGTTCACCGTGACCCGGCCCTTGTCGATCTCGTCCTGCGCGACGCCGCGCGTCTTGCAGAAGCGCGCCGCCCACAGCCACTTGTCGAGTCGCGGCCCGTCGCGGCCGCCGTCGTCGTGTCGATCCATCAGGCGGGATTGTCCGCCAGCGGCAGCTGCACGCAGGCCTCCAGGCCGAGGACCGCCCCCGCCGCGTCCTCGCGGTTGCGCAGCACGATGCGGCCGCCCGCCGCGTCGACGATGTCGCGGCAGATCGCCAGCCCCAGCCCGGTGCCGCCAGGCAGGTGGCCGCCGGCGGACAGCGCGGTCGAGAAGGGCTGGAACAGGCGCTCGCCGACGCCGGGCGCC
Organism: Pseudideonella sakaiensis; assembly: GCF_001293525.1. GTDB lineage: Bacteria > Pseudomonadota > Gammaproteobacteria > Burkholderiales > Burkholderiaceae_C > Ideonella_A > Ideonella_A sakaiensis. Next base: position 64,226 of record NZ_BBYR01000008.1, on the reverse strand, counting down.
AGGCCGGGGCCGCTGTCGACCAGCCGCAGCACCGCCTGCCCGTCCTCCCGCCGCAGCGAGATCGCCAGCGGCCCCCCCGGCGGGCAGTGGCGGATCGCGTTGTGCAGCAGGTTGCGCGTCAGCTCGCGCAGCGCCCAGGCATGCACGCGCACCGGCGCCGCGACGGTGTCGATCGAGAAGTCGAGCTGGCGCTCGGCCACCAGCGCCGCGAGGTCCAGCGCCACCTCGCGGGCGGCCGGGGCCCAGTCCTCCACCGGGGCCACGCCCTGCTGGCGCAGCTGCTCCACCTTGGCCAGCGAGAGCATCTGGTTGGCCAGCGTGGTCGCGCGCGCCACGGTGCCGTCGATCTCCGCCAGCGCCTGCTCGGCCGGCAGGTCGCCGCGCCGTGCGGACTGCACCTGCGTCTTCAGCACCGCCAGCGGCGTGCGCAGCTGGTGCGCGGTGTCGCGCACGAAGCGGCGCTGGTGGCCGAGCAGTTCGTCCAGCCGCGCCATCACGTGGTTGGTGGCGTCCAGCAGCGGCCGCAGCTCCTGCGGCGCGTCCGCGTCCGGCAGCGGGCCGAGCGCCTGCGGCGGGCGCTCGCGCAGCGCCGTGCTGAGCCGGCGCACCGGCTGCAGCGCGTGCTGGACCACCCACACCACGACGCCGGCGATCACCGCCAGCAGCGCGGCCTGGCGCCACAGGGTGTCGAACAGGATGCGCCGCGCCAGCGTCTCGCGCAGCTCCAGCGTTTCGGCCACCTGGATCGTGGCCATGCCGCGGCCCTCGGCCGATGCGACCGGCTGCAGCAGCACGGCCACGCGCACCGCCTGGTCGCGGTAGCGGTCGTTGTAGAAGTGCACGAGCGCCGCGTACAACCCCTGCGCGGGCAGTTGCCCGCGCCACGGCGGCAGGTCCTCGAAGCCGGACACCCACTCGCCGCGGAAGCCGCTGACCTTGTAGAACATGCGGCTGCGGTTGTCGGCCTCGAAGGCCTCCAGCGCGGAGTAGGGCACCGTCGCGCGCACCCGCGCCGCGTCGCCCTGGCCGACGATCTCCAGTGATTCGCCCAGCGACTTGGCCGAGGCCAGCAGCGTGCGGTCGTAGGCGGTGTCGGCCGCGCTCAGGGCCTGGCGGTACAGGCTCAGCGCGTTCACCGCGACCAGCAGCCCGACGGGGAGCAGGATGCCCAGCAGCAGCTGGCTGCGCAGGCTCGCCGGCCGCCAGCGGCGGCGCGCCGGGCGGCCTGCGGCCGGATCCGGCCGGTCCGGCGGGTGGCGCGTCGACGCGTCCGGCGTCGCTGCGGCGGGTTCGCTCACGGCGTGGCCTTCAGCAGGTAGCCCAGCCCGCGCAGCGTGACGAGCTGCACGCCGGTGGGCGCGAGGCGTTTGCGCAGCCGGTAGGCGACCACCTCGATCGCTTCCGGCTGCACGTCGGGCTCGCCGTCGAAGACCTGGGCGAACAGCGCTTCCTTGCTCGCGGCCTGGCCGGGCCGGGCCAGCAGCGCGCGCAGCAGCGCCAGCTCGCGGCTCGGCAGCTCGAAGACCGTGTCGTGCCAGTGCACCGCGCCGCTGCGGCGGTCGCAGCGCAGGCCGCCACAGGCGGGACCGAAGTCGTCGTCGGGCAGGCCGGGGCTGCGCTCGGCGCCGGCCCGGCGCGCCAGCGCCCGCACCCGGGCCTCCAGCTCGTCGAGGTCGAAGGGCTTGGGCAGGTAGTCGTCGGCGCCGGCATTGAGGCCGAGCACGCGGTCGCCGACGGTGCCGCGCGCGGTCAGGATCAGCACCGGCGCCAGCAGCCCTTCGGCGCGCGCCTGGGCCAGCACCTCCAGCCCGTCCATCCCGGGCAGGCTGAGGTCCAGCAGCACGACGTCCGGCAGGCTGGCGCGCCAGCGGTCCAGTGCGCGGGCGCCGTCGGCGCAGGCCACCACCTGGGCCCCCCAGCGCTCGAAGCTGCGCTGCAGCGTGGTGCGCATCGCGTCGTTGTCCTCGATCAGCAGCAGCTTCATGGCCCCTGGTGCTTCCCCTAGGTCGTTCGACAGCCGGCTGACAGCCTGGGCCTTGACGATGCGCAGGATTATCGGGACGAGCCCGGACGGAGGAGACAGCCATGACGATGCGCCGCGATCACTTTCTGAAGACCCTGGCCGCGCTGGCCGCCGCCGGCGTGCTGCCGCTGCCGGCCCGCGCGCAGGCGCCCGCCAATCTGAAGATGATGATCCCGGCCAACCCGGGCGGCGGCTGGGACCTGACCGGCCGGGCGCTCGGCAAGGCGCTGCAGGATGCGGGCGCGGCGGCCTCGGTCAGCTTCGACAACAAGGGCGGCGCCGCCGGAGCCATCGGCCTGGCGCAGTTCGCCAACGCGAGCAAGGGCGACCCGCATGCGCTGATGGTGATGGGCGCGGTGATGCTCGGCGGGATCATCACCGGCAAGCCGCCGGTGAGCCTGAACCAGGCGACGCCGCTGGCCCGGCTGACCAGCGAGTACAACGTCTTCGTGCTGCCGGCCAACTCGCCGCTGAAGTCGATGGCCGACGTGATCGAGCAGATGAAGCGCGATCCGGGCAGCGTCAAGTGGGGCGGCGGCTCGCGCGGCTCGACCGAGCACATCGCCGCAGCGATGATCGCGCGCGCCGTCGGTGTGGACCCGAGCAAGATCAACTACGTCGCCTTCCGCGGCGGCGGCGAGGCGATCGCCGCGGTGCTCGGCGGCAACGTCACGGTCGGCGGCAGCGGCTACAGCGAGTTCGCCGAGTACATCAAGACCGGCCGCATGCGGCCGATCGGCGTGACCTCGGAGACGCGCCTGAAGGGCATCGACGTGCCGACGCTGAAGGAGCAGGGCGTCGACGTGGTGATCGGCAACTGGCGCGGCGTCTATGGCGCCGGCGGCATCACGCCCGAGCAGCGCAAGGCGCTGACCGACCTGGTGGTGAAGGCCACGCGGAGCAAGTCCTGGGCGGAGGCGCTGGAGCGCAACGGCTGGACGCCTGCGCTGATGGTCGGCGCCGAGTTCGAGGCCTTCGTCGACCGCGAGTTCGCGAGCCTGCGCGCGGTGATGGCCAAGTCGGGGATGATCTGATGACCCGGCGCGGGCAGGCGCTCGTGGCCGGCGGCACGCTGCTGTCGGGCCTCGCGCTGTTGGCGGGGGCCACCACGATTCCCGGCGACGCCGGCTACGGCGGCGTCGGACCGAACTTCCTGCCCTGGGTCGTCGGCATCGCGCTCGCGCTGTGCGGCATCGCGCTGGGCGCAGAGGTGGCGCGCGGCGGCTTCCGGCAGCTGGATACGGCCCCGGACGAGGCGCCGCCGCACTGGGCCGGCTTCGGCTGGGTGTCCGCCGGCCTGCTCGCGAACGCCGCGCTCATCACGCGGCTCGGTTTCATCCTCGGCTGCAGCCTGTGCTTCATGCTCGCGGTGCGGGGCTTCCGGAGTGCCCAGGGGGCGACCGACCGCGGGCTCGCGGGCTGGTTGAAGGATGCACTGCTCGGCGCGGCCATCGCGGCGCCGGTGTACTGGATGTTCACGCAGCTGCTGGCCATCCAGCTGCCGGGCCTGACCGGCACCGGCTGGATCTGAACCATGGACCTCTGGAACCAGCTGCTGCAGGGCTTTGCCACGGCCGGCACGCCCGTCAACCTGCTGTGGGCGCTGCTCGGCTGCACGCTCGGCACCGCCGTCGGCGTGCTGCCGGGCATCGGGCCGGCCACCGCGGTGGCGATGCTGCTGCCGATCACGCTGAAGGTCGATCCGACCGCCTCGATGATCTTCTTCGCCGGCATTTACTACGGGGCGATGTACGGCGGCTCCACCACCTCGATCCTGCTGAACACGCCGGGCGAGGCCGGCTCGATGGTCACCGCGATGGAGGGCAATCTGATGGCCAAGCACGGCCGCGCGGGCGCCGCGCTGGCCACCGCGGCGATCGGCTCCTTCGTCGCCGGCACCATCGCCACCGTGCTCGTCACGCTGTTCGCGCCGCTGGTGGCGCGCTATGCGGTGCTGCTCGGGCCGCCGGAGTACTTCCTGCTGATGGTGCTGGCCTTCTGCGCGGTCAGCGCGGTGCTCGGCAAGAGCACGCTGCGCGGCCTGACGGCGCTGTTCGTCGGCCTGGCGATGGGCCTGGTGGGGCTGGACCAGATCTCCGGCCAGGCGCGCTACACCGGCGGCGTGCCGGAGCTGCTCGACGGGCTCGAGGTGGTGCTGGTCGCGGTCGGCCTGTTCGCGGTGGCCGAGGCGCTGCACGTGGTGCTGTACGAGGGGCGGGTGGTCGAGTCTCGCCACGCGATGAGCCGGGTCCACATGAGCCGGCAGGAATGGCGGCGATCCTGGCCGGCGTGGCTGCGGGCGACGGCGATCGGCTTTCCGTTCGGCACGGTGCCGGCCGGCGGCAGCGAGATCCCGACCTTCCTCAGCTATGCGGCCGAGAAGAAGCTGAGCCCGCACAAGGCCGAGTTCGGCACCACCGGTGCGATCGAGGGCGTGGCCGGGCCGGAGGCGGCGAACAATGCGGCGATCACGGCGACGCTGATCCCGCTGCTGACGCTCGGGATCCCGACCTCGAACACCACTGCGATCCTGCTGGGCGCCTTCCAGAACTACGGCATCAACCCCGGCCCCCAGCTGTTCGACACCAACAGCGCGCTGGTCTGGGCGCTGATCGCCTCGCTGTACATCGGCAACGTGATGCTGCTGATCCTGAACCTGCCGCTGGTCGGGCTGTGGGTGCGGCTGCTCAAGCTGCCGAAGGCGCCGCTGTACGCGGGCATCCTGATCTTCGCGACGGTCGGCGTCTATGGCATGCGCCAGTCCGCCTTCGATCTCTTCCTGCTCTATGGGATCGGGCTGCTGGGGCTGGTGATGCGCCGCTTCGACTTCCCGACCGCGCCGGTCGTCGTCGGCATGATCCTCGGGCCGCTGGCCGAGGCCCAGCTGCGCAACGCGGTGGCGATCGGCGAGGGCCACTGGACGGTCTTCGTGCAGCGGCCGGCCTCGGCCGTGCTGCTGGTCGCGGTGGTGGCGGTGCTGCTGCTGCCGCGCCTGGCCGCGTGGCGGCGGCGCGCGCGCGCCGCCGGCTGAGAGTGTGAGAGGCCGGCCGCCCCGGCCACCCGGCCGGGGCCGCGCTCAGGCGGGCGCGCCGAGCGCGCGGGCGCGCTCCGCCTGGGCCGCCAGCGCCGCGGTGTCCGGCGGCGAGCGGGTGTCCCAGCCCTGCAGGTGCTCCTGCACCAGCTCGGTCAGCGCGAGGATCCATTCGTGCTGGTCGTTCAGGCAGGGGATGTGGTGGAAGACCTGGCCGCCGGCGCCGAGGAAGGCGTCGCGCACCTCCATCGCGATCTCCTCCAGCGTCTCCAGGCAGTCGGCCACGAAGCCCGGGCAGACCACGTCGACGCGCCGCACGCCGCGGCGGGCCAGGTCGACCAGCGTCGGCTCGGTGTAGGGCTGCAGCCACTGCGCGCGGCCGAAGCGGCTCTGGAAGGTGACGACCACGTCATCGGCCGACACGCCCAGGCGCTCGCGCACCAGCCGGGCCGTCTTCAGGCACTCGCAGTGGTAGGGGTCGCCGAGCTCGAGGTTGCGCTGGGGGATGCCGTGGAAGCTCATCACCAGCTTGTCGGGGCGTCCTTCGCGGGCCCAGTGGGCCGAGATGCGCCGCGCCACCGCGGCGACGTAGGCCGGGTGGTCGTGGAAACGGTTGACGAAGCGGATCTCCGGCAGCGTGCGGATGCGCGAGGACCACTGCGCCACCGCGTCGACGATGCTCGCGGTCGTCGTCGACGAGTACTGCGGGTACATCGGCACGACCAGCAGGCGCCGCAGCCCCTGGGCATGCAGCTCGTCGAGCACGGCCGGGATCGACGGGTTGCCGTAGCGCATCGCCAGCCGCAGCGTCAGCCGGTGGCCGCGCTCGCCGAGGTAGCCGCGCAGCATCAGCAGCTGCTTCTCGCTCCAGACCTTCAGCGGCGAGCCTTCCGGCATCCAGATGCCGGCGTACTTGGCGGCGGACTTGGCCGGCCGCGTGCGCAGGATCAGCCCGTGCAGCAGCGGCAGCCAGAGCGCCCGGGGGATCTCGACCACCCGCGGGTCGCCGAGGAATTCGGCCAGGTAGCGCCGCAGCGCGGCCGGCGTCGGTTCGTCCGGTGTGCCGAGGTTGCACAGCAGCACGGCGGTCGACGGCGTCTGCGGTTCACGGCCGTGGGCCTGGGCGGGTTCGGGAGCGAAGGACATCGCGGCGGGGTGGGTCGACCCGCCGGCGGGCGCCCCGGGTGAGGCCGGGATTATCGGCGGGCTGCCCGCGGCCCGCGGACAATCGCGCGATGCCCCCGGACCTGCCCCTGCCCACGCCGCGCGCCATCACCCTGGACCTGGACGACACGCTCTGGCCGGTGCGGCCGGTGATCCGCCGCGCCGAGGCCGCGCTGCGCGCATGGCTCGCCCGCCACGCGCCGGCCACCGCCGCGCGCTGGGATGCCGCCGGGCTGGCCGCGCTGCGCGCCGAGGTGGAGCGCGCGCACCCGCAGTGGGCGCACGACCTGGGGGCGCTGCGCCGCGCCACGCTCCAGCGGGCGGTCGCGGCGGCCGGCGAGTCCGCCGCGCTGGCGGACGCGGCCTACGAGGTCTTCCTGGCGGAGCGCCAGCGCGTCGAGTTCTACCCCGACGCGCTGGACGCGCTGCGCCGGCTCGCCGCGCGCTTCCCGCTGCTCTCGCTGAGCAACGGCAATGCCGACCTGCGGCGCGTCGGCGTCGCCGACTGGTTCGTCGGCGCGCTGTCGGCGAGCGACGCCGGTCATGCCAAGCCGGACCCGCGCATCTATGCCGAGGCCTGCCGCCGGCTGGGCCGGGCCCCCGCCGAGGTGCTGCACGTCGGCGACGACCTCGACGCGGACGTGCGCGGCGCCCAGGACGCCGGGCTGGACGCGGTCTGGCTGTGCCGGCCCGAACACGGGCATCCCGCGGCGCCGGGCGGCAGGCATGCGCGCGTCGTGGCCGACCTCGCCGAACTCGCGCGCCGCCTGGGCTGCTGAACGCCGCCCGGGCCGGGCCGCGCCCGCCCGCCGCCCCGCCGCCCCGCGGCGGCCGACCCGCTCAGCCCGGCGGCTCGTTGCCGCGCCGGGCGAGCGGCAGCGGCTGGGTCTCGTTGAAACGCAGCACCTCGAAGTGCAGGCAGGGCGCGAACGGGTCGCTCGGCGGCGTGCCCAGGCCGATGGTGCCGCTGCCGTGCAGCGTGCAGTGGCTGCGGCGCAGCGTGACGATCTGGCCGTCGCGCCCGAAGCGCACGTAGCTGCCGTTGTAGCTCAGGTCGATCAGCTGGAAGGCGCCGCCCTGCCACTCGATGCGCGCATGCAGGCGCGACACGCGGCTGTCCTCGACGCAGTAGGTGGCCTGGGTGCTGCGCCCCAGCACCACCGGCAGCGTGTGCGGGCCGAACACCCGGCTCACGTCCAGGAAGGACAGGCGCAGGCCGTCCGGGTCCGGTGCGCGCTCGGCGAGGTCGAAGGCGGTGACCGCGAAATCCGGGCCCTGGCCCGGCGTCATCAGGTAGACGACGACGCTCTCGGCGCGACCGCGCAGCCGCAGCGGGCCGAGGCTGCGGAAGCGCCGCCCCGCGTCGCCGCCGAGCGAGGCGATGACCTCGCCGGTGGCCAGCAGTTCGTTGTCGCCGGTGTGGTCGAGCAGCCGCGCCGCCACGTTGACCGCGTCGCCGAAGCAGTCGCCGCCGAGTTCCACCACCTCGCCGCGCGCCAGCGCGATCTGCAGCTTCAGGTCGGGCCGGTCGCCGAAGTCGGGGAGCTGCCGGTCGCGCATGCGGTCGACGGCAGCCAGTGCCTCGGCCGTGCGCGCGAAGCGGGCCATCAGGCCGTCGCCCAGGGTCTTGACCACGCGGCCGCCGCAGGCCTCGACGTCGTCGCACAGCCCCTGCACGTGGTCGACCACCAGCCGGCCCGCCCGGGCATTGCCCATCCGCTCGAACAGGCCGGTGCTGCCGCGCAGGTCGGCGAACAACACGGTGCATTCGAGGAGCGGGGTCATGCGGCGTCAGCGATCGGCACGCGCCGCGGGAAGGCTCCGGACGGTCCCCGCGCGGCGCCGCGGGGCGGAGGTCGGCCCGAAGCGGCCCGGCCCCGGGGGCTTCAAAGGTTGTCGAGGTAGGTGCGCAGCTTGTCGGAGCGGCTCGGGTGCTTCAGCTTGCGGATCGCCTTGGCCTCGATCTGGCGGATGCGCTCGCGCGTGACGTCGAACTGCTTGCCGACCTCCTCCAGCGTGTGGTCGGTCGACATCTCGATGCCGAAGCGCATGCGCAGCACCTTGGCCTCGCGTGGCGTCAGCGAGTCGAGGATGTCCTTGACCACGTCGCGCAGGCCGGCCTGCATCGCCGCATCCACCGGGGCCACGTTGTTCGTGTCCTCGATGAAGTCGCCGAGGTGGGAGTCGTCGTCGTCGCCGATCGGCGTCTCCATGGAGATCGGCTCCTTGGCGATCTTCATGATCTTGCGGATCTTGTCCTCGGGGATCTCCATCTTCTCGGCCAGCGTCGGCGCATCCGGCTCGAAGCCGAACTCCTGCAGGTGCTGGCGCGAGATGCGGTTCATCTTGTTGATCGTCTCGATCATGTGCACCGGGATGCGGATGGTGCGCGCCTGGTCGGCGATCGAGCGCGTGATGGCCTGGCGGATCCACCACGTGGCATAGGTCGAGAACTTGTAGCCGCGGCGGTACTCGAACTTGTCGACCGCCTTCATCAGGCCGATGTTGCCTTCCTGGATCAGGTCGAGGAACTGCAGGCCGCGGTTGGTGTACTTCTTCGCGATCGAGATCACCAGGCGCAGATTCGCCTCGATCATCTCCTTCTTCGCGTCGCGCGAGGCCTTCTCGCCCTCGTTCATCTTGCGGTTGATCTCCTTCAGGTCCTCCAGCGGCACCACCGCCCGGCCCTGCTGGTCGATCAGCTTCTTCTGCAGTTCCTGCACCGCCGGCAGGTTGCGCTGCAGCACCGCACCGTAGGGCCTGCCCGCCGCGGCCTCCTTCTCGGCCCACTTCAGGTTCAGCGCATTCGGCGGGAAGTTCCGGATGAAGTACTCCTGCGGCATGCCGCACTTGTCGACCAGGATCTTGCGCAGCTCGCGTTCGTAGCGCCGCACGTCGTCGACCTGCGAGCGCAGGATGCCGCACAGCTTCTCGATCGTCTTGACCGTGAAGCGGATCGTCATCAGCTCCGCGCTGATCGCGCGCTGCGCCTGGGCATAGGTGGGCGACTGGTAGCCCTGGGTCTCGAAGGCGCGGCGCATCAGGTCGAAGTGGCGGCGCAGGTTCTCGAACTTCTCGAGCGCGGCCGACTTCAACTCCTCGAGCTTCTTCGTCAGCGCCTTGCTGCCGCCGTTGCCGTCGTCGTCGTCCTCCTCGTCGAAGAAGTCGACGTCCTCCTCGGCCACGTAGTCGTCGGCCTCGTCCTCGGAGACGAAGCCGTCGACCACCTCGGAGATCGCCATCTCGCCGGCGGTGATGCGGTCGGCATAGGTCAGCAGCTCGGCGATCGTGGTCGGCGATGCGGAGATGGCGAGCATCATCGCCTGCAGGCCGCCCTCGATGCGCTTGGCGATCTCGATCTCGCCCTCGCGCGTCAGCAGCTCCACCGTGCCCATCTCGCGCATGTACATGCGCACCGGGTCGGTGGTCCGGCCGAACTCCGAGTCCACCGTGGACAGCGCGGCCTCGGCGGCCTCCTCGGCCTCCTCCTCGGTGGCCGTGGTGGTGCCGCCGCCGGCGATCAGCAGGGTCGCGGCGTCCGGTGCCTGCTCGTAGACGGCGATGCCCATGTCGTTGAGCATCGAGACGATGGCCTCGAGGATCTCGTTGTCCACCAGCTTCTCGGGCAGGTGGTCGTTGATCTCCTGGTGCGTGAGGAAGCCACGCGTCTTGCCCATCTTGATGAGCGTCTTCAGCTCCTGGCGGCGCTTGGCGACCTCTTCCTCGGTCAGCGCGGTCTCGTCCAGGCCGAACTCGCGCATCAGCGCGCGCTCCTTGGCGCGGCTGACCTTCATGCGCAGCGGCTTGGCCTTGGCCTTGGCGTCGTCGCCGGCCTCGGCGGCCTCGGCCTCGGTCTCGCCACCTTCCGCGTCGGCCTCGGCCTCGGTGTCGAGCTCGGCGTCGAGGTCGGCGAAGTCCTCCTCGATCTCGCCCTTGGCCGACTTCTCGTCGCCCTTGCCCTTGCGGCCGCGCTTGGCCTTGTCGTCGGCCGCCGGCTTGGCGGCCTTCGCGGCCGGCTTGGCCGGCGCCTTCGCGGCGGCGCTGGCCGGCGCCTCGGCGCCCGCCTGCTTGGCCGGCGCCGCCTTGCCCGCCTTGGCCGGCGCCGGGGCGCCCGGCGTCGCGGACGCGGTGTCGGCCTTGGCGGGAGCGCTTTTCTTCGCGGTCATGCGATTCCTCGGTGGATGCGGGGGGCGCCGACGCGCCCCGAGCCGGCACGGGGCCGGGAGCCTGCAAAGCGCGTGCGCACGGCCTGGCCAGGTGCGCGCGCGGCTTCGGAACACGGACGGGTGGCGACCTGCCGGGCGGACGGCCCGGCGGCCCTGGCACAGCGCCGCCGTCCGCCGGGCCGGCGGGCCGGTCGGACCGGCATCGGCGGGCGAACGGGGCCCGGAAGTCCTGCGGTCACGGTGATCACTGGGCGGTCGTGCCTTGCCGTCATCGAGCCTCTTGCAACGAACCGCGCATTATCGTCGATCTCCCCCGACACCCGTTGCGCGACACGGCTGCCCGGCCCCTGGCCCGCGCTGCGCGCGGCACCTGGCGAACGGACGTTCAGCCACCGGCCACCGGCTGCAGCGCCTTCAGCAGGGCCTCGCGCTGCCGCGTCACCTCGCGCCAGCGCTGCAGGGCCTGCGGATCGACTGCGGCGCGCTCGATCAGGCGGCGCTGCTCGTCGGCCAGCCGCTCGACCCACAGGCCGTCGAGCACGCGGCGCAGGTCCTCGAAGCGGGTCTCGTCCTCCAGCGCGGTGGCGGGCATCGGCGGCCAGTCCGGCAGGCTCTCGCGGTCGGCGGCCAGGGCCTGCTCGAGCGCTGCCCAGCTCAGCGGGCCCTGGTTGGTCAGCAAGCGCTCGAGCCAGCCGATCACGGCGCCGTGCGGTGGCGGCAGCGCATGCAGCAGCGCCTGGTCGTCCGGCGACAGCGCATCCCACCAGGCGCTGTGCAGCAGCAGCAGGCGCACCGCGTGGTCCGCCGGGCTGCTCGGCGCGCGCCGCGCCATCGGCCGCGCCATCGCGCCCCGGTCCGCCCGGCCACGACCCGGCCGGGCGCCCGGCCCGCCATCGTCCGCGCCCGCGGCGCGGCCGGCCGTCCCGGCGCGCGGGCCGCGGGCCGGCTGCCCCTGCCACAGCTCCGCCAGCTCGGCGGCCTCCAGGCCGCCGGCGCCGGCGATCTCGCGCAGCAGCTGGCGCTTCAGCGCGCCGTCGGGCAGGGCGCTCCACAGCGGTCGCGCCTGCGCGAGGAAACGCGCGCGGCCCTCGGCCGGGCCCATGTCGATGCCGTCGCGCGCCTGCTCCAGCAGCTGCCGCGACAGCGGCACTGCGGCCTCCACGCAGCGCTCGAAGGCCTCGGCGCCGAGTGCGCGGACATAGCTGTCCGGATCGTGCTCGGGCGGCAGGAAGAGGAAGCGCACGCTGCGCGTGTCGCTCAGGTGCGGCAGCGCGGCCTCCAGCGCGCGTCCCGCGGCACGGCGGCCGGCCGCGTCACCGTCGAAGCTGAAGACCACGCTGTCGGTGAAGCGGAACAGCTTCTGCACGTGCTCGGCCGTGCACGCGGTGCCGAGCGTGGCCACCGCATGGCCGAAGCCGGACTGGGCCAGCGCGACCACGTCCATGTAGCCTTCGACCACGAGCACGTGGCCGCGCTGCCGGATCGCGGTACGGGCCTCGTACAGGCCGTACAGCTCGCGGCCCTTGCTGAACACCGGCGTCTCCGGCGAGTTGAGGTACTTCGGCTCGCCCTGGTCCAGCACGCGGCCGCCGAAGCCGATCACCTCGCCCTGCACCGAGCGGATCGGGAACATCACGCGGTCGCGGAAGCGGTCGTAGCGCTTGCCGTCGCCGGTCTCGCCGGCCTCGGGCTCGTGGCGGATCACCAGGCCCGCCTCCTCGAGCTTCGGGTCGTCGTAGTGCGCGAAGACGCCGGCGAGGCTGCGCCAGCCGGCAGGCGCAAAGCCGATGCCGAAGCGCGCGGCGATCTCGCCGGTCAGGCCGCGCCCTTTCAGGTAGTCGATGGCCCGCGGCGAGGCCTTGAGCTGGCGACGGTAGTGCTCGGCCGCGCGAGCCAGGGCTTCCGACAGGCCGATCTGGCGCTGCCGCTCGGCCTGCGCGCGCTCGCGGTCCTGCGGCGAGCGCTCCTCCTGCGGCACGCTCAGCCCGGCTTGCTGGGCCAGTTCCTGCACCGCCTCGACGAAGCCCAGCCCCAGGTACTCCGTCAGGAAGCCGATCGCATTGCCGCTCGCGCCGCAGCCGAAGCAGTAGTAGAACTGCTTGCTCGGGCTGACCGAGAAACTCGGGGACTTCTCGCCGTGGAAGGGGCACAGGCCCATCAGGTTGGCGCCGCCCTTGCGCAGCGACACGTGGCGTCCGATCACCTCGACGATGTCGACGCGGCTCAGCAGGTCCTGGATGAAGCTCGGCGGGATCACCGGCGCAGTCTAACCATGCGCCCCGCGCAGGCCGCGCCGGCACCGCCAGGGTGCCGCGGCCGACGGGCGCGGTGCGGCCATGAAAAAAGCCGCCCGGTGGGCGGCTGGCTGCGGCGGGCGGGGCCGGGTGCGCGGTCTGCGGCCGCGCGACGGCCACGGCTGCCGGCGCGGATCAGACCGCGAACTCCTCGATCTTGCGGCCTGCCGCGAGCGCCGCCTTCAGCCACTTGGGCTGCAGGCCGCGGCCGCTCCAGGTCTCGCCCGTCGCGGCGTTGCGGTACTTCGCCGCGACCTTGCCGCCGGTGGCGGCCGACTTCGTGCGCGGCGAACCGGCCGACCGGCCCCCCAGATCCGCCAGGCTCAGGCCGTGCTCGCTCATCAGCGCACGCACCTTCGCGACGGCCTCGGCGCGTTCGTTGCGCCGGGTTTCCTCGATCTGCCGCTCGAGCGCGGCACGCTGGTCCAGCAATTCCTGCAATGTGGCCATTTAATTATCCTTTCGGGGATGTTCCATGGGCCTGCGGAGATACCGCAGCCGGGCGCGATTATAGGTTCGCGCCTGCCGGCTCGCGGCGCGGGAATCACTTGAAGCCGACGCGATCGAGCATCTGTTGCACCTTCGTCATATTCTGGCCGGCCACCCGGACCGGAATGGTCTCGGATTTGAACGGACCGAGGGCTTCCAGCGCCGGGTTCGAAACCTTGACGCTCGGCACCGCCGGCCATTCGTTGTTGCCGTCGGCGAAGTAGATTTGGGCCTGGTCGCTCGCCAGATACTCCAGGAAGCGCACCGCGGCCTCGCGGTTCTTCGCGTGCCGGGCCACCGCCGCGCCGGCGATATTGAGGTGGGTGCCGAAGCTCTGCTGGTTCGGGAACACGACGCCGATCTTCTCGACCGCGGCGCGGTCGTCGGCGCGCGTGGAGCGCATCATGCGCGCAAGGTAATAGCTGTTGGTCAGCGCCACCTGGCACTCGCCGCTGGCGACGGCCTTGATCTGGTCGGTGTCGCCGCCCTTCGGGTCGCGCGCCATGTTCGCCACCACGCCCTTCAGCCAGGCCTCCATCGCCGGCTCGCCGAGGTGTTCCATCAGCGAGCCGAACAGCGACAGGTTGTACGGGTGCGAGCCCGAACGCGTGCAGACCTTGCCCTTGTTCTTCGGCAGCGCCAGGGATTCGTAGGTGGCGACGTCGGCCTTGTCGACGTTCAGCTTGTTGTAGACGATCACGCGTGCCCGCGTCGACATGCCGAACCAGGCCGATCCCTGACCGCCGTCCGCGCCGCGCAGATTGGCCGGGACCCGGCTCTCCAGCGCGGCCGATTTCACCGGCTGGAACAACCCCGCCGTTTCGGCGCGCCACAGCCGGGCGGCATCCACCAGCAGGATCACGTCGGCCGGACTCGCGCTGCCCTCGCTCTGCAGCCGCGCCAGGATGCCGGCGTCGTCGGAGTCCACCCGGTTGATGCGGATCCCGGTGGCCTTGGTGAAATTCGCGTACAGCGCTTCGTCGGTCTGGTAGTGGCGCGCGGAATAGAGATTCAGCACCGCGTCCTGCGCGAGCGCGGGCAGGGCGCCCAGGCCGGCGAGCAGCGCGGCGGCGAGGCCCGGCAGCCAGCGGCGGCGCAGCGCGGCGGCTGCGGGTTCGGGCGCACGCGGCCCGGGGGAATTCAGCAGGAACGGCAGGGGCATCGGAGGTCCTCGGGTCGGGAAGGCCCGAGTATAGGCTGGATGCGAATCATTCTTGATTCGCCCCTGCGCGCCGCGGCGTCATCCGGCCGGCGGCACGTAGCCGGCCGGCTGCTCGGCGCCGCCGCCGAAGAAGAAGTTCTCCATCTGGCGCGCCAGGTACTGCCGCGCGCGCAGGTCCGCGAGGTTCAGGCGGTTCTCGTTGACCAGCATGGTCTGGTGACGCATCCAGGCGGCCCAGGCTTCCTTGCTGACCTGGTTGTAGATGCGCTTGCCGAGCTCGCCGGGGTAGGGCGCGAAATCGAGGCCCTCGGCCTCTTTCTTCAGGTAGACGCAGTGGATGGTGCGGGGCATGCGGGGAGAACTCCAGCGATCGGGATCGGGGCGCCCGCGTGGGCGCCGAAGGGGGCTCAGGCCAGTTTCTTGACCAGCACCTGGCTGCGCCGGTCCCAGTTGTATTTTCGCTTGCGGGCATCCGGCAGCCATTCCGGCTCGACGGGCACGAAGCCGCGCTTGATGAACCAGTGCATCGTGCGGGTGGTGAGCACGAAGATGCTGTCCAGCCGCTCGGCGCGGGCGCGCTGCTCGATGCGCTTGAGGATGCGTTCGCCGTCGCCCTGGCCCTGCACCTGCGGCGAGACGGTCAGCGCGGCCATCTCGCCGGTGCGGGCCTCGGGGTAAGGGTAGAGCGCGGCGCAGCCGAAGATCACGCCATCGTGCTCGATCACGCTGTAGACGCCGATGTCGCGCTCGATCTCGGTGCGGTCGCGCTTGACCAGGGTGCCGTCGCGCTCGAAGGGCTCGATCAGCTGCAGGATGCCGCCGATGTCGTCCGGGCCGGCCTCGCGCAGGCTTTCGAGCTTCTCGTCGACGATCATCGTGCCCACGCCGTCGTGGGTGAAGGATTCGATCAGCACCGACCCGTCGACCGAGAACGGCACGATGTGCACGCGTTCGACGCCGCCTTCGGCGGCCTTCACGGCGTGCTGCAGATAGAAAGCGGTGTCGGTCGGCTGCACCGGGTTGGGCAGCGCGGCGAGCAGCTTCCGGGCGTCGGCCAGCGCGAGTTCCTGGTCGATGTCGCTGTCGGGATCCGCCGGGTCGAGCGGGATGCCGCGCACCTCCGTCAGGTACAGCAGCTTGTCGGCCTGCAGGGCGATCGCGGCGCTGCAGGCGACGTCCTCCATGCTCAGGTTGAAGGCCTCGCCGGTCGGCGAGAAGCCGAACGGCGACAGCAGCACGATGGCGCCGAACTCGACCGCGCGTCGGATGCCGGTGGCGTCGATCTTGCGCACCAGCCCGGTGTGCTGGAAGTCCACGCCGTCGACGATGCCCACCGGCCGCGCCGTGATGAAGTTGCCCGAGACCACGCGCACCTGGCTGCCGGCCATCGGCGTGTTCGGCAGGCCCTGGGAGAACGCGGCCTCGATCTCGTAGCGCAGCTGGCCGGCGGCCTCCTGCGCGCCGTCCAGCGCGACCGCATCGGTGACGCGCATCCCGTGGCTGAAGCGCGAGCGGTGGCCCTTCGCGCGCAACTGCTCCTCCACCTGCGGCCGAAAGCCATGCACGAGCACGATCTTGATGCCCATCGCGTGGATCAGCGCCAGGTCCTGGGCCAGCGTCGCGAGCTTGCCCGCGGCAATCGCCTCCCCGGCGATCGCGACGACGAAGGTCTTCCCGCGGTGCGCGTGGATGTACGGCGCAACCGAACGGAACCAGGGAACGAAGGTGTGCGGAAAGACCAGGCTCATGCCGGCGGGCCGCGTAAACGGGCGCGCGGCAGGGGACTTTGGAATAATCGCGGATTTTGCACGAAGCGCCATGAGCCCGAACGGCCGCCCGAAGGGCGAATTCCGGAGGGCGGAGCCCGAAGGATCCGAAGCGAGCCCGAACGGCCGCCCGAAGGGCGAATTCCGGAGGGCGCAGCCCGACACCCGCGCGGCGGGCCAGACACCCGGCGAACCCAGGCGCCGCGCCAGGCGCCCGGCCGTCGATGCGGCGTCCGGTGAGGCCGCGCCGGCCCCGCGGCCCGAGCCCGCGCGCCCGGCCGCGCCGCTGCCGCCGATCACCTTCCCCGAATCGCTGCCGGTCTCCGCCCGGCGCGAGGAGATCGCGCAGGCGCTGGCCGCGCACCCGGTGGTGATCGTCTGCGGCGAGACCGGCTCCGGCAAGACCACGCAGCTGCCGAAGATCGCGCTGACGCTGGGCCGCGGCCGCGGCCGCGCCGCGGGCGGGCGCGGGCGCATCGGCCACACCCAGCCGCGGCGCATCGCCGCGTCGAGCGTGGCGCGGCGCATCGCCGAGGAGCTCGGCACGCCGCTCGGCGAGCACGTCGGCTACAAGGTGCGCTTCCAGGACCGGCTCGCGCCGACCGCCAGCGTCAAGCTGATGACGGACGGCATCCTGCTGGCCGAGACGCAGACCGACCCGCTGCTGCGGGCCTACGACACGCTGATCATCGACGAGGCCCACGAGCGCAGCCTCAACATCGACTTCCTGCTCGGTTACCTGCGGCGCATCCTGCCGCAGCGCCCCGACCTGAAGCTGGTGGTGACCTCCGCCACGATCGATGCCGATCGTTTTGCCCGCCATTTCGCGGGACCGGACGGTCCGGCGCCGGTGCTGCAGGTGTCGGGCCGGCTGTTCCCCGTCGAGCAGCGCTGGCGCCCCTTCGAGGAGAGCCGGGAGTACGGCCTGAACGACGCCATCGCCGACGCGATCGACGAACTGTGGCGCGAGGGCCCGGGCGACGTGCTGGTCTTCCTGCCGGGCGAGCGCGAGATCCGCGAGGCGGCCGAGCACCTGCGGCGCCACCATCCGCCGGGCGTCGAGGTGCTGCCGCTGTTCGCTCGGCTGGGCCAGGCGGAGCAGGACCGCGTGTTCGAGGCGCACGGCGCGCCGCGCATCGTGCTGGCCACCAACGTGGCCGAGACCTCGCTGACGGTGCCGGGCATCCGCTACGTGGTCGACCCGGGCACCGCGCGGGTCAAGCGCTACAGCTACCGCAACAAGGTCGAGCAGCTGCAGATCGAGCCGATCAGCCAGGCGGCCGCGAACCAGCGCGCGGGCCGCTGCGGCCGGGTGGCCGACGGCATCTGCGTGCGTCTCTACGACGAGGCCGACTTCGCCGCGCGGCCGCGCTTCACCGACCCGGAGATCCTGCGCTCCTCGCTCGCCGGCGTGATCCTGCGCATGAAGTCGCTCGGCCTCGGCACGGTGGAGGACTTCCCCTTCCTCGAGCCGCCGCCGCGGCGCGCGATCGCCGACGGCTACCAGCTGCTGGCCGAGCTGGGCGCGGTGGACGAGCAGAACGAGCTGACGCCCATCGGCCACGAACTCGCGCGGCTGCCGCTGGACCCGCGCGTCGGCCGCATGATCCTCGAGGCGCGCCGGCGCGAGGCGCTGGCCGAGGTGCTGGTGATCGCCGCGGCGATGAGCGTGCAGGACGTGCGTGACCGCCCGCTCGAGCAGCAGCAGGCCGCGGACGCGGCGCACCGCCGCTTCGACGACGAGCGCTCGGAGTTCAGCGGCGACCTGCGGCTGTGGCAGTGGCTGGAGGCGCTGCGGCTGGGGGCGCCGCTGCCGCCCGGGCCAGGGCCCGGCGAGCCGGCCGGGCCGGTGCGGCCTGCCGCGGCGGCCACCCACAAGCTCTCGCACCGTCGCCAGGAGCAGACGCTGCGCGAGCATTTCATCTCGCCGCGCCGCGTGCGCGAGTGGCGCGACATCCATTCGCAGCTGCTGACGGTGGTGGCCGAGCAGGGCTGGCGGCTGAACGGCTCGCCGGCGACCTACGAGCAGCTGCACCTGTCGCTGCTCGCCGGCCTGCTGGGCAACATCGGCGTCAAGAGCGACGACGACGAGGGCTACCTCGGCGCGCGCGGCATCCGTTTCCACCGCCACCCGGGCGCGAACCTGTCGAAGAAGCCGGGCCGCTGGATCGTCGCCGGCGAGCTGGTCGAGACGACCCGGCTGTATGGCCGCCACCTCGCGAACATCGATCCGCAGTGGCTGCCGGGCCTGGCCGGCCACCTGATCAAGACCCAGCTGCTCGAGCCGCACTGGGAGAAGAAGGCGGCCGAGGTGGTGGCGCTCGAGCGCGCCACCCTCTACGGCCTGGTCATCTACGCGAACCGGCGCGTGAACTTCGGCCGCGTCGACCCGGCGGCCGCGCGCGAGATCTTCATCCGCGAAGCGCTGGTCGGCGACCAGTGGGAGACGCGGCTGCCCTTCCTCGCGGCAAACCGGCGCCTGGTCGCCCAGGTCGAGGAACTGGAGCACAAGTCGCGCCGGCAGGACGTGCTGGTCGACGAGGCGCTGATCCACGCCTACTACGACGCCCAGCTGCCCGCGGACGTCTGCAGCGGCGCGGGCCTCGAGCGCTGGTACCGCGAGGAGAGCCGCCGCCAGCCCCGGCTGCTGCACCTCAGCCGCGAGGAGCTGATGCGCCACGAGGCGGCCGGCATCACGACCGCGGCCTTCCCGAAGGTCGTGCGCCTCGGCGGCGTCGACTGCGCGGCCGCCTACCTGCACGACCCGGGCGATGCGAAGGACGGCCTGACCGTCACGGTGCCGATCTATGCGCTCAACCAGGTCAGCGAGGAGCGCTGCGAGTGGCTGGTGCCGGGCCTGCTGAAGGACAAGGTGCTCGCGCTCGTGAAGAGCCTGCACCAGCGCCCCCGCTCGCGCCTGGTGCCGCTGCCGGAGTACGCGCAGGGCTTTGCCGAGGCCTGGTCCGATCCGGCGCGCTTCGGCAGCGGCAGCCTGCTCGACGTGCTGCTGAAGGACGTGCGCGAGCGCACCCAGCTCGACGTGAAGCGGGCCGACTTCAAGCCGGAGGCGGTGCCGCCGCACCTCTTCATGAACGTGCGGGTGGTCGACGAGCACGGGCGCCAGCTCGGCATCGGCCGCAACCTGGCGGCGCTGAAGGCGCAATGGGGCGGCCAGGCGCGCTCGGCCTTCCAGGCGCTGGCGCGGCTGGAGCTCGGCGGGCGCCCGTCCGCGGCGCCGCCGGCCGCGGCGGCTTCCGCGCGCGCGCCGGCGCCGCCGGTCGACGTGCCGGCCGCGGCCAGCCCGGTCGCCCTGGCCGCCGACGCGCCGCCACCGACCTACACGGACTGGACCTTCGGCGAGCTGCCCGAACTGATGGAGCTGCGGCGCGGCGCCCAGACCCTGGTCGGCTTCCCCGCGCTGATCGACCGCGGCAGCCACGTCGAGATCGAGGTGTTCGACGAGCCGGCGGTGGCGGCGGCCAGGCACCGCGCCGGCCTGCGCCGCCTGGTGGCGCTGCAGCTGCGCGATGCGCTGAAGTACCTCGAGAAGAACGTGCCGGACCTGGCCGGGCTGGCCGTGCTTTACATGCCGCTCGGCACGGCCGAGGAACTGCGGCAGCAGATCGTTGCGCTGTCGATCGACCGCGCTTTCCTGGCCGATCCGCTGCCGGCGGACGCGGCCGCCTTCCGCCAGCGCGTGACGGATGGGCGCGGCCGGCTGAACCTGATCGCCGGGGAGGTGGCCCGCAGCGCGGGGCAGGTGCTGCTCGAGTACGCGGCCGCGGCCCGCAAGCTGCGCGATGCGCGGCCGCCGAAGGAGGTCGCCGAGGACCTGCAGGCCCAGCTGCTGCGTCTGGTCCCGAAGCGCTTCCTGCTGGACACGCCGTGGACTGCGCTGGCGCACCTGCCGCGCTACCTGAAGGCGATCACGCTGCGGCTCGACAAGCTGCGCAGCGATCCGGCGCGCGACGCCCAGCGGCTGGCCGAGCTGCGTCCCGTCGAGCAGCGCTGGCTGCGCCTGCTGGCCGAACGCAAGGGCGTGCCCGATGCGCGGCTCGATGAGTACCGCTGGCTGCTCGAGGAACTGCGCGTCAGCCTCTTCGCGCAGGAACTGCGCACGCCGCAGCCGGTGAGCGTGAAGCGGCTCGACAAGGTCTGGGCGCAGCTCCACGCGTGAGGCACGGGACCCGCGCGCGGGCCGGTTCGGCGCCGCCGGGCCCGGTCCGCCGGAACCGGCCCGTCCCAAGAACGAGGGATGCGCCGTCGCCTTTCGGCTACAGTGCGGCCGGTTGCACCCGGTAACGCCCGGGTGCCGTTCGCGACGCGGGGCCAACGCACGGAGCTGGCATGGGCATCATCGGCATGATCGTGATCGGGTTCATCGTGGGGCTGGTGGCCCGCGCGATCCTGCCCGGCACCCAGGCGCTCGGGTTCATCCTGACGACGCTGCTCGGCATCGCCGGCTCCTTCGTGGCCGGCTACCTCGGCCAGGCCCTGGGCCTCTACGCCGCCGGGGAAGGCGCCGGCTTCGTCGGCTCGGTGGTTGGCGCGATGCTGCTGCTGTTCGTCGTCGGCAAGATCAAGGGCGACGGCTCGGGCAAAGGCTGACGGCGCCTCGCCGGTCGCGTGGCGCGACGAGCGCTGGCCGTCGGGTCGCCGGTCAGGGCACGCGCAGCTGGACCGAGCACATGTCGACCTGCGGCCACAGGAAGCCGATCGCCTCGTCGCCGCCGTCACCGAGCGAGCGTGCCTCCACCTGGACGGTCTCGACGCCGCGCTGCTCGAAGCGCATCTCGTAGCGGCCGGGCCGCGACAGCACGGTGCGGCGCTGCGCGCGGTCGCGCTGCACGCTGCCGGCGGCGCGCTCGCTGCGCCGCGCCGACTCGGCCACGCACAAGGCCAGTGCCTCGTGGTCGCCCAGCGTGGTGGTGCTGCGCACGCCGGGGCCCGGCGTGGCGCCCAGCGGCACCGAACTGCAGGCCGACAGCCCGGCGAGCAGCAGCGCGAGGGCGGGGAGGGCGAAACGGGGGGCGGGCAGGCGCGTCATCGGCGGGACAGGGGCGGTCATGGCGCGGCGGACAGGAATCGAACCCGTAACCCCCAGCTTAGAAGGCTGGTGCTCTATCCGGTTGAGCTACCGCCGCGAGGCGGCTCGCGACCATGGTCGGGGCGGCGGGATTCGAACTCGCGACCTACTGCTCCCAAAGCAGTTGCGCTACCAGGCTGCGCTACGCCCCGTGTGGACGGCGCATTCTAGCCGCCGCCGGCCCGCGGTGACGGCCGCGCACGGCCTGGCCGCGGCGGGCGCTCAGCGCCGGTACTGGCGGTCGCCGAACAGGGTCTCGCGCGCACGGTCGTCGGTCAGCGGGCGGCGTTGCGCCGCCAGCACCTCGACGCCGCGCTGCACCGCGGGTCGCGCCGCGATCTCGTCGAACCAGCCCTTCAGGTGCGGGTGGTCGTTCCAGTCGATGCCCTGGTTCTTCCAGGAGCGCAGCCATGGGAACACGGCGATGTCGGCGATCGAGTAGCTGTCCCCGCCGAGGTAACGGTGGCGCGCGATGCGCCGGTCCATCACCTGGTAGAGGCGGCGCGCCTCGTTGCTGTAGCGCTCGACCGCGTAGTCGATCTTCTGCGGCGCGTAGATGCGGAAGTGGTGGGCCTGGCCGAGCATCGGCCCGACCCCGCCCATCTGGAACATCAGCCACTGCAGCACCTCGTACTTCCCGCGCGTGTCCGGCGGCAGGAAGCGGCCGGTCTTGCCGGCCAGGTAGAGCAGGATCGCACCGGACTCGAACAGCGAGATCGGCGCTCCGTCCGGCCCGTCCGGATCGACGATCGCGGGGATCTTGTTGTTCGGGCTGATCGCGAGGAAGTCCGGGGCGAACTGCGCGCCGGCACCGATGTCCACCGCGTGCACGCGGTAGGGCAGGCCGCACTCCTCGAGCATGATGTGGACCTTGTGGCCGTTCGGCGTGGCCCACGAATACACTTCGATCATCGGCTTGGGTCTCCTGGGGCCCGCTGCGGCCCCTGTCCATCGATGCCCGACCATCCCCCACCGGCATGCTCGACGCCCTGAAGCGCCTGTTCTCGTCGTCGCCGGGCCAGCCCGACTGGCGCGAGGTGTCCGGGTGGGCGCGCTCGCAGCAGTATGCCTTCAAGATCGTGCGCGAGGCCGCCGGCTTCGCGATCGACGGCGCCTTCGGCAGCCTGCCGTGGCGGCTCGAATGGGGGCCACCGCAGCGCGCCTACGTCAAGACGCGCGAACTGCGGCTGCGGATGGCGCTGGCGGTGCCCGAGGACGCGCAGGCCCTGCTGCTGAACCGCAGCCTGCTGGACGCGCTGGAGGCGCAGACCTTCGAGGACTTCACCCAGGGCACGCAGACCTACGTCGGCAGCGCGATCCCCGAAGAGATGCGCTGGCTGGCGATGTGGCAGCGTTCGCCGCTGCCGGGCCAGCGCGAGCTGCGCCAGCACCTG
The DNA here is from genome assembly GCF_001293525.1 of Pseudideonella sakaiensis. Lineage (GTDB taxonomy): Bacteria > Pseudomonadota > Gammaproteobacteria > Burkholderiales > Burkholderiaceae_C > Ideonella_A > Ideonella_A sakaiensis. Next base: position 41,651 of record NZ_BBYR01000008.1, on the reverse strand, counting down.
GCCGCGCTGGCGCCGGATCCGGCGATCGCCGCACGCTGGGTCGACGGCCCGCTCGGCCTGCAGCTGCTGGGCCTGCGCGAGGGCCTGCTGAAGGCGCAGCCACCCTTCCTGCTGATGGCGAACCGCGGGCGCCTGTACCTGCGCATGGAACTGGCGGAGGCGACCGCCCCGGCGCTGGCCGAGGCGGTCGGCGTGTTCGGCGTGGCCGCGCAGCAGTGGCTCGCGGTCTGCGGCGTGGCCGCCGACGAACGCGACTGGTCGGCCACCGCGATCGCCGCGTGGCAGGGCCAGCTGCCGAGCCAGCTCGGCGAGCCGGGGCCGCCGCGCGGCTGAGCGTCGCGCCCGGCGATCGGGCCTCCGGCCTCGGGGGCCCGCAGTCGCTGCGGCCGGGTCGTGCCGTGGCGGCCGGCGGGCCGGGCGGGCCCGCCGCGGCTCAGGCGTAGCGGCCCAGCTCCATCTTCGCGATCGCGTTGCGGTGCACCTCGTCCGGGCCGTCGGCAAAGCGCAGCGTGCGCGCCAGCGTGTACGAGTAGGCGAGCGGGAAATCGTCGCTCATGCCGCCGCCGCCGTGCACCTGCATCGCCCAGTCGATCACGCGGCAGGCCATGCTGGGCGCCACCACCTTGATCATCGCGATCTCGGCCTTGGCGGTCTTGTTGCCGGCGACGTCCATCATCCAGGCGGCCTTCAGCGTCAGCAGCCGCGCCTGCTCGATCTGGCAGCGCGCCTCGGCGATGCGCTCGCGGGTCACGCCCTGGTCCGCCACTGGCCGGCCGAAGGCCACGCGCCGGCTGGCGCGGCGGCACAGCAGTTCGAGGGCGCGCTCGGCCAGGCCGATCAGGCGCATGCAGTGGTGGATGCGCCCCGGGCCGAGCCGGCCCTGGGCGATCTCGAAGCCGCGGCCTTCGCCGAGCAGCATGTTCGACGCCGGCACGCGCACGTTGGTGTACTGGATCTCGCAGTGGCCGTGCGGCGCATCGTCGTAGCCGAACACCGGCAGCGGCCGGATCACCTCGATCCCGGGCGTGTCCGCGGGCACCAGGATCATCGACTGCTGCGAATGGCGCGGCGCCTGCGGATCGCTCTTGCCCATGAAGATGTAGATCGCGCAGCGCGGATCGCCGGCGCCGGAGATCCACCACTTGCGGCCGTTGATCACGTAGTCGTCGCCGTCGCGCTCGATGCGGCTTTCGATGTTGGTGGCGTCCGACGACGCCACCGCGGGCTCGGTCATCGCGAAGGCGCTGCGGATGCGGCCGTCCAGCAGCGGCTCGAGCCAGCGCTGCTTCTGGGCCGGCGTCGCGTAGCGCACCAGGGTCTCCATGTTCCCGGTGTCCGGGGCGGAGCAGTTGAAGACCTCGCTCGCCCAAGGCACCCGGCCCATGATCTCGGCCAGCGGTGCGTACTCGAGGTTGGTCAACCCGGCGCCGTACTCGCTCTCCGGCAGGAACAGGTTCCACAGCCCGCGCTCGCGCGCCTTGGGCTTCAGTTCCTCGATCAGTGCCAGTGGCGTCCAGCGTTTGCCGGCGCGGGTGTTCTCGTCGATCTCGCGCCCGAAGCGCGCCTCGTTCGGGTAGATGAACTCCTCCATGAAGCGCGTGACCTGCGCCTGGAGGTCCTGGGTGCGCGCGGAATAGCCGAAGTCCATCGCGGGTCTCCTGGTCTGGTGAATGAACGTGTGAAAGAACGAGGTGCTCAGCGCCCGCCCTGTGCGATGCGCCAGCCCATTTCCGCCAGCGGCCGGGCACCGGCGGCCGCCTGGCGCGCCTCGGCGCTCGACGCGGTGCCGTCGACCACGCGCTTGGCGATGCCTTGCAGGATGCCGGCCATGCGGAACAGGTTGTAGGCCATGTAGAAGGTCCAGTCGGCCATCACGGCATCGACGTCGCTGCCCGGCGCGGTGCGTCCGGTGCGCTCGCAGTAGCGCCGCACGTAGCTCGCCTCGTCCGGGATGCCGAGTGCCGCGAGGTCGAGCCCGCCGATGCCGCGGAAGGCGTTGGCCGGGATGTGCCAGGACATGCAGTGGTAGCTGAAGTCCGCCAGCGGATGCCCGAGCGTGGACAGCTCCCAGTCCAGCACGGCCAGCACGCGCGGCTCGCTCGGGTGGAACACGAGGTTGTCGAGGCGGAAGTCGCCGTGCACCACGCTCAGCTGGCGGTCGTCGCGCGCGCTGGCCGGCATGTTCGCCGGCAGCCAGTCGATCAGCGCATCCATCGCCGGGATCGGCTCGGTGACCGAGGCCCGGTACTGCTTGCTCCAGCGGCCGATCTGGCGCTCGAAATAGCTGCCGGGCTTGCCGTAGTCCGCGAGCCCCGCGGCCTGCACGTCCACGCGGTGCAGCGCCGCGATCACGCGGTTCATCTCGTCGTAGACGGCGGCGCGCCCGGCGGGGGTGAAGCCCGGCAGCGACTGCTCCCACAGCACGCGGCCCTCGACGAAGGACATCACGTAGAAGGCGCGGCCGAGCACCGCCTCGTCCTCGCAGAGCAGCAGCATCTCGGGCACCGGCACGCCGGCCGGACCGAGCGCGCGCATGACGCGGAACTCGCGCTCGATCGCATGCGCCGACGGCAGCAGCCTCGCCACCGGCCCCGGCTTGGCCCGCATCACGTAGGTGCGGCCGGGCGTCAGCAGCTGGTAGGTCGGGTTGGACTGGCCGCCCTTGAACTGGCGCACCGTCAGCGGCCCGGCGTAGCCGTCCAGGTGCGCGCGCAGGTAGGCGTCGAGCGCGGCCTCGTCGATGCGGTGCTGCTCGGCGACGGGCTTGGTTCCGGTGTGGGCTTCCATCCGCGGTGTCTCCTGTCAGTGTCGGCGGGGCCGCCGTTGCGTGGCGCAGCGGCTCAGGTCGGGCCCTCTGCGATCGCCATCAGCCGTTCGCGCGACAGCACCACCAGCCGCGTCGGCTCGACCCGCACCGCGCCTTCGCGCTCGAAGGACTTCAGCTCCTGGTTCACGCGCTGGCGCGAGGCCCCGAGCAGCTGGGCCAGGTCCTCCTGCGCCAGTGCCAGGCCGATGCGGATCTCCTCGCCCTGCGGCGTGCCGTAGCTGCGCGCCAGCAGCAGGATCTGCTTGGCCAGGCGGGCGGCCAGCGGCTTGGTGTTGAGGTCCTCGAAGGCGTCGAACATCAGCCGCAGCCGGCGGCAGTTCAGCCGCAGCAGCGCGTCGTAGAGCTCCACGTGCGTGCCCAGCAGCGCCTTGAAGTCCACCTTGCGCACGACCAGCAGCGTCGTCTCGCCATGGGCATTCGCGTCGTGCGTGCGCGGCATGCCGTCGAACAGCGCGATGTCGCCGAACCACAGGCCGGGCTCCACGTAGGTCAGCGAGATCTGCTTGCCCGACAGCGACACCGAGCTGACCCGTACCGCACCCTTGGCGACGCCGCACCATTCCTCGGCCGGCGCGCCGCGCGAGGACAGCAGCGCGCCATCCGGCACGCGCCGCACCACCGAACGCGCCAGGATTTCGGTGCGCAGCGGCAGGGAGAGGCGTGAGAACCACGATCCGGACTCGATGTTGTGACGTTCCGGGATGGTAAGGAGGGGGGGCATCATGGCGCGTCTCTGACGTGACAGCCGCGCGGCCCCGGGGAAGGGCGGCGGGGCGCGACTCCCCCCATTGTCGCGAGCGGCGGGCCGTCCTGCGCCCGGCGGCCCGCCCGCGGCCTCCGTGCAATGCACCACGCCCGGCCGCGTCGGGGGGTCGGCGACTTGTTTCTTCATGTTAGAGTCTTTGGAACTCTGGCCCCAACAAGCGCATGCGTCGACTCGTCCCTGCCACCGTCGTCGGTTCCCTGCTCTTGCTGGCGGGATCCTCCGTGATGGCGCTGGGCCTGGGCCGGGTGAACACACTCAGCAGCCTCGGCAGCGTCCTCGAGTTCTCGGTCGCCGTGAGCTCGGAGCCCGGCGATGCGCTGGCGCCCGATTGCATCAGCGCCGACGTCTATGCCGGCGACACCCGGGTGCCGCCGGAGATGGTGCGGGTGCGGCTGTCCCGCGCGACCGACGGGCGCGTCAGCGCACTGCGGGTGTCGACGGGCACGCGCATCGACGAGCCGGTCGCGAGCGTCCAGCTCACGCTGGACTGCGGCACGCGCATCAGCCGCAACTACGTTGTCTTCATCGATCCGCCGCAGCTCGAGCTGGCCCAGTCCGCCGGCGGGCTCGCCCCGCGCAGCGAGGCCCCCGCGGTGCGCGAACCCGGCGCCCGGCCGCCCAGCACGCGCCGCGGCACGCGCACCGCCCGCAGCAGTGACCCGGGCCGCGTGCAGGCCGGCGGCACCGGTGAGGCCGGCGCGTCGCGGCCGCGCCGCGCCGCGCGCAACGAGGCCGCCCGCGCGGCAGCGCGCGCGGCCGCCCGCGAGTCCGGCTCCCGGCTGCAGCTCGAGTCGGCACCGGCCATCGCCGCGGGCGGGCCGGTCAGCGAGCGCCGCAGCGGCGGCGCCGGCCGGACGGCGGCCGCCGCGCCGGCCGCGTCGGCCGGCGGCCTGCCGCTGCGCACCGCTCCCCCCGCCGCGGCCGCGGCCTCCTCACCGGTTGCGACCCCGGGTTCGGCCGCTTCGGCGGCGGCCGCAGTGGCCGCGGCCTCGGGTGCCTCGGCGGCCGGCCTGGGCGGTCTGCTCGGCGAGCTGGCCGCGAAGGCGGATGCCGACGCGATCGCGCAGCAGGCCGAGCAGCTGAAGTCGCTGGAGCAGCGGCTGACGCGCCTGAGTGCCCAGAACCAGTCGCTGCAGAAGACGATGGGCGACCTGCAGGCCCGGCTCGCCGACGCCGAGGCGTCGCGCTATGCCAATCCGCTCGTCTATGCGATGGCGGCACTGGTGCTGCTGCTGCTGGCGGTGGTGGCCGCGCTGCTGTGGCGCCAGCGCGGGCTGCAGAAGGAGTCCGACTGGCTGAAGGCCGCCGCGGCGGAATCCGATGCCCCGCGCGCGGCCACGCCGGAGGTGCGCTCGGTGGTCCGCCCGTCGGCGCCCCCGCCCGTGGCGCGCACGGCGGCGGCCGCAGCGGCGGCGGCGGGGCTGGGCGGCACCGAGACGGTGTCCGGCGTGCGTGCCCGGGCGGCCGACGAAGCGGCCGGCGCCGCCGCCGGCGGAGCGTCCGTCGAGCTGGCGATGGCGGCCGGCCTGGCGGCTGCGGCAGGGGCGGCCGCGGTCGCGGCGCCGGCGGCCATCCCGCATGAATCGACCTCGGTGCAGGCCGACCCGCGGCGCGAGGTCAGTGTCGAGGAACTGATCGACCTGGAGCAGCAGGCGGACTTCTTCGTCGTGCTAGGCCAGGACGATGCAGCCATCGACCTGCTGATGGGCCATGTGCAGGGCACCGGCGGCGCGAGCCCGCTGCCTTACCTGAAACTGCTCGAGATCCACCGCCGGCGCGGCGAGCGCGATCTCTACGACCGCGTGCGCGAGCGTTTCAACCGCCGCTTCACCGCGAACGCGCCCGAGTGGGATGCCGCGATCGGCAACGAGCGTGCGCTCGAGGACTACCCGTCGATCGTCGAACGGCTGCAGGGCCTGTGGGCGCGTCCGGTCGAGGCGATGGCGGCCTTGTCCGGCTGGCTGTTCCAGCGCGACCCGTCCGCGCCGACCTTCGACCTGCCGGCCTACGGCGACCTGCTGTTCCTCTATTCGCTGGCGCGCGAACTCGCCGACAGCGAGCCCCCGCCGGATGGCGTCGACCTGCTGCTGCCGCTGGACGACGGGCCCGGCCCGACTGCGCCGGGCGGTGCCGGCGGGCGCGGCGCGGCGCTGGGCGGCGCGGCCCTGGCGGCCGGCGCGGCCGGGATGGCGGCTGCCGCGGCCGACGACGGGCTGTCACTGGCCCCGACCGACGCGCTGCCGACCCTGCCGGAGACGCCGCCGACCTACCCCGTGCCGCTCGCCTTCCCCGAATCCGACCGGCCGGCCGGCGACGACGATTTCGGCCTGCTCGACCTGAACATCAGCGACGAGCCGGAAGAGCCGAAGGGCCCGCTGTCGCGTTACTGATTCCTGACGCCTGCCGCGGCGTCACGGCCGGGCGGCATCCCCCGGCCCGCGCCCGGCGGCATCACAGCGCGGCCAGTCGCTCCAGCGCACGCAGCAGGGTGTCGTCGCGCTTCGCGAAGCAGAAGCGCGCGAGCCGCTGCTCGGTGCCGTCGGCATAGAAAGCGGCCAGCGGGATCGCCGCGACACCGACCTGCTCGGTCAGCCAGCGGCAGAAGGCCTCCTCCGGCAGGTCGCTCACCGCCGCATAGTCCACGCACTGGAAGTAGCTGCCCTCGCTGGGCAGCAGGCGCAGGCGGCTGCCGGCCAGGCCCTGGCGGAACAGGTCGCGCTTGGCCTGGTAGAAGGCCGGCAGGCCGAGGTAGGGCGCCGGATCCGCCATGTACGCCGCCAGCGCATGCTGCATCGGCGTGTTGACGGTGAAGACGTTGAACTGGTGGACCTTGCGGAACTCGGCCATCAGTGCCGCGGGCGCGGCGACGTAGCCGACCTTCCAGCCGGTCACGTGGTAGGTCTTGCCGAAGCTCGACACGATGACGCCGCGCTCGGCCAGTGCCGGCCAGCGCGCGATGCTCTGGTGCGGCTGGCCGTCGAACACCATGTGCTCGTAGACCTCGTCGGCGATCACCAGCACCCGGGTCGGGCGCAGCAGCTCGGCGAGCTGCTGCATGTCCTCCGGCCGCCAGACGGTGGCGCTCGGGTTGTGCGGCGTGTTGACGATGATCGCGCGGGTGCGCGGCGTGAGCGCGGCGGCGATGCGTGCGAAGTCCGGCCTGAAGCTGCCCGGCGTCAGCGGCACGTGCACCGCGGTGGCGCCCGCCAGCACGATGTTCGGCTCGTAGCTGTCGTAGCAGGGGTCGAGCACGATCACCTCGTCGCCGGGGTGCACGAGGGCGAGGATCGTCGTCAGCAGCGCCTGGGTCGCGCCGGCCGTCACCGTGATCTCCTCGCCGGGGTCGAAGCAGCGGCCGTAGAGCGCCTCGATCTTCGCGGCGATCGCCTCGCGCAGCGCCGGCACGCCGGCCATCGGCGGGTACTGGTTGTGGCCGGCCCGCATCGCGGCGGTCACCGCGTCCAGCAGCGCCGGGTCGCCCTCGAAGTCGGGGAAGCCCTGGCCGAGGTTCACGGCCCCGTGCTGCTGCGCGAGGGCCGACATCACCGTGAAGATCGTGGTGCCGACGCGCGGCAGGCGGCTGTCGATGGCGAGGGGCTGGGTCATCGAAGGGGTCTCAGAGCTGGTAGTTGTCGCCGGGGCCGTCCGGGTCGCCCCGTCCGGCCACGGCACGGGTCAGCAGCGGGCGGCTCAGCCGGTCCGACAGCGTCTCCGCGAAGGCATAGACGAACTGGCGCAGGTAGGCGCCGCGCTTGAAGGCGATGCGCGCGACGTTGCGGCCGAACAGGTGGCCGACCGGGCGCGACACCAGCTCGCCCCCCGGCGGATCGTCGCGCACCGCCATCTCGGCCACCAGGCCGATGCCCAGGCCGAGGCGCACGTAGGTCTTGATCACGTCCGAGTCGATCGCCTCCAGCACGACCATCGGCTTCAGCCGGCGCGCGGCGAAGGCCTCGTCGATGCGGGTGCGCCCGGTGAAGCTGGGGTGGTAGGAGATCAGCGGCTCCAGCACGAGCTGGTCCAGCGTCAGCCGCTCGCTGCGCGCCAGCGGGTGGGCCGCGGGCATCACCGCGACGTGCTGCCACTCGTAGCAGGGCAGCGAGACGAGGGCCTCGAAGCCCTGCAGCGATTCGGTCGCGAGGCCGACGTCGGCCACCTCGTCGATCACCATCTGCGCCACCTGCTCCGGCGTGCCCTGGTGCAGGCTGATGTGCACCTTCGGAAAGCGCCGGCGCATCTGCGCCACCGGCTCGGGCAGCACGTAGCGCGCCTGCGTGTGGGTGGTCGCGATCGACAGCGTGCCGACGTCCTGCTTGGAGAATTCCTCGCCGATGCGGCGCAGGTTGTTCACCTCGCCGAGGATCACCTCGATCGAGCGCAGCACCTGCAGGCCCGGCTCGGTGACGCGCTTCAGGCGCTTGCCGTGGCGCGCGAAGATCTCGATCCCGAGCTCGTCCTCGAGCTCGAGGATGGCCTTGGAGATGCCCGGCTGCGAGGTGAACAGGACCTTCGCGGTCTCCGTCAGGTTCAGCTTCTGCCGGACGGCCTCCTGGACGAAGCGGAACTGGTGCAGGTTCATCGGCGGCGCGGCGGGGGCGGGCGGTGGCGGATTATCCGTGCGCCGTCGGCGCGACCGCCACCGCAGCGAGCGCGGCGACCACGCGCGCATCCTCGCCCGCCGCCGGCTGCAGCACCCAGTCGATGGCCGGATGGCGCTGGCGCAAGGCCTCCAGCAGCCGCGGCACGTCCTTGCGCACGTGGCCGCCGGCGCCGAGGAAGAGCGGCACCAGCTCGATGCGGTCGCAGCCGGCCGCCGCGAGGCGTTCGCCGGCAGCGGCCAGGTCGGGCGCCATGAACTCGAGGAAGGCCAGCTCCACCGCGGCCGCGGCGCCGCTGGCACGCACCTGGGCGGCCACGGCCTCGAAGGGCAGGGCCCAGGCCGGGTCGCGCGCGCCGTGCGCGAGCAGCAGCAGCCCGCGGCGCGTCATCGGAAGCGCACCAGCCACGCGAACGCGGCCAGCGAGAGCAGCAGGTAGATCAGGCTGGGCACGGCGGCGGTGATCCACGGGGTCCATTGCCGCAGCAGTCCGAGGTGGCCCGCCAGGTTGTTCAGCAGCACGAAGCTGATGCCGAGCATGATGCCGCCGAAGATCTTCAGGCTGATGCCGCCGTTGCGCGCATGCAGGTAGGCGAAGGGCAGCGCCAGCGCGACCATCACCAGGCAGGCGAAGGGGTAGAAGGCGCGCTTCCAGAACTGGATCTCCTGGCGCTGCGCGGCCTGTTCGTTCGCCGCGAGGTGGCGGATGTAGTGCCACAGGTCCAGCGTCGACATCGTCGCCAGCGGCAGCACCGCCGCGGCCACCACGTCGGCCGTCAGGCCGCTGCGCCATTCGAGCGTCGGCTGGCGTTCGATGCGGATGCCGGCCGCGGCCGATGCTGCGGGGGCGGGGGCGTCCGCCGCGCCCGCGGCGGGCGGCGATCCGGCCGTTGCACGCGAAGCGACGGCCGGCCAGTGCGTCGTCTCGACCTCGTCGAGCCGCCACAGGCCCTGCGCATCGACGACGCCGCGCGCCGCCTGCACCTCGCGCCGCAGCGCGCCGTCGCCATCGAACTCGTAGATCCGGATCCCCTGCAGGTCGCGGCCGTTCGGCGCGTGCGCCACGTTCACCGCGATGCCCACCTCGCCGCCGTCGCCGGCGCGCCGGTCCTTCATCCAGGCACCGGGGCCGCGGCCGATGCCGCCGGAGAAATCGGCGCGCAGCGTCGCGGCCTGCTGTTCGGCGCGTGGCGCGACGTAGTCGCCCACGAGGAAGGTCGCGACCGCGAAGGCCGCCCCCAGGCCGGCCAGCAGGCCCAGGGCCCGCCCCGGGCCGAGCCCGCCGGTGCGCAGGATCGTGAACTCCGAGGACTGGGCCATGCGCGACAGCGCGTAGATCGTGCCGATCAGCACGGCGATCGGCGCCAGCTCGTACAGGTGGCCGGGGATCTCCAGCACGCAGACGGCCGCCGCATGCAGCGCGGTGTAGCCGCGCTTGCCGACGTCACCGAGCTCGTCGACGAAGTCGATGAAGAAGAACAGCGCCAGGAAGGCGAGCGCGACGAAGGCGACCGACGAGACGATGTCGATCGTGAACAGCCGGCGTACCGTCCTCATGCGGCCGACCCCGAGGCCGACCCGGCCGGTGCCGGCCGCGCGCGCCGCAGGCCGCGGATGGCATTGTCGCGCCACCACAGCAGCGCCAGCGCGGTGGCGAAGGCGCTGCCGTGCGCGAGCAGCAGCGCCGTGCCCAGCCCGAGCTTGCCGCTCGCCACCCAGGCCTGCGTCAGATTGATCAGGTTGTAGTAGACGACGAAGGCCAGCAGCGCGAACAGCAGGCCCCAGCTGCCGGCGCGGCGCGGGTTGCTGTAGGCCAGGCCGATGCCCAGCAGCAGCAGGTTGGCCGCGCCCAGCACCAGCCCCAGCCGCCAGGCCAGCTCGCCGAGCAGCAGCGGCTCGCGCTGGCGCACCAGGTCCAGCGTGGGCCGGGCCTTCGGCGGGGCCTGGCTGGCATCGTCGCGCACGCGCTCGCCGACGCCGATCGCATAGGTCTCGAAGCGTGAGATCGTGCGCTCGCCGCCCTGCGTGTTCTCCTCGTTGCGCTGGCCGCGCTCGAGGACCAGGAAGCGGTCGTCGCCGCGCCACTCGATGCGGCCACTGCGGGCGGTGGTCACCGAGGTGCTGTGCTCGCCCTGCGTCAGGATGAAGACGTTGCGGCCGGTGTCGCCGTCGCCGCTGTCGCGGTCGATGAAGAAGGTGCGCCGGCCGTCGCTGGAGGACTGGAAGGCGCCCGGCGTGACGCGCGACAGGTCCGAGCGGCCCTCGAAGCGTGCGCGAAGCGTGCTGCCCTGCTGGTTCACCCAGGGCCAGACGAACAGTGCCAGCAGCGCCACCACCAGCAGCACCGGCCAGGCCGTGCGCAGCACCGGGCGGACGAAGCGGCCGAGGCCGACGCCGCTGGCGAACCAGATCGTCATCTCGCTCTCGCGGTACATGCGGCCGAGCGTGGCCACCACGGAGACGAACAGCGACAGCGCGAGCATCGTGGGGAGGTGGCCGAGCGCGGTGTAACCCAGCAGCAGCGCGACGTCCTGCGGCGCGACGCGCCCGAGCGCGGCCTGGCCGAGCGTGCGGATCAGCATCATCGTCAGCACGATGGTGAGGATCACCACGAGGGTGGCCCCGAAGCTGCGGGCGAGGTCTCGCCGCAAAGTGGAATCGAATAACATCGTCGGCCGCTGATTTCGACGACGATTATGGACTTCAAACACCTGCTGGCCGATGCGGCCGGACTCTCGGCGGTGGCTGCCGACGCGCTGCTGGTGGTGCTCGGGACCCAGGATCCGCGCCCGGCCGGGCTGGACCCGGCCGTCGCGTCGCTGCTGGCCCAGGCCCTGGCCGACGGGGACCTGCAGGCCAAGGCCGGGCGTTGCCTCTACCTGCACCGTCCGGCCGGGCTGAAGGCGCGGCGCGCCGTCCTCGTGTTCGCCGCCGGCAACCCGGCCTCCTCGGCCAAGGCCTTCAAGGCGGCGGTGGTCGCGGGCCTGGCTGCGCTGAAGGCGGGCGGCACGAAGCACCTCGCCGTCGCGCTGGCCGCTGGCGCGCCGACCGATGCGCATGCCGAGGCCGTCGCCACCGCGGCGGCCGATGCGGTCTACCTGTACCGCCACACCAAGCCCAGCGCGCCGCCGGCGCCGCTGCTGGCGCGCTGCAGCCTGGTCTGCGGCAAGGCCGAGGTTCGCGAGGTGCAGCGCGGGCTGCAGCGCGGGCAGGCGATCGCCGCCGGCGTTGCGCTGGCCCGCGAGCTGGCCAACCGCCCGGGCAACCACTGCACGCCCACCTTCCTCGGCGAGCAGGCGCGCGAGCTCGGCAAGGCCCATGGCCTGTCGGTGCAGGTGCTCGACCGGCGCGCGATCGAGAAGCTCGGCATGGGCTCCTTCCTGGCCGTCGCGCGCGGCTCGGACGAGCCGCCGCGCTTCATCGTCGCCCGCTACGACGGCGCGCCCAAGACCCAGCCGCCGGTGGTGCTGGTCGGCAAGGGCATCACCTTCGACACCGGCGGCATCTCGATCAAGCCGGCCGCCGAGATGGACGAGATGAAGTTCGACATGGGCGGGGCGGCCAGCGTGCTGGGCACGCTGCGCGCGATCGCCGAGCTCAAGCCGCGGCTGAACCTGGTGGTGCTGGTGCCGACCTGCGAGAACATGCCCGGCGGCGATGCGGTCAAGCCCGGCGACGTGGTCACCAGCCTGTCCGGCCAGACCATCGAGGTGCTGAACACCGACGCCGAAGGGCGCCTGATCCTCTGCGACGCGCTGACGTATGCCGAACGCCTGAAGCCGGCGGTCGTCGTCGACGTCGCCACGCTCACCGGCGCCTGCGTGATCGCGCTGGGCCACGTCAACAGCGGCCTGTTCAGTGCCGACGACGCGCTGGCCGAGTCGCTGCTCGCCGCCGGCCGCGGCGCGCTCGACCCGTGCTGGCGCATGCCGCTGGACGATGAGTACGAGGAGGGCCTGAAGAGCCACTTCGCCGACCTCGCGAACGTCGCTGGCCGCGCCGGCGGTGCGATCACCGCGGCGCGCTTCCTCAGCCGCTTCGCCGGCAAGTTCCGCTGGGCGCACCTCGACATCGCCGGAACGGCCTGGAAGTCCGGTGCCGCGAAGGGCGCCACCGGCCGGCCGGTGCCGCTGCTGACCCACTTCGTGCTGTCGCAGGCGCGCTGAACCGGCACGGCCCGCGGGTGCGGCGATGACCGAGGTCCAGTTCCACTTCAATGCGCCGGACCGCCTGGTCTACGCCTGTCGCCTGCTGCGCAAGGCGCTGCGCCGGGACACCGGCGTCGCGGTGACCGGCGATACACAGACGCTGGACCAACTCGACCGCGCGCTCTGGACCTTCGGCGAGGAAACCGATTTCCTGCCGCACCTGCGGCTGCGCGCCGACGCGGCCGCGCCGCCGCCGCGGCTGCGACGCACGCCGCTGTGGCTGGTCGACGCGCCGCAGCAGGCCGACCACCTGCCGGTGCTGCTGAACCTCGGTGCCGCGCCGCCGGCCGGCTTCGAAGCCTTCGAGCGGCTGGTGGAAATCGTCGGCCAGGCCGCCCCGGAGCGCGAGGCGGCCCGGGCCCGCTGGCGCCACTATGCGAGCCGAGGCTACCCGGTGGCCGGCCACGAAGTGGGGGCGGCATGAACCGGGCGCCGCCGCCGGTGCGGGTGCCCACGCTGACGGAGGTCGTCGAGGAGCCGCCCGCCGGCGCGGGCCGGCCGCGGCCGGAGGGGCCCGGCGGGGCCGCGGCCGAGCCCGACGCCGGCGCTGCACCGTTCCCGGCCGATGCCGCGGCCGAGGAGATCGTGCGCCGCATCGGCGCGGAGCTGCAGGCCCACATCGACCGCGTCGTCGAGGCCCGCGTGCGCAGCGCGCTGGAGCCGCTGCTGGCGCAGGCGACCGCCCAGGCGGTGGACGTCGCCCGCCGGGAGCTGGCATCGACCTTGCGTGATGGGCTCACCCGGGCGCTGGCTCAGGAAAAATCACGTCATCGGGGTCCGCCCGGCCCGCGTTGAGGGGGCACGTCGGGCGCCCCAGGCACCGGCGTGGTTCGCCCGAGCCGCCGTGGTGCGGGGCATCCGGATCCGAGCTTCTCCGCGGTCGCAGCGGGGTCGATTTCGGTTAAGGTCCCGGTCCACGAAACGGTCCGCGTTTCTACCTTCCCTATCCTCGGTCTACATCTCTCGCTTCGGAGGTTTGCATGCAATTCAAGTTCAACGTGCTGGTGGGTGCGGCGATCGCGATGGTCGCCGGAGGCGCCTCCGCACAGGAGTTGGTCGTCAAGATCGGGCATGTCGGGCCGACCAGCGGGGCGATCGCCCACCTCGGCAAGGACAACGAGAACGGCGCCCGGATGGCGATCGACGAGTTGAACGCCAAGGGCGTCACCATCGGTGGCAAGAAGGCCAAGTTCGAGCTGCTCGCGGAGGACGACGCGGCCGACCCGAAGCAGGGCACCGCGGCGGCCCAGAAGCTGGTCGACTCCAAGGTCAGCGGCGTGATCGGCCACCTGAACTCCGGCACCTCGATCCCGGCCTCGAAGATCTACAGCGACGCGGGCATCCCGCAGATCTCGCCGTCCGCGACGAACCCCAAGTTCACCCGCAACGGCTACAAGACCACCTTCCGCGTCGTGGCCGACGACGTGCACCTGGGCGGCACGCTGGGCCGCTACGCCGTCAAGGAGCTGAAGGGCAAGTCGATCGCGGTCGTCGATGACCGCACCGCCTACGGCCAGGGTGTCGCCGAGGAGTTCGCGAAGGCCGTGAAGGCCTCCGGCGGCAGCATCGTCGACTCGCAGTTCACCACCGACAAGGCGACGGACTTCACCGCCATCCTGACCGCCATCAAGTCGAAGAAGCCGGACATCGTCTTCTTCGGCGGCATGGACGCGGTGGCCGGCCCGATGCTGCGCCAGATGAAGCAGCTGGGCATCAACGCCAAGATGATGGGCGGCGACGGCATCTGCTCCGGCGAGCTGCCGAAGCTGGCTGCCGGCGCGATGGGCGACGGCCAGGTGGTCTGCGCCGAGGCCGGTGGCGTCGAAGGCGCGCAGAAGGCCGGCATGGAGAAGTTCAAGGCCGACTTCAAGAAGAAGTTCAATGCCGACGTGCAGATCTACGCCCCGTACGTCTACGACGCCACGATGGTGATGGCCGACGCGATGGTCAAGGCCGGTTCGTCCGACCCGGCGAAGTACCTGCCGGTGCTGGCCAAGACCAACGGCTACAAGGGCGTCACCGGCACGATCTCCTTCGACGAGAAGGGCGACATCAAGAACGGCGCGCTGACGCTGTTCACCTACAAGGGCGAGAAGCGCGAACAGATCGCCGTCGTGCGCTGACGGCCGCCGCGGTGCCGGCCCGTCGGGGCGCGGCACCGCGGGCCTCGCGGCAGCAAGCAAAAGGGCACCCTCGGGTGCCCTTTCTTCATCGTGCGCCGCCGGGCCGTCGGGCCCGGGCGGCGCGTCAGGCGACGGCCACCGGGATCTTGCCGATCCGCGCCTGCCATTCGCGCGGGCCGGTGGTGTGGACCGAGCTGCCGGTCGCATCGACCGCCACGGTGACCGGCATGTCCTTGACCTCGAACTCGTAGATGGCCTCCATGCCGAGGTCGGCGAAGGCGACGACACGGGCGGCCTTGATGGCCTTCGACACCAGGTAGGCGGCGCCGCCGACGGCCATCAGGTAGGCGCTGCGGTTGTCGCGGATCGCCTCGATCGCGACCGGGCCGCGCTCGCTCTTGCCCACCATCGCGATCAGGCCGGTCTTCTCCAGCATCATGCGCGTGAACTTGTCCATGCGGGTCGCGGTGGTCGGGCCGGCCGGGCCGACCACCTCGTCGCGCACCGGATCGACCGGGCCGACGTAGTAGATGACGCGGTTGGTGAAGGACACCGGCAGCGTCTCGCCCTTGGCGAGCATGTCCTGGATGCGCTTGTGCGCGGCGTCGCGGCCGGTCAGCAGCTTGCCCGACAGCAGCAGGGTCTGGCCCGGCTGCCAGCTCGCGACCTCGGCCGGCGTCAGCGTGTCGAGGTCGACCTGGCGGCTCTTGTTGTAGTCGGGCGCCCAGTGCACGTTCGGCCACAGGTCCAGGCTCGGCGGCTCGAGGTAGGCCGGGCCCGAGCCGTCGAGCACGAAGTGCGCGTGGCGCGTGGCCGCGCAGTTCGGGATCATCGCGACCGGCTTGCTGGCCGCGTGCGTCGGGTAGGTGCGGATCTTCACGTCCAGCACCGTGGTCAGGCCGCCCAGGCCCTGGGCGCCGATGCCCAGCGCGTTCACCTTCTCGTACAGCTCGATGCGCAGCTCCTCGAGCCGGTTCGCCGGGCCGCGCTGCAGCAGCTCGTGCATGTCGATGTCGTCCATCAGCGACTGCTTCGCGAGCAGTGCCGCCTTCTCCGCGGTGCCGCCGACCCCGATGCCGAGCATGCCCGGCGGGCACCAGCCCGCGCCCATCGACGGCACCGTCTTCAGCACCCAGTCGACCAGGTCGTCGCTCGGGTTGAGCATCGCCACCTTGCTCTTGTTCTCGCTGCCGCCGCCCTTCGCCGCGACGATGACGTCGACGGTGCTCCCCGGCACGAGCTCGACGTTCACCACCGCCGGCGTGTTGTCCCGGGTGTTGCGGCGGGCGAAGATCGGGTCGTCCAGCACGCTGGCGCGCAGCACGTTGTCCGGGTTCAGGTAGCCGCGGCGTACGCCTTCATTGACCGCGTCCTCGACGCTGCCGGGAAAGTCGGCGAAGCGCACGTCCATGCCGATCTTCAGGAAGACGTTGACGATGCCGGTGTCCTGGCAGATCGGGCGCCGTCCCTCGGCGCACATGCGCGAGTTGGTCAGGATCTGCGCGATCGCGTCGCGCGCCGCCGGGCTTTCCTCGCGCTCGTAGGCGCGCGCCAGGTGCGCGATGTAGTCGGCCGGGTGGTAGTAGCTGATGTACTGCAGCGCGGCGGCAATGCTCTCGACGAAATCGGCGTGGCGGAGGGTCGTGGTCATGGCGGCGGGGAGGGCGGCGGGTTCGTTCACGGCGTCGTCAGTGCGCGGCGGCCGTCGACTGCGACATCAGCTTGTCGGTGTAGGCGATGGCCATCGCGGAGAACAGGAAGGCGATGTGGATCACGGTCTGCGCGATCAGCACCTTGTCCGAGTAGTTCTCGGCATTGATGAAGGTCTTCAGCAGGTGGATCGAGCTGATGCCGATGATCGCGGTCGCGAGCTTGACCTTCAGCACCGAGGCATTGACGTGGCTCAGCCACTCCGGCTGGTCGGGGTGGCCCTCGAGGTCCATGCGCGACACGAAGGTCTCGTAGCCGCCGACGATCACCATGATCAGCAGGTTGCTGATCATCACCACGTCGATCAGGCCGAGCACCACCAGCATGATCACGGTCTCGGTCAGCTTGGGCGCCTCGCCGGCGAACGCGTCCTTGTAGCCGATGCTCTTGACGAGCAGTTCCAGCGCATGCTGGTTGCCGAAGGCCGCCTCGATCAGGTGCAGCAGCTCCACCCAGAAGTGGAAGACGTACACGCCCTGGGCGAGGATCAGGCCCAGGTAGAGCGGCAGCTGGAGCCAGCGGCTGGCGAAGATCAGGCGCGGCAGCGGGCGCATCCGGCCCGACAGGGGATCTTGGAGGGACTTCATGGCGCGTGCGGGTGCCGGCCCTCGGCGGGCCGGGCCGGACTGGGGAAACTACGGTTGGCGCGGATTGTAGGTGCCGGACCATCCGGGAACGGCGGCCGCATCGGCCGTCCGGCGGCCGCCGCGGCGGTGCCCGGATGCACCAGCACGAGGCGACCGGGCGCCCCAGTAAGGCGATCGTAAGAGCAGGCGCCTAAGGTAGGCTTCGTCCCGATTCCAAATTCCACCAGGAGACCTCGCGATGTCCGAACTCGCCACCTACCTCCCGCCGGCCTCGCTCGCGGCGTCGGCCCACGTGTCGGGCATGGAGGCCTACCAGCGCCTGTGCGCCGAGGCGGAGGCCGACTACGAGGGCTACTGGGCGCGCCTCGCGCGCGAGTTCGTCGAGTGGAAGACGCCGTTCACGCAGGTGCTGGACAGCAGCCAGGCACCGTTCTTCCGCTGGTTCGCCGACGGCGAGCTGAACGTCTCCTACAACTGCCTGGACCGCCAGGTCGCCGCCGGCCTGGGTGCCAAGACCGCGATCATCTTCGAGGCCGACGACGGCCAGGTGACCACCGTCAGCTACGAGGAACTGCTCGCGCGCACCTGCCGCATGGCGAACGCGCTGAAGTCGCTGGGCGTGAAGAAGGGCGACCGCGTCGTCATCTACATGTCGATGTCGGTCGAGGGCGTGGTGGCGATGCAGGCCTGCGCCCGCATCGGCGCGACGCATTCGGTGGTCTTCGGCGGCTTCTCGGCCCAGAGCCTGCGCGACCGCATCGAGGACGCCGGCGCCGTGCTGGTCATCACCGCCGACGAGCAGCTGCGCGGCGGCAAGCAGCTGCCGCTGAAGTCCATCGTCGACGACGCGATCGCGCTGGGCGGCTGCGACAGCCTGCGCCAGGTCGTGGTCTATCGCCGCACCGGCGGCCAGATCGCCTGGCATGCCGACCGTGACCGCTGGCTGCACGAGCTGACCGAGGGCCAGCCGAGCACCTGCGAGCCGGAATGGGTCGGTGCCGAGCACCCGCTGTTCCTGCTCTACACCTCCGGCTCGACCGGCAAGCCGAAGGGCGTGCAGCACGCGAGCGGCGGCTACCTGCTGCATGCCGCGCTGACGACGAAGTGGACCTTCGACCTGAAGCCGGACGACGTGTTCTGGTGCACCGCCGACATCGGCTGGGTGACCGGCCACACCTACATCGCCTACGGCCCGCTGGCGCTCGGCGCGACCGAGGTGGTGTTCGAGGGCGTGCCCACCTACCCGGATGCCGCGCGCTTCTGGAAGATGATCGAGCGGCACAAGGTCTCGGTCTTCTACACCGCGCCGACCGCGATCCGCTCGCTGATCAAGGCCGCCGAGAGCAACGACGCGGTGCACCCGCGCCACAGCGACCTGTCCTCGCTGCGCATCCTCGGCTCGGTCGGCGAGCCGATCAACCCGGCGGCCTGGGAGTGGTACCACCAGCACATCGGCGGCGGCCGCTGCCCGATCGTCGACACCTTCTGGCAGACCGAGACGGGCGGCCACATGATCACGCCGCTGCCGGGCGCCACGCCGCTGGTGCCGGGCTCCTGCACGCTGCCCTTCCCGGGCATCCAGGCCGCGATCGTCGACGAGACCGGCAAGGACGTCCCGAACGGGCAGGGCGGCATCCTGGTCGTCAAGAAGCCGTGGCCCAGCATGATCCGCACGATCTGGGGCGATCCGGAGCGCTTCAAGAAGAGCTACTACCCGGCCGACTTCCAGGGCCGCTACTACCTCGCAGGCGACGGCGCGATCCGCGACGAGAAGACGGGCTACTTCACGATCACCGGCCGCATCGACGACGTGCTGAACGTCTCCGGCCACCGCATGGGCACGATGGAGATCGAGTCCGCGCTGGTCGGCTGCACGGAGCTGGTGGCTGAGGCGGCGGTGGTCGGCCGGCCGGACGACACCACCGGCGAGGCGATCTGCGCCTTCGTCGTGCTGAAGCGGCCGCGCCCGAGCGGCGACGAGGCCAAGGCGATCGCCAAGCAGCTGCGCGACTGGGTGGGCAAGGAGATCGGCCCGATCGCCAAGCCGAAGGACATCCGCTTCGGCGACAACCTGCCGAAGACGCGCTCCGGCAAGATCATGCGCCGCCTGCTGCGCTCGGTCGCGAAGGGCGAGGCCGTCACCCAGGACACCAGCACGCTGGAGAACCCGGCGATCCTCGAGCAGCTCGGCCAGGCCTACTGATGGCCCTGAACGACGAAGGCCCCGCGAGGGGGCCTTCGGTGCGGGGCCGCCGGGGGGCGGTCCGAGCGGCTGTCAGTGCGGCGGTCAGACCGCCGGATGGTGCGTCCGGCAGGCCGGCGGCCTGCCGACCGTCACTTGATCGTCAGGATCCACTTCACGAGCTGCTTCGCCTCGGCGTCGTTGACCTGCGTGTTCGCGGGCATGGGCACCGGACCCCAGACGCCGGCGCCGCCCTTGATGACCTTGGCCGCCAGCGTGTCCTCGGCGTTCTTCACGCCGGCGTACTTCGCGGCGACGTCCTTGTAGGACGGGCCGACGAGCTTCTTGTCGACCGCATGGCAGGCCATGCAGTTCTTCTTCTGGGCCAGCTCGGGGCTCGCCAGGGCCGGGGTCGCGGCTGCGGCGGCCAGCACGGCGAGGGCGCCGAGGCGCAGGGGCGTCGAGGTCATGGGGTCCTTTCGGTGCAGGGTCGCGCAGTGGCTGCGCAGGCATGGGCTATATTGCCCATGACGTATCGAACGCAGTGTAACCGGCGGCGGTTGACCGCCTGCGCCCGGGGCCCGGCCTCGACGGAGTGTCACGATGTATCTCGTTCTGCTCGGCCTGCTGCTGCTGACGCTGAAGTGGATGGAAGTCGAGCCGGTCGCGCAATGGGCCTGGTGGTGGGTGCTGTCGCCCTTCGGCGGCGCCATGCTCTGGTGGGCCTGGGCCGATGCCACCGGTTATTACAAGCGGCGCGAAATGCGCAAGCTCGATGAGCGGCGGGAACTGCGCCGCCAGCGCGACATGGACGCGCTCGGCACCGGCCCGAAGAACCGCCGGCGGTGAGCGCGGAGCGGTCGGCAGCCGACGGCCTGCCGCCGGGCTGGCTGCGGCCGGCCTGGGAGTCGCCCGGCGTGGGCGGCCTGATGACGAGCCGCGACGGTGCCGGCGGCACGCCGCCCTTCGCCGGCTTCAACCTGGGCCCGGGCTCCGGCGACGATCCGGCGCGGGTGGCCGCCCACCGGGCGCGGCTGGCGGCCGTGCTGCCGGCCCGACCGGTCTGGCTGCGGCAGGTGCATGGCGCCGCGGTGGTCCGGCTCGACGATGCCGACCTGGCGCCCGGCGCCCCGGTGCACAGCGCGGATGCGGCGATCACGCTGCGGCCGGGCATCGCCTGTGCGGTGCTCACCGCCGACTGCCTGCCGGTGCTGTTCGCCACCCGGCCGGGGGTTGCGTGCGCCGGCGTGGGCGCGGCCCATGCCGGCTGGCGCGGCCTGGCCGCGGGGGTGCTGGAGGCGACAGTGTCGTCGCTCTGCGCCGCCTGCGGCTGCACGCCCCGCGAACTGCAGGCCTGGCTGGGCGCGGCGATCGGGCCGCGCGCCTTCGAGGTCGGCCCGGATGTGCTGGCCGCCTTCGGCGCGGACGGGTCGCCGGCGGTGGCGGCACGCTTCCGGTCACGGGGCGCCGAGCGTCCCGGGCGCTGGCTGGCGGACCTGCCGGGCCTCGCCGCCGACCGCCTGCAGGCGCTCGGCGTCGGCGTGGTGATCGACAGCGCCCGCTGCACCGTCGAGGACGCCGCCGCGTTCTACTCGTACCGTCGCGACGGCGTCACGGGGCGGATGGCGGCGCTGGTCTGGATGGATCCGGCGCGCTGATTGCGGCCATGTCGTCGCGCGCCGCGGCCTCCGCGGCCTTGCGCGCCCGGGCGCGCATCGGCGTTCCCATGAGGTACATCACGATGGCCAGCGGCAGCAGCCCGTACAACGCGAAGGTGACGAGCGCGCCGAGCAGGGTTCCGCCGCTGGACGTCGCCTCGGCGATCGCCATCATGAGCACTACGTAGATCCACGCGATCGCGACCAGGTACATGCCGTATCCTGCCCCCCGACGTTGCCGGTCCCGGGCCCCCGCTGATTCCGATGCGCGAAGTATCGGCGAGGCGGGGAATCCCCGGCCGGGCGGGGGGCGGTGAGCGGTGCCCACCCGAGCAGGAGGAGACGATGAAGCGCAAGACCCCCCCGGCGGCCGAGGTGTCGCCGGCCGACAAGACCTACCAGGCCTTCGGGTCGACGGTCGGCGAACTCTGGAAGTCGATGTCCGGCCTGAGCCTGCCGCTGCCGGCGATCGGCCAGCTCCAGGCCGACTACGTGCAGCAGGCCACCGCGCTGTGGAACCAGGCGCTGGCCGGCTGGCCGGGCGCCTCGGCGGCCGCGACGCCGGCGCCGAAGCCGGAGATCGGTGACCGCCGCTTCGCCGGCCCCGACTGGACCGGCAACCCCCAGGCCGCCTTCATCGCCCAGCTCTACCTGCTGAACGCGCGCACGCTGATGCAGCTCGCCGACCAGGTGCAGGGCGACGAGAAGACCCGCCAGCGCATCCGCTTCGCGGTGCAGCAGTGGGTCGACGCGGCCTCGCCGAGCAACTTCCTGGCGCTGAACCCGGAAGCGTTGCGGCTCGCGCTCGAGACCCGCGGCGAGAGCCTCTCGCACGGGCTGCAGCACCTGGTCAGCGACCTGGCGCAGGGCCACCTGTCGCAGACCGACGAGACCGTCTTCGAGGTCGGCCGCAACGTCGCGACGACCGAGGGCAGCGTCGTCTTCGAGAACGACTTCTTCCAGCTCATCGAGTACCGGCCGAGCACGCCGCAGGTGCACGAGCGGCCGATGCTGTTCGTGCCGCCGTGCATCAACAAGTACTACATCCTCGACCTGCAGCCGGACAACTCGCTGATCCGCTACACCGTCGGCCAGGGCCACCGCCTGTTCGTCGTCAGCTGGCGCAACCCCGACGAAAGCATGGCCCAGGCCACCTGGGACCAGTACATCGAGGACGGCGCGATCCGCGCCATCCACGTCGTGCAGGAGATCACCCGTGCCCGCCAGCTCAACGTGCTGGGCTTCTGCGTGGGCGGCACGATCCTCGCCACCGCGCTGGCGGTGCTGGCGGCGCGCGGCGAGCAGCCGGCCGCCAGCGTCACGCTGCTGACGACCTTCCTCGACTTCGCGAGCACCGGCGTGCTGGACCTGTTCGTCGACGAGGCCTCGGTGCAGCTGCGCGAGATGACGATCGGCCCGGACAGCCCCGGCGGTGGTGGCCTGCTGAAGGGCCAGGAACTGGCCTCGACCTTCAGCTTCCTGCGGCCGAACGACCTGGTCTGGAACTACGTGGTCGGCAACTACCTCAAGGGCGAGACGCCGCCGGCCTTCGACCTGCTGTACTGGAACAGCGACAGCACCAACCTGCCGGGCCCGATGTACTGCTGGTACCTGCGCAACACCTACCTCGAGAACAAGCTCGCCCGGCCCGGCGCGGTGCAGACCTGCGGCGTGCCGGTCGACCTCGGCGCGATCGACGCGCCGGTCTATGTCTACGGCTCGCGCGAGGACCACATCGTTCCCTGGGACGGCGCCTACCGCAACACCCAGGTCCTGTCCGGGCCCTGCCGCTTCGTGCTCGGCGCCTCCGGCCACATCGCCGGCGTGATCAATCCCCCGGCCAAGAAGAAGCGCAGCCACTGGATCGGCCGCGGCGATGCGCTGCCGGCCGATGCCCAGGCCTGGCTGGCCGACGCGCAGGAGCATCCGGGCAGCTGGTGGACCGACTGGTCGGACTGGCTGGCCGGCCACGCCGGCAAGCGCGTGGCGGCCCCGAAGACGCCCGGCAGCCGACAATACCGCCCGATCGAGCCCGCGCCCGGCCGCTACGTCAAGCAGAAGGCCTGAGCCCCCTTGCCCCGCCCCGGTCCGGCATCCGCCGGCCGCGGCCCCCGGATACCCCCCCACTCTCCAGGAGCGTTCCATGAGCACTGACATCGTCATCGTCGCCGCCGCGCGCACCGCCGTCGGCAAGTTCGGCGGCAGCCTCGCGAAGATTCCCGCGCCCGAACTCGGTGCCGCCGTCGTCGCCGACCTGCTGAAGCGCAGCGGCGTCGCCGCCGACCAGGTCGGCGAGGTCATCCTCGGCCAGGTGCTGCAGGCCGGCGTCGGCCAGAACCCGGCGCGCCAGACGGTTCTGAAGGCCGGGCTGCCGCAGGGCGTGCCCGCGCTGACCATCAACGCCGTCTGCGGCTCCGGCCTGAAGGCCGTGATGCTGGCCGCCCAGGCGATCCGCGACGGCGACAGCGAGGTCGTGATCGCCGGCGGCCAGGAAAGCATGAGCCTGGCGCCGCACCTGCTGCCGAACTCCCGCGACGGCCAGCGCATGGGCGACTGGAAACTGGTCGACAGCATGATCGTCGACGGCCTGTGGGACGTCTACAACCAGTACCACATGGGCATCACCGCCGAGAACGTCGCGAAGAAGTTCGGCGTGACCCGCAGCGACCAGGACGCGTTCGCGCTGGCCTCGCAGCAGAAGGCCACCGCCGCGCAGGATGCCGGCCGCTTCAAGGACGAGATCGTTCCGTTCTCGATCCCGCAGCGCAAGGGCGACCCGGTCGTCTTCGACACCGACGAGTTCATCAACCGCAAGACCAACGCCGATGCGCTGGCCGGCCTGCGCCCCGCCTTCGACAAGGCCGGCAGCGTGACCGCCGGCAATGCCTCGGGCCTGAACGACGGCGCGGCCGCCGTGATGGTGATGAGCGCCGCGAAGGCGCAGGCGCTCGGGCTGAAGCCGCTGGGCCGCATCGCCAGCTATGCCACCTCCGCGCTCGACCCGGCCTACATGGGCATGGGCCCGGTGCCTGCCTCGCAGAAGGCGCTGGCCCGCGCCGGCTGGAAGGCCGCCGACCTGGACCTGCTGGAGATCAACGAGGCCTTCGCGGCCCAGGCCTGCGCGGTCAACCTCGAGATGGGCTGGGACAGCTCGAAGATCAACGTCAACGGCGGTGCGATCGCCATCGGCCACCCGATCGGCGCCTCCGGCTGCCGCATCCTGGTCACGCTGCTGCACGAGATGCAGCGGCGCGACGCGAAGAAGGGCATCGCCTCGCTGTGCATCGGCGGTGGCATGGGTGTTGCCTTGACGATCGAACGCTGAACAGGAGCCAGACGTGACGAAGAAGATTGCCTACGTGACCGGCGGCATGGGCGGCATCGGCACCGCGATGTGCCAGCGCCTGCACCAGGACGGTTTCACCGTGATCGCCGGCTGCGGCCCGAGCCGCGACCATGCGAAGTGGATCGGCGAGCAGGCGGCGCTCGGCTTCACCTTCCATGCCTCGGTCGGCAACGTGAGCGACTGGGATTCGACCGTCGCGGCCTTCCAGAAGGTCAAGGCCGAGTTCGGCCCGGTCGACGTGCTGGTGAACAACGCCGGCATCACGCGCGACGGCATGTTCCGCAAGATGAGCCGGGCCGACTGGGACGCGGTCATCGAGACCAACCTGACCAGCCTGTTCAACGTCACCAAGCAGGTGATCGACGACATGTGCGAGCGGGGCTGGGGCCGCATCGTCAACATCAGCTCGGTGAACGGCGAGAAGGGGCAGTTCGGCCAGACCAACTACTCCGCGGCCAAGGCCGGCATGCACGGCTTCACGATGGCGCTGGCGCAGGAGGTGGCGAACAAGGGTGTCACGGTGAACACCGTCAGCCCCGGCTACATCGCCACCGACATGGTCAAGGCGATCCGCCAGGACGTGCTCGACAAGATCGTCGCCGGCATCCCGGTGAAGCGCCTGGGCACGCCGCAGGACATCGCGTCGATCGTCTCCTGGGTGGCTTCCGACGAATCGGGCTTCGCCACCGGCGCGGACTTCTCCGTCAACGGCGGCCTGCACATGGGCTGAGGGCGGGCGGCGGGGCGGGGTGCCCTGCCGGCCCCGGACCGGCCTCCGGCCGCCCTCGGCGGTCTGCGTCGGCGCCGTTCAGCCGCCGGCGTGGAGCCGGCGGGCCGCGGCCGCCAGGCTCGCCGGTGAGCCATCGTCCAGCCGCACGCGCGCGGCCTCGCCGAGGCGCGCGAAATGCCGCCGGCTCGACGCGGCGTAGCCGGGGTCGTAATGGACCTCCAGCAGTTCGTCGACAACCTCGGCCAGCCGGCCGGCGCGCGCGGCGGCCTGCCAGCCGTCGATGCGCGCATGCCCGCGCAGTTCGCGCAGCGCGTCGAGCCGGGCGCAGAAGGCCGCGGTGTCCTGCACGAAGTGCGCGTAGTCGGCCATCAGCAGCGCCACGCGGGCCGCGCGCGGCATCTCGACCTGCAGGCAGGGCGCGCGGTGCATTGCCTCGATCAGCGCGCCGGGCACGCGCAGCGCGCCGATGCGCCGGCTCTCGCTCTCCACCCAGACGGGGCGCGCCGGGTCGAGCCGGCGCAGCACGCACCACAGCGCGGTCTCGAAGGCCTTCTGCGTCGGCTGCGCATCGCCAGGCAGCCCGCCCAGCACCGAGCCGCGGTGACGCGCCAAGGCTTCCAGGTCCAGCACCTGCGCGCCCTCGGCCGCCAGCGCCTGCAGCAGCCGGCTCTTGCCGGAGCCGGTGGGGCCGCCGATCACCCGCAGCGCGAGCGGCGGCGCGAGCGCGTCGATGCCGGCCACCACGGCACGGCGGAAGGCCTGGTAGCCGCCCTCGAGCTGCGCCACGCGGAAGCCGATCTGGCCCAGCACCAGCGCCAGCGCCCCGCTGCGCTGGCCGCCCCGCCAGCAATAGACCAGCGGCTGCCAGTCGCGCGGCGTGTCGGCCAGGTGGCGTTCGATCAGCGCGGCGATGTTGCGCGCCACCAGCGCCGCGCCGCGCTTGCGGGCCTCGAAGGGCGAGACCTGGGCGTACTCGGTGCCGACGAGCGCCCGCTCGGCATCGTCGAGGACCGGCCAGTTGACCGCGCCGGGCAGGCGGTCGGCGGCGTACTCGGCCGGCGACCGGGCATCGATCACCTGGGCATAGCCGTCCAGGCGGGCCAGCGCCTCGGCCACCGGCAGCACCACCACGCCCATCGCCCGGCCGTCCTCAGCGCGGCTCGATCGCGTCGAGCAGCTCGGTCTCGACCTCGATCTGCGTGCGGTTCTGCTGCAGCGCCGAGCCGTCGATCAGGAAGGTGTCCTCGACCCGCTCGCCGAGCGTCGTGATCTTCGCGAGCTGCAGGTTGATCTGGTGCCGCGCCAGCACCCGCGCGATCGCGTAGAGCAGGCCGGAGCGGTCGCTGGTCGAGATCGTCAGCAGCCAGCGCTGGGCGCGCTCGTCGGGCCGCAGCGCGATGCGCGGTGTGACCGGGAAGGACTTCACGCGCCGCGACAGCCGCCCGCGGCTCGGCTCCGGCAGCGCACCGACGGCATTCAGCGCCTGCGTCAGCTGCGACTCCACGAGCATGATCAGGTCGCGGTAGTGCTGCTCCAGCGGCGGGCTGGTCACCTGGAAGGTGTCGAGCGCGTAGCCGCTGCGCGTGGTGTGGACCTTGGCGTCGAGGATGTTGAAGCCGGCCGCGTCGAAGTAGCCGCAGGTGCGGGCGAACAGGTCGGGCCGGTCCGGCGAGTAGATCAGCACCTGCAGCCCCTCGCCGAGCGGCGACAGGCGGGCGCGCACCAGCGGCTCCTGCGCGGTCACCCGGTCCTGCAGACAGCGCGCATGCCAGGCGATGTCGCCGGCGTCGTGGCGCGCGAAGTAGCGCAGGTCCAGCGTCTGCCACAGCGGCTGCTCGCTGCCGGAGGCGAGGGCGGCGAGGTTGAGCAGGCGGCGCGCCTCCTGCTTGCGCTCCTCGATCGCGGCGTGCAGGTTGGGCTGGGCGCCGCCCAAGGCACGCAGCGTCGCGCGGTACAGGTCCTCCAGCAGCTTGCCTTTCCACGCGTTCCAGACGCGCGGGCTGGTGCCGCGGATGTCGGCCACCGTCAGCAGGTAGAGCGCGGTCAGGCGCCGCTCGCTGCCCATCAGGCGCGCGAAGGCGTCGATCACCTCCGGGTCGGACAGGTCCTCCTTCTGCGCGATGCGCGACATCACGAGGTGCTTGTCGACCAGGAACTCGACCAGTGCGGCGTCCTCGCGGCCGATGCCGTGGTCGCGGCAGAAGCGCCGCGCCTCGCGCGCGCCGAGCTCGGAGTGGTCGCCGCCGCGGCCCTTGGCCACGTCGTGGAAGAGCGCGGCCACGTAGAGCAGCCACGGCTTGTCCCAGGTCGACGCCAGCTGCGAGCAGAACGGGTACTCGTGCGCGTGCTCGGGGATGAAGAAGCGGCGCACGTTGCGCAGCACCATCAGGATGTGCTGGTCCACGGTGTAGACGTGGAACAGGTCGTGCTGCATCTGGCCGACGATGCGGCGGAACACCCACAGGTAGCGCCCCAGCACCGAAGTCTGGTTCATCAGGCGGAAGGCATGCGTCTGCCCGCCCGGCGCCTGCAGGATCTTCAGGAAGGTGGCGCGGTTCTCCGGGTCGCGGCGGAAGGCGCCGTCCATCAGGTCGCGCGCGTTGTAGAGCGCGCGCAGCGTGCGCGAGGACAGGCCCTTGATGCCGACCACCTGCTGGTAGACCAGGAAGGTCTGCAGGATCGCCCGCGGGTCGCGGTGGTAGAGGTCGTCGCTGGCCACCTCGAGCAGCCCGTCGCGGTCCAGGAAGCGGCCGTCGAGCGGCCGCATCGGCGCGTCCTGCGAGCCGTCGATGCGCTCCTGGATGTTCAGCATCAGGATCTGGTTCAGCTGGGTCACCGCCTTGGCGGCCCAGTAGTAGCGCTTCATCAGCACTTCCGATGCGCGCTGCCCGGCCAGTGGGCGGTAGCCGAAGCTTTCCGCGACGGCCGTCTGCAGGTCGAACACCAGCCGGTCCTCGCGCCGCCGCGCCACCACGTGCAGCCGCGCGCGGATCAGCCGCAGCAGGCCCTCGTTGCGCTGCAGCTGGCGCGCCTCGAAGGGCGTGATCAGGCCCTTCGCGGTCAGCTCGCGCCAGGTCTTGCCGAGCCCGGCGGCGCGTGCAACCCAGATCACCACCTGCAGGTCGCGCAGGCCGCCCGGGCTTTCCTTGCAGTTCGGCTCGAGCGAGTAGGGCGTGTCCTCGTACTTCAGGTGGCGCTGGCGCATCTCCAGCGTCTTCGCGCGCAGGAAGGCGGCCGGGTCCATCGCATGGTCGTAGGCACGCCGGAAACGGTGGTACAGCGCGCGCGCGCCGCAGACCACGCGCGACTCGAGCAGCGCCGTCTGCACCGTGACGTCGCGCTGGCCTTCCTCGAGGCACTCGCCGACGGTGCGCACGCTGGAGCCGATCTCCAGGCCGATGTCCCAGCAGGCGGTGATGAAGGCCTCGATCGCGCGGGCCGTGTCGGCGGCCGGCGAGCCGGGTATCACCGGCTCGGCCGACGCCGACAGGCCGTCCGGCAGCAGCACCAGCACGTCGACGTCGGAGTGCGGGTAGAGCTCGCCGCGGCCGTAACCGCCGACGGCGGCCAGCGCGGCGCCCTCGGGCATGCCGCTGGATTGCCAGAGTTGCGCCAGCGTGCGGTCGACGTGGCGCGCGAGCTGCTGGACCAGCCGCGTGGCCGACGGTGCGCTGGGCCGCGACTGTTCGAAATGCGCCAGCAGCGCCGCCTTGCCGTCGCGGAAGGCGCGCCGCAGCGTGGCGATGTCCGGGCGTGGGGCGCCCGGGTCGGTGGGCCGCGGGCCAGCCGCATCGGTCGACGGCGTCATCGGCGCGACCGCCTGCGCGCCGCGCCCCTCGTCGGCCTTCCCCATCCCCGGCGGCAGGTTCAGGCCGCCGACGCGGCCGGCTCCGGCAGCGCGAAGGCGGGCGGCGGCGGGCTGCCGGCCGACAGCGTCAGCACCTCGTAGCCGGTCTCGGTGACGAGCACGGTGTGCTCCCACTGCGCCGACAGCGAGCGGTCCTTCGTGACGATGGTCCAGCCGTCGCCCATCTCGCGGATCTCGCGCCGGCCGGCGTTGACCATCGGCTCGATCGTGAAGACCATGCCGGGCTTCAGCACCTCCAGGGTGCCGGGGCGCCCGTAGTGCAGCACCTGCGGGTCCTCGTGGAACTTGCGGCCGATGCCGTGGCCGCAGAACTCGCGCACGATCGAGAAGCCCTGGTTCTCGGTGAAGGTCTGGATCGCATGGCCGATGTCGCCGAGCGTGGCGCCGGGCTTCACCTTGACGATGCCCTTCCACATCGCGTCGTAGGTCAGCTGGCACAGGCGCTTCGCGGCGATCGAGCCCTCGCCGACCACGAACATCCGGCTGGTGTCGCCGTGCCAGCCGTCCTTGATCACGGTGACGTCGATGTTGACGATGTCGCCGTTCTTCAGCGGGCGGTCGTTCGGGATGCCGTGGCAGACCTGGTGGTTGATCGAGGTGCAGATCGACTTCGGGTAGGGCGTGTAGCCCGGCGGCGCGTAGTTGAGCGGGGCCGGGATCGCCTGCTGCACCTGCACGATGTGGTCGTGGGCGAGCTTGTCGAGGGCCTCGGTGCTGATGCCGGGCTTCACGTGCGGCGTCAGCATGTCCAGCACCTCGGACGCCAGCCGGCCGGCGATGCGCATCGCCTCGACGTCGGCGGGTGTCTTGAAGGTGATCGTCATGCCGCGATTATCTCACCCGGCCGCTAGAATTCCGCGTTTTCCCGGGCGGCCCTGTGCCCCGCAGGGATCCCGCCGGGCCTGCCGGCGAGCCACGGGCCCGCCCGGACGGCGCCCTCCACCCCCGTCGGACCGACGCGCGATGACCAGCCCCCAGCACCTGTTCCACGTCGAGGGGGGCCTTGCGCTCTCCGCCTTCCGCGCCCGCGCGCTGCTGCCGCGGCTGCAGGCGGCCTGTGCCCGCATCACCGCGGTCGATGCCTGCCACGTGCACTGGGTCTGGTCGGCGGAGGCGCTCGCGCGCGCCGAGCGCGACCGGCTCGACGCGCTGCTGCGCTACGGCGATCCCTACGCCGGCCCCGCCGCCGGCGCGCGCGACACCGCCACCGTCGTGGTGGCGCCGCGGCTCGGCACCGTCTCGCCCTGGGCCAGCAAGGCCACCGACATCGCGCACAACTGCGGCCTGCCGATCCGCCGCGTCGAGCGCGTCACCGAGTTCCGGCTGTCCCTCAAGGGCGGGCTGCTCGGCGGTGCGGCGAAGCCGCTGTCGGGCGAGGAGTGGGCGGCCGTCGCGGCGCTGCTGCACGACCGGATGACCGAAAGCGCGCTGCCCGCGCGCGAGGCGGCCGCCGCGCTGTTCGACGAACGGCCCGCCGCGCCGATGGCCTGCGTCGACGTGCTCGGCGGCGGCCGCGCCACGCTGGCCGCGGCGAACGAGGACTTCGGGCTGGCGCTGTCGGACGACGAGATCGACTACCTGGTCGCCGCCTTCACCGGCCTCGGCCGCAACCCGAGCGACGTCGAGCTGATGATGTTCGCGCAGGCCAACAGCGAGCACTGCCGGCACAAGATCTTCAACGCCCGCTTCACGATCGACGGCGAGGCGCAGGAACACTCGATGTTCCAGATGATCCGCCACACCCACGAGCGTGCGCCGCAGCACACCGTGGTGGCCTACAGCGACAACGCCTCGGTGATGGAAGGTGGCCCGGTGCAGCGCTGGCTGCCCGAGGGCTACACGAACGCGCCGCGCTACGCGGGGCGCGAGGAGACGCTGCACGTGCTGATGAAGGTGGAGACGCACAACCACCCGACGGCGATCTCCCCCTTCCCGGGCGCGGCCACCGGCGCCGGCGGCGAGATCCGCGACGAGGGCGCGACCGGACGCGGCTCGCGTCCGAAGGCGGGGCTGACCGGCTTCAGCGTCTCCAACCTGCACCTGCCGGGCACCGACGAGCCCTGGGAGCGCGCGCCGGTGGGCCGCCCGGGGCACATCGCGAGCCCGCTGCAGATCATGGTCGAGGGCCCGCTCGGCGGCGCGGCCTTCAACAACGAGTTCGGCCGCCCCAACCTGGGCGGCTACTTCCGCGTCTACGAGCAGGACGTGGGCGGCGTGCGGCGCGGCTACCACAAGCCGATCATGATCGCCGGCGGCCTGGGCAGCATCGCCGCCGGCCAGACCCACAAGGAGGTCTTCGCGGCCGGCACGCTGCTGATCCAGCTCGGCGGGCCCGGCATGCGCATCGGCATGGGCGGCGGCGCCGCCAGCTCGATGGCGGCCGGCGCGAACAGCGTGGCGCTGGACTTCGACTCGGTGCAGCGCGGCAACCCGGAGATCGAGCGCCGTGCGCAGGAGGTGATCAACCACTGCGCGGCGCTCGGCGAGGCCAACCCCATCCTCGCGATCCACGACGTCGGCGCCGGCGGCCTGTCGAACGCCTTTCCCGAATTGGTCGACGGCGCCGGCCGCGGCGCGCGCTTCGACCTGTCGCAGGTGCCGCTGGAGGAAAGCGGGCTGGCGCCGAAGGAGGTCTGGTGCAACGAGAGCCAGGAGCGCTACGTGCTGGCGATCGCGCCCGAGGCCCTGCCGGTGTTCGAGGCGATGTGCCGGCGCGAACGCTGCCCGTTCGCGGTCGTCGGCCGCGCCACCGAGGCGCTGCGGCTGGTGCTCGAGGATCCGGCGGCCGCGCCCGGCCCCGCGGCCACGCCGATCGACATGCCGATGGAGGTGCTGCTCGGCAAGCCGCCGAAGATGCACCGCGAGGTCGGCCGCGTGGCGCGTGACGAGCGCCCGCTCGACCTGAGCGAGGTGACGCTCGAGCGCGCCTGCGTCGACGTGCTGCGCCACCCGACCGTGGCCAGCAAGCGCTTCCTCGTCACCATCGGCGACCGCACGGTCGGCGGCCTCAGCCACCGCGACCCGATGGTCGGGCCGTGGCAGGTGCCGGTGGCCGACTGCGCCGTCACGCTGGCCGACTACCGCGGCTTCCGCGGCGAGGCGATGGCGATGGGCGAGCGCACGCCGCTGGCCGCGGTCGACGCGCCGGCCTCCGGACGCATGGCCGTCGGCGAGGCGATCACCAACCTGCTCGCCGCGCCGATCGCGCTGTCGCGCGTCAAGCTCAGCTGCAACTGGATGGCCGCCTGCGGCGAACCCGGCGAGGACGCGGCGCTGTACGACACCGTGCGCGCCGTGGGCCTGGAGCTCTGCCCGGCGCTGGGCATCAGCGTGCCGGTGGGCAAGGACAGCCTGTCGATGCGCACGCGCTGGACCGAGCCCGGCGGCGCCGCGCGGGCGGTGGTCGCGCCGGTGTCGCTGATCGTCTCGGCCTTCGCGACGCTGGACGACGTGCGGGGCACGCTCACGCCGCAGCTGCAGCCCGGTGACACCAGCCTGGTGCTGGTCGACCTCGGCGCGGGCCGCAAGCGCCTCGCCGGCTCGATGCTGGCGCAGGTGCTGGGAGCCTATGGCAGCCGCGCGACGGACGGTGTGCCCGACCTCGACGATCCCGGCCTGCTGCGCGCGCTGGTCGAGGCGGTCGGGGAGCTGCGCGAGGCGGGCCGGATCCTGGCCTACCACGACCGCAGCGATGGCGGCCTGTGGGCCTGCGTCTGCGAGATGGCTTTCGCCGGCCACCGCGGCGTGTCGCTCAACGTCGACCTGCTGGTCACCGAGGGCGACGGCATCGGCGACAGCCGGGCCGAGCATGGTGATTCGAAGAACTGGGCCACCCAGGTCCAGGTGCGGCGCCAGGAGCTGACGCTGGCCGCGCTCTTCAACGAGGAGCTGGGCGTCGTGCTGCAGGTGCCGTCGGAGGCGCGCAACGAGGTGATGCAGGTGCTGCGCCGCCACGGCCTGAGCCGCCACAGCCACGTGATCGGCAAGACCAACGACCGCGGCGTGGTCGAGGTCTGGCGCGACACGAAGGCCGTGTTCGCCGCACCGCTGCGCGAGCTGCACCAGGCCTGGGACGAGGTCAGCTGGCGCATCGCGCGGCTGCGCGACCACCCGGACGGCGCCGATGCCGAGCACGCCGCGGCCGGCGCGGCCGACGATCCCGGCCTGCATCTGTCGCTCAGCTTCGACCCGGCCGAGCCGCCCGCCGCGCCGGCGGTGCACGGCGCGCGGCCCGCGGTGGCGATCCTGCGCGAGCAGGGCGTGAACAGCCACGTCGAGATGAGCTACGCGATGGACCAGGCGGGCTTCGACACCTTCGACGTCCACATGAGCGACCTGCAGGCCGGCCGCGCGCGGCTGGACATGTTCCAGGGCCTGGTGGCCTGCGGCGGCTTCAGCTACGGGGACACGCTCGGCGCCGGCGAGGGCTGGGCCCGCTCGGTGCTGTTCGACCCGCGCCTGGCCGAGCAGTTCGCCGCCTTCTTCCAGCGCGGCGATCGTTTCGCGCTCGGCGTGTGCAACGGCTGCCAGATGATGGCCGCGCTGGCGCCGATCATCCCGGGCGCCGAGGCCTGGCCGCGCTTCACGCGCAACCGCAGCGAGCAGTTCGAGGCCCGGCTCAGCCTGGTCGAGGTGCTGGACAGCCCGTCGATCTTCTTCGCGGGCATGGCCGGCAGCCGGCTGCCGATCGCGGTGGCCCACGGCGAGGGCTATGCGGACTTCTCGCAGCGCGGCGATGCCGCGCGCGTGCAGGCGGCGATGCGCTTCGTCGACCACCACGGGCGGCCCACCGAGGCCTACCCCTTCAACCCGAACGGCAGCCCGGGAGGCCTCACGGCGGTGACCACGGCGGATGGCCGCTTCACCGCGCTGATGCCGCACCCGGAGCGGGTGTTCCGCAACGTGCAGATGAGCTGGACCGCGGGCGACCGCTCCGCGCCCAGCCCGTGGATGCGCATGTTCCACAACGCGCGGCGCTGGGTCCGCTGAGCCGGACGGGCCGGCCACGGCCACGGCGCCCGCAGGCGCCGTGGCGACGGCTCACTGCACGCGGAAGTCGTCGTGGCAGGCCTTGCAGGTGCCGGCGGCGCTGCCGAAGGCGGCCTTCAGGTCGGCTTCCTTGCCGGACTTCGCCACCACCAGCAGCTTGGCGACCTCGTCCTGCATCTTCTTCGCGGCGGCATCGAACTTGGCCTTGTCGGTCCAGACGTTCGGCTTGGGCGCGCCCTTCTCGGTGCCGGAGGTGCCCTCGACGAAGCCGGCGAAGGGCAGCTTGGACATGAAGGCCACGATCTCGGCGTTCGAGGCCACCGCGGCTGCGTCGTAGGGCGCCCGGCCGTTGGCCACCGCGCCGAGGCGGCCGAAGTGGGACCCCATGACCTGGAACGCGCCCTTGCGGTACTTGACCGCGTCTTCGGGCTTGGCGAACTGGGCGGCCGCGGGCAGCGCCGTGGCGAGACCGAGGACGGCCGACGCGGCGAGCAAGGTGTACTTCATTCGGGGCTCCTGTGGCAGGAAAGGGCTTCAGGGTTCGTGCGGGGCGGCCCCGCGGAACCGGGGCCGCGAGCAGTGTACGGGCTGCCGCGCGCGCGCGTGCGAACGCGCAGCCGCCGCAGGTCGCCGCGGCCGGCGGGTGCGTTATCGTCACGCCTGCCACAGCCACCCCGCGAGAAGCCGATGACGACGCCCGCGACGACGACGCCCGACGATGCCACCCGCCCGGTGCGGGTCTGGGACCTGCCGACCCGCGTCTTCCACTGGCTGCTCGCCGCCGCGATCGTCGGCTGCGTCATCACCGGGCAGGTCGGCGGCGGCGCGATGGTCTGGCACTTCCGGCTCGGCGAGACGGTGCTGGCGCTGCTGGTCTTCCGGCTGCTCTGGGGCTTCCTCGGCGGGCGCTGGTCGCGCTTCGCCAGCTTCCTGTATGCGCCGGCGACCGTCTGGCGCTACCTGCGCGGCGGCAGCCGGCCGGACGAGCACCACGAGGTCGGCCACAACCCGCTCGGCGCCTTCTCGGTCTGGGCCATGCTCGGCCTGCTCGCGGTGCAGGTGGGCACCGGCCTCGTCGCCGACGACGAGATCGCCAACCTCGGGCCGCTGAACCGCTTCGTCGAGACCGCCACCGGCCTGGCCGCCACCAGCTGGCACAAGGGGCCGGGCAAGCTGCTGATCATCGTGCTGGTGCTGCTGCACGTGGCCGCGATCGTCTACTACCTGGTGAAGAAGCGCGTGAACCTGGTGCGCCCGATGTGGCACGGCGACAAGCCGCTGCCCGCGGCGACGCCCGCGTCGGCGGACCATGGCGGGGCGCGCCTGAAGGCGCTGCTGCTCGCGCTGCTCGCCGGCGGGCTGGCCTGGTACGTTGGGTCGCTCGGCACCTGAGGGGCCCTCCCAGGGCCGGGCGGCGCCGAGGCCGCCGCCGGCCCCTGGCGCCCGCCGACGCCCGTCCCGCGCCTGGCGTCAATCCTGCTTGAGGCCCTGCACCGCCTCTTGCCGGAGCGACCCATGGGCCCGACGCCGAACCGTCCGATCCGCTCGATCCTGATCGCCAACCGCTCGGAGATCGCGATCCGCGTGATGCGGGCCGCGGCCGAGATGAACCTGCGCACGGTGGCGATCTACTCGCGCGAGGACCGGCTCGCGCTGCACCGCTTCAAGGCCGACGAGAGCTACCTGGTGGGCGAGGGCCGCAAGCCGCTGGCCGCCTACCTCGACATCGACGACATCCTGCGCATCGCCCGCGCCGCGGGCGTCGACGCGATCCATCCCGGCTACGGCTTCCTGTCGGAGAACCCGGCCTTTGCCGAGGCGGTGATCGCCGCCGGCATCCACTGGATCGGCCCGTCGCCGGAGGTGATGCGCACGCTGGGCAACAAGGTGGCGGCGCGCAATGCGGCGGTCGCGGCCGGCGTGCCGGTGATGCCGGCGACGCCGCCGCTGCCGCCCGACCTCGACGCGTGCCGGCGCCTGGCCGCCGAGGTCGGCTACCCGGTGATGCTGAAGGCCAGCTGGGGCGGCGGCGGCCGCGGCATGCGGGTGATCCGGGAGGACGGGGAGCTCGAGGGCGCGCTGGCGGCTGCGCGGCGCGAGGCGCTGGCGGCCTTCGGCAACGACGAGGTCTATTTCGAGAAGCTGGTGCAGCGGGCCCGCCACGTCGAGGTGCAGATCCTCGGCGACCTGCACGGCCGGGTCGTGCACCTGTTCGAGCGGGACTGCACCGTGCAGCGGCGCAACCAGAAGGTGGTCGAGCGCGCGCCGGCCCCCTACCTCGACGCGGCGACCCGCGAGGCGCTGTGCGCCAGCGCGCTGCGGCTGATGCAGTCGGTCGGCTACACCCACGCGGGCACCGTCGAGTTCCTGATGGACGCCGACAGCGGCGCGTTCTACTTCATCGAGGTCAACCCGCGGATCCAGGTCGAGCACACGGTGACGGAGCTGATCACCGGCATCGACATCGTCAAGGCGCAGATCCGCATCAGCGCCGGCGGGCGCATCGGCCTGCGCGAGGACGTGCTGGACGAGGCCGGCGCCGTGCTGGAGCGCGGCACCGGCGTGCCGGCGCAGGAGGCGCTGGCGCTGAACGGCTGCGCGCTGCAGTGCCGCATCACCACCGAGGACCCGGAGAACGGCTTCCTGCCCGACTACGGCCGGCTCACCGCCTACCGCAGCGCCGCCGGCTTCGGCGTGCGGCTGGACGCCGGCACCGCCTATGGCGGCGCGGTGATCACGCCCTACTACGACTCGCTGCTCGTCAAGGTGACCACCTGGGCCTCGACACCGCGCGAGACCATCCAGCGCATGGACCGGGCGCTGCGCGAGTTCCGCATCCGCGGCGTGGCCTCCAACCTGCAGTTCCTCGAGAACGTCATCAACCACCCGGCCTTCGCGGCCGGCACGGTCACCACCCGCTTCATCGACGAGACGCCGGAACTGCTCGCGTTCACGCGGCGGCGCGACCGGGCGACCAAGCTGCTCGGCTTCATCGGCGACGTCACGCTGAACGGGCACCCGGAGATGGCCGGGCGCCGCGCACCCGAGCTGCCGTTCCCGAAGCCGGTGCTGCCGAAGGTCGATCCGGCCGAGCCGCTGCCCTTCGGCAGCCGCGACCGGCTGAAGGCGCTGGGCCCGGCCGGCTTCGTCCAGTGGATGCGCGACAGCCGCCCGGTGCTGATGACGGACACGACGCTGCGCGATGCGCACCAGTCGCTGTTCGCGACCCGGCTTCGCACGGCGGACATGCTGCCGATCGCGCCCTTCTACTCGCGCCGGCTCGCGGGCCTGTTCTCGCTCGAATGCTGGGGCGGCGCCACCTTCGACGTGGCGCTGCGCTTCCTGAAGGAGGACCCGTGGCAGCGCCTGGCGCAGCTGCGCGAGGCGGTGCCCAACGTGCTGTTCCAGATGCTTCTGCGCGGCGCCAACGGCGTGGGCTACACCAGCTATGCGGACAACGTGGTGCGCTTCTTCGTGCGCCAGGCGGCGGCCGCCGGCGTCGACGTGTTCCGCGTTTTCGATGCGCTGAACTGGGTCGACAACATGCGCGTGTCGATCGACGCCGTGCTGGAGGCCGGCGCGCTCTGCGAGGGCACGCTCTGCTACAGCGGCGACCTGTTCGACCCTGCCCGGCCCAAGTACGACCTCGGCTACTACCTGCGCATCGCGCGCCAGCTGCAGCAGGCCGGCGTGCACGTGCTCGCGATCAAGGACATGGCCGGCATCTGCCGGCCGCGCGCCGCCGCCGCGCTGGTGCGCGCGCTGAAGGAGGAGACCGGCCTGCCGGTGCACTTCCACACGCACGACACCAGCGGCATCTCGGCGGCCTCGGTGCTGGCGGCGGTGGAGGCCGGCTGCGACGCGGTCGACGGGGCGCTCGACGCGATGAGCGGCCTGACCTCGCAGCCCAACCTCTCGAGCATCGCCGCGGCGCTTGCCGGCACCGAGCGCGACCCCGGCCTGCCGCAGGACGCGCTGCACGCGGCGTCGATGTACTTCGAGGGCGTGCGGCGCTTCTATGCGCCCTTCGAGAGCGACATCCGCGCCGGCACCGCCGACGTCTACCGCCACGAGATGCCCGGCGGCCAGTACACCAACCTCCGCGAGCAGGCGCGCTCGCTCGGCCTGGAGCACCGCTGGACCGAGGTCTCGAAGGCCTATGCCGAGGTGAACCGGCTGTTCGGCGACATCGTCAAGGTGACGCCCACGTCGAAGGTGGTCGGCGACATGGCGCTGATGATGGTCGCCAACGACCTGGCGCCCGGGGACGTGGCCGACCCGGCCCGCGAGCTGGCCTTTCCGGAGTCGGTGGTCGCGCTGTTCCGCGGCGAACTCGGCTTCCCGCCCGACGGCTTCCCGGCCGCGCTGTCGCGCAAGGTCCTGAAGCTCGGGCCGGACGGCACGCCGCCCGCGCCCTACCGGCCGGGTGACGGGCTGGCGCCGGTCGACCTGGAGGCGGTGCGTGCGCAGGCGGCCGCGGAGATCGGCCAGCCGATCGACGACCGCCAACTCGCCAGCCTGCTGATGTACCCGAAGGTGGCCCGCGACTTCCACGCCCACCAGGCCACGCACGGCGACACCTCGGTGCTGCCGACCCCGACCTTCTTCTACGGCCTGCGGCTGCAGGACGAGGTGGCGATCGAGATCGACCCGGGCAAGACCCTGCTGGTCAGCCTGCAGGGCATCCAGGACGACGAAGCCGACGGGGCGGCCAAGCTGCAGTTCGAGCTGAACGGCCAGTCGCGCACCGTGCGGGTGGCCCGCGCCGGCGCGGCGCGCGCGCAGGCGGCGCGCGAGACCGCCGAGCCCGGCAACCCCTGCCACGTCGGCGCACCGATGCCCGGCGCGATCGTCACGGTGCCGGTGCGGGCCGGGCAGCGGCTGGAGGCCGGCGCGACCCTGGTCTCGCTGGAGGCGATGAAGATGGAGACGCACATCACCGCCGACCGGGCCGGCGAGGTCGAGCGCGTGCTCGTGCAGCCCGGCGACCGGGTGCAGGCGAAGGACCTGCTGCTGGTCTGGAAGGCCGGCTGAGCGCGGTCGCGGCAGCGGCCGGAGCCCGGCCCGGCCGGCGATCGCCGGCAGCATGGGTTCAGACCACCCGCTCCAGACGCACCGGCAGGCCGGTCAGCACCGCGTTGCCGGACAAGGGGTCGCGCTCGCGGCCGTCGGCCAGGCGGTTGAGGTTGACGCCGGGCCGCTGCGCGGCGATCGCGAGCCGGCTGCCCGGCAGGTCATGGCCCCAGCCGTGCGGCAGGCAGACCACGCCGGGCGACACCGCGTCGCTCCACTCGATCGGCACCTCGAGAACCTGGTCGCCGCGCACGAGGCGGGCGCGCGCGCCGTCGGCCAGGCCGGCGCGGCGGGCGTCGTCGGGGTGGACCTGCAGCGTGCAGCGGTCCGGCCCCTTGGCCAGCGTCGGCAGGTTGTGCATCCAGCTGTTGTTCGAGCGCAGGTCGCGCCGGCCGATCAGGCGCAGCGGGTGGGTGGCGTCCGCCGTGTCCGTCGGCTCCGTCGCACAGGCCTGCGCCACCCGGGCCAGGTCCGCGACCAGCGCGGGCGGCGCCAGCGCGATGCGCCCGTCGGGCGTGCGCAGCAGCTCGGGCAGGCGGGGCGCGAGCGGGCCCAGGTCGATGCCGGCGGGACGGGCGGCGACGCGCTCGAGTGTCAGGCCGTCCGCCTCGCCGCGGGCCGCGGCGCCCCAGGGGCCGCAGCGCAGCGCGAGGTCCAGCAGGCGCTCCGGGCCGCGCCAGCGGCCGATCGCCGCGCGCAGCGCCGCGGCGTCGATGCCCGGGGTGCCGGCGGCTTCGGCGGCCGCCTGTGCCTGCCGCAGCGCGTGCTCGGCGAGCGCGTCGTCCAGCGCGTCGATGTCGGCTGCCGCGCCCTGGCCCTGGGCGATTGCCGCGAGCCGCAGCAGCTGCTGCCATTCCGGCGGGTGTGCCGGGTCCGCCGCCAGCACCGGGGGGCTGTAGCGTGCGTGGTTGCGCACCGAGAACTGCGTGAAGGCCACGTCCCAGTGGCCGTCCTCCAGCGGCGAGCGTGCCGGCAGCACCACGTCGGCATGCCGGCTGGTCTCGTTGAGGTAGAGGTCCAGGCTCAGCATGAAGTCCAGCCCGTCGAAGGCGCGCGCCAGCCGCTCGCCTTCGGGCGCCGACAGCACCGGGTTGGCCGCGATGGTCACCAGCGCGCGCACCTGGCCCGTGCCGGGTGTCTCGATTTCCTCCGCCAGGCAGCCCAGCGGCAGCTCGCCGAAGACCTCCGGGGCGCCTGCGACGCGGCTGCGGTGGCGGCCGGTCACGATGCCGCGGCCGCGGCCCGGCGCGCCGGTTGTGTTGGCCGCGAAGGCGGCTGCCTGCGGGAACATCAGGCCGCCGGGCGCGTCGACGTGCCCGGTCAGCAGGTTCAGCAGCTCGATCAGCCAGGCGCACAGGCTGCCGTAGGCCTGCACCGAGGTGCCCATGCGGCCGTACACGGCCGCCCGGGGCGTGGCGGCCAGGCTGCGCGCCAGGCGCCGCAGCGTATCGGCGGGCACGCCGCAGCGCGGTGCCATGCGCTCGGCGGGGAAGGGCGCCACCGCGGCGCGCACCGCCTCCAGGCCCTGCATCAGGTCGGCCAGCCGGCCGGGGCGGACGAGGTCCTCGTCGAACAGCGTGTGCAGCAGGCCCAGCAGCAGGAACACGTCGGTGCCCGGGCGCACCGCCAGGTGCTCGTCGGCCAGCGCCGCGGTCTCGGTGCGGCGCGGATCCACCACCAGCAGCTGCCCGCCGCGCCGGCGCAGCGCGCGCAGCCGATCGCGCACGCCCGGCACGGTCCAGAGGCTGCCGTTGCTGGCCACCGGGTTGGCGCCGATCACCAGCAGCCAGTCGCAGCGGTCGATGTCGGGCACCGCGTTGCTGAGCCAGTGGCCGTACATCCAGCCGTTGACCAGCTGGCGCGGCATCTGGTCGAGCGTGGAGGCCGAGAAGAAGTTGCGCGTGCCCAGCGCCTTCAGCAGCGCCGGCAGGACCAGCAGCAGCCCCATCTTGTGGGACACCGGGTTGCCGGCCACCACCGCGACGGCGTCGCGGCCATGGGCGGCCTGCAGCGGCGGCAGCCGGCGCGCGATCTCGGCCCAGGCCTCGTCCCAGGTGGCGGGCGCGAGCACGCCGTCGCGGCGCACGAGCGGGGTGCGCAGGCGGTCCGGGTCCTCGTGCAGGTCCTTCAGCGCCACGCCCTTCGGGCACAGGTAGCCGGCGCTGAAGACGTCGTCGGACTGGCCGCGCACGGCGACCACCCGCTCGCCCTCCAGCGTCAGCGACAGGCCGCAGCAGGCCTCGCACAGCGGGCAGATGCGGTGAGCCGTGCGCAGCGCGGCCGCTTCGGCCGGGTGGGAGCGGTCGGGCCCGGCGGGGGGCGGGGTGCGGGGGGCCATGGCGTCTCCTTCCAGGGGCCGGTCGCCGGCGACTGTACGGGGCGGCGGGCGCCGGCCTGTCGCGCAGGCGTCAGGCGTCGGGCCGCGGGTGGCGGTGTCCGGGTGCGGCCCCGGCTGCGCGAGAATCGGCGCGTCCGGCGGCCCGGCCGGGCCTGCTCACGTGGTGAAACGGGTAGACACAAGGCACTTAAAATGCCTCGGCTTCGGCCATACCGGTTCGAGTCCGGTCGTGAGCACCAGGGGATCCGGCCGGCCCGGCCCTCCTCCTGCGGCGACGGCCCGCCGTCCGAGACGACGGGCGGCCACGGCCCCGGCCCCCCGCGCAGCGCCCCCGCCGGGTCGGCGGGCATGCCGCATGCCCCGCATCGGCGGTCGGTGCAGCGGCCCGGCGCACCCCTGGCCTCCATCCGTCACTGCCTTGCCGGCGGCTTCCCTGCGTGCGCGAGGGTCGTTGCGCGGTCCCGCCAGGGGAATGGTGCAGAATAGAACGATCGTGCTTTTTTGAGGACTGCCCCGGGTGCAGCGTCGCTCCCGTGACGGTTCTGCGGGACGCCCCCCCGTAGAATCGTGGGTTGGCCCGAATCGTTCAACGACCCGAGGAGATGACACCGATGAAAGTGCTGGTACCCGTCAAGCGGGTGGTCGACTA
>NZ_BBYR01000007.1 GCF_001293525.1 Pseudideonella sakaiensis | reverse complement strand
GGCTTCACGCTGGTGGAGGTGATGGTCGCGCTGCTGATCCTGGCGATCGTCGCCACGCTGGCCTGGCAGGGCGTCGACGGCATCGTGCGCACCCGCGACGCGAGCGAAGCGCGGCTGCAGCAGACGCTGCGCCTGGGCACGCTGCTCGCGCAATGGGAGCAGGACCTGTCGGCCGTGCAGGACACCAACGGCGCGGTGCCCTCGCTGAACTTCGACGGCGCCAGCCTGCGCCTGGTGCGACGCGCCGAAGGCGGCCTGCAGCTCGTCGTCTGGTCGCTGCGGCCCTCGACCGCACTCGCCGCAGGCGGCGTCCCGCTGGACGGCGACGCCGGGCTCGCCGCGACGGAAGGCGGCAGCGTCTGGCTGCGCTGGGCCGGCCCGGTGGTGACGACCCGCGCCGCGTTGCAGGAGACCTGGCTGCGCTCGCAGCAGTTCCAGGGCACCGAGCCGGGCCAGCTGCCGCTGCTGGGCGGGCTCGCCGGCTGGCAGCTGTACTTCTACCGCGGCAACGCCTGGACCAATGCCCAGTCCAGCGGCAACAGCGCACCGGGCACCACCTTCGTGCCGACCCAGGTGGTCGCCCCCACCGGTGTGCGCCTGGTGCTGGAGATGGCCCCGGGCGGCACCCGCAGCGGCCGGCTGACGCGCGACGTGGCCCTGGGGCCCCAGCCATGAGGTGGCGCGGCCTCCACCGACTCGGCAGCCGCCGGGGGCCGGCGCGCCAGCGCGGCGCGGCACTGCTGGTGGCCATGCTGATCATGGCGCTGGTGACCACGCTGGCCGGCACCATGCTCTGGCAGCAGTGGCGCGCGGTGCAGGTGGAGGCCGCGGAGCGTGCCCGCACCCAATCGGCTTGGATCCTCGCCGGCGCGCTGGACTGGGCGCGGCTGATCCTGCGCGAGGACGCGCGCAATGGCGGGCCGGACCACCTCGGCGAGCCCTGGGCCGTGCCGCTGGCCGAGGCGCGGCTGTCCAGCTTCCTGGCCGCCGACAAGGACAGCGGCGTGGTGCCGGACGACGGCCCCGAGGCCTTCCTATCCGGCGCGATCATCGATGCGCAGTCGCGCTACAACCTCGCCAACCTGGTCAGCCCGGACGGCCAGGTGCTGCGGGCCGAGGTGGAGGCGCTGCAGCGGCTGTTCGAGCTGATCGACGTCCCGCCCACGCTCGCCACCGGCATCGCGGCCGGACTGCGCGACGCCGCGCTGACGCCCGCCCAGGCCGCTTCGGCCGCGACGCCGGCCAGCGGCGTGCTGGCCCTGCCGATCGCCGCCCAGCCGCCGCTGCGGCCGAAGACGCTCGACCAGCTCGCGTGGTTCGGCGTCGATGCCGATGCGCTGCGCCGCATGCGCCCCTATGTCGAACTGCTGCCCGCCAGCGGCACCAAGGTCAATGTCAACACCGCGCCGCGCGAGGTGCTCGCGGCCGTCGTGCCCGGCCTGGACCTGGCCGGCGCCCAGCGCCTGGCGCAGGCCCGCGAGCGCTCTCCCTTCCGCGACCTGGCCCAGGTGAGCGCGCAGCTCGGCAATGCGACGCTGCCGCTGACCGCACTCGACGTGCAGACCGCCTACTTCGAGGTGCGCGGCCGCCTGCGCCTGGACGACCGCGTGCTGGAAGAGCGCTCGCTGGTGCGGCGCACGCCGCAACGCGAGGTGACGGTGCTGACGCGCGAGCGCATCGCGGCGCACGAGCGGCTGCCGTGAGCCCGTCGCCCTGCCGGCGGGGCCCGATGGCCGGGCCGCGCCCCGCGATCCGCACCGCAGGGCCTGCGGCGCGCCCGCCCGGCCGGCACGGCCGACGTCACACGGCGTCGCACGCCGTCATCCGGTGCAGCACGGCGGCCGTGGCGCCTTCCCTACAATGCCCCGCGACTGCCACGGCGCCGCCGGAGGCGGCCGCCTCCGGCGCACGGCCCGCCCGCCGCCGGCGGCCGGCCGCCGCGCCACCACGACCCGATCCGACGACGGTGTGAACGAAGCCTGATGCCCTCCCTGCTGGTTCTCCAGATGCCCCCCCGGCCCCGGCTGGGCAGTGGCGAACCGCCGGGCGCGGCACCGCCCGCGGAGTTCGCCTACGCCTGGAGCCCGGACGGTCGCCAGGTGCAGCGGCAGGGGCGCGCCGCGCCGGCCCTGCTGCCGCGTGCGGACGCCGTGGTGGCCGTGCTCTCCGAGGTGGACGTCGGATGGCAGCGCTGCACGCTGCCGAAGGCGCCGCCGGCGCGCCTGCGCGCCGCCCTCTCCGGCGTGCTCGAGGAGGCGCTGCTCGAGGAGCCGGAGCAGGTGCACCTGGCGCTGCCGGCCGAGGCCCGCGCGGGCGAACCCAGCTGGATCGCCGTCGCCCACCGCGGCTGGCTGCGTGCGGAACTGGCGGCACTCGAACAGGCGCAGGTCTTCGTCGACCGGATCGTGCCGGCCGCCTGGCCCGCCGATCCGCCGCGCCTGCACATCGGCAGCCGGGCCGATCCGACGCAGGATGCGACCACGCCCGCCGCGCTGGTCGCCACCTGGTCGCAGCCCGACGGCGTCGTGCAGCTGCCGCTGCAGGGCAGCCTGGCGCGTGCGCTGCTTCCCCAGCCGCTGCCGGTGCAGACCCTGGCCACCGCCACGCCCGCCACCGCGGCCGCGGCCGAGGCCTGGCTCGGCGCGCCGGTGGCGCTCGCCACCGAGGCCGAGCGGCTGCTGCAGGCCGCGCAGTCACCGTGGGACCTGCGCCAGTTCGACCTGGTGCGCCGCCACCGCGGCACGCGCGCGCTGCGCGACGCCTGGCGCGGCTTCCTCGGCCCGGCCTGGCGCCCGGCGCGCTACGGCCTCGCCGCGCTGGTGCTGGTGCAGCTCGCCGGCCTGAACCTGCAGGCCTGGCAGCTGCGGCGCCAGGTCGAGCGCAAGCAGGCGGACATGGTGGCGCTGCTGCA
This sequence comes from Pseudideonella sakaiensis, assembly GCF_001293525.1. Lineage (GTDB taxonomy): Bacteria > Pseudomonadota > Gammaproteobacteria > Burkholderiales > Burkholderiaceae_C > Ideonella_A > Ideonella_A sakaiensis. The sequence goes on along the minus strand of NZ_BBYR01000007.1, from coordinate 287,479 downwards.
GACCACGTTTCCGCAGGTGCGCGCCGTGCTGGATGCGCCGCTCCAGATGGAGCGCGAGGTGCAGGCGCTGCGCGGGCAGGCCGGGCGCGCCGGCGAGTCCGACCTGGAGCCCCTGATGCGCGCCGCGGCCGCGGCCTGGCCGCCCGGCCGGCCGCCGGTCGACGGGCTGCGCTTCGAGCCCGGCCGGCTGAGCCTGCCGGCCAGCGGTTGGACGCAGCAGGAGATCGACCGGTTCCGGCAGACCCTGCGCACCGGCGGCTACGGGCTGGAGCAATCCGACGGCCGGCTGCACATCCGGCGCAGTCCGGCCGGAGGCAGCCCATCGTGACGGCGCCCGATTCCCGCCCCGCGGCCACGCTGCAGCGGCGCTGGCAGGCGCTGGCGCCGCGCGAGCGCCTGGCCATCGGCGCGATGGCCACGGTGGTCGGGCTCGCGCTGGCGTGGCTGCTGGCGCTCCAGCCGGCGCTGCGCACGCTGCGCGAGGCGCCGCGCCAGATCGACCAGCTGGACGCCCGGCTGCAGGCCATGCAGGGCCTGGCCGCCGAGACGGCGGCGCTGCGGGCCGCCGCACCGGTCGGCAGCGCCCAGGCCACGGCTGCGCTGCAAGCGGCCACCGAGGGCCTGGGCGGCCGCGGCCGCCTGCAGGTGCAGGGCGACCGGGCCACGCTCACGCTCACCGGCGTCGAGACCGCTGCGCTGCAGGAATGGCTGCAGCTGGCGCGCAGCGCGGCCCGCGCGCGGCCGGTCGAGGCGCAGCTCGCGCGCAGCGGCAACGGCTACTCGGGCACGCTGGTGCTGGCGCTGTCCAGCGCCCCCTGAGCCCGCGCAGGACGATCCCGTGCCGAACAACATCGCGACCCCGACCCCGCTGCGCCCCGCGCGGCCGACTTCGCGGCGGCATGCCCCGGACACCGCCCGGCGGCGTGCCGGGCGCCTCGTGGCGCGGCGACGGGCCGGGGGCGGCAGCAGCGCCCGTCCGGCGGCCTCCGGTGCGCGCCGCTGGGCGATCGCCGGCGCCGTCGTCGGCAGCCTCGCGGCGCTGGTGTGGAACGCCCCGGCGCAGTGGCTGGCCTCGGCCGTCGGGCGCGCCAGTGGCCAGCGGGTGCTGCTCGCGGAGGCCCGCGGCACCGTGTGGAGCGGCAGCGCCGTTCCGGTGTTGAGCGGCGGGCCCGGCAGCCGCGAGGCCAGCACCCTGCCCGGCCGGCTGGCCTGGCAGGTCCGGCCCGCCTGGTCGGCCGGGCCGGCGCTGCGCGTGCAGCTCGCGCAGGACTGCTGCCTCGGCGCACCGGCGACGCTGACGCTGCGCCCCGGCATCGGCCGGATCGCGCTCAGCCTCGAGCCGGCCGCCGAGGTGATCGGCGAATGGCCGAGCGCCTGGCTCGGCGGGCTCGGCACGCCGTGGAACACGCTGCAGCTCGGCGGGCGGCTGCGGCTGCGCTCGCCCGGCCTGCGGCTGGAATCGGTGCAGGGCCGCTGGCAGGTCGACGGGCGCGCCACGCTCGAGCTGGACGAGCTGTCCTCGCGCCTGTCGACGCTGCCGGTGCTCGGCAGCTACCGGCTGGACCTGAGCGGCGAGCCCGGCACGGCCGGTGCGCTGCTGCTGCTGTCGACCCGCGAGGGCGCGCTGCAGCTGAGCGCCAGCGGCCGCTGGGACGCCAGCGGCGTGCGCCTGCGCGGCGAGGCGCGCGCCGCCGCGCCGGAGCACGAGGCCGTGCTCGGCAATCTCCTGAACATCATCGGCCGGCGCCAGGGCGCCCGGTCGGTCCTCTCGATCGGATGAGCATGGACACCCCGCGGCCCCTTCCCTTTCCGCCCGCCGGGCCTGCCGCGCTGGCGCTGGCGCTGGCCGCCCCGCTGGCCTGGGCCCAGGCGACGGGCTCGACCGGCGCCGGCCCGATGAGCCGGCCGACGGCCCCGGTGGCGCCCTTCGTGCCCGGCGCGCCGAGGCCCGTCCCCGCCCCTGCGCCGGCCCCGGCCCTGGCTCCCGCGGCCACCGCCGCGCCGACCTCCGCCGCCGCCCCCGCCGCTGCGAGCCCGGCCCCGACGGCACCGCTGCGCTTCCGCGGCGAGCCGGTGACGCTGAACTTCGTCAACGCGGAGATCGATGCGGTCAGCCGCGCGATGTCGGCCATCCTGCGCCAGCCGATCCTGGTCGATCCGCGGGTGAAGGGCACGATCACGCTGTACAGCGAGACCGCGCTGTCGCCCGACGCGGCCTACCGCAGCTACCTCGCCTCGCTGCGTGGCCTGGGCTTCACGGTGGTCGAGGTCGAGGGGCTGCTGAAGGTGGTGCCCGAGGCCGATGCGAAGCTGCAGTCCGGCACCGTGGCCATCGGCAGCACCGGCCGCCGCGGCGACCAGGTGCTGACCCAGATCTTCCGGCTCAACCACGAGAACGCGAACAACCTGGTGCCGGTGCTGCGGCCGCTGATCAGCCCGAACAACACCATCAACGCGACCGCCGGCGCGAACGCGCTGGTCATCACCGACTACGCCGACAACCTGGCGCGCCTGGCCAAGATCATCGCGGCGATGGACGCGCCCAGCGGTGGCGACGTGGAGGTGATCCCGCTGCAGTACGCGGTCGCGTCCGACCTGGCGCCGCTGGTGCAGCGGCTGGGCGACGGCGCCGCGACGCCGGGCGTGCCGGGCGCGGCCGGCGGCGCGCTCCAGGTGCTGGTGGAGCCGCGCAGCAACTCGCTGCTGGTGAAGGCGCCGACGCCGTCGCGCGCGGCCAGCATCCGCAACCTCGTGCAGCAGCTGGACCGGCCGCTGGCCGGCGCCGGCGGGCTGGGCAACCTGTGGGTGGTGCCACTGAAGAACGCGGATGCGGTCAAGCTTGCGACCGTGCTGCGGGCCGCCTTCGCCGGCGGCGCCGGGGCTTCCGCGGGCGGCGGGCTGACCGGCGCCACGTCGACCCCCGCGGTGTCGCCCGCGACGCCGATGTCGCCGCTGCAGGGCAGCACGCCGGGCACAAGCAGCGCCGCCGCATCGCCGGTGGGGGCCTCGCCGGCCCCGTCCACCGGCGGTTTCGTGCAGGCCGATCCGTCGACCAACTCGCTCATCATCACCGCGCCGGAGCCGCTGTACCGCCAGGTGCGCGCGATGATCGACCAGCTCGATTCGCGGCGCGCGCAGATCTACATCGAGAGCATGATCGTCGAGGTCTCGGGCGGCAACGACGCCGACTTCGGCTTCCAGTGGCAGGGCCTGATCGGCAAGGACGGCGACAACACCGGCCTCGTGATCGGCACCAACTCCAGCGTCGGCGGCCCGAGCATCATCCAGCTCGCGCAGACGGTGGCCGGCGCCGCCACCACGCTGCCCGGCGAGGGCCTGAACATCGGCCTGATCAAGAAGTTCGGCGGCGCCTACAACCTGGCGGCGGTGGCGCGGGTGCTGCAGAGCCAGGCCAACACCAACATCGTCTCCACGCCGAACCTCGTCACGCTCGACAACGAGGAGGCGAAGATCATCGTCGGCAGCAACGTGCCCTTCATCACCGGGCAGTTCACCAACACCGGCACGGCCACGACCAGCCCCTTCCAGACCATCGAGCGCAAGGACGTCGGCATCACGCTGCGCATCCGCCCGCAGGTCGGCGAGGGCGGCACGGTGCGCATGACCCTGTTCCAGGAATCGTCCAGCCTGTCGACCGCGACGGCCCCCGGGACGAGCAATGCCGGCCCGTCGACGGACAAGCGCTCGATCGAGTCCACCGTGATGGTCGACGACGGGCAGATCCTGGTGCTCGGCGGGCTGATCGAGGACCGCTACGTGGACAACAAGTCCAAGGTGCCGATCCTCGGCGACATCCCCTACATCGGCGCGCTGTTCCGCAGCGAGAGCCGCAGCAAGAAGCGCACGAACCTGATGGTCTTCCTGCGCCCGATCGTGATCCGCGACGGCGCCACCGCGGACCGCCTGAGCCTCGACCGCTACGACCAGATCCGCGCCTTCCAGCAGGACAACCAGCCGCGCGCCACGCCGCTGATCCCGATCGGCGAGTCGCCGGTGCTGCCGCCGGTGGCGTCGCCCGCCGGCAGCGGCGCGGTCAGCCTGCCGGTGCCGCCGGCACCGGCGCCGGCGCCCGCCGTGCCGACGCTGCTGCCGCCGCCGTTGTCGCCGCCGGCCGATCCGGCGCTCACCAAGTGACGGCCGGGCGCCCGCCCCACGGAGACCGCTGATGGCCACCCGCCACCTGCTGCCCTACGGCTACGCCCGGGCGCACACGCTGCTGCTGGAGGACGACGGCGAGCACCTGGTGCTGTGGGCGCCGGAGAACGCCGCGCTGCCGGCGCTGTCCGAGGTGCTGCGGCTGCATGCGGTGGACCGGCTCGAGCACGAGGCGGCCGCGACGCTGGCGCAACGCATCGCCGCAGCCTACGCCGGCGGCGAGTCGAGTGCCGCCACCGTGGTCGGCGAGGTCGAGAGCGCGGTCGACCTGTCGCGCATGATGCAGGAGCTGCCGGCGGTCGAGGACCTGCTGGAGGCCGCGAACGACGCGCCGATCATCCGCATGCTGAACGCGCTGCTGACGCAGGCGGCGAAGGACGGCGCCAGCGACATCCACATCGAGCCCTACGAGCGCTCCAGCGCCGTGCGCTTCCGCGTCGACGGCACGCTGCGCGAGGTGGTGCAGCCGAACAAGGCGCTGCACGCGGCCCTGATCTCGCGCCTGAAGATCATGGCCGAGCTCGACATCGCCGAGAAGCGCCTGCCGCAGGACGGGCGCATCTCGCTGCGCATCGGCGGCCGGGCGGTGGACGTGCGGGTGTCGACGCTGCCCAGCGCGCACGGCGAGCGCGCGGTGCTGCGCCTGCTCGACAAGGGCGGCTCGGAGCGCTTCACGCTCGAGAGCCTGGGCATGAGCGGCGAGGTGCTGCGCCGTTTCGACCGGCTGATCCAGCAGCCGCATGGGATCGTGCTGGTGACCGGCCCGACCGGTTCGGGCAAGACGACCACGCTCTACGCCGCGCTGGGGCGCGTCGACACCGGCACCACCAACGTGCTGACCGTGGAGGACCCGGTGGAGTACGAGCTCGCCGGCATCGGCCAGACCCAGGTCAACCCGAAGATCGACCTGACGTTCGCGAAGGCGCTGCGCGCGATCCTGCGCCAGGACCCGGACGTCATCATGATCGGCGAGATCCGCGACTACGAGACCGCGCAGATCGCGATCCAGGCCTCGCTCACCGGCCACCTGGTGCTGGCGACGCTGCACACCAACGACGCCCCCAGCGCCGTCACCCGCCTGACCGACATGGGCGTGGAGCCCTTCCTGCTGAGCTCGAGCCTGCTCGGCGTGCTGGCCCAGCGCCTGGTGCGCAAGCTCTGCCCGCTGTGCCGCCGGCAGGACGACCAGGGCCGCTGGCACCCGGTCGGCTGTGCGCACTGCGGCGCCAGCGGCTACAAGGGCCGCACCGGCGTCTACGAGCTGATGCTGGCCGACGAAGGGGTGCGCGGCCTGATCCACGCGCGCGCGGCCGAGGCCGAGATCGCCGAGGCGGCGCGGCGGGGCGGCATGCTGTCGATGCGCGAGGACGGCGAGCGGCTGGTGCGCGAGGGCACCACCTCCGAGGAGGAGGTGGTGCGGGTGACCCGCGAATGAGCCCGCCGGGCCGCCCGCGCGACGCCGGCCGGCAGGCGTCGACCGACGCCGCCGCGGCGCAGCCGCTGCCCCGGCCGCCGCGCGTGCGTCCGTCCGCGCCCGCACGCGCGCGCCGCTGACGGCCGCCACCGGGACCCGCCGCCATGCCCGCCTACCGCTACGAGGCCCTGGACGCCGACGGCAAGCCGGCACGCGGCCTGCTGGAGGCCGACAACGCACGTGCCGTGCGCAGCCAGCTGCGCCAGCAGGCGCTGGTGCCGCTGGAGGTCACGCTGGTCGGCGCGGCCGCGGCCGCCGCGGCAGGCAGCGCCAGCCGCTTCGGCCGCCGCGTCTTCAGCGCGTCCGGGCTGACCGTGTGGACGCGCCAGCTCGCCGGCCTGGTCGGCAGCGGGCTGCCGCTGGAGCGCGCGCTCACCGCCCTGGTCGACGAGGCCGAGGACGAGCGCCAGCGCGAGCTGGTCGCGCACCTGCGTGCCGAGGTCAACGGCGGCGCCGCGTTCGCGAAGGCCCTGGCCGCCGCGCCGCGCGAGTTCGACGAGGTCTACCGCGGCGTGGTCGCCGCCGGTGAGCAGAGCGGCGCGCTGGGCGGCGTGCTGGAACGGCTGGCCGACGACCTGGAGGAGCGCCAGGCGCTGAAGGCGAAGCTGATCGGGGCCACGCTCTACCCGGCCATCGTGTCCGGCATCGCGGTGCTGATCGTGGTCTTCCTCGTCACCTACGTGGTGCCGCAGGTCGCATCGGTGTTCACCAGTTCGAAGCGCGCCTTGCCGCTGCTGACCACGCTGATGCTCGGCCTGAGCGCCTTCCTGCGCCAGTGGGGCCTGCTGCTGCTGGCGCTGGCCGCCGCCGGCGTGGTCGCACTCGGCGTGATGCGCCGCAACGAGGCCCTGCGGCTTCGCATGGATGCCGCGTGGCTGCGCCTGCCGCTGGTCGGCCGGCTGGCGCGCGGCTACAACGCCGCCCGCTTCGCCGGCACGCTGGCGATGCTGGCAGCCGCCGGCGTGCCGATCCTGAAGGCGCTGCAGGCCGCCGCGGAGACGCTGTCGAACCGTGCGATGCGGGCCGACGCGCTGGAGGCCCTGGTGCAGGTGCGCGAGGGCGCTCCGCTGGCGAGCGCACTGTCGGGGCGCAAGCGCTTTCCGGGCCTGCTGGCGATGTTCGCGCGGCTCGGCGAGCAGACCGGCGAGCTGCCGCGCATGCTCGAGCGCGCCGCGCGCCAGCTCGCCTCCGAGGTGCAGCGGCGCGCGATGGCGCTGGCCACGGTGCTGGAGCCGCTGCTGATCGTCGGCATGGGCGTGGTCGTGATGCTGATCGTGCTCGCGGTGCTGCTGCCGATCATCCAGCTGAACACCTGGATCAAGTAGCGGCGGCGACCTGCCGCTGGCACGCCGCATGCATCCCATCACCGGGACAGGACGCCGCCTGCCCGGCTTTTCCGAAGTTTGGTAAAAAGGCAGCGACGTTCAATGCGGGCAAGGGCCCACGTGCGGAGGTCGAATGGCAGCGACGGGTGAACTGGTACCGGTGAGCGGTCGGGGCGGCATCCCGATCGCGCGGATGCGCAGCGTCTACCGGGTCGAGGAGGTCGGGCGCAAGCTGGACAAGCTGCCCGCGAAGGAGCACGAGGGCTTGCGCTCCACCTACGAACGCATGATCGAGAAGGGCCCCGAGCGCTTCCAGGTCAAGCCCTCGGGCCTGCCCGAGATGGACCACCTCTACGACGACCTGCCGAACTTCGGCGAGGTGCTCGACGACGTGAAGCGCCAGCTCGCGCTCTGCCACGACAGCCGCGACGCGCTGGAGATCACGCCGCTGCTGCTGCTCGGCCCGCCCGGCGTCGGCAAGACGCACTTCGCGCGGAAGCTCGCGCAGCTGCTGGGCACCGGCATGGGCTTCATCTCGATGAGTTCGCTCACCGCCGGCTGGGTGCTGTCCGGCGCCTCGAGCCAGTGGAAGGGCGCGCGCCCCGGCAAGGTGTTCGAGACCCTGGTCGATGGCCAGTACGCGAACCCCGTGATGGTGGTCGACGAGATCGACAAGGCCGGTGGCGAGCACGCCTACGACCCGCTGGGCGCGCTCTACAGCCTGCTCGAGCACGACACCGCGGGCAGCTTCACCGACGAGTACGCCGAGGTGGCGATCGACGCCAGCCAGGTGATCTGGGTCGCGACGGCGAACGATGCGCGCAGCATCCCGGAGCCGATCCTGAACCGGATGAACGTCTACGAGGTCGCCGCGCCGGACCGGGACGCCGCGCGCCGTATCGCCGGCACGCTGTATGCCGCGATCCGGGGCGACCACGCCTGGGGCGAGCGCTTCGAGGAGCAGCCCCGCGAGGACACGCTGGAGCGCATGGCCGAACTGGCCCCGCGCGAGATGCGCCGCGCCTGGATGACCGGCTTCGGCAACGCGAAGCTGGCCGGCCGCGACCACGTGCGGGTGGCCGACCTGCCCGAGCCGGGCGGGCGGCGCACGCCGATCGGCTTCGTGCAGTAGGCGGCCCGCGCGGGCGCCGGTCGGCACCCGCCGCGGCAGGGCACCTGCCGCCCGCTTCGGGCGGGGCCAGGCGTGCCGGACCTGCCGATCCCTCAGCCGCCGGCCACCGGCGGCGCCACGCAGGCGGGCCCGGCGCCCCGCGCCATCGCCTGCTGCTGCCGGCCGATCTCGTCGGCGAGGCGCGCCACCGCACGGCGGTGCGCAGCCGCCAGCGGCACGGTCCCCTCGCCCGACACCGGCTCGCGCACCCTCAGGGTGCAGGACGCGGTCGCGCCGGACGGGGGCTGCAGGGTCCAGCGGGCATCGAGCAGGGTATCTCGCGCGGGCCAGGCGTCCAGCCGCAGCAGTTCGACGGTGACGCGCCAGGACGTCGGCAGCGGCGGCGGCGGCGCTGCGGCCCCCGTGTCGGCGGCGCCGCCGGCCGACGCGACCGGCTGCCGCGCATCGACCGCACCCCAGCGTGCCACCATGGCCTCGCGCAGCGCGGCCCACAGCTCATCGCCGAGCGGCCCGGCCCAGCGGTCCTGCTCGAGCGTCTGCAGCGTGTCGTCTGCGCGGCGCACCAGCCACTGGGGCTGGTCGAGCGCCGGCGGGACGGCGACCGGCGCCAGGCTGAGGCGCCACCCGGCCGCCGCCGGGCGCGCCGCCGCCGCGGGCGGCTCGGGCTCCAGCAGGCTGTGCCAGCGCACCGCCGGCGGGGAAGCGCAACCAGCCAGCACGAGGGCGGCGAGCAGGGCCGGCAGCCGGCGCACCGGCGGCCGGGAGGGGGCGCGCCGGGCGGGACGGCGCGGCAGGGCGAACGCTTGCATCGGGTCGGTCATGGGCTGCGCGGGCGCGGGTCGGCGGGTGGCGGCGCCGCGGCGGGCACCTCGGCGCTGCGCGGCCGGCGCGGCGCCGGTTCCAGCGGTGCATCGGGCGGCTTGCCGCGCAGCAGGGTCTCGGGGTTGCGCTGCAGGTAGTCGGCCAGCACGCGCAGCGCGGCCGCGGCGCGCTGCACCTCGGCCAGGGCCTGCTCGGTCTGCCGCTGCACCGGCGCGGACTCGTCGAGCAGGTTGCGGTCGAGGCGGTCGAGCGAGGCCTGGGCCCGGTTCAGCGTCGCGGTCACGCCGGCCAGCGCCTGCTGGGCCTCCGGCGTCAGGCGCGCGATGGTGTCGTTGGCCCGGCCCAGGGTGCCCTGCAGGCCGCGGCCGATCTCGTCGAAGGGGATCCGGTTGATCTTCTCGACGATCTCCGCCACCTGCGGTTGCAGCTCGCTCAGCGTGCCGGCCTGGGTCGGGATGGTGACGATGCCGTCGGCCTCGGCGCGCGCGACGGCCGCCGCCTCGGCGCGCGCCCGCCGCTCCGCCCGCCGGGCCGCCCGGCTGCCGGGCGCCGCGGCCGGCTTCGCGTCGGGCACCGCGGCGGACGGGCGGAAGAAGTCGAGCGCGACGAACAGCTGGCCGGTCAGCAGGTTGCCGGTGCGCAGCTGGGCCCGGATGCCCTCGTCGACCAGGCGCCGCACGACGCTGGCCTCGCCCGGCTCCTCCGCGGCAGCCGGGCCGCCGGCGCCGGACGCCGCCGAAGCCGGCGGGCGGGCGGGGGCCGGCGCGGCGGCAGCGCCGCGGGGCCTGCTGGCGGCCGCGCCCGCCGCCTCGGCGCCGCCCGTCGGGGTGCCTTCCGCGACGCTGCGCAGCAGCGCGCCGCGCAGGTTGCCCAGCCGCAGCGGGTAGATGTCGGCCGTCACCTCGACCGGCACGCGACCGCGCCGCACCGTGCGCTGCAGCTGGATGCTGCGCACGGTGCCGATGTCCAGCCCGAGGAAGTCGACCGGCGCACCGACGACCAGCCCGCGCACCGACTGGTCGAACACCATGCGCACCGGCACCGGCTGGCCGAAGGGCGGCGCCAGCGCGCTCTTGCGGTCCTCGAACAGCACGAAGCGGCTGCCGTCCGCCGCGGCCTGGGCCGGACCGCTGTTCGGCAGGCGCTCGAAGGAGACCCCGCCCGCGAGGATGGAGGACAGCGTCTGCGTGTCCAGCGTCAGCCCGTTCGCGTTCAGGCTGACGTCGATGCCGCTGGAGTTCCAGAAGCGGGTCTGCGGCGTGACCAGCGTGTGGTACGGCGCGTCGACGAAGATCTTCACGCTGAGCTCGTCACGCGCCGGGTCGAGCTGGTAGCCGACCACGCGGCCGACGCGGGTGCGCCGGTAGCTGACCGGCGAGCCGACCTCCAGCGAGCCGAGGTTCTCGGCGACCAGCACGAAGCTGCCGCCCGGCTCGCCGCGCAGCATGAACGGCGGCGCCTCCAGTCCGACGAACTGCTCGCGCTCCTCCTCGGAGACGCCGGCGTCCACGCCGATGTAGGCCCCCGAGAACAGCGTGCCCAGGCCGCTGACGCCGGCCGTGCCGATGCGCGGGCGCACCACCCAGAACTGGGTGTCCTGGCGCGCGACGCCGGCGGCGGAGCGGTCGAGCTGCACGCTGACCACCACCTTCTGCCGGTCGGCGCGCAGCTGCACCGCGGTGACGCGGCCGATCACCACCTCCTTGTAGCGGACCTCGGTCTTGCCGGCCTCCAGGCCCTCGGCCGTCGCGAACTCGATCTCGATGCGCGGGCCGGTGGCCAGCACGCTGCGCACCAGCAGCCAGCCGCCAACCACCAGCGCCAGCAGCGGCACCAGCCAGACCAGCGACAGCCGGGTGCGGTTCGGTGGGGCGACCCGCGGCAACGGCGGGCCGGGCGGGCCTGGCGGCCCCGGCGGACCTGGCGGCAGGGCGACGGGACGGGACACGGGCTCAGTCATGCGCGGCGGGCGCCGGGGCGCCGAGGGCAGGTCGGGGAGATCGGGAAGGTCGGGGCGCCGACGCGGGCCACCGGCGCTCCGGGGCGCCTGTGCCGGCGCGGGCCGGGACGGGCCCCTGGGGCGAAGGATCGGCGCCGCCGGCCGGCCAGATCCAGCGCGGGTCGAAGCCGTGGGTCGCGAGCATGGTCAGCACCACCACCGCGCCGAAGGCCAGCAGCGCCGGGCCGGGCGCCGCGCCGGCGAGGTTGCCGAAGCGCACCGTGCCCACCAGCAGCACGACGACGTAGACGTCGAGCATCGACCAGTGGCCGATCGCCTGCACCAGCCGGTACAGCCGCGCCCGCTCCAGCGGACGCCAGTGCGGCGCGCGGCGCACGCTCCACGCGAGCAGGCCGAGCGCGAGCACCTTCACCATCGGCACCACGATGCTCGCGACGAACACCAGCACGGCGAGACCCCAGGCACCCGCGACCCACAGCTCCGCGATCCCGCCGAGCAGCGTGTGCTCCGAGCTGCGCAGCGCGCTGGTGGTGCTCATCATCGGCAGCAGGTTGGCCGGCAGCAGCAGCACCGCCGACGCGGCCAGCAGCGCCCAGGTGCGCTGCAGGCCGAGGCGCCGATCGTGCTCGAGCGCGTGGCCGCAGCGCGGGCAGTCGAGCCGGCCCGCGGCCTGCGGCACCGCCGCGGCGGCGCGGCCGACCCAGCCGCAGCTTTCGCAGCCGAGCCAGCGGGCGTCGGCCGCGGCGGGATCGGTCGGGCGACCCGCGGGCCGATCGGACGGCGCGCGCGCATCGGATCCGGCCGATGAGGGCTCGACGGTCGTGGCGGCCGCAGCCGTGGCCGCTGCAAGGGTCCGTGGCGGCGCAGCCTCGTCGGCCGGATCCGGCCGCCACAGGTGCCGCAGCCCGGACGATTCGATCGCGGCGAGCACCAGGCCGAGCGCGCACAGCGCCGCCAGCGCCGGTCCGGCCTCCGCCTGGGCCAGGTCGGCCAGGCGCACCAGCGCCAGCAGGGCGCCGACGGCCATCACCGACACCGTGTTCCAGTGCGCCGAGAAATGCAGCGCGCGCAGGCAGGGGCCGACACCGGGCGGCAGCCGACCCAGGCTCAGCGGCAGCAGCAGATAGAGCCGCAGGCCGATGAACACCGCCGGCGCCAGGATCGCGGTGGCCGCCGTCAGCAGCGCGACCAGCTGGGCACCGTCGTTCCACACGTGCGCAATCGCCTCCGGCACGCTCACCGGCACCGGACCCCCCCGCAGCCGCAGGCTCATCAGCTGCGCGGTGTTGGCGATCACGAACAGCAAGGCCGCGCCGAGCGTCAGCCCGAGCAGCGACGAGGCTCGCGTGCGGTGGCCGCGCGCCATCACCGCATCGCAACGCGTGCAGCGCGCGAGGTGCCCGGGCGCGAGTTCGGTCCAGCGATGCACCTGCCCGCAGGCCGCGCAGACCAGCCGCGACCAGCCTGCCGGCGCATCGTCCGTGGCCCCGTCCGTCAAGGCGCACCCGAGCCGGCACCGGGCCGCCGCGATGCGCGGCCACGCCCCACGGGGCCCGTGCGCGTTGATCGACCGATCCCCGCGCCGCGCCCGGTTCCCGCGTGCTGCTCACCGCCCCGTGTTGCCATGGCCTCCCACTTCCCACGCACCTCCCACGCGCCATGTTCGCGCTGCTTGCGCGCGCTCCGGACCCGACTGAAACGTCGCGCACCCGGCCTGCAAGCGTAAGGCCTGCCCCCGGGCAGGCCAAGCGGATTCGGCCGCCGGCGCGACAGCGCGCCGGACCGCCGGGTGCGAGCGCGCGGACGCTTCGCTCAGGCGCCCGGGCTCAGCGGCCGAACGCTTCCATGGTCGCCGAGGCCCACCGGCCGCCCCGTGACCGCGGAGACGGCCATGGCCACCAGCCGCACCATGCGGCTGCCGGGGGCGTCCCAGTACTCGGCCTCGTGCGGCACGAAGCGCAGCAACGCGAGGTGCGGCGAGTCCGGGCCTTCGGGAAACCAGGGCTTGGCCATCGGCGTCCACAGTGCGCGGATGCGATCGCGGTCGGTGTCGACCTCGCCATGGCCCGACACCGACACGTAGGTGGCGCGCGATTCGTCGGAGAAGGCGATGTTCAGGTGGCGCAGGCGCTCCAGCTTCTCCGACCGCGCGTCGGTGAAGAACCAGAGCGCGCCCTCGTCGTCCATGCGCAGCGGCGCCATCGGCCGGCTGACCAGCCCGCCATCGTCGCCGACGGTCGTCAGCATGGCCACGGTCATGGGTTCGATCAGGCGCGCCAGCAGGGTGCGCTCGGCGGTGGTCTGGGTGTCGATCTGCATCGGGGTTCTCCTGCGAAGAAGCCTCGATGCTGCGGCCGCCCCGCCGCACGCGCCATCGGCAGGGCGCCTGGATGGCTGTCCGCCACGTCCTACAGCGCGCGCCGCAGGCCGGCCCCGGCGTGCCGGGTCGCACGCGCCCGGGGGTCGCCCGGGTTCGAGGGCGGCCGTGACAGCGGTGCCGGGCCGCGCCGGGCCCGGCCGGCCTCCGGCGTCAGCCGCCGCGGTCCTCGCGGCGCTGCTGGTCCTCGCGCAGCTTCACGCACTGCGGGTGCTGGCGGAAACGCGGCGTCGCGCACTGCTCGTGCACGCAGAAGGGGCGCGCGAGGAAGCTCTTGTCGGCGCAGGCGTCCTGCGGGCTGGCCGGGCCGGCGGGGGACGGCGCCGCCGGGGACGGCGCCGGTGCCGGTGCCGGCGACGGCGCCTCGTAGGCTGGGCGCGTGGCCGGCGCAGGCGCGGGCACCGGCTCGCTGCGCGCGGCCGGCTTCGGCGCCGGGGCCGGCGCCGGCTTCGGTGCGGGCTTCGGCGCGGGGGCAGGCGCCGGCTTCGGTGCCGGCGCTGGCGCTGGCGCTGGCGCTGGCGGCGGTTCGACCGCCGCCGGCGGCGGGGCCGGCACGGGCAGCGGCACCGGCAGCGCCGCCGACGCGGGTTCGGGCACCGGCGCGGGCAGGCCACCGGGCAGCGAGGCGGTGGGGTCCGGCAGCGGCGCGGGCACGGGCTGGGGCGGCGGGGCCGGCTCGGCCGGGGCCGACGCGGCGGGCGGCGGCAGCGGGGCCTCGGCCGGCGCGCCCTGCGTCCACCAGTAGCCCCCGCCGACGGCCAGCGCGAGGAAGACACCGACACCGATCAGCGGCAGCTTGCTCGACCGCGCGGGTGCTGGCGGCGGCGGCGGCAGGTCGTCGGCCGCCGCCGAGGCCGCGGAGGCCGCAGACGCGCCGCCAGGCGCCATGATCGTCGCGCCGTCGTCCTCCCCGGCTGGCGACGACGGCGGCCGGGGCACGGGGGCCGCGGGCCGGGGCGCGAGCAGGTCGTCGGCCGCCAGGCCCGGCGGGAACGGCGGCGGCGGATGGCCCGCGGACGGGAACGGCGCCGGCGGGTAGGGAGCTGCCGGCGGCGGGAAGGCGGGGTCGGGCTGCGACAGCAGGTCCAGCAGCGACCCGCCGGCCGCGGGCGGCGGGGCCACGTAGGGCGGCGGCGCGACGTAGGGCGGCGGCGTCGGCACGGGCGCGGGCGGCGGCACGTAGGCCGGCGCGGGCGGGGCGGACATCGGCACCGGCGCAGGCGGCAGCGGCGCCGCGGCACCGCCCGCCGGCACATAGGCCGGCACCGAGCCCGGGTCCCGCTTGCGCGGCGAGCGCACGATCACCGTCGCGTCGTCGTCGTCGCCGCCGGAGGCCTCCGGCGGCGGGGGCGGTGGCGGCGGCAGCGGCGCGCGTGGCGCCGCGGCACCGGGCAGGCTGAACGGCGTGCCGCACAGCTTGCAGACCTTGGCCGCATCGGTGTTGTCGGTCTCGCAGCGCGAGCAGATCTTCGTCATCGAATGGTCTCCGGCACGACGGTCCCCTTCGACGGCCAAGGTCCCGATCGCCAAGCGGGCAAGGATACCGCGCGCCGCCCGATCCCTCCGCGGGGGGAACGGCCCGCGCGGCCCGGGGTGCGGCGCCTGTGCTACAACCTGCGCCCCTTCCGACCGGCGATCCGCCGCCTCGCGATGCCTGCCTCCCTCGATGGCCAGCTGGTGGTGGCCATTTCCTCCCGTGCGCTGTTCGACTTCGAGGAGGAGAACCGGCTCTTCGAATCGGCCGACGACCGCGCCTACATGCAGCTGCAGCTCGAGCGTGTCGAGACGGCCGCCAAGCCGGGTGTCGCGTTCTCGCTGGTCAACAAGCTGCTGGCCTTCAACGTGCTGCCGGCGGCACCGCGGGTCGAGGTGGTGATCCTGTCCCGCAACGACCCGGTGTCGGGGCTGCGGGTGTTCCGCTCGGCCCAGCACTACGGGCTGCCGATCCAGCGCGGCGTGTTCACGCGCGGGCAGGCGCCGTGGCGCTACCTGCGGCCGCTGGCGGCGACGCTCTTCCTGTCGGCGAACGAGGCCGACGTGCGCTCGGCGCTGCGCGCCGGGGTGGCCGCGGCGCGCGTCTTCCCGCACAGCCGGCTCGCGTCGAGCGCCCACCCCGACGAGGTGCGCATCGCCTTCGACGGCGACGCGGTGCTGTTCTCCGACGAGGCCGAGCAGGTGTTCCAGGCCGCCGGGCTGGACGCCTTCCACGCGCACGAGGCCGAGCGCGCGGCCAGCCCGCTGGCCGCCGGGCCGTTCAAGCCGCTGCTGGAGGCCCTGCAGCGGCTGCAGAAGACGCCCGGCCACGCGATGCGGCTGCGCACCGCGCTGGTCACGGCCCGCAGCGCGCCCGCGCACGAGCGCGCGATCCGCACGCTGATGGACTGGGACATCGAGGTCGACGAGGCGATGTTCCTGGGCGGTCTGCCGAAGGGCGCGTTCCTGCGCGAGTTCGAGCCCGACTTCTTCTTCGACGACCAGACCGGCCACATCGAGAACGCCGTGCCGCACGTGCCCTCGGGGCACGTGGCCAGCGGCGTCAGCAACCTCAGGCCCGGTGATGGGCCCGCAGGCCCGGCAGGTCCAGCACCCTGAGGCCACCGTACTCGATGCGGATCAGCCCGGCCGACTGCAGCCCCTGCAGCGACTCGTTGACACGCTGGCGCGACAGCCCGACCAGGTAGGCCAGCTCCTGCTGCGTGATGCGCAGCAGCTCGCCGACGCCCGGATAGAGCACCGGGTGGAACAGCGCCGCCAGGCTGCGCGCGACGCGGGCGTCGGGGTCGGCCAGGCGGTCGATCTCGCGCGCGGCGATGAACTGGCCCAGGCGCTCGTTCAGCTGCTGCGTGATGAAGCGGTTGAAGGGCAGGCTGCGGTCGATCAGCCAGTGGAAGGTGTCGGTCGGAATCCCGGCGACCACGCTGCGCCGCAGCGCCTCGATGTTGTAGCGGTAGGCCTCGCGCTTGAGCACCGTGCCCTCGCCGAACCAGCCGCCGGGCGGCACGCCGGTGAAGGTGAGCGGCATGCCCTGGGCCGAGTCGTTGCTCATCTTCAGCAGGCCGTCGACCACGCCGAACCAGAAGGTGACCGGGCGGCCGATGCGGCACAGCTGCTCGCCGACGTCGACACGCACCACCTGCAGGTCGGCCACCACGCGGGCACGCTCCTCGGCCTGCAGCGGCTGCAGCCAGGGGATGCCGGCCAGCTCGTCCTCGGTGGGCGCGCGGGCGCGCGAGCGCAGCGGGGCACGGGGTGAAGCGGCAGCGGGCATCGGCGGCGGCACGAAACCCCGGGAAAGACCGGGGCGGGGTCTTCCCTAGATTGTCGTCGGAACGACAGCTCAACGTCAAACTCGCCGCCTACAGTGCTGGCACGCCATGAGCCGGCCTGCGCCGGTTCGCGACCCGCCAGGAGTGCCCGTTGGAGACGACCTTCCCCCGCCTGATGACCGAGCACGCGACGCGGCGCCCGCAGGCGCCGGCACTGCGCGAGAAGGTCTATGGCATCTGGCAGACCACCTCCTGGGGCGAGCTCGCCCGGCTGGTGCGCGAGATGGCCCACGGCTTCGCCGCCGCCGGCCTGCGCCGTGGCGACCACCTCGTGGTGATCGGCGACAACCGGCCGCGCCTGTACGCGGCGATGCTCGCCGCCCAGGCCGTCGGCGCGATCCCGGTGCCGCTGTACCAGGACGCGGTGGCCGCCGAGTTCGTCTACCCGATCAACAACGCCGGCGTGGCGCACGCGGTGGTCGAGGACCAGGAGCAGGTCGACAAGCTGCTGGAGCTGCGCGAGCGCTGCCCGCAGCTGGCGCACATCTGGTACGACGACCCGCGCGGCCTGCGCCAGTATGCGGAACCGGGCCTGGCCTCGCTGGACGCGCTGGCCGCCGAGGGCGGTGCCCACGCCGCGGCGCATCCCGGCTGGTTCGAGGCCGAGCTGGCGCGGGCCACGCCCGACGACGTGGCCGCGATGTTCTTCACCTCCGGCACCACCGGCAACCCGAAGGGCGTGGTGCACACCCACCGCAGCCTGCTCGACCGGGCCGACGCCGGCGCGCGCTTCGACCGGCTGGACGCGAACGAGGAGGTGCTGGCCTACCTGCCGCTGGCGTGGATCGGCCAGAACATCTTCAGCTACGCGCAGTGGCTGGCCTGCGGCTACGTCGTGAACTGCCCGGAGTCCTCGTCGACGGTCATGATCGACCTGAAGGAGATCGGGCCGACCTACTACTTCGCGCCGCCGCGGATCTTCGAAGGCCTGCTGACCAGCGTGATGATCCGCATGGAGGACGCCGGCGCGCTGAAGCGGCGGATGTTCCAGCACTTCATGGCGCTGGCGCGGCGCATCGGCCCGGCGCTGATGGACGGCCAGCCCCGGGACGGGGGCGGCCGCGCGATCGGCCTGGTCGACCGCTGGCACTACCGCCTCGGCAACCTGCTGGTCTACGGCCCGCTGCGCAACACGCTCGGCTTCTCGCGCGTGCGCGTGGCCTACACCGCGGGCGAGGCGATCGGGCCGGACCTGTTCACCTTCTACCGCTCGATCGGCATCAACCTGAAGCAGCTCTACGGCTCCACCGAGACCGCCGTCTTCGTCTGCCTGCAGCCCGACGACCAGGCGCGCGCCGACACGGTGGGCGTGCCGATCCAGGGCGTGGAGGTGAAGCTGGCGGCCAACGGCGAGATCCTGATCAAGTCGCCCGGCCTGCTGAAGGAGTACTACAAGAACCCGCAGGCCACCGCCGAGGTGCTGAGCGCCGAGGGCTGGTACCACACCGGCGACGCCGGCTTCCTGGATGCCCAGGGGCACCTGAAGATCATCGACCGGGCGAAGGACGTGGGCCGCATCGCGGGCGGCCCGAACGACGGCGCGATGTTCGCGCCGAAGTACGTCGAGAACAAGCTGAAGTTCTTCCCGCACATCAAGGAGGCGGTCGCCTTCGGCGATGGACGGTCCTCGGTCTGCGCCTTCGTGAACATCGACATGGAGGCGGTGGGCAACTGGGCGGAGAAGCGCAACCTGCCCTACACCGGCTACACCGACCTGGCGGCCAAGCCGCAGGTGCTGGAGCTCATCAAGGACTGCGTCGAGCAGGTCAATGCCGACCTGGCCGCGGACGCGATGCTGGCCGGCAGCCAGATCAGCCGCTTCCTGGTGCTGCACAAGGAGCTGGACGCCGACGACGGCGAGCTGACGCGCACGCGCAAGGTGCGCCGCGGCTTCATCGGCGACAAGTACGGCGTGCTCGTCGAGGCGCTGTACGGCGGCGCGCGCGAGCAGTACATCGAGACCCAGGTGAAGTTCGAGGACGGCCGCAGCGGCAGCGTCTCCGCGACGCTGCCGATCGTCGACGCGCGCACCTTCCCCACGGTGGCAGGAAAGGCCGCGTGATGAGCAGCTCCAGCGGCCGCACGGTCGGCGAGATCGTCCTCGACGTGCGCAACATCAGCCTGCGCTTCGGCGGCGTGAAGGCGCTGACCGACATCAGCTTCGACGTGCGCGAGCACGAGGTGCGCTCGATCATCGGCCCGAACGGCGCCGGCAAGAGCTCGATGCTGAACTGCATCAACGGCGTCTACACCCCGCAGGAAGGCCGCATCACCTTCCGCGGCCAGACCTTCGGCCACATGAACAGCCGGCAGGTGGCGGAGATGGGCGTGGCGCGCACCTTCCAGAACCTGGCGCTGTTCAAGGGCATGAGCGTGCTCGACAACATCATGAGCGGGCGCAACCTGCGCATGAAGAGCAACCTCTTCCAGCAGGCCTTCCGCAACCCCTGGTGGAGCCGCGCCGACCGGGAGGAGATCGAGCACCGCGAGGTGGTCGAGCGCATCATCGACTTCCTCGAGATCCAGGCCTACCGCAAGGTGCCGGTCGGCCGGCTGCCCTACGGGCTGCAGAAGCGCGTCGACCTCGGGCGGGCGCTCGCGATGGAGCCGCAGGTGCTGCTGCTGGACGAGCCGATGGCCGGCATGAACCTGGAGGAGAAGCAGGACATGAGCCGCTTCATCCTCGACGTGAACGACGAGTACGGCACCACCATCGTGCTGATCGAGCACGACATGGGCGTCGTGATGGACATCTCCGACCGCGTCGTCGTGCTCGACTACGGCCGCAAGATCGGCGACGGCACCCCGGCCGAGGTGCGCAGCAACCCCGAGGTGATCAGCGCCTACCTCGGCACCAGCCACTGACGGCCCGCGCCGCCGCGTCGAACGACCCCCGCACCGCACACCATGGGCTTCCTCCTCGAAACCGTGATCGGCGGCCTGATGGCCGGCATGCTGTACTCGCTGATCGCGCTGGGCTTCGTGCTGATCTTCAAGGCCAGCGGCGTCTTCAACTTCGCGCAGGGCGCGATGGTGCTGTTCGCCGCGCTGGCGATGGCGCGCTTCGCGGAGTGGATCCCCGGGCTGCTGGGCGTGCAGAGCAAGCTGCTGGCCAACCTGCTGGCCTTCGGCGGCGCGATGCTGGTGATGGTCGCGGTGGCCTGGGCGATCGAGCGCCTGGTGCTCGGCCGGCTGGTGAACCAGGAAGGCATCACGCTGCTGATGGCCACGCTGGGCATCACCTACTTCCTCGACGGCTTCGGCCAGACGCTGTTCGGCAGCGACATCTACAAGATCGACATCGGCATGCCGAAGGACCCGATGTTCCTGATGGAGAGCGTCTTCCAGGGCGGCGTGCTGGTCAACAAGGAGGACCTGTACGCGGCCGGCATCGCCGCGCTGCTGGTGCTCGCGCTGACGATGTTCTTCCAGTACACCGGCACCGGCCGGGCGCTGCGCGCGGTGGCCGACGACCACCAGGCCGCCCAGTCGATCGGCATCCCGCTGAACCGCATCTGGGTCATCGTCTGGAGCATCGCCGGCTTCGTCGCACTGGTGGCCGGCATCATCTGGGGCAGCAAGCTCGGCGTGCAGTTCTCGCTGTCGCTGGTGGCGCTGAAGGCGCTGCCGGTGGTGATCCTGGGCGGCCTGACCAGCGTGCCGGGCGCCATCATCGGCGGGCTGATCATCGGCGTCGGCGAGAAGGTCTCCGAGGTCTACGTCGGCCAGCACATCGGCGGCGGCATCGAGATCTGGTTCGCCTACGTGCTGGTGCTGTTCGTGCTGCTGGTGCGGCCGCAGGGCCTGTTCGGCGAGAAGATCATCGACCGCGTCTGACCCGCGCCGCCTCCCTCCACGAAACCGGAACCCGACCGAGCGCTCCCGATGATCTACCGCGAGAACGGCCAGTTCAAGACCAGCTACGGCGCCGACCAGCAGATCTTCCCGATCGGGCAGGACCGCGCGTCGATCCTGCTGCTGCTCGCCTTCGCCTTCGTCGGCGTGCCGCTGCTGGCCGACGAGTACCTGATGCGGGCGATCCTGATCCCCTTCCTGATCCTCGCGCTGGCGGCGCTCGGGCTGAACGTGCTGGTCGGCTACTGCGGCCAGATCTCGCTGGGCACCGGCGCCTTCATGGCGGTCGGCGCCTACGCGGCCTACAACCTGCAGGCCCGCATCGACGGCCTGCCGCTGCTGCTGGCGCTGCTCGGCGGCGGCGCGGTGTCGACCGTGGTCGGCGTGCTGTTCGGCATCCCCAGCCTGCGCATCAAGGGCCTGTACCTCGCCGTGGCGACGCTGGCGGCGCAGTTCTTCGTCGACTGGGCGGCGCTGCGGCTGAAGTGGGTCACCAACGACTCGTCCTCCGGCTCGGTCAGCGTGGCCAACCTGCAGGCCTTCGGCATCCCGATCGCGTCGCCGGAGCAGAAGTACCTGTTCTGCCTGGCGCTGGTGACGCTGTTCGCGCTGCTGGTGAAGAACCTGGTGCGCAGCCACATCGGCCGCGAGTGGATGGCAATCCGGGACATGGACGTCGCGGCCGCGGTGATCGGCATCCGGCCGGTCTACGCCAAGCTCACCGCCTTCGCCGTCAGCTCCTTCATCGTCGGCGTCGCCGGCGCGCTGTGGGCCTTCGTGCACCTGGGCTCCTGGGAGCCGGCGGCCTTCAGCATCGACCGCTCCTTCCAGCTGCTGTTCATGGTCATCATCGGCGGCCTGGGCTCGATCATGGGCGCCTTCTTCGGCGCGGCCTTCATCGTGGTGCTGCCGATCGTGCTGGACAGCCTGCCCTACTGGTTCGGCATCCCGATCGACACCGCGCTGGCCTCGCACCTGACCTTCATGATCTTCGGCGGCCTGATCGTCTTCTTCCTGATCGTCGAGCCGCACGGCATCGCGCGCCTGTGGTCGACGGCGAAGGAGAAGCTGCGCCTGTGGCCCTTCCCGCACTGAGGCCGCGTCCCGTGTCCCGCACGCTTTCCGTTCATCACCCCGAGTCGCCGGCAGAGCGACCCTTTCCATCCTTCAAGGAGACTCGCATGAAGTTGAAGTCGCTGGCCCTGTCGGCCACCCTGGTCGCCGCCGGCCTGAGCGCCATCGTCGCCACGCCCGCGTTCGCGCAGGCCAAGGAGCAGTTCTTCCCGCTGCTCGTCTACCGCACCGGCCCGTATGCGCCGAACGGCACGCCCTGGGCCAACGGCAAGCAGGACTACATCAAGCTGATCAACGCGCGCGACGGCGGCATCAACGGCGTGAAGATCGCCTTCGAGGAGTGCGAGACCGGCTACGCCACCGACAAGGGCGTCGAGTGCTACGAGCGGCTGAAGGGCAAGACCAACACCCTGTTCGACCCGCAGTCCACCGGCATCACCTTCGCGCTGACGGACAAGGCCCCGGGCGACAAGATCCCGCTGATCACGCTGGGCTACGGCCTGTCGGCGAGCCAGGACGGCAATGTCTTCAAGTGGAACTTCCCGCTGATGGGCAGCTACTGGACCGGCGCGGACGTGCTGATCCAGCACCTCGGCAAGAAGGAAGGCGGCCTCGACAAGCTCAAGGGCAAGAAGATCGCGCTGGTCTACCACGACAGCCCCTTCGGCAAGGAGCCGATCCCGCTGCTGCAGGAGCGCAGCAAGATGCACGGCTTCGACCTGCAGCTGATCCCGGTCACGGCGCCGGGCGTGGAGCAGAAGGCCGCCTGGCTGCAGGTGCGCCAGAGCCGCCCCGACTTCGTGCTGCTGTGGGGCTGGGGCGTGATGAACTCCACCGCGCTGAAGGAGGCCCAGGCCACCGGCTACCCGCGCGACAAGATGTACGGCGTCTGGTGGGCCGGCGCCGAGCCGGACGTGAAGGACGTCGGCGAGGGTGCGAAGGGCTACAACGCGCTGAACCTGAACACCTCCGGCCAGAGCCCGAAGGTGATCCAGGACATCCTGAAGTTCGTGCACGGCAAGGGCCAGGGCACGGGCCCGAAGGACGAGGTCGGCAGCGTGCTCTACACGCGGGGCCTGATCATCCAGATGCTCGGCGTCGAGGCCGTGCGGCGCGCGCAGGAACGCTTCGGCAAGGGCAAGGTGATGACCTCGGAGCAGGTGCGCTGGGGCCTGGAGAACCTCGCGCTGGACCAGAAGAAGCTGGACGCGCTGGGCTTCGCCGGGGTGATGCGCCCGCTCAGCACCTCCTGCCAGGATCACATGGGTTCCAGCTGGGTGCGCGTGCACACCTGGGACGGCGCGAAGTGGAGCTTCAGCAGCGACTGGTACCAGGCCGACGAGCAGATCCTGAAGCCGATGGTCAAGGCGGCGGCGGACAAGTACGCCGCCGACAAGAAGCTGACGCGCCGGGAAGCCTCGGACTGCGGCTCCTGATCCGGCCGATCCCCGGTGGCGGCCGCGGGGCCGCCGCCGGGCCTCCCTCCTCACACCGCATGCGGGCATGTCGAACATCCTTCTGAACGTCAACGGCATCGAGGTCATCTACAACCACGTGATCCTGGTGCTGAAGGGCGTCTCGCTGCAGGTGCCCGAGGGCGGCGTGGTGGCACTGCTCGGCGGCAACGGCGCGGGCAAGACGACCACGCTGCGTGCGGTCAGCAACCTGCTGGCCGGCGAGCGCGGCGAGGTCACCAAGGGATCGATCGAGCTGCGCGGCACGCGCATCGAGAAGATGACGCCGGCGGAGATGGTGCGTCGCGGCGTGGTGCAGGTGATGGAGGGCCGCCACTGCTTCGCCCACCTGACGATCGAGGAGAACCTGCTGACCGGCGCCTACACCCGCACCGACGGCAAGGCGGCGGTGGCGCGGACGCTGGAGAAGGTCTACGGCTACTTCCCGCGCCTGAAGACGCGCCGCGGCAGCCAGGCGGCCTACACCTCCGGCGGCGAGCAGCAGATGTGCGCGATCGGCCGCGCGCTGATGGCCGAGCCGAAGATGGTGCTGCTCGACGAACCCTCGATGGGCCTGGCGCCGCAGATCGTCGAGGAGGTGTTCGAGATCGTGCGCGACCTGAACCAGAAGGAACGCACCACCTTCCTGCTGGCCGAGCAGAACACCAACATGGCGCTGCGCTACGCCGACTACGGCTACATCCTCGAGAACGGCCGCATCGTGATGGACGGCGAGGCGAAATCGCTGCGCGAGAACGAGGACGTGAAGGAGTTCTACCTCGGCATGGGCGGCGGCGGCGACGACCGGCGCAGCTTCCGCGAGGTCAAGAGCTACAAGCGACGCAAGCGCTGGCTGGCCTGAGTCCGGCGCAGCCAGCAGGTGCCAGCGTCCGAACGCCGCCGCAGCGGGAGCCCCCGATGAGCGAGAACGACGACTTCTTCGCGCCGCCGCCGTTCTCGGCGGAGAGCGCGCTGCAGAG
Source organism: Pseudideonella sakaiensis (assembly GCF_001293525.1). GTDB lineage: Bacteria > Pseudomonadota > Gammaproteobacteria > Burkholderiales > Burkholderiaceae_C > Ideonella_A > Ideonella_A sakaiensis. The sequence goes on along the minus strand of NZ_BBYR01000007.1, from coordinate 263,524 downwards.
CGTGCGGCGCGAGCTGCGCGCGCTCGGCCTGGCCGAGCGCGAGGGCCGCTTCGAGCGGCGCGGCCTGCCGCTGGTGCGCGCGACGGCCGAGGACGGCGCATTGCGGCTGGCGCGCGTGCGCCGACCGTCGCGCACCCCCGAATGGACCGAGCGACGCGCGACGAATGCCGCGCAGGTGCGCGACTTCCTCGCCGAACTCAAACGCCAGCTGTCGAGCTGGAACGACACCGATGACTGATGCCTACGATGCGCTCGAGACGCGCGACCCGGCCGTACGCGAAGCGGCGCTGATGGCCGCGCTGCCGGCGCAGGTGGCGCATGCGCAGGCCGCGACGACGGCGTTCGCACAGCGCCTGGCCGGCGTCGACGCGGCCGGCGTGGTGGACCGCCAGGCGCTCGCGCGCCTGCCCGTCACGCGCAAGCACGAGCTGCTGGCGGCCCAGCGGGCCGCCGACCGTCCGGATGCCTTCGGCGGCTTCTCGGCGATCGGCTGGCAGGGGCTGCGTGCGCCGCGCGGCGCGCGACGCGTCTTCCAGTCGCCCGGCCCGATCTACGAGCCCGAGGGCGAGGCCGGCGACTACTGGCGCCTGGCGCGTGCATTGCACGCCGCGGGCTTCCGCCGCGGCGAACTGATCCACAACAGCTTCAGCTACCACCTCACGCCGGCCGGCTCGATGATGGAGACCGCGGCCCACGCGCTCGGCTGCACCGTCTTCGCCGGCGGCGTCGGCAACACCGAGCTGCAGCTGCAGGCGATGGCGGAGCTGCGGCCGCACGGCTACATCGGCACGCCGAGCTTCCTGCGCATCCTGCTGGAGAAGGCCGCCGAGACCGGGCAGGCGCTGGACAGCGTGGGCAAGGCGCTGGTCAGCGGCGAGGCCTGCCCGCCGTCGCTGCGCCACTGGTTCGGCGAGCGCGGCGTCGCGGCCTTCCAGTGCTATGCAACGGCCGACCTCGGGCTGATCGCCTACGAGACCGCGGCCCGCGAGGGCCTGGTGCTGGACGAGGGCGTGATCGTCGAGATCGTCCGCCCCGGCACCGGCGAGCCGGTGCCCGAAGGCGAGGTCGGCGAGCTGGTGGTGACCACGCTGAACCCCGACTACCCGCTGATCCGCTTCGGCACCGGCGACCTGTCCGCGGTGCTGCCCGGGCCCTGCCCGACCGGCCGCAGCAACACCCGCATCCGGGGCTGGATGGGCCGGGCCGACCAGACGGCGAAGGTGCGCGGCATGTTCGTCCACCCCTCCCAGGTCGCCGAGGTGCTGCGCCGCCACCCCGGCCTCGGCCGCGGGCGCCTCGTCGTCTCCGGCGAGATGGCCAACGACCGCATGACGCTGCAGGTCGAGACCGCCGGCCCCGCCGACGGCCTCGCCGCCCGCATCGCCGACACCCTGCGCGACATCACCAAGCTGCGCGGCGACGTCGAGCTCCGCGCCCCCGGCACGCTGCCGAACGACGGCAAGGTCATCGACGACCTGAGAAAGCTGGACTGACTTCACCCCCCCCGGAGCGGCTCACGCCGCTCCCCCCCAGGGGGGCGCCACCGATGGACCGGCGGAGCCGGATCCATGGTGGCCGCTGGAGGGATCCTCGGAGCGGCTGCGCCGCTCCATCGGATGTGCGGCTTGGGGTGGAGGGGGTGGGGGTGGAGGTCGAGCGATATCGGCGGGCAGCGATCGTGCCGGCCGTGCGAGGGAGCGGCCCATCGGTGGCGCCCCCTGAGGAGGAGCGGCGTCAGCCGCTCCGAGGAGTCACCCAGCCGCCACCATGGATCCGGCTCCGCCAGTCCATTGATGGCGCCGCTGAGGAGGAGCGGCGCAGCCGCTCCGAGGATCCATCAAGCGGCAGCCAGGGATCTGGCTCCGCCAGTCCATCGATGGCGCCGCTGAGGAGGAGCGGCGCAGCCGCTCCGAGGATCCATCAAGCGGCCACCATGGATCCGGCTCCGCCGGTCCATCGGTGGCGCCCCCCTGGGGGGGAGCGGCGTAAGCCGCTCCGGGGGGGGGGACTCAATCAGCGTATTGCCCAGCCGCCTTGATGATCGGGCCCCACTTGTTGATCTCGGCCTCGACGAACTTCTTGTGGTCGGCGCCGTTGGTGCGGTTGTCGGTGATGACCACCGCGCCCAGGGCTTCCTGGCGCTTGATGAAGTCCGGGTCCTTCAGCGCGACCTTCAGCGCGGCGTTGACCTTGTCCAGCACCGGCTTCGGCGTGCCCTTCGGCGCATACATGCCGTGCCAGATCGTCACGTTGAAGCCCTTGACGCCGGACTCTTCGAGCGTCGGCAGCTTGGCCAGCGCCGGCGTGCTCAGCCGCTTCGTCGTCGTGACCGCGAAGGCCTTGACCTTGCCGCTCTCGATCTGGCCGGTGGTGTTGGTGGTCTGGTCGCACATCAGGTCGACCTGGCCGCCGAGCAGGTCGGTCATCGCCGGGCCGGTGCCCTTGTAGGGCACGGTCGTCATGTCGACCTTCATGCTCTGCTGGAACAGCAGGCCGCACAGGTGCGACGCGGCGCCGAGGCCGGCGTTCGCGAGGTTGATCTTGCCCTTGTTGGCCTCCATCCACTTCACCAGTTCGGCGAAGTTGTTGGCCGGCAGCGTCGAGCGGCCGATCAGCGTCATCGGCACCTCGTTGACCATGCCGAGGTACTCGAAGTCGTCCAGCGTCTTGTACTGCAGGTTGCGGTACAGGGCCGGCGCGGTCGACATGCCGATGTGGGCCAGCAGCAGCGTGTAGCCGTCGTTGGCGGCCTTGGCCACCTTGGTGTGGCCGAGCGTGCCGCCGGCGCCGCCGACGTTCTCGATGATGATCGTGGCGCCGAGCGGCTTGCGCAGCGCCTCGGCCAGGTCGCGCGCCACCTTGTCGGTCGGGCCGCCGGCCGCGAAGGGCACCACGATCGTCACCGGCTTCTCGGGGTACTCGGCCAGGGCGGCGGTGGCGGTCAGCGCGGCGACCGCGGCGAGCAGGAGCTTCTTCATGGCGACAATCCTCGGAGTGCGTCGTCGAAAGACCGGCACGCGCCGGTCGGCGAAGGCGCCATTGTCGATACGGGGGCCGGCAACGGCATGGCGGAAACTACGTAAGTCCGGCGCGGCGCAGGGGCATCGGCAGGCGCGGTGCGCGGCGGCTCAGGCGCGGGGGGCCGCGGCCTCCAGGTGCTGCGCCAGCACCCGGGCCACGTGCACCGCCTCGCGCCCGGCGCCGTCGGCGATCTGGTGGCGGCAGCTGGTGCCATCGGCCACGATGATCGCGTCCGGCGCGGCCCGCACCGCGGGCAGCAGCGCCGCCTCGGCCATGCCCATCGACACGGCCTGGTGCGCGGCCTCGTAGCCGAAGCTGCCGGCCATGCCGCAGCAGCTGGACTCGATCAGCGTCGGTGCCGCGCCGGGGATCAGGCGCAGCACCTCGAGCACCGGCGACACCGCCGCGAAGGCCTTCTGGTGGCAGTGGCCGTGCACCAGGATCGGCGCCTGCGCGCCGCGCAGCCGCGGCGCGAAGCGCCCGGCGGCGGCCTCGCGGGCGAGGAACTCCTCGAACAGCAGCGCGCGCTCCGCGACCCGCTGCGCGGCGTCGCCGAGGCCCATCACCAGGTACTCGTCGCGCAGGCTCAGCAGGCAGGAGGGCTCGAGGCCGACGATGGACAGCCCCGCGTCGGCGAGCGGCTGCAGCGCCGCCAGCAGCGCACGGGCGCGCGCCTCGGCCTGGCGCGTCATGCCAGCGGCCAGGTGGGTGCGCCCGCAGCACAGCGCCGGTCCGCTGGCCGCGGCATCGCCGCCGCCGTGCGCGACGTGGACGCGGTAGCCCGCGGCCTGCAGCACCGCGAGCGCGTCCTGCACGTTCTCGGTCTCGAAGTGGCCGTTGAAGGTGTCGACGAACAGCACCACGGCCCGCTGGCCCGCGCGCTGCGCCGCCAGCACCTGCGCCCGCGTGGCGAGGCCGCGGGCCGCGGCGCCGGCCCAGAAGGTGTCGCGGCGCCAGCGCGGCAGCCGGCGCTGCGCCGACAGCCCGAGCCAGCGCTCGCTGAGGCGCGCCAGCGCGGGCACCCGGTCGCGCAGGTTCATCAGCGCCGGCACCCGCGCGGCCCAGCGTGCGTAGTCGGGCAGGTGCGCGATCAGCCGGTCCTTCAGCGTGTGGCCGTGGCGCGCCTTGTCGTGGGCGGTGAACTCGAGCTTCATCTTCGCCATGTCGACGCCGGTCGGACAGTCGCGGCGGCAGCCCTTGCAACCCACGCAGAGATCGAGTGCCTCGCGCACCACGTCGCTGCTCATCGCGTCCTCGGCGCGCAGGCCCGGGATGCCGCCCGACAGCGCCAGCCGCAGCGTGTTGGCGCGGCCGCGCGTCAGGTGCTGCTCGTCGCGGGTGACGCGGTAGCTGGGGCACATCGTGCCGGCGTCGAACTTGCGGCAGTGGCCGTTGTTGTTGCACATCTCGACGGCCTTCGCGAAGCCGCCGGTCGGGTCGCCGCCGGTGCCGGGCGGCGTCGTGGCCTCGGTCACCGCATCGTTCTGGACGTTCCAGGCCGACCAGTCGAACACCGGCCGCAGCGGGATCGTGCGGTAGCCCGGCGGGAAGCGGAACAGGCGCGCGTCGTCCATCTTCGGCGGGTCGACGATCTTGCCGGGGTTCAAGAGCCCGGCCGGGTCGAGCTGCTGCTTGATCGCGCGGAAGGCCTCGTCCAGCGCCGGCCCGAACTGCCAGCGGATCCACTCGCCGCGGCACAGGCCGTCGCCGTGCTCGCCGCTGAAGGCGCCGCGGTAGCGCCGCACCAGCGCGGCCGCCTCCTCGGCGATCGCGCGCATCTTCGCCGCGCCGTCGCGGCGCATGTCGAGGATCGGGCGCACGTGCAGCGTGCCCACCGAGGCATGGGCGTACCAGGTGCCGCGGGTGCCATGGCGGCGGAAGACCTCGGTCAGCGCGTCGGTGTACTCGGCCAGGTGCTCCAGCGGCACCGCGCAGTCCTCGATGAAGGACACCGGCTTGCCGTCGCCCTTCAGGCTCATCATGATGTTGAGGCCCGCCTTGCGCACCTCCCACAGCGCCTTCTGCGGGCCCTCGTCCGGCATCTCCACCACCTGCCCCGGCAACCCGAGCTCGCCGACGAGCTCGACCAGGCGGCGCAGCTGCGCCCGCAGGCCGTCGCGGGCGTCGCCGCTGAACTCCACCAGCAGGATGGCCTCGGGCTCGCCGATCAGCGCGGTCTCGATGACCGGGCGGAAGGCGGGGTTGCGGCGCGCCAGCTCGATCATCGTGCGGTCGACCAGCTCGACCGCGCTCGGGCCGAGCGTCACCAGGTGCCGGGCCGAGTCCATCGCGGCGTGGAAGCTCGGGAAGTTGACCACGCCCAGCACCTTGGCGCGCGGCAGCGGGCTCAGCGCCAGCGTCAGCGAACGGTACAGCGCCAGCGTGCCCTCGGCGCCCACCAGCAGGTGCGCCAGGTTGACCGAGCCGTCGTCGGTGTAGGGCCGCTCGCTGCGCGGATGGAAGATGTCGAGGTTGTAGCCGGCGACGCGCCGCATCACGGTCGGCCAGTGCGCCTCGATCTCGGCGCGGTGGCGCTCGGCCAGGCCGCGCACGGCGTCGGCGATCGCCCGCTCGCGCGGGCCCAGCCCGGCGACCGGGCCGAAGCGCAGCGCGCTGCCATCGGCCAGCCAGGCGTCGATGGCGCGCACGTTGTGCACCATGTTGCCGTAGGCGATGCTGCGCGAGCCGCAGGAGTTGTTGCCGGCCATGCCGCCGAGCGTGGCCTGGGCGCTGGTCGACACGTCCACCGGGTACCACAGGCCGTCGCGCTTCAGCTCGGCGTTGAGGTGGTCCAGCACCAGGCCGGGCTCGACCACCGCGGTGCCGGCCCGTGGGTCGACCGCCAGCACGCGGCGCAGGTGCTTGCTGTGGTCGATCACCAGCGCGGTGCCGGTGGTCTGGCCGCACTGCGAGGTGCCGCCGCCGCGCGCCAGCAGCGGGGTGCGGGTCTCGCGCGCGATCTGCAGCGCCGTCTCGACGTCGCGCGGCGTGCGCGGCACGAAGACCCCCACCGGCACCGCCTGGTAGATCGAGGCATCGGTCGCGTAGCGGGCGCGCGAGCCGCCGTCGAACAGCACCTCGCCCTCGGTCTCGGCCGCCAGCCGCTCGGCCAGCGCCGCGCCCTCGGGGCCGGCCGCGCGCTGCAGCCGCTGCCGCGCCGCCCGCGAGCCGCGGTCGGCCCGCGACAGGCCAGCCCGGGCCTCGTCCGCCGCCGGGCGCTTCACCGGCCGCTCCCGGGCTGCAGCGCGTCGACGGCGCCCTGGCGCATCAGCTCGAGCACGGCCTCGCGCTTGTGCTCGAGGTGCCGCACCATCAGCTGCCGCAGGCCGGCCCCGTCGCGCGCGGCCAGGGCCTCGAGCATCTGCCCGTGCTCCTGCACGGCGCGCTGCCATTTCGCCTCGTCGAGGTTGGAGCGGAAGCGCAGCGCCTGCAGCCGCGCATTGATCGTGCGATAGGTCTGCGCCAGCACCGGGTTGCGGGCCGCGGCGTTGATCTGGTCGTGGATCAGCGCGTTCAGGCGGTAGTAGGTGGCGCGGTCGCGCCGCGTGTAGGCCGCCATCATCTCGAAGTGCAGCGCGCGCAGCTCGGCCAGCTCGGCCTCGGTGATGCGCTGCGCCGCGAGTTCGCCGGACAGGCCCTCGAGGCCGCCGATCAGCTCGAAGGTGTCCGCCACCACCGCCTCGTCGAGCCGCGCGACGACGGCCCCGCGGTTCGGCAGCAGCTCGACCAGGCCTTCGGCCGCGAGCATCTTGATGGCCTCGCGCAGCGGGGTGCGCGAGACCTGCAGCTGCTCGCACAGCGCGCGCTCGTTGAGCTTGGCGGCCGGCGCGAGCTGGCCCTCGACGATGCGCTGGCGCAGCCGCAGGGCCACCTGCTGGTGCAGGACCTCGCGCGCGATCGGGATGATGTCGGCCATGGCAGAAAGGCGTGCGGAGGATGGTTTGTATTCAAAATGCCTTCGGGTTTATCCCGAGGCGAATGGCGATTCTACGAGGAGAAAAGGGCCTGGACTGTCCTGGAGCTGCAGGCCCAGTCCGTTGACAAGCGGATTTTGTATGCAAAACTACGCCACTCGCAAGGAGCCCCGATGATCACGCTGGACCACCACCCGAGCGGCCGCCATTTCCTGCAGATCCCCGGCCCGAGCCCGGTGCCCGACCGCCTGCTGCGCGCGCTCAGCCTGCCCACGATCGACCACCGCGGCCCGGAGTTCGCCGCGCTCGGCAAGCGCGTGCTGTCGGGCATGCAGCAGGTCTTCGGAACGCAGCATCCCGTCGTCATCTACCCGGCCTCCGGCACCGGCGCCTGGGAGGCGGCGCTGGTGAACACGCTGAGCCCCGGCGATGCGGTGCTGATGTACGAGACCGGGCACTTCGCCAGCCTGTGGCAGAAGATGGCGCGCCGCCTCGGCCTCGTGCCCGAGTTCCTGGCCCGGCCCGGCACCTGCGCGGCCACCGGGCTGCCGCTGTCCTGGCGGCACGGCGTGGACGCGGCCCTGATCGGCGAGCGCCTGCGCGCCGACCCCGGGCACCGCATCAAGGCCGTCTGCGTGGTGCACAACGAGACGTCCACCGGCGTCACCTCCGACATCGCCGCGGTGCGCGCGGCGATCGATGCGGCCGGCCACCCGGCGCTGCTGATGGTGGACACGATCTCGGGCCTGGCCAGCGCCGACTACCGGCACGACGAGTGGGGCGTCGACGTCAGCGTCAGCGGCTCGCAGAAGGGCCTGATGCTGCCGCCGGGCATCAGCTTCAATGCGCTGTCGCCGAAGGCCCTCGAGGCGAGCCGCCACGCCGGCTGCGCGAAGGCCTTCTGGGCCTGGGACGAGATCGTCGAGATGAACCGCACCGGCTACTGGCCCTACACGCCGAACACCAACCTGCTGTACGCGCTGAGCGAGTCGCTCGACCTGCTGCTGACGCAGGGCCTGCCGGCGGTGTTCGCCCGCCACCAGCGCTGGGCGGCCGGCGTGCGCGCCGCGGTCCAGGCCTGGGGCCTGCCGATCCAGTGCGCCGACCCGGCCGTCTGCTCGCCGGTGCTGACCGGCGTGGTCACGCCCGCCGGCGTCGATGCCGACGCGCTGCGCGCGCTGATCCACCGCCGCTTCGACCTCTCGCTCGGCACCGGCCTGGGCAAGGTCAAGGGCCGCATGTTCCGCATCGGCCACCTCGGCGACTGCAACGACCTGACGCTGATGGCCGCGCTGTCCGGCGTGGAGATGGGCCTGCGGCTGGCCGGCGTGCCACTGGCCGGCAGCGGCGTGCAGGCCGCGATGGACCACTTCGCCGGCCACCCCGCGCCCGACGGCCCCGCGGCCGGCTGAACGAACGCCCGCGACGGCCCGCTGCACGGGACGCGCCCCTCTTCCCCACGACGACCACGGAGACACCCCATGCACCGCCGATCCGTCCTGAAGGCCAGCGCCGCGGCCGCGGCCACCCTGGGCGCGCCGCGCCTGTTCGCGCAAGGCCTGCCGAGCGGGCCGGTGCGCATCATCGTTGGCTTCCCGCCGGGCGGCGGCACCGACGCGCTCGCACGCGTCGTCAGCGCCAAGCTGACCACGATGTGGAACCAGCAGGTGGTGGTGGAGAACAAGGCGGGCGTGGCCGGGGTGCTGGCCGCCGACTACGTGGCCCAGCAGCCGGCCGACGGCAGCACGCTGCTGATGGCCCACATCAACAGCCACGCGCTCGCCCCCAGCCTGCAGCCGAAGCTGAACTACAACGTCGAGCGGGACTTCGTGCCGATCGTGCTGGTCGGCGTGACGCCGAACCTGCTGGTCTGCAACCCGGCCCAGCCGGCGAAGACCGTGGCCGAGATCGCCGCGCTGTGCAAGGCGCGGCCCGGCCAGATCAGTTTCGGCAGCGCCGGCAACGGCTCGGCCCAGCACCTGGCCCTCGAACTGTTCAAGCAGCGCGCGAAGGTCGATGCGCTGCACGTGCCCTACAAGGGCAGCGCCCCGGTGATCACCGACCTGATCGGCGGCCAGATCAACTACGCCTTCGAGACGATGACGGCCGCCACGCCGCACGTGAAGGGCGGCAAGCTGGTGGCGATCGCGCAGACGCGCGCGCGCCGCGCGAAGGGTCACCCGACGGTGCCGACGATGGCCGAGCAGGGCTACCCCGACTTCGAGGCGACCACCTGGTACGGCCTGGTCGGCCCGGGCAAGCTGCCGGCCGGCATGGCCCGGCGCATCAACGAGGACGTCAACAAGGTCCTCGCGATGCCCGACGTGCAGGAACGGCTCGACAGCTACGGCGCCGAGGACGGCGGCGGCACGCCGGAGAAGTTCGCCGGCTTCATCCGCAGCGAGATGGCGCTGTGGGCGAAGGTGGTGAAGGACGGCAACGTCAAGGTCGATTCCTGATCGACCGGGCCCGACCACGGGCCGCTGCGGGGGCGCGGCCCGGCCGGCGGCCGCGGCGTCAATCGATCTGAAGCGGCAGCGTCACCGGCCCGTCGTTGACGAGGTGCACCTGCATGTCGGCGCCGAACCGGCCCTGGGCCACCGTCGGGTGGCTGGCCCGCGCGGTGGCCAGCACGCGCTCGTACAGCCGCTCGCCGAGCGCCGCCGGCGCCGCCCCGCTGAAGCTCGGCCGGTTGCCGCCGCGCGTGTCGGCGGCCAGCGTGAACTGGCTGACGAGCAGCAGCCCGCCACCGACCTCGACCACGCTGCGGTTCATCTTCCCGGCCGCATCGGAGAAGACGCGCAGCTTCAGCAGCTTGGCGACCAGCGCATCCGCCTGGGCCTCGCCATCGGCCGGCTGGGCACAGACCAGCACCAGCAGCCCCGGCCCGATCGCCCCCACCGTCTCGCCGGCCACCTCGACGCGCGCCTCGCGCACGCGCTGCACCAGCGCCAGCATCAGCGCAGCGTCACACGCGCGAACTTGCGCTTGCCGACCTGCAGCACCACGGTGCCGGCGCCGAGCTTCAGGCCCTTGTCGCTGACCACGGCCCCGTCGATGCGCACGCCGCCGCCATCGATCAGGCGGTTCGCCTCGCTGCTGGACGGCGCCAGATTGGCCTGCTTCAACAGCGCGGCAATGCCGATCGGCGCGCCGTCGAAGGACAGCGCGGGGATCTCGTCGGGGATGCCGCCGCGGGCCCGCAGCTCGAAGTCGCGCTCCGCGGCCTCGGCTGCCGCGGCCCCGTGGAAACGGGTGGTGATCTCGCGCGCCAGCAGCAGCTTGATCTCCTTCGGGTTGCGGCCCGCGTCGATCTCGCGCCGGAAGCCCGCCACCTCCTCGTCGCCGCGGAAGCTGAGCAGCGCGAACCAGCGCCACATCAGCACGTCGCTGATCGACAGGACCTTCGCGAACATCGCGTTCGCCGGCTCGGTGATCCCGATGTAGTTGCCCTTGCTCTTCGACATCTTCTCGACGCCGTCGAGCCCCTCCAGCAGCGGCATCGTCAGGATGCACTGCGGCTCCTGGCCGTACTCCTGCTGCAGCGCGCGGCCCACCAGCAGGTTGAACTTCTGGTCGGTGCCGCCGAGCTCGAGGTCCGAGCGCAGCGCCACCGAGTCGTAGCCCTGCATCAGCGGGTAGAGGAACTCATGCACGCTGATCGGCGTGCCGGCCTTGAAGCGCTCGGCGAAGTCGTTGCGCTCCATCATGCGCGCGACGGTGTAGCGCGACGCGAGCTCGATCATGCCGCGCGCGCCGAGCGGGTCGCTCCACTCGGAGTTGTAGCGGATCTCGGTCTTCGCCGGGTCGAGCACCAGGCTGGCCTGGCGGTAGTAGGTCGCGGCGTTCGCCTCGATCTGCTCGCGCGTCAGCGGCGGCCGCGTGCTATTGCGGCCCGAGGGGTCGCCGATCATCGACGTGAAGTCGCCGATCAGGAAGATCACGGTGTGGCCGAGGTCCTGCAGCTGCCGCATCTTGTTCAGCACCACGGTGTGGCCGAGGTGGATGTCGGGCGCGGTCGGGTCCAGCCCGAGCTTGATGCGCAGCGGCGTGCCGGTCGCCTCGGCACGCGCCAGCTTGGCCAGCCACTCGGCCTCGGGCAGCAGCTCGTCGCAGTGGCGGCGCGACAGCGCCAGCGCGGCGCGTGTGCGGTCGGTGATCGGGTGGACAGGAGCCGGGGCAGCGGCCGCAGGGGCAGAGGACATGTGTAAAGCTGTGGTTTCCCACGATGTGGCGACGACACCGGCCGATATACTTTCGCCCCAGGTCGCGGCGGTTCCGCTCGCGGTTGAGTCGGGTCTCCATGGCGCGCCGGCGGCTTCCGCCGATTCTAGAAGACGCCATCGGCCCCCCCATTTGACCCCGCACACCGCCCTCGGTCGACCGGCCGGCGTGTGCCGACCCGGGTGCTCCGCACCCTGCCCGAATTGAGTCCCCTGGATCCCCTCGATGCCGCCCTGCAGCAGGCGGCCCTTCGCACCGGTCGTTTCGTCACCGCGCATTCCCGAGGCCTCACCGCCGTCCTCGTCGTCGGCATGGTGGGCTTCGCGGCCACCGCCTTCGGCATCGCGCCGATGGCCCCCGACGCCGCCGACCTGCCGCAGCGCACGGTCCGCGAAGCGGTCACGCCGGACGCCCTCGAACCCCAGCTCGAAGCCCTCGCGGCGCATGGCCTGTCGCTCTACCGCAGCGAGGTCACGCGCAGCGGCGACACCGTCGACAGCCTGCTGCGGCGGCTGTCGATCGTCGATGCCTCGGCCGCGGCCTTCCTGCGCAACGACCCGGCGGCCCGCGCCCTCTTCACCGGCCGCACCGGCAAGCAGGTGCAGGCCCGCACCGACGCCCGGGGCCGGCTCGAAGAGCTGGTGGCCCGCTATGCGCCGGACGACAGCGCGCTGTTCGACACCCACTTCACGCGCCTGACGGTGCGGCGCCACGGCGACGCGCTGCAGGCGACCAGCGAGCTGGCGCGGCTGCAGCCGCAGATGCGGCTGGGCAGTGGCACGATCCGCCAGTCGCTGTTCGCGGCGACCGACGAGGCGCGCATTCCCGACACGGTGGCGAGCCAGGTCGCCGAGATCTTCTCGGCCGACATCGACTTCCACCGCGAGCTGCGCCGCGGCGACACCTTCAGCGTCGTCTACGAGGCGCTGACGGCCGACGGCGAGCCGGTGCGCTGGAACCAGGGCGCCGGGCGCGTGCTGGCCGCGGAGTTCGTCAACGACGGCAGCGTGCACACGGCCGTCTGGTTCGAGGACCGCGGCGCCGGCGGCAAGGGCGCCTACTACGACATGAACGGCCAGAACAAGCGCCGGTCCTTCCTGGCGAGCCCGCTGGAGTTCTCGCGCGTGACCTCCGGCTTCGCGATGCGGCTGCACCCCATCCTCGGCACCTGGCGCCAGCACAACGGCATCGACTACGGCGCCCCGACCGGCACGCCGGTGCGCAGCGTCGGCGACGGCGTGGTGGAGTTCGCCGGCCGCCAGGGCGGCTACGGCAACGTCGTCAAGGTGCGCCACAGCAACGACCGCACGACGGTGTATGCCCACCTGAGCCGCATCGACGTGCGCAACGGCGCACGCATCGAGCAGGGCCAGCGCATCGGCGCCGTCGGTGCCACCGGCTGGGCCACCGGGCCGCACCTGCACTTCGAGTTCATGGTGCGCGGCGCGCACGTGAACCCGATCGCCGTCGCGCAGTCGTCCGAGACGGCCGTGGTGTCGGCGGCCGCGATGCCGGCCTTCCGCCGCTGGAGCGGTGGCGTGCGGGCCCAGCTCGACGCCGCGCAGACGGCGGCACAGCGGGGCGACTACGCCGAGTAGGCGGCGCCCCACCCCGCCCGCCGTCGCCGGTCTTTCCAGGCAGTTCCCGTGGCCGCGCCGTCCAGCCTCTTCGTCGGCCTGATGAGCGGCACGTCGATGGACGGCATCGACGGCGTGCTGGTCGACCTGGCCGAGGTCGACGACGGGCGGGTCCAGCTGCGGGCCCATGTGCACCACCGCTTCGAGGACGCGCTGGCCGAACGCCTGCTCGCGCTGAACCGACCGGACGGCGTCGGCGAGTTGCACCAGGCCGCGCTGGCGGGCAATGCGCTCGCCCGGGCCTATGCCGCGGTGGTCGAGGCCCTGCTCACGCAGGCCGGTGTCGGCCGCGACGCGGTCGCCGCGCTCGGCGCCCATGGCCAGACGGTGCGCCATGCGCCAGGGCTGCACGACGGCACCGGCTACACCTGCCAGCTGCTGTCGCCTGCGCTGCTGGCCGAGCTGACCGGCATCGACGTGGTGGCCGACCTGCGCAGCCGCGACGTCGCGGCCGGCGGCCAGGGCGCACCGCTGGTCCCGGCCTTCCACCGCGCCGCCTTCGGCCGCCCCGGCGAAGACACCGCGGTGCTGAACCTCGGCGGCATCGCCAACCTGACCCTGCTCGGCGCCGACGGCAGCACGCTCGGATTCGACTGCGGCCCGGGCAACGTGCTGATGGACGGCTGGTGCCGCCGCCACCTCGGCACCGCCTACGACGCCGATGGGCGCTGGGCCGCCGGCGGCCGGCCGCTGCCGACCCTGCTGGCGAGGCTGCGCGCCGAGCCCTACTTCGCAGCGCCGCCGCCGAAGAGCACGGGGCGCGACCTGTTCGACCTCGGCTGGCTCGAAGCCTGCCTAGCGGACCCGTCCGCCGAGGCCTCGGACGCGGCCGCGCAGGACGTGCAGGCCACGCTGCTGGAGCTCACCGCCAGCGTCTGCGCCGAGGACCTGCGCCGCCACGCACCCGCCGCCCAGCGCCTGCTGGTCTGCGGCGGTGGCGCGCGCAACCTGGCGCTGATGGACCGCCTCGCCGCGCGCTGCCCCCGGTTGCTGGTGGCGCCGACGGATGCCGCCGGCCTGCCGGTGGACCAGGTCGAGGCGGTCGCCTTCGCGTGGCTCGCACGGGCCTTCGTGCTGCGGCGGGCCGGCAACCTCCCGGCGGTCACCGGCGCACGCGGCCCGCGGGTGCTCGGCGCGCTCTACCCGGCCGGCTGAAAAGCCGAAAGCCGCCCGGGGGCGGCTTTCCTTTCAGTGCAGGATCCGGCGCGGCGCCGGACCGGCGAGGCTCAGACCGAGAAGCTGGATCCGCAGCCGCAGGTCGTCGTCGCGTTCGGGTTCTTGATCACGAACTGGGCGCCCTGCAGGTCGTCCTTGTAGTCGATCTCGGCGCCGACGAGGTACTGCAGGCTCATCGCGTCGATCAGCAGCGTGACGCCGTTCTTCTCCATCTGCGTGTCGTCCTCGTTGACGATCTCGTCGAAGGTGAAGCCGTACTGGAAACCCGAGCAGCCACCGCCCTGCACGAAGACGCGCAGCTTCAGCTCCGGGTTGCCTTCCTCGTCGACGAGTTCCTTCACCTTCGACGCGGCGCTGTCGGTGAAGACCAGCGGCAGCGGCGGATTCTCGAAGCTGGCGTCCTGAACGGTTTGCGCAACGGCACTCACGTGCGTCTCCTTGGTCGACGAAAACAGTGGGAATTATCCCTGATTGGATGCCGCCAGCTTCAGTGGGGGTTTCTCGCTGTCGCGCGCCTCGCCCTTCAGCGGACGCAGCTCGCCGTCGATCAGGGCGCCCTGGTGCATCTCCAGCGCGCCGTAGGTCACGTCGCCGCTGATGCTGGCCTTGGGCTGCAGCTCGAGCAGTTCGGTCGAGGTGACCGGGCCGACGACGACCCCGTTGACGATCACGTGCCCGGCCGATACCGAACCCTCCACGCGGGCCTTCTCGCTGATGACGAGGATGTTGCGGCCGTCGCCGATCGACTTCACGTCGCCGTAGACCTCGCCATCGATGCGCAGGCCGTCGGCGAAGCTGAGTTCGCCGCGGATCACGGTGCCCTCGCCGATCAGGGTGCGGATCGGCGCCTGTTGCTTCTTGCCGAACATGGGGTCTCCAGCGAAAGAGAGCCCGGCGCCGTCGGTGGCCGACGGCGCCGGGCGGGAGTCAGAGGGGGACGGTCTGCGTCGCGCGCACGGCACCGGACGCATCCGACACCGAAACCTGCACGCTTTTTACCACGGCCTGCGGCGGCACATCGAGCACGCCCTCGAGGCGCACGTACTGGCGCAGCTGCAGCGTCTGCGCTCCCTGCGGGCCCGGCGGCACGGGGTAGACCCAGGGCCGGCCTTCCTGCGTGCCGATCAGCGTCAGCGCATAGCGCCCCGTGAACTCGGCCTGGGCCTTGGTGCCGGACTGCATCACCAGCAGCTGGTAGCGGATCTGGCCGTTCTCCTGGACCTGGGCCTGCAGCGCCCGGATGCTGATGCCCTCGGCGGCCTGCGTCGGCAGCAAACGCTCGAAGAAGCCGAGGTCCGCCTTCAGCGCCAGGTTCTCGCCCTCGATCTGGCGCACCTGCTGCGCGAGCTTGTCCTGCGCGGCGCGCTCGGCCTTCAGCAGGCTGTCGGCCGCGTTCGCCACGGTGACGGCCTGGTCGCGCTCGCGCCGCAGCTGCAGCACCTCGTCGCGCAACTGCACCAGCTCGCGCTTGGCGTCGCGGTCCAGGCCGGCCAGGCCCTTGCCGACCTCGAAGGCCCAGGCCGCCAGCGCCGCGGAGAAGCCCAGCGTCAGCGCCACCACGGCCCAGCGCAGCGGCCAGGGCAGGTGGCTGCGCACGATCATGCGCGGCGCGCTGATCGACAGCCGTCGGCGCAGCAGCTTCAGTCGCATGGTTCGATCGCCGTCCCGGAAACGAACGAGGCCGCTCGTGGCGGCCTCGTTCTCAGTGCACGGTCGCGCGGGGCGCCATGCCGTCTCGTCCCCCCGCCGCTGCGCACGGGCGGTGCGGAGCCCGGCCCTGCGGCCGCTCCGCGCCGCCCCGCGGGCGACGCACCTCGCGGTGCCCCGGGGGGCGCATGCTCATCGCTTGCTGAACTGCTTCCGGCGGCGGGCGCCGTGCAGGCCGACCTTCTTCCGCTCGACCTCGCGCGCATCGCGGGTCACGAAGCCGGCGCGGCTCAGTTCGGGCTTCAGCGCCGCGTCGTAGTCGATCAGCGCGCGGGTGATGCCATGGCGCACCGCGCCGGCCTGGCCGGACTCGCCGCCGCCGTGCACGTTGACCTTGATGTCGAAGCTCGCCTCGTTGGCCGTCAGCACCAGCGGCTGGCGCACGACCATGATCGAGGTCTGGCGCCCGAAGTACTGGTCGAGCGGACGCCCGTTGACGACGATCTGGCCGCTGCCCTTCTTGATGAAGACCCGCGCGACCGACGACTTGCGGCGGCCGGTGCCGTAGTTCCAATTTCCGATCATCACCGTTCCTTAGATCTCCAGCGCCTTCGGCTGCTGGGCGGTGTGCGGATGCGAGGCACCGGCGTACACCTTCAGCTTCTTGATCATCGCGTAGCCGAGCGGGCCCTTGGGCAGCATGCCCTTGACGGCCTTCTCCAGCGCGCGGCCCGGGTGGCGGGCCTGCATGTCCTTGAAGGACGTGCCGTAGATGCCGCCCGGGAAACCGGAGTGGCGGTAGTAGATCTTGTCGGTGGCCTTGCTGCCGGTCACCCGGAGCTTGTCGGCGTTGACGACGACGATGAAATCACCGGTGTCGACGTGGGGCGTGTAGATGGCCTTGTGCTTGCCGCGCAGGCGGAGGGCGACTTCACTGGCCACCCGTCCGAGGACCTTGTCGGTCGCGTCAATCACAAACCACTCATGCACCACCTCGGCCGGCTTGGCGCTGAAGGTCTTCATGATGTCTGGTTCGAAAAGGCTCCGGAGCACGACGCCGACGACCCTGCTCGCGCAGGACGCCGGCCCCCGGCCGCGTACCCTCGGTACCGCTTCTGTTCAAGGCGGCCTCTCGGGCAGCGGCTGGTGGACGTCGAACCGGGTGAGGCACCCGGCCCGATGCGCCGATCTGGTGCGCGGACGCACCCCATTCCCGTGGAGCCGAGCCCGGGAAAGCCGGCGATCATAGCACGCGTCGCCGGCGCGACCCCCACGCCCGAAGCCGCCCGCCCCATGCCCTGCCCGGTTCGGGCCCGTGTGCGCAGGGACGATGCCGTGGATGCGGCCCGGTTAGAGAACATCCCCCAGCCGTGCAGGGATATCGCGGCCGCCGCTGGCGTCGAAGATGCTAGGGTTAACCCTGAAATGAGCCCCACGATGGCCCCCGAAACGCCGAACCGCGCCCCACCGGGCGCCCCCTCCCCCGCCCCCGTCGCCACGCCGGTGGCGCCTGCAGTCGCGGCCGGCGCGGAGCCCGCGGGCGCGGACGCGCGCGCCCGCAGCTGGGTGCCGATCCGTTCGCTGACGCCGCGGCACCGCGAGCGCATCCTGGCCCACCTGCTCGCCCTCGGCGAGCGCGACCGCTACCTGCGCTTCGGCCAGCCCGCCACGGATGCCCAGATCGCGCGCTACGTCGACACGCTGGACTTCGACCGCGACGAGGTCTTCGGCATCTTCAACCGCAAGCTGGTGCTGGTCGCGATGGCGCACCTCGCCTACACCCCGACGACGACGCACCGCGACCAGGCGGCGATGGCGGAGTTCGGCGTGTCGGTGCTGCCGGACCAGCGCGGCCGCCGCTTCGGCGCCCGCCTGTTCGACCACGCAACGCTGCACGCCCGCAACCGCGGGGTCGAGACCCTCTTCATCCACGCGCTCAGCGAGAACACCGCGATGCTGCGCATCGTGCGCCAGGCCGGCGCCGAGGTGGTGCGCGACGGCGCCGAGTCCGAGGCCTGGCTGAAGCTGCCGCCGGAGACCATCGGCAGCCGCTTCGACGAGGTGCTGGGCCTGCACGCGGCGGAGCTGGATTTCCAGTTCAAGGTGCAGGCGCACCGCGTGAACAGCTTCCTCGAGGCCGTCTCGGAGATCCGCCACCAGCTCTCGGACACCGCGTCGAAGGCGGCCTCCGAGTAGCCTGCCCGCGGCTCGCCGGGGCGGCGGTTAGGATGCCGCCGTGTCCCCTGCCCCCTCCGCCTCCCCGCCGAGCGCCGTTCCCTTCGACGGCCTGACCCCCGACACGGTGCTGGACGCGCTGGACGGCGTCGGCCTGCGCGGCGACGGCCGGCTGCTGCAGCTGAATTCCTACGAGAACCGGGTGTTCCAGGTCTTCCTGGAGGACGGCCGGGTGCTGGTGGCGAAGTTCTACCGCCCGGGGCGCTGGAGCGACGCGCAGATCCTCGAGGAGCACGCCTTCGCCGCCGAGCTGGCGGCCGACGAGTGCCCGGTTGTGGCGCCCTGGCCGCTGCGCCCGCAGGCCGATGCCCGGCTGCCGACGCGGCTGTGCCGGCCGGATGGGGCCCCAGGCGGCGATGCGGGCACGGGCGCGGGCACGGATCCGGCCATCGGCACGCTCGCCGAGGTGTCCACGCCCGGCGGCGCCTACCGCTTCGCGGTCGCCGAGCGCCGCGCCGGCCGCGGCCCGGAACTGGAGGATGCGGGCACGCTGGCCTGGATCGGGCGCCTGCTCGGCCGCATGCACCGCGTCGGCGCCCGCGAGCGCTTCGTGCAGCGGCCGCGGGTCGACGTGGACACGCTGGGCCAGGCCGCGCGCGACCTGCTGCTGGCCGGCGACTGGCTGCCGCCGGACGTGAAGCCGCGCTGGCAGGCCACGGTCGACCGCCTGCTCGAGCACGCCCGCCGCGCCTTCGACGCCGCCGGCGCGCGCACCGACCTGCGGCTCCACGGCGACTGCCACATCGGCAACATCCTGTGGACCGCCGCCGGCCCGCACTTCGTCGACCTCGACGACTGCGCCAGCGGCCCCGCGGTGCAGGACCTGTGGATGCTGCTGTCCGGCGATCCCGGCAGCCTGCGCGCCGAGGCGCGCCGGCTGCTGGAGGGCTACGAGCAGTTCATGGACTTCGACGACGCCGAGCTGGCGCTGGTGGAGCCGCTGCGCAGCCTGCGCATGATCCACCACAGCGCCTGGATCGCCCGCCGCTGGAGCGACCCCGCCTTCCCGGCCGCCTTCCCGTGGTTCGGCCAGGGCAACTACTGGGCGCAGAAGCTGAGCGAGCTGCAGGAGCAGCTCGACCGGGCCGAGGGCTGAACCGTGGGGCGCCGCTCAGGCGCCCAGCAGCATCGCGTTGACGCGCTTCACGTAGGCGGCCGGGTCCTCGAGCTGGCCGCCCTCGGCCAGCAGGGCCTGGTCGAACAGCACCTGGGCCAGGTCGTCGAAGCGCTCGCTGCCCTCCAGGCGCCGGACCAGCGCATGCTCGGGGTTGACCTCGAGGATGGGCTGCGAGGCCGGCGCCTGCTGGCCGGCCTGCTTCAGCAGGCGCGCCAGGTGGCCGCTCATGTCGCCCTCCTCGGCCACCAGGCAGGCCGGCGAGTCGACGAGGCGCGTGGTCACGCGCACGTCCTTGGCGCGGTCCTTCAGCGCCGTCTTCAGCCGCTCGAGCACCGGCTTGAAGGCCTCGGCGGCCTGCTCGGCCTGCTGCTTCTCGGCCTCGTCCTGCAGCTTGCCGAGGTCGACCGCGCCCTTGGCCACGCTCTGCAGCGGCTTGCCCTCGAACTCGTGCAGGTGGCTGAGCAGCCACTCGTCGACGCGGTCGACCAGCAGCAGCACTTCCAGCCCCTTCTTGCGGAAGATCTCCAGCTGCGGGCTGTTGCGCGCGGCGGCCAGCGAATCGGCGGTGATGACGTAGATCGCCTCCTGGCCCTCCTTCATCCGCGCGACGTAGTCGGCCAGCGAGACGCCTTCGTCGGCGTGGGTGGACGCGAAGCGGAACAGCTTCGCGAGGCGCTCGCGGTTCGCGAAGTCCTCGCCGATGCCCTCCTTCAGCACCGTGCCGAAGTCCTTCCAGAACGCGGCGTACTTGGCGCGCTCGGCCTCGTCCTCGCTGTCGGCCAGCGCCTCGAGCATGCCGAGCACGCGCTTGGTCGAGCCCTCGCGGATCGCCTTCACGTCGCGGCTTTCCTGCAGCAGCTCGCGGCTGACGTTCAGCGGCAGGTCGGCCGAGTCGATCACGCCCTTGACGAAGCGCAGGTAGACCGGCATCAGCGCCTCGGCGTCGTCCATGATGAAGACGCGCTTGACGTAGAGCTTCACGCCGCCGCGCTTGTCGCGGTTCCACAGGTCGAACGGCGCCTTCTTCGGCACGTAGAGCAGCTGCGTGTACTCGGTGCGGCCCTCGACGCGGTTGTGCGTGTAGGCCAGCGGCGGCTCGCTGTCGTAGCTGAGCTGCTTGTAGAACTCGTCGTACTGCTCGGGCGTGATCTCGGACTTCGCGCGCGTCCACAGCGCCGAGGCCTTGTTCACCGGCTCCCACTCGTCGCGCCGCACCTGCTGCTTCGCCTCGGCGTCCCACTCCTCCTTGCGCATCAGCACCGGCAGCGAGATGTGGTCGGAGTACTTGCCGATGGTCGACTTCAGCTTCCACTGCGACAGGAACTCGTCCTCGCCCTCGCGCAGGTGCAGGATCACGCTGGTGCCGCGGGCCGCCCGCTCGATCGCCTCGACCTCGAACTCGCCGGTGCCCTCCGAGCTCCAGCGCACGCCCTCGGTGGCCGGCAGCCCGGCACGGCGCGACTCGACGGTGATCCGGTCGGCCACGATGAAGCCGCTGTAGAAGCCGACCCCGAACTGGCCGATCAGCTGGGCGTCCTTCTTCTGGTCGCCCTCGAGCGCCGCCATGAACTCGCGCGTGCCGCTCTTGGCGATGGTGCCCAGGTTGGCCACCGCCTCGTCGGCGGACAGGCCGATCCCGTTGTCGGTGATGGTGATCGTGCGCGCCTCGGCGTCGTAGTCGACGCGCACCTCCAGGTTCGGCGCATCCTCGTACAGCGCGGCATCGTTCAGCGCCTCGAAGCGCAGCTTGTCGCAAGCGTCGGAGGCGTTGGAGATCAGCTCGCGCAGGAAAATCTCCTTGTTCGAGTACAGGGAGTGCGTGACGAGGTGCAGGATCTGCTTGACCTCGGCCTGGAAGCTCAGGGTTTTCTTGTCCATGGGTCGTCGAAAGGGCGATCGTCGGTTCGGGAGAGCGGGCGGCCAGTGCGCGCAGCGCAGCGGCTCGCGCGGCAGATGGGGCGGCCCGGGGGATTTTCAAGCCCGCCGCGCCGCGCCCCGCGGGCCGGCCGGCGATCCCGACAAACCCTCGGTCGGCGCGCCGGCGCCGGCCGGGCGAGGAACCTTTCCCGGCCGCGGCGGCACTGACGACGGCAGACGTTGCCGCCCGCCCCGCGCGCCGGCCGATCCGGCCCCGGCGCCCCGCGCGCCGACACCACAAGAAAAGAGACCGAGGGATGAACGACCTGCTTGCCTTTTCCTCCGCCGCCAGCGCGCCGCTGTGGACCCTGGACGGCCTGCGTGGCGCCGACCCCGCGCTCGGCATGGCCCTGCTGATGGCGCTGGCCGTGGTGGCGACGGAGGCGCTGAACCGCCTGCTGCGGCTGCCGCGCGCCTGCGGCTACATGCTGGTCGGCGCGCTGGCCAGCCCGCTGCTGCTGCGGATGGTCGAGCGCACCGACCTGGACCCGTGGAAGCCGCTGCTCGACCTGGCGATCGCGATCCTGGTCTTCGAGCTGGGCAGCCGCATCCGGCCGCGCTGGCTGGTCGACAACCCGGTGCTGGCGCTGACCTGCCTGCTGGAGGGCCTGGCGGCCGGTGCGGCGGTGACGGGCGCCCTGGTCTGGCTCGGCGCCCCGCTGCATTCCGCCGCGGTGGCCGGCGCGGTGGCGATGTCGACCTCGCCGGTGCTGACGATGGTGGCGCTGCACGACCTGCGCCCGCGCGGCCAGGTCAGCGAGCGGCTGCAGATCACCACCGCGCTGAACAGCGTGCTGGCGATGCTGGCGCTGAAGGCCTGGGGCGTGTCCACCTCGCAGGGCGCGGACCTGCTGAGCGCCGGCAGCAATGCCGTCGTCGTGGTGGCCGGCTCCTTCGTGCTCGGCGCGGCCTGCGGCCTGGCGATGGACCGGCTCAGCCGGCCGATCCGCGGCGCCCGCGCGCTGCCGGTGCTGCAGATCGCGCTGGTGGTGATCGCCAGCCTGCTGGCGGTGCAATGGACGCTGTCGCCGCTGCTGGCGATGCTGGTGGCCGGCATGGTGGCGCGCCACCAGATGCGCCACGCACTGACCGTCGAGCCGCAGCTCGGCTCCGCCGGTGCCGTGCTGAGCGTGCTGCTGATGATCTGCTTCGGCCTGCTGCTGACGCTGGACGGCCTGAACCTGCTCTGGCCCTGGGTGCTGGCCATCGTCGTCGCCCGCCTCGTGGCCAAGGGCCTGGTGGTGGTCGCGCTGGCGCGGCCGAGCGGGCTCGGCTGGCGCCAGGCCGCCGCGCTCACGCTGGCGCTGCAGCCGATGAGCAGCCTGGCGGTGCTGCTGGCGGCCGACAACTTCGGCTGGCCGGGCCAGTTCCCCGGCATCGACGAGGCGGTGCTGCAGGCGCTGCTGGTGGCGACCACGCTGATGCAGCTGAGCGGCCCGCTGTGGACCCAGCTCGCGCTGAGCCGCGTCGTCCGCGAGACCGCCTGAGAACCGCCGGAGCACCCGCCATGGCCCTGGAAGCCTTCAAGCCCTCCGATGCACTGACGCTCGGCGTGGAACTCGAGCTGCAACTCGTCAGCACCCACGACTACGACCTCGCGCCGCAGGCCGAGGACCTGCTGCGCGTGCTGCGCAACCACAGCGGCGCGTGGGACGTGAAGCCGGAGATCACGCGCAGCATGATCGAGATCGGCACCTCGGTGCAGCGCCGGCACGGCCCGCTGCGCGCCGAGCTGCTGGACCTGCGCCAGCAGCTGTCGGACGGCGCACGCAAGCTCAACATCGCGATCGCCGGCGGCGGCACCCACGCCTACCAGCACTGGAGCGCGCAGCAGATCTTCCCGACCGAGCGCTTCCACTACATCAGCGAGCTCTACGGCTACCTGGCCAAGCAGTTCACCGTGTTCGGCCAGCACGTGCACGTCGGCTGCGAGGACGGCGACACCGCGCTGTGGCTGCTGCATGCGCTGTCGCGCTACGTGCCGCACTTCATCGCGCTGAGCGCCTCCTCGCCCTACGTGCAGGGCGTGGACACCGGCTTCGACTCGGCGCGCCTGAACTCGGTGTTCGCCTTCCCGCTGTCCGGGCGCGCCCCCTTCTGCACCACCTGGGACGAGTTCGGCGTGTTCTTCGACAAGATGACGCACACCGGCGTGGTGCAGTCGATGAAGGACTTCTACTGGGACATCCGGCCCAAGCCCGAGTTCGGCACCATCGAGCTGCGCGTCTGCGACACGCCGCTGAGCGTCGAGAAGGCCGCCGCCCTCGCCTGCTACCTGCAGTGCATCTGCCGCTACCTGCGCGAGGAGCGGCCCTTCGAGCCGAGCGAGGACGACTACCTCGTCTACACCTTCAACCGCTTCCAGGCCTGCCGCTTCGGGCTGGACGGCGACATCGTCGACCCGAAGACCAAGCAGCGCACCAAGCTGCGCGACGACATCCTGCGCACGCTGGCCCGCGTCGACGAGCACGCGATCGACCTGCAGGCGCTCGACGCGAGCCGCCTGATCCGGGACAGCGTGTTCGACGGCAACGACGCGAGCGCGCTGCGCCGGCTGCACGCCCAGGGCGAGCCGCTGCCGTCGGTGGTCGAGAGCGCGGCGCGGCGCTGGATGGGGCTGGGCTGAGCGGCGCGCGCCGTGCCGGGCCGCGTCAGCGGGGGGCCGGGCGCACCTTGCCGCAGTCCGCCGACAGCCAGCGGCCGGTCTGCTTCATGCGCACCCGCTCGGGCTTGGACGCGACCTCGGTCAGCACCTCGACATCCCCCTCGTAGGCCGTCGGCCCGAGGCGCCGCACCGTGCCCTGGCCGGACGACGGCGGCGGGCCCTTGCACTGGAAGGCCACGGTCCAGACCTCGCCCTGGCGCTGCACCTGCTGGCTGCAGCCCTCCTGCACCGGCAGCCGCTGCCCCGCGGCGTCCTCGGCACTGAGGCAGATCTTGACGCTCTGGCCATCGGCGCCGACGCCCACGCCCTGCCGGGCCATCATGTCCTCCATCATGCGCCGCTGCTCCGGCGGCAGCGCGGCCATGGACCGCTGCATCTGCGCCATCGCGGCCTCCATCTGGCCGCTCTGGCTGGTGAACGCGACCTTGTGCTCCCACAGCCCGGGGCGCAGCACCGGCCCCGACTGGGCCCCCGCGGCGGACGGCAGCGACAGCAGCGCGAGCAGGACGGCCGCCGCGGGGACGGCAGCGGGACGAGGGAT
Organism: Pseudideonella sakaiensis; assembly: GCF_001293525.1. Classification (GTDB taxonomy): domain Bacteria; phylum Pseudomonadota; class Gammaproteobacteria; order Burkholderiales; family Burkholderiaceae_C; genus Ideonella_A; species Ideonella_A sakaiensis. The sequence continues at coordinate 239,430 of NZ_BBYR01000007.1, read as the reverse complement.
CGGAGGCATGGTCAGGCCTTTCATCACAGGGGTTCGGCAGCCGGCCGCCGCGAGGGCGGACCGTGCTGCCTGCAAGAACGCAATCCGCGCGCGGATCCCCTCATGCGACGAGGCTAGCATTCGCGCATGCCCCTGCCCATCCCCGGGCCGACGCCCGCCCCTGATCCGGACGAGGACGAGCGCCTGCTGCAGCGCAGCGCCGCCGAACTGGTCCCGCTGCTGCATGCCGACCTGCACCGCCTGGCGCGCCGCCTGCGGCGTCGCAGCGCCGCCGGCGCCACGCTGCAGACCACGGCGCTGGTGCACGAGGTGTTCCTGAAGCTGCAGGGTCGGCCGGCCTGGAACGACCCGTCGCACTTCCTGCGCGCGGCGGCGCTGGCGATGCGCCAGGTGCTGGTCGACGAGGTGCGTGCCCGGCTTGCACTGCGACGCGGCGCCGGGGCCGAGCACCTGACGCTGTCGGCCGCCGAGTCGGTCTGCGCGGCCGACGACGCGGACGAGCGCGTGCTGCGCATCGACGCCGCGCTGCAGGGCCTCGGCGCGCTCAGCCCGCGGCTGCGGCGCACCGTGGAGTGCCGCTATTTCGCCGGCTACACGGAGGCAGAGACGGCGGACGCGCTCGGCGTGTCGGTGGCCACCGTGCAGCGCGACTGGGCGAAGGCGCGCGCCTGGCTGCACCGGGAGATCGCCGACCCGGCATGACGGCCCCCGGGGCCCGGGCTGCGCACGGCCCGTTCGTCTCCCCGCGGGCGTCCGAGGCGGAGAGACCCTCCCGAGACGGGCCCCGGCGTCGCCCGCAACGCTCAACCGCCGGGGCTCGCGTCGCCGGCGGCGTCGCGTGACGGCCAGCCCGCGCGCAAGGCACCGGCCTGCGCGAGGTAAGGAGCCGCCGGCGCGCCGGCCCGGCGCCAGATGGCCTCCGCCCGGTCGGCCTGCGCATGGGCGCGCGCCCAGTCGCGGCGCGCCGCGTGCCAGCGCGCGCCGGCGAGTTCCGCCATGCCCGCCATCAGGTGCGCCTCGCCGAGCGGCGCCACGCGGCGCGCCAGCTCGTCGAGCGTGGTGCGCGCCTGCGCCAGGCGCGCGAGCGCGATCTGCGCCTCGGCAACGCCTGCCAGCGCCGCCAGGGTGTGCGGGCTGGCGGGGCCGGCATAGCGCTCCCCCAGCGCGACCGCGTCTTCCAGCAGCGGCAGCGCTTCGCCCGCCTCGCCGCGCCGCAGCAGCAGCTTGCCCAGGTTGTTCTGCAGCGCGGCCTGGGCCGCCGAGGGCGGCAGGTGGCTGCGGCGCAGCGCCAGCGCCTCGCGGAACAGGCGCTCGGCCTCGTCGCTGCGCCCTTCGCGCAGCGACAGCGCGGCCCAGTTGTTGAGCGTGTTCAGCGCGTCGGTGCCGGCCGGCGCGCCGAGCGCCTGCCACAGCGCCCAGGCCCGCGCGTAATCGGCCCGGGCCTCGGCCAGCTGGCCCGCGTGGTAACGTGCCGTCGCGAGGTTGTTCAGCCAGGCCGCCGTCTCGACGTGCCGCTCCCCGGAGACCGCGATGCGCTGCGGCAGGCCCTCGGCGAGCAGCCGCACCGCCTGCTCGCCGCGGCCGTCGGCGCGCAGGATCTGCGCCTCCACCAGCCGGCTGTCGAGCAGCCGGTTGCGCCCGGCCGGCCCCAGCGCCTGCCAGTGCGCCTGCGCCTGCGCCAGCAGCGCGGCCGCGCGCGGCAGCTCGCCCGCGCGCCAGAGGCACTGCGCCAGGTCCATCCGCGCCTGCGCCTGCAGCGCCGCCGGCAGGCGCTCGGCCTGGGACAGCAGGCGCTCGAACAGGGGCCGGGCGCCGACGTAGTCGTTGAGCTGGAAATGCAGCTGGGCCAGCGCCAGCAGCGTGTCGGCCGCCTGCGCCGGATCGCGCGCGAGCGCGCGCTCCAGGCGCTCGGCGGTCTGCGCCAGCAGCGCACGGGCCCCCGGTTCGCTGCCAGGCGGCTGCTCGGCCGCGGTGCGGAACATCGACAGCATCACGTCGCGCATCGCCTGGCCGGCCGCGGCTTCCTCGCGCGCCAGGTCGCGCTCGCGCGCCGCCTCGCGCGCCTGCCAGCCGACGCCGAGCAGCGCCGCGACCAGGCTGGCCAGCACCGCCGCGCCGGCCCCCACCGCCACGCGGTGGCGGCGCAGCAGGCCCGCCAGCAGCACGCCGGGGGCATCGCCGCGCGCCTGCACCGGCCGCCGCTCGCGGTGGCGCGCCAGGTCCTCGCCGAGCGCGCGGGCGCCGGCATAGCGGTCCTGCGGACGCGGCCGCAGGCACTGCGCGACGATGGCGTCGAGGTCGCCGCGCACCGCGCGTGCGGCCGCGCCGCGCAGGCGCCGGCTCGGCGGCGGCACCTCCTGCGGCAGCGTCAGGCGCTGCAGCGTGCGCTGCAGCCCGCTGCCCTCGAGGCGCCACAGCGGCTCGCCGGTCAGCGTCTCGTGCAGCATCACGCCGAGCGCATAGACGTCGGCGGCCGCATCCGCGCTGCCGCCCTGGAGCTGCTCGGGCGCGCAGTGGCTGGGCGTGAGGTGCAAGGTCTGCGTCGCCTCCGCGGCCGACGCCGTGTCCTCGCCGCCGGGCACGTCCCGGGCGGAGGCCCCAACGTCGGGCCCGCGCCCGGCGTCCGCGCGCGGCTGCGGCGGCTCGAGTTCGCGCGCGATGCCGAAGTCCAGCAGGCGCACCTGTCCCGCGGCGTCGACCAGCACGTTCGCGGGCTTCAGGTCGCGGTGCACGATCTGCCGCGCATGGGCGTGGGCCACCGCGGCCACCACCTGCTCGAACAGCGCCAGGCGCTCGGCCAGCGGCCGCCCGGCGACCCGGCGGTCGAAGGGCTCGCCGTCGACGAACTCCATCACCGCGTACAGCCGGCCGGCGTGCGCGCCGCCGTCGATCAGCCGCGCGATCGCGGGATGCTCCAGCCGTGCCAGCAGGCGGCGCTCGGCCTCGAAGCGGCGGCGTTCGGCCTCGTCGTCGGGCCGGCGCAGCCATTTGAGCGCCGCGGCCTGCGCATAGTGGCCATCGTCGCGCTGGACGCGGTAGACGTCGCCCGAGCCGCCCCGGCCGATCCAGGCCTCGACGCGCCACACGCCGATCCGGTCGCCGGCGGCGAGCGCCTGACCGGCCGGTTCCGCCGCGACGGCCGGCTCGAAAGCGGTGCGGCTCGCCTGCTCGGCTTCCAGCAGCGCCTCGAGCTCCCGGCGCAGCGCGGGCGCCATCGGCTGGGCCGCGAGCCAGGCCAGGCGCCCGGCGTCGGGCTGGGCCAGTGCCTGGTCCAGCCAGGCGTCGATCTCGGCCCAGCGGGGGGCATCGTCCTCGCGCATCGTGTTCGGCAGCTCGCGGCGCCTCGACGCGCCCGGGGCCCCGATCATGGGCCATCCCGCGTGCCCCCCGGTGCGGAAGCCCCACCCGCTGCCTGCGCCGCCGCGCCCGTGCGCCGGGCGCGCGACGGGCCGCGCCAGCGCGCGTCCCCGGCGCCCGTCAGGCCGCGCCGCCGCCGATGCGCCGCAGCTGGCGGTGGTAGGCCCGGTGGCGCTCCACCATCTCCCGGCCGACCAGCCTGCGCTCCAGCCCGACCAGGCGCTCGCGCAGCGCGGGATAGATGCAGCTCTCCTCGAGCGCGATGTGCTCGATCGACAGCAGCACGAAGGCGTCGATCTCGCGCGCAAGCAGCGGGCGCTCCTCGGCATCGGCCGCCGCGCCGCCGACGGCCAGCGCGCGCAGGCGCGGCATCAGCGCGGCCCAGTCCTCGTCCAGCCAGCGGTGGTCCTCCTGCAGGCGGTCGAGGATGTGCTGCATGGCCGCGTCGGCGGTGGCCCGCAGGCGCGGGAAGACGTGGCGCTCCTCGTCCTCGTGGTGCGGGCGGCCGGTCTCCTGGAAGAAGCGCACGATCTCGGCCAGCCGGCCGCGGCCGGCGTCGTCGGGTTCGGCGCCGGCGTGCAGGCCGAGGTTGAGCGCGTGCAGCTGCTTCAGCATCGCCAGGGTCGAGCGGTGGCAGGCGTCGAGCACCTCCACCGCGTCGAGCGCGGGCACGTGCGCGTGCAGCGTGGGCGGAACGGGATCGTCGTCGAAGGTCATCGGCTGCGGCCGGCGGCGCGCCAGGCGCGACCGGGGTGTCACCGTAACCGCGGGCGCCCGGGCGGCACTTGATCTGGCGCAAGTCCGCGTGCCGATCGGGCACCGGCGGCCCGCCCTCAGCCGCCCGCGTGTCGCTCGCGCAGTGCGCGCTTGAGCACCTTGCCGATCGCGCTGCGCGGCAGCTCGTCGATCAGGTGCAGCGCGGCCAGCCGCTGGGTCTTGCCCACGCGCGCATTCAGCCAGGTGCGCAGGGCCTCGGCATCGACCGCCCGGCCCGGCCGGGGCACCACGTAGGCGACCGGCGTCTCGCCCCATTCGGCCGACGGCACGCCGACCACCGCGCTCTCGGCCACGTCGGGGTGCTCGGCGAGGCGGCCTTCGAGGTCGCTCGGGTAGATGTTGAAGCCGCCCGAGATGATCATGTCCTTGCGCCGGTCGAACAGCACCAGGAAGCCATCGGCGTCGAAGCGGCCGATGTCGCCGGTGCGGATGAAGCGCTTGCCGTCGGGCGCGAACCACTCGGCCTCGCGCGTCTTCTCCGGCTGGCCGTGGTAGCCGGTCATCATGCCGGGCGAGTGGCCGACGACCTCGCCGGCCTCGCCGGGGCCGAGCTCGCGGCCGTCCGCGTCGATCAGGCGGATGTCGTGGCCCTCGGCCGGGCGACCGACGGTGTGCAGCTTGTCGGGGAAGGCATGGGCCTCGAGCAGGCAGGTGCCGCCGCCCTCGGTCATGCCGTAGAACTCGGTCAGGCCGCCGGGCCAGCGCCGCAGCACCTCGGCCTTCAGCGCGGCCCCGAAGGGCGCGCTGGTGCAGAACTTCATCCGCGTCGCGGACAGGTCGGCGGCGTCGAAGCCGGGATGGGCCAGCAGCCGCTGGTACTGCACCGGCACCAGCATGGTGTGCGTCATGCCGAGCCGCGCGGCCAGCGCGAGGTAGGCGCCGGCGTCGAACTTCGGCAGCAGCGCCACCGTGCCGCCGAAGGCCAGGGTCGGGAAGAAGACGACCAGCGTGGTGTTCGAGTACAGCGGCGTGGCCAGCAGGGTCACGGTCGACGGCCCGTAGCCGTAGGCGCGGCCGCGCCGCACGTGGGCCCAGCGCATGCCGTGCCCCTGCACGATGCCCTTGGGCGCGCCGGTCGTGCCCGACGAATAGATGATGTTGAAGGCATCGCCGGGCTGCACCGCCACCGGGTCGGGGCGGCTGCCGGCCGGGGCCAGCCAGTCGGCCAGCGCAGGCCCGCCGACGGCCTCGGCCGCGCCGTCCAGCGCGGTGCGCGGCACGGGGATGCCGGCGCACTCGGCGGCGCAGGCGGCATCGGTGAACAGCCGGCGCGCGCCGGCATCGGCCACCATGCGCTGCAGCGCCTCGGGCGTCGATCCCGGCGCCAGCGGCGCCACCGCCACGCCGGCCCGCAGCGCGCCGAGGAAGACGGCCGCGTAGGCGATCGAGGCGCCGGCGCAGACGGCGATCGCATCGCCGCGGCCCAGGCCCTCGCGCTGCAGCGCGGCCGCCACGCGGTCCATGCAGGCGTCGAGCGCGCCGTAGTCGAGGCGATCCTCGCCCGCGACCAGCGCGGGGTGCGCCGGATCGCGCCGCGCATGGCGGCGCACGCAGTCGGCCACCAGGTCGAAGTCGGGAAGCTCGGGGTCGGTCATGGCGCGGATCGGGAGGAGCGGCGCTGCGGGCGGGCCGGGGCGCGGGGATGGGCGGGGCAGGCGCGGAGCGGGGACGCTACAAGGCGGCGTAGACGAGGGACTTCAGCAGCGCCCACTGCAGCTCGCGGCGCTCCGGCGCCTGCATCATCCAGACGACGGCGAGGTCCTCGACCGGGTCGATCCAGAAGAAGCTGCCGGCCAGCCCGCTCCAGTGGTAGTCGCCGACGCTGCCGGGCACGCTGGCCTCGCCCGCGGCGACGCGCACCGCGAAGCCCAGCCCGAAGCCGTAGCCCGGCCCGGGCAGGTAGCCGGTGCTCGCGCCGGGCACGCGGCTCGCGGCGATCAGCGCCGGGCCGAGGTGGTCGCGCGTCATCAGCTCGAGCGTCTTGCGGCCCAGCAGGCGGCGCGACTTCCAGCGGCCGCCGTCGCGCAGCATCCGCGCGAAGCGGACGTAGTCGTCGGCAGTCGACACCAGCCCGCCGCCGCCGGACTCGAAGACCGGCGGCCGGCTCACGTCCAGCAGCCGCACCGGCGCGCCGGTGTACGGGCAGGTCGGGAAGGCCTGGGCCAGCCGCCCGTGCGCCGACGGCGGCAGGTGAAAGGCGGTGTCGCGCAGGCCCAGCGGTTCGAACAGCCGCTCCTGCAGGAAGGCGCCGAGGGTCTGGCCGCTCAGCCGCTCGATCAGCGCGCCGACCAGGTCGGTCGCGCGGCTGTACTCCCACAGCGTGCCCGGCGGCGCCACCAGCGGCAGCGTCGCGAGGCGCTCCGAAAACGCGCGGTTGTCCAGCCGGCCCGATTCGACGCCGGCCGCGAGGTAGGCGTCCTTGATCGGCGAGTGGCCGAAGACGCCGTAGGTCAGGCCGGCGGTGTGGCGCAGCAGGTCGTGCACCAGCGGCACGGTGGGCGTCGCGGGGTGGGTCGGCGGCAGCGGTTCGCGCCGCAGGCGGGTGCGCCCGCGCGCATCGCGCTGCAGCACGCCCAGGCTCGGCGCGTCGAACTCGGGCAGGTGGGCCGCGACGGGGTCGCGCAGCCGCAGCCGGCCCTCCTCCACCAGCATCATCAGCGCCACCGAGACCATGGGCTTGGTCATCGAGTAGATGCGGAAGACGCTGTCCTCGCGCATCGGCGTGCCGGCCTGCGGGTCCTGGCAGCCGTACAGGCCGCGGTGGGCCTCGCGGCCGCGGTGCCAGACACGCAGCACCGCACCGGGCAGGCGGCCGGCCTCGACCTCGCGGTGGAAGGCGGTGTCGAGGCGCTTCAGCGCGGATCGGTGCAGGGCCATGGGCGTCCGGGAATGGCGGTGGTGGGGGGCATCAGTATCCGGCCGCACGATCGACGGCCCGCGCCGGGCGCTCGCCGGCCCGCACCTGCCGCCAGGCCTCGAGGCACTGCGCCGCGACGGTGTCGAAGGAGGCCTGGGCGGCGATGTGCGGCGTCGCGCGCACGCGCGGGTGGCGCCAGACCCAGTCGTCCGGCGGCGGCGGCTCGCGCTCGAACACGTCGAGCGCGGCGCCGGCGAGGTGGCCCTCGTCGAGCAGCGCGCGCAGGTCGGCCTCGACCAGCTGCTCGCCGCGCCCGAGGTGGATCACGTAGGCGCCGCGCGGCAGGCGCCCGAGCCGCTCGCGGTCGAGCAGGCCGCGGGTCTCGGCCGTCAGCGGCAGCGCGCCGACCAGCAGGTCGGTCTCGGCCAGCAGCGCCGCCAGCCCCTCGGACCCGCAGTGGGCGCGCACGCCCGGCAGCGTGCGCGGACGCCGGCTCCAGCCGGCGACCGGGTAGCCGACCGCGAGGAAGGCCTGCGCCATCGCCTGGCCGACGGCGCCCAGGCCGAGCAGGCCGACGCGGCAGCGCTCGGCCGGCCGCACCGGGTGACGCTCCCAGCGCGCCGCCGCCTGCTGCGCGGCATAGCGTTCCAGCTCGCGGGTGTGGGCGAGCGCGCAGGCCAGCGCGAACTGCGCCATCTGCAGGGCCTGGGCCGGGTCGACCACCCGCGTGACGGGCAGCGCCGGCGGCAGGTCGGGCACGGCCAGCAGCTTGTCGGTGCCGGCGGCGACCGAGCAGACCACGCGCAGCGCCGGGTACTGCGCCACCTGACCGGGCCGCAGCCGCCAGGCCAGCAGTGCCTCGACCGCGTCGGGCGGGGGCGCATCGGCCTCGGTCCAGACGGGCACCCCGGGCGCCGCGCGCCGCAGCGCGTCGACGTAGGGCGCGGCGGGCAGCGGCGCGCTGGCCACCAGGATCGCCATCAGGCGTCCCAGCCCGGGAAGTGGCGGGCCAGCCGGCGCAGCAGGCCCGGCCAGACGAGCTGGCCGCCGAGGCCCTTGCTGACCTCCACCGCCTGGCGCGGCATGTCGTCGACGATCGCGCGCGGGATGCGCGTCAGCGGCCCGCCGCCGGCCTGCGCGGCGATCTGGATCTCGCAGGCACGCTGCAGCGTGTACATCGCGAGGAAGGCCTCGGCCACGTTGCGCCCACAGCTGAGCAGCCCGTGGTTGCGCAGAATCATCTGGCTCGCGCTGCCCAGGTCGGCCACCAGCCGTGCCTTCTCATCGTCGCGCAGCGCCACGCCCTCGTAGGCGTGGTAGGCCAGGTTGGCGAGCGGAAAGCCCGACTGCTGCGAGATCGGCAGCAGCCCCGCCTCCTGCGCGGACACCGCCACGCCGGCCACGGTGTGGGTGTGCAGCACGCAGCCGGCCTGCTCGCGCGCGGCATGCACCGCGCTGTGGATCACGAAGCCGGCCGGGTTCACCGGGTAGGGGCTGTCCATCAGCGGCCGGCCGTCCAGGTCGACCTTGATCAGGCTGGATGCGGTGATCTCCTCGAAGAAGAGGCCGTAGGGGTTGATCAGGAAGTGGTGGTCGCCACCGGGCACGCGCGCCGAGATGTGGGTGAAGACCAGGTCGTCCCAGCCGAACAGCGCCACCAGCCGGTAGGCGGCCGCCAGGTCGCAGCGCACCTGCCACTCCTCGGGCGGGACGACGGTCTTCAGCGGGGCGATGGCGGGCAGCGGTTGCATGGCGGTGTCTCCTTCGGGCGGCTGTTCGGGCGCGCCGGCGGTTGACGCCGGCCGCCGTCATTCTGCGGCGAAGGCGCGCCGCCCGGCTGTCACCTGGGCGGCGCGGCGGCCGCCCTACTTCGCCGCCAGCCCCAGCCGCTCGATCAGCGCCTTGTCCTTCGCATAGGTCGCCACGGCCCACTGGCGGTAGTCCTCGCCGGAGCGGTACCAGACGTCCTGGTTCAGCTGGTCCAGCACCTTCTGGTGCTCGGGGTCGTCCATCGCCTTCTTGAAGGCGTCGTGCAGCGTGCGCACCACCGCCGGGTCCATGCCCTTCGGGCCGACCAGGCCGTAGGGCGAGCTGGAGACCACGTTGAAGCCCAGGTCCTTCGCGGTGGGCACGTTCGGCCAGCGCTTGGTGCGCCGCTCGCCGAAGGTCACCAGCAGGCGCATCTGGCCGCCATCGACGAACTTGTCCCAGCCGGACGCGTCGCTCTGCGCCATCACGTGGCCGCCCAGCAGCGCCTGCTGCAGGTCGGCATTGCCCTTGAAGGGCACGTGGGTCAGCTGCACCTTGGCCTCGCCGGCGAGTTCCTCCATCAGCAAATGCGGCGAGGTGCCGATGCCGGTCGAGCCGTAGTCGACCTTGCCGGGCTGGCGGCGCGCCGCCTCGATGTAGTCGTTGAAGGTCTTGAACGGCGAATCGGCGCGCACCGTGAAGCCGAAGGTGTAGCCGGACACGCCGATGATGAAGCTGAAGTCGCGGATCGGATCCCAGGGCACCTTCTGCATGTGCGGCAGCCGCAGCATGCCCATCGGGAACTGCGAGATCGTGTAGCCGTCGGGCTTGGCCGTCAGCGCCATCGTGCCCGGGCCGAGCGTGCCGCCCGCGCCGGGCTTGTTCTCGATCACGATCGTCTGGCCGAGCTGCTTCGAGGCCAGTTCCGCGAGCGCGCGGTGGTGGCGGTCGGTGGAGCCGCCGGCCGGCCAGGGCACGATCAGCGTGATCGGCTTGCTCGGGAAGGCCTGGGCGCGCAGCAGCGCCGGCGCAGCGGCCAGCGCAGCGCCGCAGGCGGAACCGGCCAGCAGGCGGCGGCGCGGCAGGGAGGCGGGAAGGGTCATCGCGGTGTCTCCTCGTGGCGATGCGGGGGGCGGGGACTCGGGCAGGCGCGGCGGGCGGGCCGCGCCGTCAGCGATCGGGCGGAGGCGCGGCGGCGCGCGCAGACTCGAGTGCCTGCAGTTCGCGCCACTGCACCTTGCCGGTACCGGACTTGGGCAGCGCGGCGACGAACTCGACCTGGCGCGGGCACTTGTAGGCGGCCATGCAGTTGCGCGCCCACGCGATCAGCGCCGCCTCGTCGAGCCCTTCGTGGCCGGCGCGGCGCACCACCAGCGCCTTCACGGTCTCGCCGCGGTGCGGGTCGCGCGTGCCGATCACGCAGGCCTCCTGCACGCCGGGGTGGCCGTACAGCAGGGCCTCCACCTCGGCGGGCCAGACCTTGAAGCCGGACGCGTTGATCATCCGCTTCAGGCGGTCGACCATGAAGAAGTAGCCGTCCGCGTCGATCCGGGCGAGGTCGCCGGTGCGCAGGAAGCGGCGGCCGTCGATCGTCACGAAGGCCTCGGCATCGGCCTGCGGTGCGTTCCAGTAGCCGCGCATCACCTGCGGCGCGTGGATCACGATCTCGCCCACCTCGCCGTCGGGCCGCTCCTGCAGCGTGTCCGGGTCGACGATGCGGGCATCGACGTCGAACACCGGGATGCCGAGGCACTGCCGCTTCGGCCGGTGCACCGGGTTGATGTGGGTGGCGGCCAGCGTCTCGGACAGGCCGTAGCCCTCGACGTAGTCGAGCCCGGTGCGCGCCTTGAGCTGGGCCGCCACCGCCTCGGGCATCGCCGCGCCGCCGCCGCGCAGGCCCTGCAGGCTGCGCAGGTCGAGGCGGTCGAGCGCGGGGTGGGCGAGGAAGTCGATCACCATCGTCGAGATCGACTGCCACACGGTGACCTGGTGGCGCGCGATGCAGCGCGCCGCGGTGTCGCGGTCCCAGCGCGAGAGGATGACGATGGTCGCGCCGAGGTAGATCGGCCCGTTCAGGCTGCCCGACAGCCCGGTGACGTGGAAGAAGGGCAGCGTCGCGAGGTAGACCGCATCCTGCGTGCGCATGAACCACACCGTGCCGCCCACCAGCGTACTCATCACGCTGCGGTGGGTGTGCACGCAGCCCTTGGGCGCGCCGGTGGTGCCGGAGGTGTAGGGCATCACGCACAGGTCCTCGGGGCCGGCCTGCGGCGCGGCCGGCCGCGGTGCCGCGGCGAGCGCCTCGCGCCACGCGAGCACCCCCTCGCCGTCGAGCGCGCGCGGCGCCGCGGCGACCTCGTCCGGCAGCGCGAGGTCGGTGGGGCGCTGCAGGTGGTCGCGGTAGGTGACGACCAGCAGCTGCCGCAGGCCGGGGGCCTCCTCGCCGTCGCGCCGACGCGCCGCGCGGCCGGCCGCCAGCAGCGGGAGCCAGTCGTCCAGCCGGTCCTGCGCGACGATCGCGCAGCGGGCGCCGCTGTCGGCCACGAGGTGGCGCAGCTCCTCGGCGCGGTTCATCGGGTTCACCGGCACGGCCATCGCATCCGCGCGCAGGATGCCGTAGAAGCCGATCACCCACTGCGGGCTGTTCTGCAGCGCGAGCAGCACGCGGTCGCCGCGCGCCACGCCCTGCGCCTGCAGGTGGCCGGCGAGGCGCTCGGCCTCGTCGCGCAGCGCGGCATAGCTCAGCGGGCTGTCGTAGTAGACGAGCGCCGGCTTGTCCGGGTAGCGCCACGCGGACACCGCGAGGTTGGCCCACAGGCTGGTCTGCGGCAGGCCGAGGTGCCGCGGCAGGCCAGGGGGCCAGTGCGCGAAGTGGGCAGGTGCGTGGGCGCTCATCGGGTCCGGCGCCTGGCCATCATTCCGCTGTTCGGAATATGATGCGGGCGGCATGGGCCAGTCTACGCAGCCAGCCATCCCGTGTAAATCGACCTCAGGGATTACGAGGAGACCGGGTGGCCCGATTTATTCCGCACCTCAGAAAACACGGGAGACCACGCGATGGGACGCCAGCGCCGCCCGGCCGAGGGCCCTGCCGAACCCGACCCCCGGCAGGACCGCCGCTTCGTCACCGCGCTCGCGCGCGGCCTCGACCTCCTGCGCTGCTTCCAGCCCAAGGACCGCTGGCTGCCGCACCAGGAGCTGGCCCGGCGCAGCGGCCTGCCGGCGGCCACGGTGTCGCGGCTGAGCTTCACGCTGACGGCGCTCGGCTACCTGCGCCACCGGCCGGCCACCGGCGAGTACGCGCTGGCGCCGGCCGCGCTGACGCTGGGCTTCCGCGTGCTGACGAACTTCGAGCTCGGCCGCATCGCCCGGCCCCACATGGAGGCGCTGGCCGAACAGACGCAGGCCGCGGTCTCGCTGGGCGTGCGCCATGGCACCGAGATGGTCTACGTCGCGCACTGCCGCAGCACCGCGCGCCTGATCCTGGGGCTGGACGTCGGCACGCGCATCCCGCTGGCCCCGACGGCGATGGGCCGGGCGATGTGGAGCGCCGCCGACGCCGGCCTGCGCGCCCTGGTGCTGCGTGCGCTGCAGGCCGAGCAGCCGCGCGACTGGCCGCGCCTGCTCGAGGGGCTGCAGCGCGCCGAGCGCGAGGTCGCGCAGCGCGGCTACGCCTGCTCGGCGTCGGAATGGGAGAGCGAGATCGCCGCGGTCGGCGTCGGCGTCGATCCGGGCGACGGCCGCGAGCCGCTGGCCCTCACCGTCGGCGGGCCGGCGGCACGCCTGCAGGGCGCGCTGCTGCACGAGCAGTTCGCCCCGGCGCTGGTGCGCACCGGGCAGGCGATCGTCGATGCGATCCAGTCCGGCGGCTGGCAGGACTAGCAGCGCCGCGCCCGCCCCGGCGCGCGGGAACTCACTGCGCCGGCAGCAGCGTGCCGGCGCAGTCGCCGAAGCCGATGCGCCGCGCGCCCTCGCGCTGCGCGTGCGCGCGCAGCACCACGCGGTCGCCGTCCTGCAGGAAGCGGCGCTCGCTGCCGTCGGGCAGGTGCAGCGCCTCGCGGCCGCCGACGGTCAGCTCCAGCAGCGAGCCGGCCTGGCCGGGCCCGGGTCCCGAGAGCGTGCCCGAACCGAGCAGGTCGCCCGGCTGCAGGTTGCAGCCGTTGACGCTGTGGTGGGCGATCAGCTGGGCCGGCGTCCAGTAGGCCGCGTCGGCGACCTCGGCCTGCGACAGCCGCACCGGCGCCTGGCCGGCCGCGCGCATCGCCGCGGTCTGCAGCCAGGTCTCGACCTGCAGCCCGAGCGCGCCGGCGGCGCGGTTCGCGGCGCCGTCGAGGTAGGGCAGCGGTGCCGGGTCGCCCGCGGGCCGCACGAAGGGCCGGCGGAACGGCGCCAGCGCCTCGTTCGTGACGATCCACGGCGACAGGGTGCTGGCGAAGCTCTTCGACAGGAAGGGCCCGAGCGGCTGGTACTCCCAGGCCTGGATGTCGCGTGCCGACCAGTCGTTCAGCAGGCCGACGCCGAAGAAGTGCTCCTCGGCCTCGTCGATCGCGATGCGCGTACCGCGCGCGTTGCCCGGCCCGACGTAGAAGGCGAGCTCGAGCTCGTAGTCCATGCGCTGGCTGGGCCCGAAGGCCGGCGCATCGCCCTCGCCCCGGACCTGGCCCAGCGGCCGCGGGAAGGCATCGCCGCTGACGCGCAGCGAGGATGCGCGGCCGTGGTAGCCGATCGGCACCCACTTGTAGTTCGGCATCAGCGGCTGGTCGGGCCGGAACAGCCGGCCGACCGCGGTCGCGTGGTGGATGCCGGCGTAGAAGTCGGAGTAGTCGCCGATGCGGCAGGGCAGGTCGTGCTCGAAGGCGGCGGCCGGGGCCACCGCGGGCGCCAGCGCCGCCTGCTGCGCGCTGCCCTCGGCCAGCGCGGCCGACAGCGCGGCGCGCAGTGCCCGCCGCTCGGCCGACGGGCGGGCCATCAGCGCGTTCAGGTCGCCGTCGGCCAGCGGCGCCAGCCGGGCCGCCGTCGCCGCGTCCCAGCGGCCGCGCGCGGCCGCCTCGCGCAGGTCGAGCACCTGGTCGCCGATCGCCACGCCGATGCGCCACGGCGCCTGCGGGTCGGCGCGCGGGCGCAGCCGGCCATAGGGCAGGTTCTGGATCGGGAAGTCGGTGTCCTCGGCCTGGGCCGAGGCGACCCAGCTGCGCAGCGCGGGGTCGTGGGTGTCGTCGAGGGTCATCGCGGGAGTGTCCGGGGGTCGGGTGGGGGCACGCCGTCGGGCCGGGCCTTCAGACGGCGGGCCGGGCCAGCGGGGCCCAGCAGCTGGCGTAGGCGAGGTCGCGCGGCGCCTCCTGCAGCGCGTAGGCGGTCGGGTGGAAGCGCCAGCGGCTCTCGAACATGAAGGCCAGCGTGTGGTCGAGCTTGTGCGGCGCCAGCGCCGCCAGGCTCGCCTTGTCGAAGGCCTCGGCATCGGGGCCGTGCGGCACCAGGGCATTGTGCAGGCTCATGCCGCCCGGCCTGAAGCCTTCCGGCTTGGCGTCGTACTGGCCGTGCACCAGGCCCATGAACTCGCTCATCACGTTGCGGTGGTACCAGGGCGGGCGGAAGGTGTCCTCGGCCACCATCCAGCGCGGCGGGAAGATCACGAAGTCGCAGTTCGCCGTCCCGGGCGTGTCGGTGGCGCTGGTCAGCACCGTGAAGATGGACGGGTCCGGGTGGTCGAAGCTGATCGAGCCGATCACCATGAAGGTCGCGGTGTCGTACTTCAGCGGCGCCAGCCGGCCGTGCCAGGCCACGACGTCGAAGGGCGTGCCGGGCAGCTGCGCCTGCCACAGCGCGCCGCCGACCTTGCGGATCAGCGTGGTGCCGCCCGCGGGCGCCGGCTCGACCGCGGCCACCGGCGCCAGGAAGTCGCGCGGGTTGGCCAGGCCGTTGCTGCCGATCGGGCCGAGCTCCGGCAGCCGGAACGGCGCGCCGTAGTTCTCGCAGACGTAGCCGCGCGACGGGCCGTCGAGGTCGATGCGGAAGGCCAGGCCGCGCGGCAGCAGCGCGATCTCGCCCGGCACGACCTCCAGCACGCCGAGCTCGGTGGTGATCGTCAGCCGGCCCTGCTGCGGCACCAGCAGCAGCTCGCCATCGGCATCGACCAGCGCACGGCCCTGCATCGAGCGGTTCGCGAGGTAGACGTGCGCCGCCATGCCGGTCTGGGCCTCGGCGTCGCCGTTGACGACCACCGTGCGCAGGCCGTCGACGAAGTCGGTCGGCGCGTCGGGCAGCGGTGGCGGGTGCCAGCGCAGCGGGTCCGGCGGGCAGGCCACGCCGTCCTTCGCGCCGGTCTTCCAGTACGGCTGGGCATACGGCGCGTAGCCGCCCACCACCACCGAGGGCTGGCGGCGGTACAGCCAGCTGCGCAGGTTCAGGTGGCGCGGCGCGGTGAAGGCGCTGCCGGACAGCAGCTCGGCGAACAGGCCGTGCGCGACGCGCTGCGGGCTGTTGCGGCCCGCCGGCAGCGCGCCGGGCAGCGCCTCGCTCGCGAACTCGTTGCCGAAGCCGCTCTGGTAGCGGCGCGGGGCGGCGCCGGGCACGGCCGCGGCGGCGGGCTGGGGGTCGTTCATCGGGCAGTCTCCGTCGGGGCGGCCACGTCGCGCGCCACCTGCAGCGCCTCGCGCAGCACGGTGGCCGAGCCGACGTGGTTCGCCAGCAGCAGCACGAGGCGGGCGTTCAGCGCATGGCTCTGCGCGGCGTCGAGGCCGCGGTGGGCCTCGATCAGGGCCTCGTAGACCTCGTCGGGGGCGGCCAGCCGCGACGTCGTCGCCAGCGCGGGTCCGGCCGCGGGCTCGATGCGGTCGGCAAGGGTCGCCGCAGCCGACGAAGCGGTCGTGGCGACCGAGGCGGTCGCCGCGGGCGTCGCGACGCCAGGGGCCAGGTCGCCCGCGGTGGCGGCCGGGGCGGCATCGGCGGCCGCGGCCGTCGCCGCGCCGTCCTGCGCGAGGGCCAGCGCGCGCCGCAGCGCGGTGGCGACCGCGGTCGAGGTCGGCCGGCGCCAGCGCGCGCAGACATGGCGGTCCGGCCGCAGCAGCACGGCGCCGCCGGGCCGCAGGTCGTAGCGCCGCGCGACCAGGCCGTCGACGTCGACCCAGGCGCCCACCGACGGCGCCGCGGCGGGCGCGATGCGCAGCACCTCGAGCGGCAGGCCGGGCACCGCGGCCGCGGCGAGCGCGTCGGCCTCGGCGGCGCCCTCGGGGCCGTCGCCGAGCAGCAGCGTGAAGCCGTCGCCCAGCGCGCGCAGCAGCCAGGCCGGCTGGCCGTCCGGCCCGCGCAGCGGCGCATCGGTGGCGGGCGCGCCCGGCCGCATGCGCGGATCGAAGGCCTCGCCGTCGGGCGTGTTCAGCGCGGAGCCGTCCAGCGTCGCCGGCACCGACAGGCGGCCGCTGTTGACGAGCGTGCGCGCGAAGGGCTGCCGGCGCGACAGCGCCAGCACCGCGTCGCGGAACAGCCGGCTGGCCTCGCTCTTCGGCGTGATGAAGTCGGTCGCCCGGGTGGAGTTCAGCAGGTTCTCGTCGGCGGCGAACTCGCGCTCGCGCGCATAGCTTTCCAGCAGCGCCTCGCCGGCCAGGCCGCGCAGCACGAGGTCGAGCTTCCAGCCGAGGTTCTCGGCGTCCTGCACGCCGGAGTTCGCGCCGCGCGCGCCGAAGGGCGACACGCCATGCGCCGCATCGCCGGCGAACAGCACGCGCCCGTGACGGAAGCGCTCCATCCGCAGGCAGGCGAAGGTGTAGACGCTGGCCCACTCCAGCGTGAAGGGCAGCTCGCGGCCGAGCGCCTGGCGCATCATCGCGTCGACGCGCGGGCGGATGCGCTCGGGCTGCTTTTCCAGCTCGGGGTCGGCGTCCCAGCCGAGCTGGAAGTCGATGCGCCAGACGCCGTCCGGCTGGCGGTGCAGCAGCACGCTCTGGTTCGGGTGGAAGGGCGGGTCGAACCAGAACCAGCGCTCGGCGGGAAACTCGGCCGCCATCCGCACGTCGGCGATCAGGAAGCGGTCGCGGAACACGCGGCCCTTGCTCTCCAGGCCGAGCAGGCCGCGCAGCGGCGAACGCGAGCCGTCGCAGGCCACCACGTGGTCGGCACGCAGCGCATAGCGGCCGTCGGGCGTCGCGATGCCCAGCGTCACGCCGTCGGGCCCCGGCTCGATCGCCTCCACCTGGTTCCACCAGCGGATCTCCAGCCCGGGCAGCGCAGCGGCGCGCAGCGCGAGGTAGGCCTCGGCGTAGTACTGCTGCAGGTTGATGAAGGCGGGGCGCTCGTGGCCCGGCTCGGGCAGCAGGTCGAAGCGGTACAGCTCGTCCTCGCCGAGGAAGACCTTGCCGACCTGCCACTGCACGCCCTTGGCGCACATCGCGTCGCCGACGCCGAGCCGGTCCCAGATCTCCAGCGTGCGCTTGGCGAAGCAGATCGCGCGCGAGCCGCTGGACAGCCGCCCGTCGTTGTCCAGCAGCAGCACGCGCTGGCCGCGCCGCGCGAGATCGATCGCCAGGCTCAGGCCCACCGGCCCCGCGCCGACCACGACCACCGGGTGGCGCACCGGCGCCGCGGCGTCCTGGTCCGGCGAGCGGCGGTAAGGGAAGGCATGGGCCTGGATGCGGGCCCCGTCGGCGTCGGGGCCGAAAGGCGGCAGCGGCGCCGCCGTCCCGAGGGGCGCGGGCGCGGCCACGCTCAGCCCTCCAGCGTGGCCCACATCTGCCGGTCGCGCTCGGCGGTCCAGATGCGCGGGTCGCGGTGCGCGGTGGCCTCGTCGTAGCAGCGGGTGACGTCGAAGGGCATGCAGTGGTCGAAGATCACCCAGTGCCCGTAGCGCGGCTGCAGCGCCGCGTAGGTCTCGCGGTAGACGGTCTTCAGGTCCTTGCCGGCATCGGCCCCGGCCTTCACGTGGGTCCACACGTCGCTGATGAAGGCGCGCGTCACCTCCAGCCCGCGCGCCACCTCGGCCTCGCCCTTCAGCGCCGGGCCGCGGCCCGGCACCAGCGCACGCGGCTGCAGCGCGGCGATGTTGTCCAGCGTCTTCGGCCAGTCCTGGAAGTAGGCATCGCCGGCATAGGGCGTGGCGTCGAACTCGACCAGGTCGCCCGACAGCAGCGTGCGCTCCTGCGGCAGCCAGACCACGGTGTCGCCCTTGGTGTGGCCGCGGCCGAGCTGCAGCAGCTGCACCTCGAGCTGGCCGAGCCACAGCGTCATCTTGCCGGTGAAGGTCAGGGTGGGCCAGGTCAGGCCCGGCGGGACGCTCTCGACGTCGCGGAACAGGCGCGGGAAGCGGCCGATCTCGCTGGCCTTGTCGGCCTCGCCGCGCTCGACGATCAGGTCGTAGGTGTCCTGGCTGGCCAGGATCTGCTGCGGCTGGTAGGCGCTCGCGCCGAGCACGCGCACCGCGTGGTAGTGCGTGAGCACCACGTAGCGGATCGGCTTGTCGGTCACCTCGCGGATGCGGCGGATCACGTCGGCCGCCATCGCGGGCGTGGCCTGGGTGTCGGCCACCAGCACCGCGTCGTCGCCGATCACGATGCCGGTGTTCGGGTCGCCTTCGGCGGTGTAGGCCCAGGCGTGCTCGGACAGCTGGGTGAAGCTGACCGTCTTCTCGGCCAGGTCGGCCTGCGAGGCGAAGTGCTTCTCGGTGCTCATCGGGGGTCTCCTGCATCGGCGGGCGCGGCCGCTGCGGCGGCGGCGCGGGGCTGCAGTGTAGGCTTGACATTTGCGAATGGCAAATGAATTATCCAGGAACGAATTCAAACGCCCACCGTCCGGCCCCGGCGCAGGCGCCTGCACAATCCTCTTCCGCATGACCCCCGCCCCGCCCGAGCTCGACCGTGCCCAGCGCGCGGTGCAGTCCGTCGAGGTCGGCGGGCGGCTGCTGCTGGCGCTGGCCGCCAGCGCGGGGCCGATGTCGCTGAAGGACCTGGCCGCCGCCGCCGGCCTGCCGCCCTCGCGCGCCCACCCCTACCTGGTGAGCTTCGGCAAGCTGCGCCTGATCGTGCAGCTGCCCGCGAGCGGCCAGTACGCGCTCGGGCCGGCGGCGCTGCGCATCGGGCTGGCCGCGCTCGGCCAGGTCGACGCGCTGCGCGAGGCCACGCCGGTGGCCGAGGCCCTGGCGGCCTCGACCGGCCTCGCGGTGGCGCTCGCGGTCTGGGGCAACTTCGGGCCCACCGTGGTGCGCATGATCGACGCGCGCCAGCCGCTGCACGTCAGCATGCGCGCCGGCACGGTGATGTCGCTGCTGGGCACCGCCACCGGGCGCGCCTTCGCGGCCGTGCTGCCGCGGCGCGCGCTGGACCTGGCGATGCTGGCCGCGCTCGGCGACCTGCCGGACGCGCGCCCGCCGCCGCTGCAGGCCAGCGAGGCCGAGCTGCAGGCGATCGCCGAGGAATGGCGCTGCCACGGCGTCACGCGGGCCGTCGGCCGGCCGATCCCGGGGGTCAATGCCTTCAGCGCACCGGCCTTCACGCACGAGGGCGAGGCGGCGCTGGTCGTCACCGCGCTGGGCCACCAGGACCACGTCTCGCCCGACTGGCGCTCGCCGGTGGCCGAGGCGGTGCGGGCCGCCGCGCACGAGGTCTCGCAGCGGCTGGGCGGCGAGGCGATCGCCGCGGCGCGGCGCGGGCACCTGCCGCAGCCCACCGCGGCGCCGGGCGGCGCGGGCGCCGCCGCGGAGCCGGCGCCGTGACCGACGCGCGGCCGACCGCCATCGTCGCGGCGATCGACGAGGAGCTGCGCGGGCTCGCGGCGGGCCTCGACGCGCCGCAGCGGCAGCGCCGCGCCGGGCGCGACTTCCTGCTCGGCACGCTCGAGGGCCGGCCGGTGGTGCTGGTGCTGTCGCACATCGGCAAGGTCGCGGCGGCCACCACGACGGCGCTGCTGCTCGGCGAGTTCGGCTGCGGCCGGGTGGTCTTCACCGGCGTCGCCGGCGGCCTCGGCGACGGCGTGCACGTCGGCGACGTGGTGGTCGCGCAGCAGCTGCTGCAGCACGATCTGGACGCCTCGCCCCTGTTCCCGCGCTGGGAGGTGCCGCACAGCGGCCGCGATCGCTTCGACACCGACGCCTCGCTGACCGAGGCGCTGGCGGCGGCAGCCACGCGCGCGCTGGCGGCACTGCCGCCGCCGGCCGCGCCCTGGCCGCTGCCGGCGGGCGCGGCACGGCGTCCGCCGCGGGTGCACCGCGGCCTGGTCGTCAGCGGCGACCGCTTCGTGCACGGGCCGGACCAGGGCCGCGCGCTGCGCGCCGCGCTGCCGGCGGCGCTGGCGGTGGAGATGGAGGGGGCGGCGCTGGCCCAGGTCTGCCACGACTTCGGCGTGCCCTTCGCGGTGGTGCGCACCGTGTCCGACCGCGCCGACGGCAGCGCCGCGGTGGACTTCGCCCGCTTCATCCGCGAGACCGCCAGCGTCTGCAGCGAGGCGATCATCCGCGGCCTGCTGCGCGCCTGAGCCGCGGGCGGCGCGCGGCGCGGCACGGCGCGCGAGGCTGCGCCCGCGCGCCTTAGGAAACCTCAATGACGCCACTTGCGTCTATTTATCACCACAATGCCAGCACCCCTCTAGACTTCGTCCCGTCGCTGATTGCACACCCTCGGGCCGCCCGACGGCCCCCACCCTCGAGAGAAAAGGAAGCAGACATGTCCATCATCAACACCCCGGTTCCCGCGTTCAAGACGACCGCCTTCCACAACGGCAAGTTCGTCGAGGTGAGCGACCAGACGCTGAAGGGCAAGTGGTCGGTCCTGATCTTCATGCCGGCGGCCTTCACCTTCAACTGCCCGACCGAGGTCGAGGACGCCGCCGACAACTACGCCAAGTTCCAGGAAGCCGGCGCCGAGGTCTACATCGTCACGACCGACACCCACTTCTCGCACAAGGTCTGGCACGAGACCAGCCCGGCCGTCGGCAAGGCGAAGTTCCCGCTGGTGGGCGACCCGACGCACGTGCTGACGAACGCCTTCGGCGTGCACATCCCGGAAGAAGGCCTGGCGCTGCGCGGCACCTTCGTCATCAACCCGGACGGCATCGTCAAGACCGCCGAGATCCACTCGAACGAGATCGCGCGCGACGTGAAGGAAACCCTGCGCAAGCTGGCCGCCGCGCAGTACACCGCGAAGAACCCGGGCCAGGTCTGCCCGGCCAAGTGGCAGGAAGGCGCGAAGACGCTGACCCCGTCGCTGGACCTGGTCGGCAAGATCTGAGGTCGCCCGCCCTGCCCGCGTGAGGCACCCCCCGGGTGCCGCCGTCGGACCGGCCCGAAGGGGCCTCCGGCGGCGCGCCCCGGACGGGGCTCGCGCGGCAGGGGCCCTCACCCGGTCGGCTGCACCACCGCGGCCGACCGGGTGAGGGTGACACACCAACCCGCCCGCTCCCGGGCGGCGCGCCCTCGCGCCGCCGCCCGGAGGGGCCCCGATCCGCGTCGCCCCTCGCCGCCGGCCCTGCCGCGCGGCGCCGATGAATCCACCGACGGAGGCTCCCCATGCTCGACGCCAACCTCGCCACCCAGCTGCAGGCCTACCTCGAACGCGTGCGCATCCCGTTCGAGCTGGTCGCCACACTCGACGATTCCGAGAACGGCCGCGACATGCGCGCGCTGCTGGAACAGATCGCCGGGCTGTCCGACAAGATCACGCTGCGCACCGACGGCCAGGCGGCCCGCCGCCCGTCGTTCGCGATCCAGCGCCCCGAGGACCCGGTCGCGCGCGTCGAGTTCGCGGCGCTGCCGATGGGTCATGAGTTCACCTCGCTGGTGCTGGCGCTGCTGCAGGTCGGCGGCCACCCGCCCAAGGTCGAGCAGGCGGTGATCGAGCAGATCCAGGCGCTGGGTGCCGAGGACGGGCGCGAGTTCGTCTTCGAGACCTTCATGAGCCTGACCTGCCACAACTGCCCGGACGTGGTGCAGGCGCTGAACCTGATGGCGGTGCTGAACCCGCGCGTGCGCCACGTGGCGGTCGACGGTGGCCTGTTCCGCGAGGAGGTCGAGCGGCGCCAGATCCTGGCCGTGCCGATCGTGTTCCTGAACGGCGAGGAGTTCGGCCAGGGCCGCATGACGGTCGAGGAGATCGTCAAGAAGCTGGACACCGGCAGCGCCGCGCGCGACGCGGCCCAGCTCAGCGCGCGGGCGCCCTACGACGTGCTCATCGTCGGCGGCGGCCCCGCCGGCGCGGCGGCCGCGGTCTATGCCGCGCGCAAGGGCATCCGCACCGCGATCGTGGCCGAGCGCTTCGGCGGCCAGACCATGGACACGCTGGCGATCGAGAACTACATCTCGGTGCTCGAGACCGACGGCCCGAAGTTCGCGGCCGCGCTGGAGAAGCATGCCCAGGCCTATGGCGTGGAGCTGATCCACCTGCAGCGTGCCGAGCGCCTGGTGCCGGCCGCGACGCCGGGCGGCCTGGTCGAGCTGCAGTTGGCCAACGGCGGCTCGCTGAAGGGCCGCAGCGTGATCCTGTCGACCGGCGCGCGCTGGCGCGAGGTCGACGTGCCCGGCGAGCAGCAGTACCGCAACAAGGGCGTGGCCTACTGCCCGCACTGCGACGGCCCGCTGTTCAAGGGCAAGCGCGTGGCGGTGATCGGCGGCGGCAATTCCGGCGTCGAGGCGGGCATCGACCTGGCCGGCCTGGTCGAGCACGTCACGCTGATCGAGTTCGGCGACGCGCTGCGGGCCGACAAGGTGCTGGTCGACAAGCTGAAGAGCCTGCCCAACGTCGAGATCGTGCTGAACGGCCAGACCACGTCGATCGACGGCGACGGCCAGAAGGTGACCGGCCTGACCTACAAGGACCGCGCGAGCGGCGCGATCCGCCAGGTGCCGCTGGCCGGCGTGTTCGTGCAGATCGGCCTGGTGCCGAACACCGAGTGGCTGAAGGGCACGCTGGAGCTGAGCCGCCACGGCGAGATCATCGTCGACGCAAAGGGCGCGACCTCGGTGCCCGGCGTGTTCGCCGCCGGCGACGTGACGACCGTGCCCTACAAGCAGATCATCATCGCCGCGGGCGACGGGGCCAAGGCCGCGCTCGGCGCCTTCGACCACCTGATGCGCAGCAGCGTGCCGGCGGCCTGAGGCCGCCCGGCCACACGCCCGGGCGGTGGCCCATGCCGCGGCCTCGCCCGATGTCCCGCCGTCCACCGACCGATCCGCCCCACGCCGACCTGTTCGGCGACGCGGCGTGCGTGCCGGCGGCACGTCCCGGCCTGCTGTTCGGCGACGACCCCGCCTGGGCCTTCGCCGACGCGCCGACCGACGCTGCCGGCGCGCCCGGGGCTGCCGTCGCGCACGCGGCCCGGCCCCCGCTGCCGGCGGCCTGGGCGGCCGAGGCCCGCGCGGCCGACGAGCCCGCACGCGCCGCGGCCGCCACCGCGCTGGTGGACCAGGCGGCGTGCACGCCGGTCGCGCCCGGCGCCGTGCTGCTGCCCGGCCTGCTCACGCCGCTGGCCGGCGCGCTGGCGGCGGTGCTGCGGCCGCTGCTGTGGCAGGCGCCGCTGCGCCACCTGCGCACCCCGGGCGGCGGCCGCATGGCCGTGGCCACGTCCAATGCCGGCGCGCTCGGCTGGCTGAGCGATGCCCGCGGCTACCGCTACGCGTCGCAGGACCCGCTGAGCGGCCGGCCCTGGCCGCCGCTGCCGGCGCTGCTCGACGCGATCGCGCGCGCCGCCGCGGCGCGCGCCGGCTTCCCCGGCTTCGCGCCCGATGCGGTGCTGGTCAACCTGTACCGCCCGGGCGTCGGCCTGGGCCTGCACCAGGACCGCGACGAGCGCGACGCGGCCTGGCCGATCGTCTCGGCCTCGCTCGGCCTGCCGGCGCGCTTCCGGCTCGGCGGCCTGCGGCGCGACGCGCCGACGCAGGAGCTGGTGCTGCAGCACGGCGACCTGCTGGTGTTCGGCGGCCCGGCCCGGCGCTGTTTCCACGGCGTGCGCCCGCTGGCGGCCGGCCACCACCCCTGGGCCGGCGAGCACCGGCTGAACCTGACCTTCCGCCGCGCCGGCTGACGCGCGTCCGCGCCGGGCGGCCGTTTCCGTGTGCGGCGCCGGGCCGCCGGCTGCGATGATCGCGGCCATGCCCGTTGCGCCCGCCGCCGATGCCCGCCTGCCCGGCCTGGACCTGCTGCGCGCCATCGCCGTGGTGTGGACCATGCTGTTCCACAGCTTCGTGGTGGGCGGGTTGGGGCCGGACTGGACCTGGCTCTCGCGCCATGGCTGGATGGGGGTCGACCTGTTCTTCGTGCTCAGCGGCTACCTGATCGGCGGCCAGGTGCTGGCACCGCTGGCCGCGGGGCGACGGCTCGACCTGGCCGACTTCTACCGCCGCCGCGCCTTCCGCATCCTGCCGGCCTACCTCGCGGTGCTCGCCGCCTACCTCGCCTGGCCCGGCTTCCGCGAGGCGCCCGGCATGGAGCCGGCGTGGAAGTTCCTGAGCTTCACGCTCAACCTGTCGATCGACTACGCGCGGCACGCGGCCTTCTCGCATGCCTGGTCGCTGTGCGTCGAGGAGCACTTCTACCTGCTGTTCCCGCTGCTGGCGATCGGGCTGATGCGCCGGCGCTCCGGCGCCGCCTGTGCGGTGGTGGTCGCGCTGGCAGTGCTCGGCGGCCTGGCGCTGCGCGCGCTGGCCTGGCAGCACGGCATGGCGGAAGACCCGGCGCTCGCGCGCCGCAACTGGTTCGTCGAGGACCTGTACTACCCGACCTGGGCCCGGCTCGACGGCCTGCTCTGCGGCGTGCTGCTGGCCGCGGCGCGCACGCTGCGCCCGGCGGCCTGGGCGCGGGCGCGGCGGCATGCGGACGCGGCGCTGGCGGCCGGGCTGATCGGGCTGCTGCTGTGCTTGGAGGTGTTCGCCGCGCGCACCGGCCTCTGGGCCAACACCGTGGGCTGGCCGCTGCTGTCGCTGTCGCTGGCGCTGCTGGTCTTCGCCGGCGCCGGCCGCGACAGCCTGATCGGCCGCCGCCCGCTCCCGCTGGCCGGCGCACTCGCCGCGATCTCCTACAGCCTCTACCTGGTCCACAAGCCGGTGTACCACCTGGTGCAGGCGCATGCCGGTGCGGACCTCGCCGGGCGCGGCCTGCTCGCCTTCGCGGCCTACGGCGCGGCCGCGCTGGCGGCCGGTGCCCTGCTCTACCTCGCGGTGGAGCGCCCGGGCCTGCGGCTGCGGCGCCGACTCGACGCGGCGGCGCCGCGGCCGGGGCCCGCGGCCCGGCCGGGCTGAGGCGGCCTAGCGGCCGGGCGGCGTTCGGCCGCCCCGGCGCCGCGTCTCGCCGGGCCGCTCACCGAAGCGGCGGGCATAGCGCCCCGCGAAGTTGCCGAGGTGCACGAAGCCCCAGCGGCGTGCGACGCTGCCCACCGAGCCGGTCTGCAGCGGGTCCAGCAGGTCCTCGCGCACCCGTTGCAGGCGCAGCTCGCGCAGGTAGCCCATCGGCGTCATGCCGTAGGCCTGCTGGAACGCCAGCTGCAGGCTGCGCGGGCTGGTCGAGGCCGCGGCGGCCAGGTCCTTCAGGCCCAGCACCGTCCCGGCATGGGCCTGCATGAACTCGACGGCCCGCCGCAGCGGCCGCGCCAGCAGCCCAGGCGTGCCGGCGAATCGGATCAACGGCGCGTGGTCGTGGGGCAGGCCGTCGACCAGCGCATCGATCATCGCCTGGCGCAGGTGGTGGGTCGCGATCGGTGCGCACAGCAGCGGGGCCTCGCCGCGCACGCCGTCCACCATCGCCAGCGCCAGCTGGGTGAGCAACCGCGCGTTCGGCAGGCCCCGGTCGAAGCGCGGCGCGAAGGCGAAGCGGGTCACCTCGCGCCCGAGGCGCGCGGCCAGCGCCTCGCGCAGCAGCGCGGCCTCGAAGACGATGTAGGCCATCTCCAGCCCGCCGCCGTAGACCGAGCGGCGCCGCCCGCCGACGTCCACCACCGCCCCGTCGGCCGGCCCCGCCTCGACGACCTGGCCGCCGGCCTCGATCAACAGCGAGCCCTGGATCGGCAGCGTCACCGACAGGCCGGCGAAGCCGCTGTCTTCATGGACGAACTCGGCCCCGTCCGGGCTGCAGGCCTTCACCGCGTGCAGGCCGCCGAGCGAGGTCACGGCATAGCGCAGCGCGAGGCGCTCGCGCACGGGGTTGACGCGGCTGTGGCCGACGAAGCTGCGCACGTACTCGCGCGACTCGTCGACCGACCGGGTCTCGATATCGAACAGCTCCGGCACCTCGCCCGGGTTCAGCGACACACTCACGAACGCAGCCCGGGCACGGCCTCTCGACACGACGATGCGGGATTGTCGCATTCCACCCCGGCCCGTCCCGGTCCGCGCACCGCACGGCCTGCCGCAGCCCGGCCGCACCGCAGCGCGGCAAGGCCATGCGCAACGAGGGGAAGGCCGCGCGGCGGGTGGGCGCGCCGCTAAGCTCGGCCCCTGGCGCGGTGCTGCGCCGTCGCGGGGGAGGATGCGTTTGGCAGTGACGGTTGGCGAAGGGATCCCGGGCGGGCAGACGACGACGCCCGCGCCGAGCCCGCCTTCGGCGTCGAGCCCGGCCAGGGGCCTGTGCACCGCGATGCGGCCGGTGCCGCTGCCCTTCGGCCACCGGGTGAGCGCGGACGCGACCCGGCCCCTCGAGCTCGCGCGGACGACGCTGCACGACCTGGCGCTGTGCACCGTCGCGAGCCCGCTGGGCGGCCCTTTCACGGTCGACGAGCCGGCCGAGGACTGGCTGCTGGTCGGCGTGCTGGCGGGCCGGCTCGCGCTGCAGCGCGACGGCGGCGGCGCACCGACGGTGCTGGCCTGCGGCGAGGCCCGGCTGGTCGACGGCGCCGCGCTGCGCGGCGGCACGCTGGATGCCGCGACCCGCCTCGTGAGCCTGACACTGGCCCCGTCGGTGCTGCGCCGCTTCCTCGCCGACGCACTCGACGCGCCGGTCGTCGAGCGGATCGCGTTCCGCGACGAGCCGCTCGGGCGCGACCTATCCGCGCTGGTCTGCGGCCTGTGCACCAGCTGGATCGACGGCGCCGCGCCGGACGGCGGACAGCCCGGCCGGGAACGGGTCGGCCAGGCGCTGCGCCAGGCCCTGCTGGCGGCGCTGCTGCACGGCACCGACCACGGCTACGGGGAGCGGCTGGCCGGACGGGCGCGGCCGAGCGTGCTGCCCGGGCTGGTGAAGCGCGCCACCGCCCACATGCAGGCCCACCTCGGCAGCGCGGCGCTGGACGTCGAGGCCCTGGCCGGTGCCGCGGGCGTGTCGGTGCGCACCCTGCAGCTGAACTTCAAGCGCCTGCACGGCTGCTCGCCGATGCAGCACCTGCGCACGCTGCGCCTGCAGGCCGTGCGGCAGGCACTGCTGCAGGCAGGCGACGGGGCGAGCGTGGCCGAGATCGCGGCCCGCCACGGCTTCACGCACCTGGGCGGCTTCGCCGCGCACTACCGCGCGGCCTTCGGCGAGCTGCCGCGGCAGACCCTCGCGCGCGCGCCGCGCAGCGCCGAGCCCTGCGCTGCCGGCCCCGGCGCAGCGGATCAGCGCGCGTAGCGGTCGAGCAGCGCCAGCAGCCGCGTGACGTCGATCGGCTTGGTCAGGTAGTCGTCGAAGCCGGCAGCCTTGCCGCGCTCGATGTCGGCCGGCATCGCGTGGGCGCTGATCGCGACCACCGGCAGGCTGCGCAGCGCCGGGTCCTCGCGCAGCACGCGCAGCACGGACCAGCCATCCATCTCGGGCAGGTGCAGGTCGAGCAGCACCAGCCGGGGCCGCTGCCGGCGCGCCAGCTCCAGGCCGGCGCTGGGCAGCGCGGCGCCCTGCACGCGCCAGCGCGGGCGCAGCGCGGCCACGTGCTGCACCAGCATCAGGTTGGCCGGGTTGTCCTCGATGCACAGCAGGCCCAGCGTCGTGCCGTCGTCGGCGCCTGCCGCCAGCGCCGCGGGCGCCGGCGGCGCCGGCTCGGGCAGCGCGGGCGGCACGGCGTCCTCGGCCTTCGGCAGGTCGACCCAGAAGCTGCTGCCCTGGCCGGGTTCGCTGAACACGCCGATCGTGCCGTGCATCAGCTCGACCAGGCGCCGCGACAAGGCCAGGCCGATGCCGGTGCCCTCGACCGCGCCGTCGGCCACGCCGAGGCGCTCGAAGGGCACGAACAGCCGGGCGCACTGCGCCGCGTCGAGGCCGGGGCCGCTGTCGTCGACGCGCACGCGCCAGGCCTCGCCCCGGTCCTCGATGCGCACGGCCACGCTGCCGCCGCGGCGGTTGTACTTGATCGCGTTGCCGAGCAGGTTGATCAGCACCTGCTTGAGCCGGGTGCGGTCGGCGCGCACCTGGCGGCGGTCGTCGGCGGCGGGCAGCGACAGGCTCAGCCCGCGCGCCTGCGCCTGCGGCCGCAGCAAGTCCATGCAGTCGGCCACCAGCGCCTGCAGCGCCACCGGCTCGGTGCTGACCGCGAGGTGGCCGGCCTCGACGCGCGCCAGGTCCAGCACCTCGTTGATCAGCGTCAGCAGGTGCTGCCCGGCACCGAGCACCTGGCGCACCTGGGCCCGTTCGCCCGTCCGCTCGGCCAGCGCCTGCTCGAGCAGCTGGCCGAAGCCGAGGATGGCATTCAGCGGCGTGCGCAGCTCGTGGCTCATGCGCGAGAGGAACTCGCTCTTGGCCCGGTTCGCACGCTCGGCCTCGTCGCGGGCAGCCGCCAGGTCGGCGGTGCGCTCGGCCACCCGGTGCTCGAGTTCCTGCGCGAGCCGCTCCTGCGCGCGCGAGGCCCGCAGCTGCTCGCCGATGTCGCGCAGCACCACCTGCGTGCCGAGGCCGTCGGCGTCGATGTAGGGCGAGGCCGTGACCTCGACGTCGACCTCGGACCCGTCCAGGCGCAGGTAGCGCTCCGCGTTGGGCGGGACCGGCTCCACGTCCTCCAGCAGGCGCTTGCGGCGCTCACGCACCGCGTCGTGGCAATCCGGGTGGATGCGCTCCAGCACCGGCCGCCCGATCAATTGCTCCGGCCGCTCGGCGCCCAGCAGGGCCAGCGCGGCCGGGTTGAGGTACACGAAGCGCGAATGGCGGGTGACGAAGATCGCCACCGGCGCGCTGTCCACGAGCGCGCGGTAGCGCCGCTCGCCGCGCTCGAGCGCGCGCTGGCGCCGGTCGGCCTGCCACAGCAGCACGCCGATCGCGAGCAGGGCCAGCGCACCGACCGCCAGCAGCACCCCGAGCACGGTCCGCTCGCGCTGTCGGCCCGCCATCAGCGGCGCCAGCGCATCCTCCTCGGCCAGGCCGACGACCGCGACCAGGCCGGTGTCGGACACGCGCTGCCAGGCGAACAGCCGCTGCACGCCGTCGACCTCCGCGGTGGCGCGGAAGCGCCCGCTGCGTTCGCGGGACTGCAGGAAGGGCCGGCTCGCCGGCAGCCGCACGCCCATCGCGCGTTCGTTGTCGCGGCTGCGAGCGATGAAGCTGCCATCCGCGCGCACCAGCGCGACGATGTCGTGCGCATCCAGCTGCAGCGCCGACAGCTGCGCCGCGAAGTAATCCGTCGGCACGATCACGTTGACCGTCCCGCCGAAGCGGCCGCCCTCGGCCGGCAGCGGCCGGTTGAGGGTGGTGACCCAGCGCCCGCCCCCGAGCCGGCTCTGCACCGGCAGGCCGATGTGCAGCCGGTCCTCGGGCCAGCGGCGCTGCTGGACCTGGAAATGCTCGCGGTCGGACACGTCGACGCGCGCGGACGGCGCGCGCGAGCTGTAGACGGTGCGGCCGTCGGCTTCCGCGACGGCGACGTGGCTGACCGCGCCCGAGGGCAGCACCGCGACCAGCGGGCCGACGGTCGTGCCGAAGCCTGCGGCATCGCCGTCCCAGGCCTCGCGCAGCTCCAGCAGCGCGGCATCGATGCTGCCGAGCAGGTCGCCGGCCTGCACCGCGATCGCCGCCGCGAGCTGCTCGGCGCGCTGTTCCGCGCGCAGCAGGGCCTCCTCGCGCTGCACGTCGCGCGAGCGCTCGGCCTGCAGCCACAGCGCGCCGGCGCCGGCCAGCGCGAACAGCAGCAGCAGGCTGCCGAGCAGCGCGCCCGGCCGGCTCAGCACGGCCCGCCAGCGCCGCTCGACGGGGGTGCTCAGCATGCGGGCGGCCAGGCGGCGCGCGCGCGCGCCCGCCGCTGGGCGGAACACGGCGTCACGGGAAAGTCGGCAGCGGGCGGCAGGATCATGGTCGGTCGGTACCGCGGCGGGCCCGGCGGGCCGCGGCACCCGTCGGGCCGCGCAGTGTAGGCGAGCGATGTAAACGGCCGCCGCAGCGGCCCGCGCCCGCGCGCGGCCCGGCCCGGCGCTCGTTCAGTCCAGCGGCCACGGTAGCCGGCCCTCGCGGTCAGCGGCCAGGTCGCCAGCCGTCGCCACGGGCGGCGCGACGGCCGGCCCCGCGCGGCCGTCGACGCCGCGCCACCAGGGCTGCAGCGCCAGCCCGCGCAGCGGCTCCACCGGCTCGCCCAGGCGCGGCATCAGCAGCGGCGCACCGAGCGAGCCCGCCGCGCCGAGCAGCACCTCGGCCGGCTCGTCCCAGGCATGCAGGGCCAGGCTGAAGGTGCCCCAGTGCACCGGCAGGAAGGCCCCGCCGCCGAGCAGCGCATGCGCCTTCAGCGCGTTCTCCGGGCCGAGGTGGATGTCGCCCCAGGACGGGTGGAAGGCCCCAACCTCCAGCATCACCAGGTCGAAGGGGCCGAGGCGTTCGCGGATCGTCGCGTACTCGGTGGTCAGGCCGGTGTCGCCGCTGAAGAACACCGCGTGCCGCGGCGAGCGCAGCACCAGCGAGGACCACAGCGTTGCATTGCGGTCCTTCAGGCTGCGGCCGGAGAAGTGCTGCGACGGCGCGGCCGTGATGCACAGGCCGCTGCGCGGCAGCGTGTGCGACTCCCACCAGTCCAGCTCGACGATGCGCTCCGGCGGGATGCCCCAGGCCTCCAGGTGCGCGCCGACGCCGAGCGAGGTGACGAAGGGCAGCCCGGGACGGCGCGCCAGCTCGCGCACGGTCGGCAGGTCGAGGTGGTCGTAGTGGTCGTGCGAGATCAGCACCGCGTCCAGCGGCGGCAGCTGGCGCAGCGCCACCGGCGCCGGCTGGAAGCGCTTCGGCCCGGCCAGGCGCAGCGGCGACGCGCGCGGGCCCCAGACCGGATCGGTCAGCACGGTGGCGCCATCGATCTCGAGCAGCACCGCGGAGTGGCCCAGCCAGGTCGCGCGCAGGCCGTCGGACGGCGCGCGCTGCCAGCCCGGCCGCGGGTCCACCACCGGCAGCGGCCCGGCCGGCACGCGGCGCTCGCCGCCGCAGAGAAAGTCGCCGAGGCTGGGCCGTGCGACGCTGGGGTCGCGCAGGCCGGGCAGCACCGGGTGCACGTTGCGGAAGCCCTCGCCGGCCCAGCGCGGCGAGGCCTGCATCCGTTCGCGCCGCGCGCCCGCCGCGCGGGCTCCGAAACTCTTCATCGGGGTTCTCCCGGCACGCGCGCGCGTGCCTGCTTCGGCAAGGATGCGGGCGGCGGCACGCGCACGCGGCCCGGGGGGTTCACCAGCCCGCGGCGAGCTGCCGCGTCAGTTCGCCGGCCGGCCGGCCGCTGCAGCCCTGCAGGTTCTGGCCGCTCCACAGCGGGGTGAAATCCGTCGAGCCGGCGGCCTCGGCCGCGGCGCGCAGCGGGGCCAGCGCGGCGGTGGCGCCGGGGAAGGCCGGCGCCGCCGCGTCGATCGGCCCGGCCTCGCGCATGAAACCGGTCAGCAGGCCGCGCGCGGGGCGCCCGGTGTACAGGTTGGTCAGCGCGGTGACCGCGCCGCCGGGCGCCTCGCGGGCCGCCTGCAACGCGGCGCGGTGCAACGGCGCGGTGTCGGCTTCGGGGCACAGCAGGTAGGCGGTGCCGACCTGCACCGCCGAGGCGCCGAGCAGGCGTGCCACCGCCACGCCCTCGGGCGTCGCGAAGCCGCCGGCCGCGATCACCGGCACGTCGACCGCCGCGACCACCTGCGGCAGCAGCGCCAGGCTGCCGGCCTGCGCGGCGAGCACCTGCGGGTCGCAGGGGTCCGCGCCGACCTCCTCGAGCCACTGGCCGCGGCCCGGCGCGAGGAAGTGGCCACGGTGCCCGCCGGCCTCCAGGCCCTGGGCGATCACCGCGTCGACGCCCTGGTCCGCCAGCCAGCGCGCCTCCTCGACCGTGGTCGCGGTGGACCAGACCGCCGCGCCCCAGCCGCGCACCCGCGCCAGCAGGTCGGGCGCCGGCAGGCCGAAGTGGAAGCTGACCACGCTGGGCATCGCGCCGGGGCCGCCACCGGCCTCGACGCGGTCCGCCAGCGCATGGCTGAAGGGCGCGCGGCCCGCGCCGCCGGCGCCCGGCGTGCTGCCCCAGCGTGCGTGCCAGGGCGCCAGCCGGGCCTGCCAGCGCGCGTCGCGCGCCGCGTCGGCCGGCGGCGGGCGGTGGCAGAAGAAGTTCAGGTTCCAGGGGCCGGCGGCCTGCGCCCGCAGCGCGGACAGCTCGGCCGCCAGGGCCTCGGGCGACAGCGTGGCGCAGGGCAGCGAGCCGAGGCCCCCGGCTGCGCAGACGGCCAGCGCCAGCCGGCTCGCCTGGGCGCCGGCCATCGGGGCCTGCACGATCGGCAGGCGGCTCGGCAGCGCGTGGAGCGCGTTCATCGCGGGACGACCCTCAGCCCGGCCGGCGCATCCGGAAGCGCTCGCCGAGCGCGAAGTAGTCGGCCGGGCCGCCGGCGCGCAGCACCGGCTCGGCGGCGGCCGTCTGGTAGATGCCGTCCTGCAGCAGCCGCCGCGCGATGTGCACCTGCACCACCTCGCCGAGCACCAGCCAGGTCGGCACCAGCCGGCCGTCGGCGGCGCTGAGCTGGACGATCTGCGTCACGCGGCACTCGAAGGACACCGGCGACTGCGCGACGCGGGGCGCGGCGATGCGCAGCGAGGCAGCCGGCGTCACGCCGGCCAGCGTGAACTCGTCCACCTCGGGCGGCACGATGGCGCTGCTGGCGTTCATCGCCTCGGCCAGCGGGCGCGTCACCAGGTTCCACGCGAACTCGCCGGTCGCCTCGGCATTGGCCAGCGTGTCCTTGCGGCTGGTGCTGGCGAAGCCGACGATCGGCGGCACGTAGTTGAAGGCGTTGAAGAAGCTGTAGGGCGCGAGGTTCAGCGTGCCGTCGGCGGCGCGGCTGGAGATCCAGCCGATCGGACGCGGGCCGACGATCGCGTTGAACGGGTCGTGCGGCAGGCCGTGGCCCTCGGCCGGCTGGTAGCGGTGGAAGTCGTCGGAGTCCGTCATGGCAGGCGGGAACAGGGCACGTCGGCGGATGCCGGGCCGCCCAGTGTGCCAGCCCCCGGCCGGCACCGTGCCGCGGGCTGCAGAGGCCCCGGCGGCATCGAGCCGGCCGGCCGGCCAGCGCGTGGCGCGCCGGGGCCGGGAGCGACGGGCCCGGGCCGGCGCGCCCAGCCGTCAGGCAGCGGCGCGGGACGGCGCAGCAGCCGGGGCGACCGTCGCCACGCCGGCCTCGGGCGCGGGCAGCGGCGCGGGTGCCAGCGCATCCAGCTCGCCGCCGAGCGCGTCCAGCAGCTCGGGGATCAGGCGGCGCAGTTCGCCGGTGCAGATGGCCGCGTCGGCGTCGAAGCCGGCGTCGTCGGCGGCGCGGGCCTCGAACACCACGTCGAGGAAATCCAGCTTCTTCAGCTGCAGGCCCTCGGTCAGCACGAAGGACACGCGGTCGGCCCAGGTCATCGCCAGCCGCGTCGGGCGCTTGCCGCCGGCGATGTGCTGGCGCACGTCGTCGCCGTCCAGGCCATGGCGGGCATAGCGCACGACGGACTTCATCTCGTCGGGCGACTTCAGCTCGCACTCGCGGTCGATCGTGAAGCCGGCCGGCGCCTCGCCGGTGCCGAGCCAGCCGGCCATCGCCGAGGCCGCGCCGACCTGCGACTGCAGCAGCATCACCGCGAGGCCGTCGGCCGCCTTGACCAGCGCCGACACCACCTCGTCGGCACGCGCCTGGCTGCCGGTGTCGACCGCCAGCGTGCGCGCCTGCGGGTCGATCCAGACGGCGAGCGCGGCCTCGCGGCTGAAGGCCAGCGGCAGCAGCTCGAGCTGGACCTCGTCCTTCAGCGTGCGCTGCTCGCGCTTGCCGGGCTTGCGGCCGGTGCTGCGCTCGATCTGCGCGGCCCGTTCCTCGACGCGCCGGCGCACCACCGACGCGGGCAGCAGCTTGCGCTCGGTCTGCAGCCGCAGCAGCCACTGGCCATCGACGACCTCCACCAGCGCGCCGTGGGCCTCGCCGCGCGGCGGCACCCAGCCGACGGAGGCCGGCTGGGTGGGCGCGCAGGGCACGAAGCGGCCGGCCTCGAGCGCGGTCGCGAGGGCCTCGCGGTCGGGCAGCCAGCCGGGGCCGATGCGGTAGACGATCAGGTTCTTGAGCATGGGGGTCGCAGGGGTCGGGAGCGGGCGCGGCGCGGTGCCGCGCGGAAGGGTCCAGGTGCCGGCGGCGGCTCGGCGCCGGGCGGAAGTGTCGGCGTGAACGCCGGGGAGCCGGCGCGCCGGGAGGCGGCATCCGGGCGCTGCCGCGCGGCCGGCACGCGGCGGCCGGGGCCTGCCGGCCGGCGCGTCAGCCGGCGCCGGGCTCGGACGCGCCGGCGGCCGGCGCCGCGAGCAGCCGCCGCAGCGCCTGCTCGTAGACGGCCACCGGCTGCCCGCCGGAGATCAGGTGGCGGTCGTCGATGATGACCGCCGGCACGGCGTGGATGCCGAGGGCCTGCACGCGCCGCTCGGCGGCGCGCACCTGCGGGCCGAACTCGCCGCTGGCCAGCACCTCGCGGGCGCGCTGGCCGTGCAGGCCGACCTCGGTGGCCAGGCGCTGCAGCACGCTGCGGTCGCCGGGGTTCTCGCCGTCGGTGAAGTAGGCCTGCAGCAGCGCGTGCTTCAGCTCGCGCTGGCGCCCCTCCAGCCCGGCCCAGTGCAGCAGCCGGTGGGCGTCGAAGGTGTTGACGATGCGCGTGCGGCGCTCGAGGTCGAAGCTGAAGCCGACCTCGGCACCGCGCTGGCGGATGGTCTCGTGGGTCTGCGCGAGCTGGGCCGGCGTGGCGCCGTACTTGCGCGCTAGGTGCGCGGCCAGGTCCTCGCCCTCGGGGCCGAGGTCCGGGTTCAGCTCGAAGGGGTGGAAGCTCAGCGTGACGGCCTGCGCCGGGTCGAGCCGCGCCAGCGCGATCTCGAGCGCGTGCAGGCCGATCGCGCACCAGGGGCAGACGACGTCGGAGACGAAATCGATCTTCATGGCAGGCACGGCCGAGTCTATCGGACGGCAGCGGCCCCGCGGAGCGCTCGGGCATCGCGCGGCGTGGCGCGCGGGGCCGCGCGCCTCAGTGCGGCTTGCGCGGCTTGCGGAAGGACTTGGGCGCGTAGACGTTGCCGTCCCAGCGGCCGTCGCGGCCGTCGCGACCTTCGCGGGCCCCGCTGGCGCGCCGGATCGCCGCCTGCGCGGCCTCGTCGGCCTCGCGGCGCAGGCGCCGCGCATGCCACAGCCGCCACGCACGCCAGCGCAGCCCGGCCGCGCCGCGGCGCAGCGCGGCATCGAGCCGGGCCCGGCGGCTGCGGCCGATCAGCAGCCGCAGCAGCCCGAAGAGGCACAGCGCCAGCACCACGCCCGCGGTGATCGCTTCCATCCGTCAGCCCCGCTCGCGGTCGGTGCGGCGGCGGTTCAGGCCGGCGCTTTCGTAGAAGACGCGCTTGCTGTCGTACATGGCCTGGTCCGCCCGGTGCAGCGCCGCCTCGAGCCGCTCGCCCTCGCGGCAGGTCGCCTGGCCGACCGAGAAGCTCAGCAGCGGCTGGCCGTAGAACTGGTTGTTCAGCTCCACGACCTCGCGCAGCCGCTGCACCAGGCCGTCGCCGCCGCGCTCGTCGGTGGCCGGCAGCAGCAGCGCGAACTCGTCGCCGCCGATGCGGGCCGCGCAGGCCGTCCGGTCGATCACCTTCGACAGCGCCTCGCCGGCCCGGCGCAGCAGCGCGTCGCCCCCGGCATGGCCGGCCTCGTCATTGATCGTCTTCAGGCCGTTCAGGTCCAGCATCACCACCGTCACCGGCCAGGGGCCGCGGCGCTCCAGGCGGGCGATCTCGTCGCTGAAGAAGGAGCGGTTGCGCAGCTTGGTCAGCGAGTCGTGCTTGCCGAGGAACTCGAGGTAGGCCTCGGCCTTCTTGCGCGCGGTGATGTCGGTCAGCGAGACCAGCACCAGGGCCCAGTCCTGCTCGTGGCCCGGCAGCACCGAGAACTGCAGGTAGACGTCGACGCGGTCGCCCGACAGCGCGTAGTTGACCGCCTCGCGCTGCTGGAAGATCTTGCCGTTCCACAGGTCGATCAGCTGCTCGGTGAAGTGCTGCTGCATGTCGTCGCGGAACACGACGTGCAGGCTGCGCAGCAGCGTGGCCTTGTCCGGCGCGCCGAACAGGCGCAGCGTCTGCTGGTTCACGTCGACGACGCGGATCTCCTGCATGCAGCGCTGCACGAACTCGGGGTGCACGTTGACGAAGGTCCGGAAGTCCGACACGCCGGCCTCGCGCACCTCGTCGACCAGGCGGCGCACGGCGCTGAAATCCTCCACCCACAGCGACACCGGCGAGTGCTCGAACAGGCCGAAGGCGTAGCGCTCGCTGCGCTGCAGCGCCCGCGCGGTGCGGCTGCGCTCGGTCACGTCCTCGATCGCCAGGAGCACGCGGCGCCAGCTCGCCTCGTGGCCGGGCATCACCTGCGCGTCCAGCAGGATGTCGAGCCGGCGGCCGTCGAGCGTGTAGTTGACGGTCGGGCCGCCGAAACGGGTGCGGCCCTCCCACAGCGCCGCCAGTTCCTCGACGTGGGCCGCCAGCATGTCGTCGCGGAACACGCGGTGCAGGTTGGCGGTCAGCTCGGCCAGGTCGCGGGCGCCGAACAGCTCGAGGGTGCGGCGGTTGACGCGCAGCAGCCGGATCCGCGAGGAGCATTCGGCGATGCGCGCCGGGTCGGCGCGCAGGTGGGCGCGCAGGTCCTCCACGCCCTCGGCCCGCCAGGCCGCGAACAGCGCCTGCAGGCCGCTGTAGTCCTCCAGCCAGAGCGAGACGGGCGCCAGCTCGAACATGTCGGCCTCGAGGACCTCGTCGTCGGCGGGCGCGCGGGGGGATGGGGGATCGGCGTGGGTCATGGGAGCGGGAAACAGGCGCGGCACCGGGGTCAGTCGGCACGCATCAGGGCCTCGATCGCGTCGGGGTCGACCGGCACGCCGCGGCTGATCAGCTCGCAGCCCTGCGGCGTCACGACGGCGTCGTCCTCGATGCGCAGGCCGAGGTTCCACCAGCACGGGTCGACATCGTCGGCCGGCCGGACGTAGAGACCGGGCTCGAGCGTGACCACCATGCCGGGGACGAGCACGCGCGAGGGCCGGCGCATCACGCGGCCGCCGAGCCCGTCGGCCTGCTCGACGGGCGCTTCGTCCGGCGCCAGGTCGTCGCCGCTGTCGTGCACGTCGCGGCCCAGCCAGTGGCCGGTGCCGTGCATGTAGAAGCGCCGGTAGGCGGCGCTGTCGATCACCGCGTCCAGGTCGCCGACCACCTCGCGGCGCAGCAGGCCGAGGTCCAGCAGCCCCTGCGACAGCACGCGCACCGCCGCGTGGTGCGCGTCGCGCAGGCGCGCGCCCGGCCGCGTCGCGTCGGCCGCGGCCTGCTGGGCCGCCTGCACCAGCGCGTAGAGCGCGCGCTGCGGCGCGCTGAAGCGGCCGTCCGCGGGAAAGGTGCGGGTGATGTCGCTGGCGTAGCCGTCGAACTCGCAGCCGGCGTCGATCAGGCAGAGCTGGCCCGGGCGCAGCGGCGTGGCGCCGGCCACGTGGTGCAGCACGCAGGCGTTCTCGCCGGCGGCGACGATCGAGGTGTAGGCCGGGCCGGCCGCACCCTGGCGGCGGAACTCGTGCAGCAGCTCGGCCTCGATCTCGTACTCGGGAATCGCCGTCGCGCCGGCACGGAAGCGCGCGCCGCACCAGCGCATCGCGCGGCGGTGGGCGTCGGCGGAAATGGCGGCGGCACGGCGCATCGTCGCGATCTCGCCGGCGTCCTTGACGAGGCGCATCTCGCCGACCAGCGGGCCCAGGTCGCGCAGTGCCTCGGGCACGCGGGCGCCGCGCCGCGCGCGCCCGCGCAGCAGCGCCAGCCAGCCCTCGACGCGCGCCTCCAGCCCGGGGGTCTCGCCGAAGGGCCACCAGACGGCGGGCTGGCCGTCGAGCAGTGCCGGCAGGTCCTCGTCGAGCGCCGACACCGGCCGGGCCCGGTCGACACCCAGCACCTGCGGCGCGGCATCCACGCCGAGGCGGCGCCCGTCCCAGACCTCGCGCTCCGGGTCCTTCTCGCGCAGGAACAGCGTGCTGTGGCCGCTGGCGTCGAGCACCAGCCAGGCCTCCGGCTCGTCGAAACCGGTCAGGTGCTGGAAGTGGCTGCTGCCGCGGTAGGGGTACTCGCTGTCGCCGTTGCGCAGCCGCGCCGGCGCGGTCGGCAGCACCGCCACCCCGCCACCGGCCGCGCGCAGGCGGGCGGCCAGCGCGGCGCGCCGGGACAGGCAGGGCAGGGGCTCGGGCGTCTCGGGCATGCGGGACTATATCGACCGCCGGCGGCCGTGGCTGAACATCTCGGCTAATCTTCGCGCCCCGGGCGGCCGGGCCGTCCCGCCGCCCCGACCGGAGCACGCCATGGAATACCGTCGCATGGGCCGCAGCGGCCTGCAGCTGAGCCTGCTGTCGCTGGGCTCGTGGATCACCTACCACAACCAGGTCGACGGCCGCGCGGCGCGCGAGCTGATGGCCGCGGCCTACGACGCCGGCATCAACTTCTTCGACAACGCCGAGATCTACGCCGCCGGACGCAGCGAGGAGGTGATGGGCGAGGCCCTGAAGGCGCTCGGCTGGCCGCGGCTGAACTACGTCGTCTCGACCAAGTTCTACTGGGGCCTGCCCGACCCTGCCGGGCGCAACGTCAACCGCAAGGACACGCTGAACCGCAAGTACCTGAGCCAGGCCATCGACGGCTCGCTGCGCCGCCTCGGGCTGGACTTCGTCGACCTCGTGTACTGCCACCGCCCGGACCCGCACACGCCGGTCGAGGAAACCGTCTGGGCGATGCACGACATGGTCCAGCGCGGCAAGGCGCTGTACTGGGGCACCAGCGAGTGGAGCGCCGACGAGATCCGCGCCGCCTGGGCGGTGGCCGAGCGCCACCACCTGCACAAGCCGGTGGTCGAGCAGCCGCAGTACCACCTGTTCCACCGCCGCCGCGTCGAGCGCGAGTACGCCCGCCTGGTGCAGGACCTCGGGCTGGGCATGACGACCTGGAGCCCGCTGGCCAGCGGCCTGCTGACCGGCAAGTACCGCGACGGGGTGCCGGCCGGCAGCCGCGGCTCGCTCGAGAACAGCGCCTTCCTGCTGAAGGACCTGACCGACGCCCGCAAGAACGCCGCCGTCGCGGCGCTGCAGCCGGTGGCCGACGAGCTGGGCTGCACGCTGGCGCAGCTCGCGATCGCCTGGGCGGCGCGCCACCCGCACGTGAGCAGCGTGATCACCGGCGCGTCGCGGCCCGAGCAGCTGCAGAGCAACCTCGGCGCGCTGGCGGTGCTGCCGAAGCTGAGCGCGGCGGTGCTGGCGCGCATCGACGAGGCGGTCGGGCCGCTGGCCGGCTGAAGGCGGGCGCGCCGCACCGGCGCCCAGGCCGGTGCCGGGCTCGCGCCCGGCCGCGGCCCCGGTCGTTCAGTCCGCGTTCAGCGCCGCCAGCCGCTGCGGCGTGCCGACGTCGGTCCACGCGCCGTCCCAGCGCTCGGCGCCGAGCCGATCCGCCGCGATCGCCGCGTCGAGCAGCGGCCGCAGCGGCGCACGCGTGCCGACCGCGAGGCCGCGGAACATCTCGGCCCGGTACAGGCCGATGCTCGACCAGGTCAGCCGCGGTGGCGGGCCGCTGCGCGCGCGGCCGTC
This sequence comes from Pseudideonella sakaiensis, assembly GCF_001293525.1. Lineage (GTDB taxonomy): Bacteria > Pseudomonadota > Gammaproteobacteria > Burkholderiales > Burkholderiaceae_C > Ideonella_A > Ideonella_A sakaiensis. Next base: position 199,767 of record NZ_BBYR01000007.1, on the reverse strand, counting down.
GACGATCGCGAAGTCGCCCGCGGGGTGGTGCGGCGCGTTCGGCACCAGCCAGAGGTGGGCCAGATCGCGGCCGGCCGCGAAGCGCGCCGCGTGCGCGGCCTCGAAGCGGAAGCCCGGCGTGTAGACGTCGCCCGACACCACCCAGAAGACCTCGCCCAGCCAGGGCAGCGCCTTCGCGATGCCGCCGGCCGTCTCCAGCGCCTGGCCGTGGTCCCGGGCCTCCTCCGAGTAGCGCAGCACGAGCCCGAAGCGGGCCCCGTCGCCGAGGCGCGCCGGGAACTGCTCGCCCAGCCAGGCCGTGTTGACCACCACCTCGCGCACGCCGGCCGCCGCCAGCGCCTCGAGGTGCCACTCGATCAGCGGGCGGCCACGCACCGTCAGCAGCGGCTTGGGCACCTGGTCGGTCAGTGGCCGCATGCGTTCGCCGCGGCCGGCAGCGAGCACGATGGCGCGCGGCGGCGCCCCGGCACCGGCCGGCCCGCCGGCCCCGCTCACGCGGCCTCCACGGCGCCGCCGCGGCGCAGTGCCTGGCGCTCGACCCGCGCCGGCGCGAAGGCCGCGACCAGGCGCTGCATCAGGCGCTCGGCGCGCGCCCCGTTGTCGGCGCCGAGGTTGCAGACATAGACGTCGAGCGTGACCGCGCCGCGCTCCGGCCAGGTGTGCACGGCGAGGTGGGATTCGGCCAGCAGCACGACGCCGGTAACACCCCCGGTCACAGGCGGCGACCCGCCCGGCGCTGCCGTGGCGGCCGTGCCGAAACCGTGGAACAGTTCGCCCACCGCCTGCAGTTCCACCTCGGCCACCGCGGCGAGGCAGAGCGCGCGCAGCGCCGCCACGCCGGTCATCGGCGGCAGCGCCGCGGCGCAGCCGCGCAGGTCGGCGGTCAGGTGCAGGCCCTCCATGCCGCGATTATCGAGGGCCTTAAAATCCACGGTTTCCTTCGACCCGGGCCTGCGCGTCCCGCAGGCATGCCCCCCGCATGGCGCCCAACGCTTCCCCCTCCACCTACCCGCTGATGGCCGATGCCATCCGCGCCCTGGCGATGGACGCCGTCCAGCAGGCCAACTCGGGCCACCCCGGCGCGCCGATGGGCATGGCCGACGTGGCCGTCGCGCTGTGGGGCCGCCACCTCAAGCACAACCCCGGCAACCCGCGCTGGGCCGACCGCGACCGCTTCGTGCTGAGCAACGGCCACGGCTCGATGCTGATCTACGCGCTGCTGCACCTGAGCGGCTACGACCTGCCGATGAGCGAGCTGCGCAACTTCCGCCAGCTGCACAGCCGCACGCCGGGGCATCCCGAGGTCGGCATCACCCCGGGCGTGGAGACGACCACCGGCCCGCTCGGCCAGGGCATCACCAACGCGGTGGGCATGGCGCTGGCCGAGAAGCTGCTCGCGGCCACCTACAACCGGCCCGGCCACACGATCGTCGACCACCACACCTACGTCTTCCTCGGCGACGGCTGCCTGATGGAAGGCATCAGCCACGAGGCGGTGGCGCTGGCCGGCGCGTGGCGGCTGAACAAGCTGGTGGCGCTGTACGACGACAACGGCATCTCGATCGACGGGCCGGTCGCGCCCTGGTTCATCGACGACACGCCGGCGCGTTTCCGTGCCTGCGGCTGGAACGTGATCGCCGGTGTCGACGGCCACGACGTGGCCGCGGTGGACGCCGCGATCAGCGCGGCCAAGGCCGCCGACCGGCCGACCCTGGTGTGCTGCCGCACCGTGATCGGCCGCGGGTCGCCGAACCGCGCCGGCAGCGCGAAGGCGCACGGCGAGCCGCTCGGCGCCGAGGAGATCCGGCTCACGCGCGAGGCGCTGGGCTGGACGCACGAGCCCTTCGTGCTGCCCGAGGCGGCCTACGAGGCCTGGGACGCGCGCCACGAGGGCCTGGCCGCGGAGACGCGCTGGGTCGACGCCTTCGAGGCCTATGGCCGCGAGCACCCGGCGCTGGCCGCGGAGTTCGTGCGCCGCATGCACGGCGAGCTGCCCGCGGGCTTCGATGCGGTGGTCGCGGAAGCGCTGGCCGCCGCGGAGGCCCGGGCCGAGACCGTGGCCAGCCGCAAGGCCAGCCAGCTCGCGCTGGAGGTGCTGACGCGTGCGCTGCCGGAGCTGCTCGGCGGCAGCGCCGACCTGACCGGCTCGAACCTGACGCAGACCGCGTCGACGCCGCCGCTGCGCATCGCGGCCGACGGCGCGCCGGTGCTCGGCGACGACGGCCGCCCCGGCCGCCACGTGAACTACGGCGTGCGCGAGTTCGGCATGGCTGCGGTGATGAACGGCGTCGCGCTGCACGGCGGCTTCATCCCCTACGGCGGCACCTTCCTGACCTTCAGCGACTACAGCCGCAACGCCATCCGCATGGCCGCGCTGATGCAGCAGCGCGTGGTCCACGTCTTCACCCACGACAGCATCGGCCTCGGCGAGGACGGGCCCACCCACCAGTCCGTCGAGCATGCCGCCAGCCTGCGCCTGATCCCGGGCCTGGACGTCTGGCGGCCCGCCGACACCGCCGAGACCCTGGTGGCCTGGGCCGAGGCGCTGCGCCGCGCGGACCGCCCGTCCGCGCTGCTGCTGTCGCGCCAGAACCTGGCCTACGCGCCGAAGCCCGGCCTCGGCGACATCGCCAAGGGTGCCTACGTGCTGGCCGAGCCCGCCGAGGTCGGCCTGCGCCGCAAGGCGCAGGCGGTGATCGTGGCCACCGGCTCCGAGGTGGGCCTCGCGCTGCATGCGCAGCAGCTGCTGGCCCAGCAGCGCATCGCGGTGCGCGTGGTCTCGATGCCGAGCACGACCGTGTTCGACCGCCAGCCGATCGCCTACAAGCAGGCGGTGCTGCCGGCCGGCGTGCCGCGCATCGCGGTCGAGATGGGCGCCACCGACGGCTGGTGGAAGTACGGCTGCGCGGCCGTGGTCGGCCTGGACCGCTACGGCGAGTCGGCCCCCGCCGGCGTGCTGTTCAAGCACTTCGGCTTCACGGCGGAGAACGTGGCCGCCACCGTCCGCCAGGTGCTCGGGAAATGACGATGAATCGCCCCCTCCCCGCGCGGCGCCTGCGCACCACGATGACGGCCGCGCCGGCCGTCGTGCTGGCGTGGGCGCTGGCCGCCGCGGCGCTGGCGCTGCTGATCGGCACTGCCCCCGCGGCCCGGGCCCAGGGCCCGGTGCCGGCCAGCCCGCCGCCCGCGTCCGGCGCCGAGGCCCCGCCGAAGGCCTGCCTGGACCTGCTCGACCAGCTGTCCAAGGGCGTGCCGCGCGACGAGAGCGGCCCGGCGCTGCGCGCGCGCGGCCTGCGCATCCGCACGCCGATCGTCGTGCCCGACACGCGCCTGAGCGAGGGCAGCGGCATCAGCGGCGCCCGCGTGCGCGTGCTGATCGATGCCCAGGGCCGCGTCGTGCCGGACAGCGTGCAGGTGCAGGAGCGCGCCGGCGACCCGAAGCTCGCCGAGGCCCTGCCCGAGCTGGTGCCCCAGACGCTGAGCTTCGACACCCGCGCCGCCCCCCAGGTGCCCGAGCAGTTCGCCTTCACCACCGTCTACGTCTCCTGCGGCCGCCGCTGAGTCGCCCGTCCGATCCCCCCTCCTCCAAGGAAGCTCCCATGACGATCAGAATCGGTATCAACGGCTTCGGCCGCATCGGCCGCAACGTGCTGCGCAGCGCGGTGCAGAACTTCCCGGACGTCGAGATCGTCGGCATCAACGACCTGCTCGAGCCCGACTACCTCGCCTACATGCTGCAGTACGACTCGGTGCACGGCCGCTTCCGCGGCAGCGTCGAGGTCGACGGACAGACGCTGATCGTCAACGGCAAGAAGGTGCGGCTGAGCGCCGTGAAGGACCCGGCCGAGCTGAAGTGGGACGAGGTCGGCGCCGACGTGGTGATCGAGTCCACCGGCCTCTTCCTGACCAAGGAGACCTGCGAGAAGCACCTGAAGGCCGGCGCGAAGAAGGTGATCCAGAGCGCGCCGAGCAAGGACGACACGCCGATGTTCGTCTACGGCGTGAACCACGAGAGCTACGCCGGCCAGGCGATCATCTCGAACGCTTCCTGCACCACCAACTGCCTGGCGCCGATCGCCAAGGTGCTGAACGACAAGTGGGGCATCAAGCGCGGCCTGATGACCACCGTGCACGCCGCCACCGCGACGCAGAAGACCGTCGACGGCCCGAGCAACAAGGACTGGCGCGGCGGCCGCGGCATCCTCGAGAACATCATCCCCTCCTCCACCGGCGCCGCGAAGGCCGTGGGCGTGGTGATCCCGGCGCTGAACAAGAAGCTGACCGGCATGAGCTTCCGCGTGCCGACCTCCGACGTGTCGGTGGTCGACCTGACCTGCGAGCTCGGCCAGGCTGCCAGCTACGCCGAGATCTGCGCCGAGATGAAGGCGCAGAGCGAGGGTGCGCTGAAGGGCGTGCTGGGCTACACCGAGGACAAGATGGTCGCCACCGACTTCCGCGGCGAGACCTGCACCTCGGTCTTCGATGCCGACGCCGGCATCGCGCTGGACCCGACCTTCATCAAGGTCGTCGCCTGGTACGACAACGAGTGGGGCTACTCGAACAAGTGCCTGGAGATGGCGCGCGTCGTCGCGCGCTGAGCAGATGGCGCGCGCCGTCGCGCGCCGAGCGTCACAGGGCGTGGCGGCCCGGCGCCGCGACGCCTGCACGGGCAGCACGGGCAGCACGGGCCGTGCGGAGCGCGGCGCGGCCGGGCCGTGCGACGCGGCGTCATCCGCCGACACGAAGCTTTACACCGCCTCGGGGACGGCCTTCGCGCCGCCATCCGGTCGAGGCCGTGCCGCGGTCCTACACTCCGCGGCGGATGCGGTCCCGGGCCGCACCGCCCCGACGACGAGGACCTGCATGCCGCACCCCACCTTCCCGCGCCGCCCGACCGGCGCTGCCGCCTTCGGCGCCCTGATCTGCGGGGCAGCCGCCGCCGTCGCGCTGCTCGTGGGTGCCCCGGCCCGCGCCGCCGACGGCACGCCGGCGCGCGTGATCGTCGCCTTCAAGCCCGGCTCGGCGCTGTCGCGCATCGAGGCCGAGGCCACGCTGGCCGACCCGGCGCCGCAGCGCACGCGGGCGCTGGCGCAGCGCCTGGGGCTCGCGCTGCGCAGCGGCGCCAGCGTGGGCCCGCGCAGCCAGGTGGTGATGGCCGACGGCCTGGCCGCGCAGGCGCTGGCCCAGCGCCTGGCCGCCGACCCCGAGGTCGCCAGCGTCAGCATCGACCGGCGGCGCCGCCTCGCGGCGGCACCGAACGACCCGCTGTACGCCGTCGGCGGCGCCACCGGCCCGGTCGCCGGCCAGTGGTACCTGCGACCGCCGAACACCACCACGCCGGCCGCGATCGACGCGGAATCGGCCTGGGACACCCGCACCGGCAGCAGCAGCGTGGTCGTCGCGGTGCTCGACACCGGCATCCGCTTCGACCACGCCGACCTGCTGCCCGTGGCGCAGGGCGGCCCGGTGCTGCCCGGCTACGACTTCGTCTCCGACGCACCGACCGGGAACGACGGCGACGGCCGCGACGCCGACCCGAGCGACCCGGGCGACTGGATCACCGCGGCCGAGAACAGCCAGGCCGGCGGCGCCTTCCGCGACTGCGGCGTCAGCGCCAGCTCGTGGCACGGCACCAGCGTGGCCGGCCTGGTCGGCGCCGCGACCAACAACGGCTTCGGCATGGCCGGCGTCGGCCGCGGCATCCGCGTGCTGCCGGTGCGCGTGCTCGGCAAGTGCGGCGGCTTCGACTCCGACATCATCGCGGGCATGCGCTGGGCGGCCGGCCTGAGCGTGCCGGGCGTGCCGGCCAACCCGACGCCGGCCAAGGTCATCAACATGAGCCTGGGCGGCACCGGCACCTGCTCGGCCGCCTACGCGCAGGCGATGACCGAGATCGCCGCCGTCGGCGCGGTGGTGGTGGCCTCGGCCGGCAACTCGGCCGGGCATGCCGTCAGCGAGCCGGCGAACTGCGCCGGCGTGATCGCGGTGGCCGGCCTGCGCCACGTCGGCACCAAGGTCGGCTTCTCCGACCTCGGGCCGCAGATCGCGCTGGCCGCGCCCGGCGGCAACTGCGTCGACGTGACGGCCGGGGCGGCCTGCCAGTACCCGATCCTGACCGCCCGCAATGCCGGCACCCAGGTGCCGATCGCCAACAGCTCGGTCTTCTCCGACGCCTTCAACTACACCGTGGGCACCAGCTTCGCCGCGCCGCTGGTGGCCGGGACGGCCGCGCTGATGGCCTCGGTCAAGCCGGAGATCACGCCGACCGAGCTGCGCAGCCTGCTGCTGTCGAGCACCCGCGCCTTCCCGACCACCGGCGGCGACAACGGCGACGGCACCACCGTGCCGCAGTGCCAGGCGCCGATCATCGACGCCGCCGGCAAGCCGGTGGACCAGCTGCAGTGCTACTGCACGACCAGCACCTGCGGTGCCGGCATGCTGGATGCCGGCGCCGCCGTGCGGGCCACGGCGGCCTCGGTGGTGGTCACGCCGCCGCCCACGACCACGCCGACCCCCACCACGCCGACGCCCGTGGCCGACAGCGGTGGCGGCGGCGGTGGCGCGACCAGCGGCGCCTGGCTGCTCGGCCTGCTCGCGGCGACGCTGGCCCTGCGCCGCGCGAACCGGCGGCGCGGCTGAGACGCCCTCGGGCGGCACCGCGCGGGCGGGGTCAGCCGCCCGCGGGACAGCGCGTGAAAGTGCGGCCCGCAGGCCGCAGCGCGGCCAGCTGCGACTGGGTCACGGCATCGGCGGCAGGCACGCGCAGGAAGGACTGCGCCGGGCCCGGGCCGGCGGAGACCACCCGCGCGGTGCGGATGCCGCGCAGGCGGTACTGCGCCAGCGTGGCATTCGCCGCCGCCTGGGTCGGGAAGCGGCCGAGCGAGAGCCCGCGCGCGAGCTCGGGCGGCGACTGCACGTCCTCGTAGGCGATGCCGCCGCGGATGCGCCCGAGTTCGGCCTTCTTGCGCTCCAGCCACTCGGTGTCGGGGTAGGGGCCCATGTAGATCATCCAGCTGCTGCCGGCGACCTGGCGCGTCGTCCAGCGCACGCCGGCGGCCAGGCGCTGCTTCAGCAGCGCCTCGGCCGACGCGAGCTCGGTGGCGGCATAGGGGCCGGCCTCCAGGCAGGCGGGCGCCGCGGCGGCGCTGCTGGCGGCGGTGGCGGACGGCGCGCTCGGCGCCGTGGCCGCAGCGACGGTCGGCGCGGTGCCGGGGGCCGGCGCCGCCGAAGCGGCCGGTGCCGGGCGCGCCCCGGCCGAGGCGGCCGCCGTGACCGGGGCGGCCGCCCCCGCGGGCCGGCTCGGCGCGGAAGCGCCGGCGACGGCCGACGAGGCCCCCGCAGCCGCCGCGGTCGCGGCGCCGGAGGCGGCGGCCGACGCGGCCGCGGCGACATCCGCCGCGCCGGCCGAGGCCGCCGCCGACGGCGCCGGCACGACGAAGGGGGCCGAGGCCGCCCCGGGCCCGCGCGCCAGCAGCTGGATGCGCTCCGGGTTCTGCTGGCGCGCGAGCCGCTCGGGCTCGCGCTCGCCGCGCGCCGGCACACCGGTCACCGCATCGAGCCAGCCCTGGGTCCAGGCGAAGAAGACGAGGTTGGCGACCAGCAGCGCCGCGACGAGGGCCCTCAGCATGCCGCCCGCCCGGCCAGCGCCGGCCGCCGCGGTCGCACGCTGACCTCGCCGCTGTGCAGCCGCAGCTCGCCGGCCGGCGTCTGCAGGCGCAGGCTGCCGTCGTCGGCGATGCCGCGGGCCGTGCCCTCGGGCGCGTCGGCGCGCGTGGTCGACACCGGCAGGTCACGCAGCAGGTCGCGCGCGGCATAGCCGGCCAGGCAGGGCGCCAGGCCCTCGCGCTCGAAACGCAGCAGCGCCTCGACCAGCGGCCGCGCCAGCCGCGCCAGCACCTGCGGCGGCCGGGCCGCCGGATCGAGTTCCTGCAGCGCGGCGACGCCGGTGCTGGCCTCCGCGGCGCGCAGCCCGCGCGGCGCCGCCACGTTCAGGCCGACGCCGACCACCACCAGCCGGCGCGCGCCGGCGGCGACGGTCTCGATCAGGATGCCGCCCAGCTTGCGCCCCGGCGCGCCGTCGGCGCCGGCCGCATCGCGCAGCCACAGGTCGTTCGGCCACTTCAGCAGCAGGCGCGGCGCGGCACCGGGCTGCGGCGGCTCCAGCGCATCGGCGATCGCCAGGCCGACGGCCAGCGACAGGCCCGACCAGTCGCGCGGCGCCAGCGGCAGCGCGAGCGAGAAGCTCAGCGAGGCCAGCGGCTCGGCATGCCAGCTGCGGCCGAGGCGGCCGCGGCCGGCCGTCTGCTCCTCGGCGACCAGCAGGCAGGGCTGCCAGTCCACCGAGCGGCGGCCGAAGGCGCTGCTCTCGACGCTGCGCCGCACCCCGGCGGCCTCGGTGTCGAGCACGTCGGCATGGTCCGCCCGCGCGCGCTCGATCAGCGTGGTGTTGGTCGACGGCAGGCTGGCGACCACCTCGACGCTCAGGCCGGGCAGCAAGGGCTCCAGCGCCTCCCAGAGCGCCTCCGCACCCCAGTGCAGCCGGGTGTCAGCCACGGGGCACGCCCGCGCGGCCGCGCTTCGGGGCCAGCATCGTGCCGCGGCAGCTGGCGGCGCCGCAGCGGCAGGCGAACTGCTTCTTCAGCGACGGCGTGTAGCGCTCGTCGATCACCAGCCGGTAGTCGTAGTTCAGTTCCTCGCCGGCGGCGATCGGGCGCAGCGCCTTGACGAAGACGCGGCCATCGATCACCTCGGTGTCGCAGTTCGGATCGCAGCCGTGGTTGATCCAGCGCGCGACGTTGCCGCCGACGGCGCCGTCGATCACCTGGTCGTCGTCGATGTGGAAATAGAAGGTGTGGTTCGGGTCGTCTGGGTCGTGCGGGTGGCGGCGCAGCGCCTCCTTCCACGAGATGACTTCGCCGACATACTCGATGATGCGCTCGTCCGGCTCGAAGTCGACCAGCGCGAACACGCCCTTGCCATGCACCGCGCTGCGCCGCATCTGGATCCGGCGCCCCCCTTTCGGGGCCGCCGACTTCTTCGCTGCCGCTGGTTTCATCGTGCGCTTTGGGTACATTGAATTGGTGGGCGCGCGCGTGCGTGCGCGCGCGAGAGCCCGGATTGTAGGGACGCCGCCGCCCGCTGCGGGCGGCGGCGCGACCAGCCAGAAGAGACCATGAGCAAGACCCTCATCATTGCGGAGAAGCCCAGCGTCGCACAGGACATCGTGCGTGCGCTGACGCCCCAGTTGGGCAAGTTCGACAAGCACGAGGACCACTTCGAGAACGACACCCACGTCGTGACCAGCGCGGTCGGCCACCTGGTCGAGATCAAGGCGCCGGAGGAGTACGACGTGAAGCGCGGCAAGTGGAGCTTCGCCCACCTGCCGGTGATCCCGCCGCACTTCGACCTGGCACCGATCGACAAGGCCAAGTCGCGGCTGAACGCGGTGGTCAAGCTGGTCAAGCGCAAGGACGTGAGCGAGCTGATCAACGCCTGCGACGCGGGCCGCGAGGGCGAGCTGATCTTCCGGCTGATCGTGCAGTTCGCCGGCGTCGGCGCGAAGAAAGGGCTGGACAAGCCGATCCGCCGGCTGTGGCTGCAGAGCATGACGCCGCAGGCGATCCGCGACGGCTTCTCCCGGCTGCGCAGCGACCGCGAGATGCTGGGCCTGTCGGATGCCGCGCGCAGCCGCAGCGAGGCCGACTGGCTGGTCGGCATCAACGGCACGCGCGCGATGACCGCCTTCAACTCGCGCGACGGCGGCTTCTTCCTGACCACCGTGGGCCGGGTGCAGACACCCACGCTGTCGATCGTGGTCGAGCGCGAGGAGAAGATCCGCCGCCACGTCTCGCGGCCCTACTGGGAGCTGAAGGCCCAGTTCGGCGCGGCCGCCGGCATTTACGAGGGCAAGTGGTTCGACCCGGCCTGGAAACGCAACCCCGAGGACCCCGAGCAGCGCGCCGACCGGCTGTGGGACGAGGCCCGCGCGCAGGCCATCGCCGACGCGGTGCGCGGCCGCCCGGCGCGCGTCACCGAGGAGGCCAAGCCGAGCACGCAGAGCGCGCCGGCGCTGTACGACCTCACCACGCTGCAGCGCGAGGCGAACTCTCGCTTCGGCTTCTCGGCCAAGACCACGCTGTCGATCGCCCAGGCGCTGTACGAGAAGCACAAGGTGCTGACCTACCCGCGGACCGACAGCCGCGCGCTGCCCGAGGATTACCTCGGCGTCGCGAAGCAGACCCTCGGCATGATCGCCGAGGAGGACCTGCCGGGCCCGCTGCGCGAGCTGGCGCCGCATGCCGCGAAGGCGGTGGCCGAGGGCTGGGTGAAGCCGAACAAGCGCATCTTCGACAACGCGAAGATCTCCGACCACTTCGCGATCATCCCGACGCTGCAGGCGCCGCGCAGCCTGAGCGAGATCGAGGCCAAGCTCTACGACATGGTCGTGAAGCGCTTCATCGCGGTGTTCTTCCCGCCGGCCGAGTTCATGGTCACGACCCGCATCTCCACCGTGCAGGGCAGCGACGGCCAGCCGCACGCCTTCCAGACCCATGGCAAGGTGATGGTCAAGCCGGGCTGGCTGGCCGTCTACGGCCGCGAGGTGCAGGAGGACGATGCCAACCTGGTGGCGGTTCGGCCCGACGAGCGCCCGCTCGCCGAGCAGGTGGACCTGCACGCGCTGCGCACCAAGCCGCCGCCGCGCTACACCGAGGCCACGCTGCTGTCGGCGATGGAAGGCGCCGGCAAGCTGATCGACGACGACGAGCTGCGCGAGGCCATGGCCGAGAAGGGCCTGGGCACGCCGGCCACGCGGGCGCAGATCATCGAGGGCCTGATCCTCGAGAAGTACATGCTGCGCGAGGGCCGCGAGCTGATCCCCACCGCGAAGGCCTTCCAGCTGATGACGCTGCTGCGCGGCCTGCAGGTGGAGGAGCTGACCAAGCCCGAGCTGACCGGCAACTGGGAGCACCAGCTGTCGGAGATGGAGAAGGGCCGGCTCAGCCGCGAGGCCTTCATGGCCGAGATCGCCGCGATGACCGAGCGCGTGGTGGCCAAGGCCAAGGAGTACGACCGCGACACCATCCCGGGCGACTACGCGACGCTGGCCACGCCCTGCCCGAACTGCGGCGGCGTCGTGAAGGAGAACTACCGCCGCTTCGCGTGCACCGGCCCCGACGGCGCCGGCGACGGCTGCGGCTTCTCGATCAGCAAGATCCCCGGCGGGCGCAGCTTCGAGCTGCACGAGGCGGAGCAGTTCCTGCGCGACCGCCGCATCGGGCCGCTGGAAGGCTTCCGCTCGAAGGCCGGCTGGCCCTTCACCGCCGAGCTGCGGCTGGTGCGCGACGAGGAGATCGCCAACTGGAAGCTGGAGTTCGACTTCGGCGAGGAGGCCAAGGCGGCCGAGGCCGGCGAGGAGGTCGACTTCAGCGGCCAGGAATCGCTCGGCCACTGCCCGAAATGCCGCGGCGCGGTCTACGAGCACGGCAGCAGCTACGTCTGCGAGAAGAGCGTGGGCCCGCACGCGACCTGCGACTTCAAGAGCGGCAAGATCATCCTGCAGCAGCCGGTGGCCCGCGAGCAGATGGGCAAGCTGCTGCAGACCGGCAAGACCGACCTGCTGGAGAACTTCGTCTCCAACAAGACGCGGCGCAAGTTCAAGGCCTTCCTCGCCTACGACGGCAAGGAGGGCAAGGTCAGCTTCGAGTTCGAGCCCCGGCCGGCGCGGCCGGCAGCGAAGAAGGGCGCCGCGCGCAAGAGCCCGGCCCGCTGAGCCCCCCGGCCGGGCCGGCTGCGGCGGCCCGCGCCTGCCGCGCGCGGGCTGGTGGGGCCGGCGCGGCCGCCCGCCCCCCCATTCCGGGTTGTCGCCCGCCCGTCCGTCACGGGCCGCACGGCGTATGTTTCTTGCTGTGCGGTCTGCCATCGCCCACCACCGCCTGCCCGCCATGCGCCCCACGCTGATCCGCCATGCCACCCTCGTCGACGGCCGCCGGGACCAGGACCTGCGCATCGTCGACGGCCGCATCGCCGAGATCGGCCCCGGCCTCGCCGCCACCGAGGGCGCCGAGCTGATCGACGCGCGGGGCTGGCTGCTGAGCGCGCCGTTCGTAGACGCTCACTTCCACCTCGATTCCACGCTCAGCTACGGCCTGCCGCGCGTGAACCGCAGCGGCACCCTGCTCGAGGGCATCGCGCTGTGGGGCGAGCTGAAGCCGGCGCTGACGCAGCAGGCGCTGGTGGAGCGCGCGCTGGCCTACTGCGACTGGGCCGTCGCGCGCGGCCTGCTGGCGATCCGCAGCCACGTCGACGTCTGCGACGACCGGCTGCTCGCGGTGGAGGCGCTGCTGCAGGTGCGCGAGACGGTCAAGCCCTGGCTGGACCTGCAGCTGGTGGCCTTCCCGCAGGACGGCCTGCTGCGCTCGCCGACGGCGCTGGCCAACCTGCGGCGCGCGCTGGACCGCGGCGTCGACGTGGTCGGCGGCATCCCGCACTTCGAGCGCACGATGGCCGACGGCGCCGAATCGGTGCGGCTGCTGTGCGAGCTGGCCGCCGAGCGAGGCCTGCGCGTGGACATGCACTGCGACGAGAGCGACGACCCGCTGTCGCGCCACGTCGAGACGCTGGCGGCGCAGGCGCACCGGCTGGGCCTGCACGGCCGCGTCACCGGCTCGCACCTGACCTCGATGCACGGCATGGACGACTACTACGTCTCCAAGCTGCTGCCGCTGATGGCCGAGGCCGGGCTGCACGCGGTGGCCAACCCGCTGATCAACATCACGCTGCAGGGCCGCCACGACGGCTACCCGCGGCGGCGCGGCATGACGCGGGTGCCGGAGCTGATGGCCGCCGGCGTCAACGTCGCCTTCGGCCACGACTGCGTGATGGACCCGTGGTACGCGCTCGGCAGCGGCGACATGCTCGAAGTCGCCCAGATGGGCCTGCACGTCGCGCAGATGACCTCGCAGGCGCAGATGCGGGCCTGCTTCGACGCGGTCACGACGAACGCGGCCCGGGTGCTCGGCCTGGAGCACCACGGCGTCGAGGTCGGCAAGGCGGCCGACCTGGTGCTGCTGCAGGCGCGCGACCCGGTGGAGGCGATCCGCCTGCGGGCCACGCGGCTGTGGGTGATGCGCCGCGGCCGCGTGGTCGCGCGCTGCGCCCCGGCGGAGGCCGTGCTGGACCTGCCCGGCCGGCCCGCGGCTGTCGACTGGACGAGACAGCCCGGGGCCGGTGCCCCGGAGGCCGGCCGCTAGAATCTTTATCAATTGGAAATGCCGGGCAACCCCATGAAACTGATTGGCTCATTGACCAGCCCCTACGTGCGCAAGGTGCGCATCGTGCTGGCCGAGAAGAAGCTCGACTTCCAGCTCGAGCTCGAGGACGTGTGGGCCAGCGACCGGATCGTCGAGTCCAACCCGCTGGGCAAGGTGCCCTGCCTCGTGATGGAAGGCGGCGAGGCGCTGTTCGATTCGCGCGTGATCGTCGAGTACGTCGACACGCTGTCGCCGGTGGGCAAGCTGATCCCCGAGCGCGGCCGCGAGCGCGCCGAGGTGCGCACCTGGGAGGCGCTGGCCGACGGCCTGCTGGATGCCGCGATCCTGGCCCGCCTGGAGCAGACCTGGCCCGGGCGCGCCGCGGGCGAGCGCAGCGCGGCGTGGGTCGACCGCCAGATGGGCAAGATCGACGCCGCGGTCAAGGCGATGGCGCGCGGCCTGGCCGACAAGCCCTGGTGCACCGGCATCCACATCTCGCTGGCCGACATCGCGGTCGGCTGTGCGCTCGGCTATCTCGACTTCCGCTTTCCGCAGATGGACTGGCGCGCCGAGCACCCGAACCTCGCGAAGCTCGCGACCAAGCTCTACGCCCGCCAGAGCTTCGTCGACACGCTGCCGCCGGCCTGAGCCGACCGGAGCCAGCCGACCGCCGCTCACGCCGGCGGCGCGGCCGCCGGCTCGTCGGGCGTGTCGTCCGGGTCGGCGACCGCGAAGCTGTCGGCGCGGGCCATCGGCCAGTAGTAGCGGAAGACCTGGAAGCTCGGCTCGCCGCGCAGCAGCTCGCCCGGCTTCACGAAGGGCAGCAGGTTGGCCAGCAGCTTGACGCCGTTCTCGCTGCTGCGCCGCACGATGTGCGACGCGGTGATCTGCGCCGGGTGCTCCAGCCCCGCCGCCTGCACCAGTTCCTTCAGCGCCTCCAGCGTCTGGTGGTGGTACTGGTAGACCCGCTCGGCCTTGCTCGGCACCACCAGCGCACGCTGGCGCGAGGCGTCCTGCGTGGCCACGCCGGTCGGGCAGTGGCCGGTGTGGCAGGACTGGGACTGGATGCAGCCGAGCGCGAACATGAAGCCGCGCGCCGAATTGCACCAGTCGGCACCCAGCGCCATCATCCGCGCGATGTCGAAGGCGCTGATCACCTTGCCGGCGCAGCCGAGCTTGACGCGGTCGCGCAGGTTCAGGCCGACCAGGGTGTTGTGCACCAGCAGCAGGCCCTCCTGCAGCGGCGCGCCGACGTGGTCGGTGAACTCCAGCGGCGCGGCGCCGGTGCCGCCCTCGGCGCCGTCGACCACGATGAAGTCCGGCGTGATGCCGGTTTCCAGCATCGCCTTGGCGATCGCGAACCACTCCCAGACGTGGCCGATGCACAGCTTGAAGCCGGTCGGCTTGCCGCCGGACAGCGTGCGCAGCCGCGCGATGAACTGCATCATCTCGATCGGCGTCGAGAAGGCGCCGTGGCTGGACGGCGAGACGCAGTCCACGCCCACCGGCACGCCGCGCGCCGCGGCGATCTCCGGCGTCACCTTCGGCCCCGGCAGCACCCCGCCGTGGCCCGGCTTGGCGCCCTGGCTGAGCTTCAGCTCGATCATCTTCACCTGCGGCAGCGTCGCGTTGGCGACGAAGCGCGCCTCGTCGAAGCGGCCGGCCTCGTCGCGGCAGCCGAAGTAGCCGGAGCCGATCTCCCAGATCAGGTCGCCGCCGTGCTCGCGGTGGTAGCGGCTGATGCTGCCCTCGCCGGTGTCGTGCGCGAAGCCGCCGCGCTGCGCGCCGGCGTTCAGCGCCAGGATCGCGTTGGCGCTGAGCGCGCCGAAGCTCATCGCCGAGATGTTGAAGACGCTGGCGCTGTAGGGCTGAGGCAGGCCGTGGCCGATGGTGACGCGGAAGTCGTGCGAGTCCAGCCGGGTCGGCTGCATCGAGTGGTTGATCCACTCGTAGCCGACCGCGCCGACGTCGCGCTGGGTGCCGAAGGGACGCTTGTCGGAGTCGCCCTTCGCGCGCTGGTAGACGAGCGAGCGCTGCTGGCGCGAGAAGGGCGCGGCATCGTTGTCGCCCTCGATGAAGTACTGCCGGATCTCGGGCCGGATGAACTCGAGCAGGAAGCGCAGGTGGCCGATCACCGGGTAGTTGCGCAGCACCGAGTGGCGCGCCTGCACGCGGTCGCGCCAGCCGAGCAGCACCAGCGCCAGGAAGACCAGCGCCAGCCAGCCCGCGACGCCGAAACCGATCCAGACGAAGCCGGCCAGCAGCAGCCCGACGGCGCAGGCCAGCCAGGTCGCGAAGCGCAGCGGGAACCACTCGTCGAGCCGGGTCAGCCAGGCGGGCATGGGCGAAAGGCGCCGGGCCGGCGCGCAGTGGACGACGCGCGGGATGCTAAACCGGCGCGGGCCGGGGGACTACTGCGCCAGGCCCGGGGCCGCCCCGCAACGGCGGGACCGGCCGGGAACGACCGCAGGGGCGGGCGCGCGGACGCGCTGCCGGGCCAGGGAGGCGGCCAGGCGGCGCCTCTGAGATGCTCAGGCCCGCCCGCTGCGCGGACGGGGCGGCACCAGCAGCAGGCTGAACAGCTCGGCCATCGAGCGGAACAGGTCCTCGCCGACGGCCTCGAAGTACTGCTCGGTGTCGGCATACAGCGCCAGCACGCCGCGCCGCGCATCGCCCTCGCCGCGCAGCGGCAGCACCGCCAGGCTGCGCACGCCGTGGCTGCGCGCCAGCGGCCGCCAGGGCCCGCGCAGCGACCAGGGCCGCACCTGGCCGCGCCAGGTCTCCACGCCTTCCAGCGCGCGGAACACCGGGCCGCGGGCGGTGATCCAGCTGCGCTCCAGCCGCAGCGCCGCGGCGGCCGCGGCGGCCGGGCCGGCCAGGCCCTCGGGCTCGATCAGCGTCGCGTCGGCCGCGCCGAACCAGGTCCAGGCCAGCACCAGGCGCGGCGTCGCGCCGACCAGGGCCTCGCACGGGGCCTGCAGCGGGCCGCGCGGCGCGGCCGGCTCATCGGCCGCGGCCGGCGCCTGGCGGCGCAGCGCGCGCGCGATGCGCTCGCGCTCGCGCAGCGCGTCCAGCGGGCCGGGCCGCCTCGACGCGGCCGGCGCCGGGCCGCGGCCGTCCCGGTCCCGCGCGGCGAGCGGCTCGCTGCCGCCGATCGCTCCGGCCTCGCGATCGCCGTCGCGGTCGAGGTCGCCGTCGCGGATGCCGACGTCGTCGCCGGCGTCGGGCCGGCGTGCGGCCGGCTCCGGCGCCCGGGCCGCGCCAGCCGGCAGCGCCGCCGCGGCGGTCCGGCCGCGGGCAGGGTCGAGAACGGAGGCGGGGCTCGCGGCGCGGGGCATCGGGCCGACTCTACCAGCACCGCCCCGGGCAAACCCGGAGCCGCCGCCGACCCGTTCGCCCGCCGCCCGCGGCGATGATGCGCACCTCCTCCCGACACCACCGCCTGCGCGATGCGAGCCACCCTCCCCTCCCTCTCCTCCCTCCCCGCACCGGGCCGGGCCCGACCGCTGCAGCGCGCCGTGCTGCTGGCCGCTGCGGCGGCGGCCGCGCTGCTGGCCGCCGGCGGCGCCGGCGCGGCCCCGGTCACGACGCCGAGCGGCCTGGTCTTCGACAGCCAGCGCGAAGGCAAGGGCCAGGCGCCGGGCCCGCGCTCTCGGGTCAAGGTGCACTACCGCGGCACCTTCCCCGACGGCCGCGAGTTCGACAGCTCCTATGCGCGCAAGGAGCCGGCGCAGTTCCCGCTCGACGGCGTCATTCCCTGCTGGACCGAGGCCCTGCAGCGCATGAAGCCGGGCGGCCAGGCCACGCTGGTCTGCCCGCCCGCCCTCGCCTACGGCCAGCGCGGCGCCGGCGGCGTGATCCCGCCCGGGGCGACGCTGCATTTCCAGGTCGAGCTGCTCGAGGTGCTGCCCTGAGCACCGGCTGAGCGCCCGCCGAACGACGACGGAGCGCCCGGCGGCGGCGGCCGCCCGCAGGCCCCCACTTAGAATCGGGGCTTTCCCACGACGAGTCGTCCATGGCCCTGGCCCCGAAGGGGAGCGCCCCGCCGATCTTCGATCTCAAGAGCGCGACGCTGGCCACCGTGGCGGTCGTGCTCAAGACGACCGACCTGGCCGAACTGCGCACCGAACTGCAACGCCGGCTCGGCGACGCGCCGGGCTTCTTCGGCGACGAGCCGGTGCTGGTCGACCTCGCCGCGGTCAGCGAGGCCGGCCCCGCGCTCGACCTGGCGGCGCTTGCCGCGCTGCTGCGCGAGCACCGCATCCGCGCGGTCGCGGTGCGCGGCGCCAGCCCCGCCCAGCAGGCCGAGGCGCTGGCCGCCGGACTCGCGGTGTCCGCCGACGAGGACCCGCCCGAACCCGCCCGCCCCGCCCCCGCGGTGCAGGAGGTGGTGCGCGAGGTGGTGCAGGTGCAGGAGGTGGTGCGCGAAGTGATCCGAGAGGTGCCGACCGCCGCGCCGACGCTGGTGGTCGACAAGCCGCTGCGCTCGGGCCAGCAGGTCTACGCGAAGGGCGGCGACCTGGTGGTGCTGGCGATGGTGAACTTCGGCGCCGAACTGATCGCCGACGGCAGCATCCACGTCTATGCGCCGCTGCGCGGCAAGGCCATCGCCGGCGCGCGCGGCCAGGCCGGCGCCCGCATCATCAGCACCTGCATGGAGCCGGAGCTGGTCTCGATCGCCGGCACCTACCGCACCGCCGAGAACCCGCTGCCCGACGAGATCCGCGGCAAGGCCGCGCAGATCCGGCTCGAGGGCGACAAGCTCGTGATGGAAGCCCTGAAGCTCTGACGCAAGCGCGCCGCCCGGGCCCGCCGGCCGGCGCGACGACACTCCCACAGCACATCGACGAAAGGACCTGCACCGTGGCCCGAATCATCGTGGTGACCTCCGGCAAGGGCGGGGTCGGCAAGACCACCACCAGCGCCAGCTTCGCCTCCGGCCTGGCGCTGCGCGGCTTCCGCACCGCGGTCATCGATTTCGACGTCGGCCTGCGCAACCTGGACCTGATCATGGGCTGCGAGCGGCGCGTGGTCTACGACCTGATCAACGTGATCAACGGCGAGGCCAAGCTGCAGCAGACCCTGATCAAGGACAAGCTGGTCGACAAGCTGTCGGTGCTGCCGGCCTCGCAGACCCGCGACAAGGACGCGCTGACCCAGGAGGGCGTCGAGCGCGTGCTCGACGAGCTGGTGGAGATGGGCTACGAGTACATCGTCTGCGACTCGCCGGCCGGCATCGAGTCCGGCGCGATGCTGGCGATGCACTTCGCCGACGAGGCGCTGGTGGTGACCAACCCCGAGGTCTCCAGCGTGCGCGACTCCGACCGCATCCTCGGCATGCTCAGCAGCAAGACGCGGCGCGCGATCGAGGGCCGCGAGCCGGTCAAGGAGCACCTGCTGATCACGCGCTACAACCCGGCCCGGGTCGAGGACGGGCAGATGCTGTCGCTGACCGACATCCAGGAGATCCTGCGCATCCCGCTGATCGGCGTGATCCCCGAGTCCGAGGCGGTTCTGCAGGCCTCCAACCAGGGCGTGCCGGCAATCCACCAGGACGGCAGCGACGTCTCCGAGGCCTACAAGGACGTGATCGCGCGCTTCCTCGGCGAGGACAAGCCGATGCGCTTCACCGACGCCGTCAAGCCCGGCTTCTTCAAGCGCCTGTTCGGGAGGTAACGGCATGTCCCTGCTCTCCTTCCTGCTGGGCGAGAAGAAGAAGACGGCCGCCGTCGCCAAGGAGCGGCTGCAGATCATCCTGGCGCACGAGCGCTCCGGCTCCCGCGCCGGCCAGCCCGACTACCTGCCCGCGCTGCAGCGCGAACTGGTGGCGGTGATCTCGAAGTACGTGGCGATCAACCCGGCCGACCTGAAGGTCAGCCTGGAGCGCCAGGACAACCTCGAGGTGCTGGAGGTCAAGATCGAGCTGCCGGACGGCGGCCGCTGAGGCGCGCCGGGCCGCGCGCGCCAGCCGGCGTCGCCATGTCAGGATGCGCGCATGCCTGCCGCCCTGCCTCCGCCGCCCCGCCACCGGGGCCCGTCCGATCCGTCCGATCCGTCCGATCCGTCCCCGCCGCGCGCCGCCGGCCCGCGCCGCCGCCTGCTGCGGGCCGGCCTGGCCGCCGCCGTGCTGAGCGCCGGCGCCGGGCCCTTGCGGGCGGCGGTGCGCCGGGGCGGCGGCCCGGACGACGGCGACGCACCCTTCCGGCTGCAGGCCGCGCCGCTGGTGCTGCTCGGCGAGGTGCACGACAACGCCGCGCTGCACCGGCGCCGCGCCGAGGCCGTGCAGCGCGCGCTCGAGGCCGGCTGGCGGCCTGCGGTGGCGATGGAGGTCTTCGACCGCGAGCGCCAGGCCGACATCGAGCGGGCGCGCCGCGAGCGCCCCGGTGACGCCGACCACCTGATCGCCCAGGCCGGCGGCCGCGGCTGGGACTGGCCGCTGCTCCGGCCGCTGATCGCGCTGGTGCTGGCCCAGGGCCTGCCGCTGCTCGGCGCCAACCTGTCGGCCGGCGCGGCGCGCCGGGTGGCGCGCGAGGGCGCGGCCGCCGTCTTCGACGCCGACGAACGGGCCGCGCTCGGGCTGGACCGCGCGCCGCCGCCCGGCTGGCAGGCGGCCCAGCAGGCGGAGATCGAGCACGGCCACTGCGGCCTGCTGCCGGCCGCCGCACTGCCGGGCATGGTGCGCGCCCAGGCGGCGCGCGACGCGGTGATGGCCCAGGTGCTGCTGCAGGCGCTGGCGCGGCCGCCGGCCGGCGCCGCGCCGGGCGCGGTGCTGCTGCTGGCCGGCAACGGCCACGTGCGGCGCGACCTCGGCGTGCCGGTCTGGCTGCCGCCGTCCGTGCGCGCCTGGTCGGTGGGCTACGTGGAAGCGCCGGGCAACTGGCCGGCCGAGGCCTTCGATGCCCGGGTGGAGGGAACCCCGGCGGAGCGCGCGGATCCGTGCGAAGGCCTGCGCCAGCCGGCGCCGGCGCGCTGACCCCGCGCGCCGCACCGGCGGCCCGAAGCGCGGACAATCGCTCCGGCGCCTCCCGCGCCCCGCGGGGCGCTTCGCGCGGCCCCCGCCGCCCACACCGATCGCCATGGACCTGCCGACCCCCCGCGCCGCCGCTGCGCCCACCGCGTCCCGCCCGCCGCGCGGCCTGCGCCTGCTGCTGCAGGCCGCCACCGCGGCCGCCGCGCTGGGCGCCGCCGCGCTCGCGGCCGCCCAGCCGGTCAAGACCGAGCACGTCACCGCCGAGCTCGTCGCGGCGACGACCGCCGTCGAGCCGGGCCGCCCGGCGCGCATCGGCCTGCGGCTGCAGCACATCCCGCACTGGCACACCTACTGGCGCAACCCCGGCGATTCGGGGCTGCCGACGACGCTGAACTGGACCACGCTGCCGCCCGGCGTGCAGCCGGGCGAGATCGCGTGGCCGGCGCCGCAGCGGCTGCCGATCGGCCCGCTGGTCAACTACGGCTACGAGGGCGACCTGCTGCTGCCGCTCGACGTGGCGATCCCCGCCACCGCGCGCCCGGGCAGCACGCTGCGGCTCACGGCCGAGGCGAACTGGCTGGTCTGCAACGACGTCTGCATCCCCGAGAACGCGACGCTGTCGATCGCGCTGCCGGTGGCCGAGGCAGGCGTCACGCCGGGCCAGACGGCGCTCGCGCCGGCCTTCGAGCGGGCCGCCGCCGAGGCCGCCCGGCCGCTGCCGGGCTGGACCGCCGCGCTGCAGCACGCCGGCGAGGAGCTGCTGCTGACGCTGGAACCGGCCGCCGGCAGCCCGCCGCCGGCGCGCCGTCCGGTGCTGCACGTCTTTCCCTACACCGAGCAGCTGGTCGAGCCGGCCCGCCACGAGCTCTACCGGACCGCCCGCGGCTATGCGCTGCGCATGAGCCTGGCCGCGAACGCGGTGCTGCCGGCGCGCTTCGACGGCATCGCGGTGGTCCAGGGGCCCGAGGGCGCCACGCCGCCGCCCTGGGACGCGCCCGGGCGCAGCGCCGAGTTCTCGGCGCCGGTGACCGCGGTCGCGAGCCTCGCGCTGCCCGCGGGCGCCGAGCGCCTCGACGCCGGGCCCGGCGCCGGCCTGGCCACGGGTGGCGCCGCGGCCGGTGGGCGCGAGGCGCCGGCCGCGGCCGGTGGTGGCGAGGCGCCGGCCGCGGCCGGCGCCGCCACGCTCGGCCTGGCCGCGGCGCTGCTGCTGGCCTTCGTCGGCGGCATGGTGCTGAACCTGATGCCCTGTGTATTCCCCGTGCTGTCGATCAAGCTGCTCGGCCTCGCGCAGCACGAGGGCTCGCCCGCGGCGCTGCGCCGCCACGCGCTGGCCTATGCGGCCGGGGTGCTGGCGAGCTTCCTGGCACTCGCCGGGCTGCTGCTGGCGCTGCGCGCCGCCGGCAGCGCGGTCGGCTGGGGCTTCCAGCTGCAGGAGCCCGGCGTGGTGTTCGTGCTGGCGCTGCTGTTCTTCGCGCTCGGCCTGAACCTGATGGGGGCCTTCGAGTTCGGCACCTGGCTGCCGTCCGGCCTGGCGGGCTGGCGCGCGCGCCGGCCCGGCGCCGAGGCCTTCGCGTCCGGCGTGCTGGCGGTGGTCGCGGCCAGCCCCTGCACCGCTCCCTTCATGGGTGCCGCGCTGGGCTATGCGGTCACCCAGTCGGCGGCCACCGCGCTGGCGGTGTTCGCCGCGCTCGGCGCCGGCATGGCCCTGCCCTACGTGCTGCTGGTGCTGCTGCCGGGCTGGCGCGCGCGGCTGCCGCGCCCCGGGCCCTGGATGCTGCGGTTGAAGCAGTTCCTGGCCTTCCCGCTGTTCGCCACCGTGGTCTGGCTGGTGTGGGTGCTGGGCCTGCAGGCCGGCATCGACGGCGCCGCGAAGGCGCTGCTCGCACTGGTCGGCCTGGCCTTCGCGGTCTGGCTCGCCGGCAGCCTGCGCGCGCGGCCCGCGGCCGGGCGGGGCCTCGCCGCGGCGGCGCTCGCGCTGTGGGTCGGCCTGGTCGCCTGGGGCTGGCCGGCGACCCCGTCGGCCCAGGCCGCCGGCGGCGCGGCGGCGGCGGGCGCCGCCGAGGCGCGCTGGCAGCCCTACAGCGACGCCGGGCTGCAGCGCCTGCTCGGCGAAGGCCGCACCGTCTTCGTCGACTTCACCGCGGCCTGGTGCGTCAGCTGCCAGGTCAACAAGCGGCTGGTGCTGAACACCGACGCGACGCAGCAGGCCTTCGCCGACGCCGGCGTCACGCTGATGCGGGCCGACTGGACGCGCCGCGACGCGGAGATCACCGCGGCACTCGCCCGCCTGGGTCGCAACGGGGTGCCGGTGTATGCGCTGATCCGCCCCGGCAGGGAACCTGTGCTGCTGCCGGAGATCCTGACGGCGGGGCTGGTGCGCGAGGCCCTGGCCGCGCGCTGAGGCGGCGGCCCGCCGCGCACCGCCGGACCGTCGCGACCCCCTTTCTCCCAGGAGCTTCCCGATGCATCGTCGTCTTGCGCTGATCTCCGCCGCCGCGCTGCTGCCGCTCGCGCTGCCCCCGGCCGCCCACGCCGCCACCGTCGGCCAGCCGGCCCCCGCCTTCGAGCTGAAGGACACCCAGGGGCGCACGGTGCGGCTGGCCGACTTCAAGGGCCGGCACGTGGTGCTGGAATGGACCAACCCCGGCTGCCCCTTCGTGCAGAAGCACTACGGCGCGAAGAACATGCAGGCGCTGCAGAAGGACGCGGCCGCGAAGAACGTGGTCTGGCTGAGCGTCAGCTCCACCGCGCGCGGCGCGAGCGACTACCTCGCGCCGGCCGCGCTGGATGCGAAGCTGGTGAAGGACTGGGGCGCCCAGCCGGCCGCCGTGCTGATGGACGACGCCGGCCAGGTGGGCCGGGCCTATGCGGCGCGCACCACGCCGCACATGTACGTGATCGACCCGGCGGGCAAGCTGGTCTATGCCGGCGGCATCGACGACCGGCGCACCGCGAACCCGGCCGACATCCCCGGCGCGAAGAACTTCGTGAAGGTGGCGCTGGCCGAGTCGCTGGCCGGCCAGCCGGTGTCGACGCCGACCGCCACGCCCTACGGCTGCAGCATCAAGTACGACGCGGGCTGATCGGCCGGCGCGGCGCTGCCCGGCGACCCTCAGCGCCGCCGCGGCGCCGGCGGCTCGCGGCGCCGCCAGTAGCCGAAGGCGTCCTCGTGGTGCTCGATGTCGAGCTCCGCGATGCGCTGCTGCAGCCGCTCCTGCACGTCGGCCACCGCCTGGTTGTAGACCAGCGGCGCGATCTCCTCGAGGAAGAAGCCCAGCAGCGCGCCGGCGGCGACGTTGCCCAGCCGCTGGTCCCATTCGGTCTGGGCGTAGCGTTCGATCGAGGCGATCGCCTGCTGGCGCGCGTCGCGGGGTAGTTCGATGGCCATGGCGACTATCATCGCCGACCGCCGCTTCCCACCAGGTGCCCGCATGGCCCTCGCCGCCGACCTCGTGGTCGCGCTCGTCGCGCTGCTCCACGTCTACATCCTCGTGCTCGAGATGTTCCTGTGGACCACGCCGCGCGGCCAGCGCGCCTTCGGCCTGACGCCCGAGTTCGCGCAGGCCACCCGCACGCTGGCCGCCAACCAGGGGCTCTACAACGGCTTCCTCGCCGCCGGCCTGTTCTGGGGCCTGTGGCTGGGCGCCGGCGGGCTGTCGGTGAAGCTGTTCTTCCTCGGCTGCGTCGCGGTGGCCGGCCTCTACGGCGCCGCCACCGCGAGCCGGCGCATCCTGTTCGTGCAGACGGTGCCGGCGGCGCTCGGGATCGGGCTGCTGCTGGCGGCCTGAGGCGGCCGCCGGCGCCGCGATGGCGGGCGGGCGCCGCGGCGCCCGGGCCTCAGACCGGCCGCCAGCGCACCCCGCCGGCAGCGAACAGCCGCTCCAGCGTGCCCGCCTGGGCCAGCGCATTGACCGCGCGCTGCAGCTCGCGCGCGAGGTCCTCGCCGTCCTTCTTCACGGCCATGCCGACGACCCAGCCGTTGCGCGGCGCACGCGGCGACGGCAGCGGCTCGATCGCATAGCGCGGGTCGTCGCGCAGCACCGACTGCAGCTCCGACAGCAGCCCGCCGGCGGCGGCCACCTCGCCGCGCCGCAGCATCTGGGCCGCCTCGACGCCGTCCTTCAGCTTGGTGCGCAGCTGTTCGCGGTAGGCGCCGCCGTCCGAGCCGATCAGCAGCCAGCCGGCGAGCGACTGGCCAGGCACGGCGACCGGGGCCTGGCCGAGGTCGGACAGGGCCTCGAGCTTCGGCAGGCGGCTCAGGTCGCGCGCGATGGCCACCCGCTCGCGGAAGTAGGGGCCGAAGATCAGCGCCTGCGGCGTGGCGTCCATCAGCGGCTTGTCCACCGGCACGTGCAGCAGCACGTCGGCCGGGCCGAAGCCGAGGTAGTGGCCGCGCCAGACCATGTTGCGCAGGTCGTCGTCCATGTTCTCGTCGGCATGGAAGGGCAGCAGCGTGAGCTTCAGACCGAGCGCCTGGGCCAGCGCCCGGGCCAGCTCGACGTCGATGCCCTGGCCGTCGACGTGGAAGGGCGGCATGTCCTGGTAGACGCCGACCACCAGCGCGCCCCGCTCGCGCACCTTGTCCAGCGTGATGGCGCGCGCCGCGGGCGCGGCACCGAGGCCGGCCGCGCCGAGCAGCGCGGCGCCGGCGCCGCGCAGCAGCGCGCGCCGGCCCGGGCGTCGCGGCGCGCGGTTCGTGGAAGCGGTCATCGCGGCGCCCCGGCTCAGAGCGGCTTCTCGCGCCGGGTCTCCAGGTAGGCGCGGATCGACCACATCGCCTCCTGGTTCATCGTGCCCTCGAAGGGCGGCATGTAGACCGCGCCATTGCGCACCTTGCCGCGCCGCACCGAGGACAGGTAGTAGTCGTCCATCTCCTTGACGCAGGCCTTCTTGCGATTGACGTCCTTCAGCGAGGCGCAGTCGTTGTCGAGCTTGCGCAGGTCGGGCGCGATGCCGCCGGAGATGGCTTCCAGGCCGTGGCAGCGCGCGCAGTTCTGGTTGTACGCGGAGCTGCCCACCTTGATCGCGGCCTCGTTCTGGCGGTAGGGGTTCTCGCCGCGCCACTGCGCGCCCAGGGCCGGCAGGCCCGAGGTGTCGACGGCCTGCGGCGTGACGTCGCCATGGGCCTGGGCGCCGGCGGCGGCGAGCAGCAGGGCCGTGGCGGCGAGGCGGGCCAGCGGTCGCCGCAGCGACGGAAGGATGGGGGTCATCGGATGTCTCCTCGGGGGTGGGTGAGCTGTCTGCGCATCGAGCGTCTGGCCCCCTTGACTGCAATCAATATGCCACCGGCCCGGGCCGGCCGCCGGCCCCGGCGCGCCTCCGGGAAGGCCCTGGGTCGGCGCCCGGCACGCCGGGCCGGGCCCCGCGCCATGGCCGTCCGCGCGTCACGCAGCTACCCGGGCCGCGCCGGATCCTGCTCCAAAAGATGACAGGGCGCCTCCCGATGTCACAGCCGCGCGCGCATCGCACAATCCGGCACGACCCGCCCGTGCGGCCCTCCGTCACCCCAGCCACGGACCCCCATGCAGACACGGACGACCAAGGAGACACCGGGCAAGGCCCTCGCTCCCGCCACCGGCAGCGCCGGGGCGGACTCGCGCCGCGCGCTGATCGAGGAATCGCACCAGCGCTGCGCCGCGCTCGGCCTGTCGCGCATCGAGCGGCCCGACTACGAGCCGCTGATGCGCAGCGACCTGGCGATCGCGCGCGAGCGCAACCGCCGGCTGTCCGACCGCGCCGCGCCGGTGATGGAGATGCTGCTCGAGCAGATCGTCAACACCCACAGCATGATCGTGCTGACCGATGCCCAGGGCACGGTGCTGCACACCGTCGGCGACGACGACTTCCTCGAGCGTGCCGGCAAGGTCGCGCTGGCGCCGGGCGCGAACTGGGCCGAGCACTCGAAGGGCACGAACGCGATCGGCACCGCGCTGTTCGCCGAGACGCCGACGCTGGTCCACGCGTCCGAGCATTTCATGCATGCGAACAGCTTCCTGACCTGTTCGGCCGCGCCCATCTTCGACCCGCGCGGCAACATGCTCGGCGTGCTCGACGTCACCGGGGACCACCGCTCCTACCACCAGCACACGATGGGGCTGGTGCGCATGTCGGCGCGGATGATCGAGAACCACTGGCTGACCGACGACTACACCGACCGCCTGCGCCTGCACTTCCACAGCCGCAGCGAGTTCATCGGCACGCTGCTCGAGGGCATCGTCGTGGTCGGGCCCGACGGGCGGGTGCTCGGCGCGAACCGCAGCGCACTGGACCAGATCGGCCAGTCGATGGCGGCGGTGCGCAACCACAGCCTGACCAGCCTGTTCGGCACCTCGACCGCCGCGGTGCACGACCACCTGCGCTCGCCGCTGGCGCTGCCGATGCTGCTGCACCTGCCGGACGGCCGGCCGGTGCACGTCAGCCCGCGCGCGAGCGGGCCGGTGTCGGTGATGCTGCGCGGCCTCGGACCGGCCGCCCCCGGCGCGGGCCCGGGTGCCGACGATGCCGCGCTGGCGGCGCCGGCCGCGCGGCGCGACGCGCTGCCGGCCCCCGGCGATGCGGTGGCCCCGGGCCTGGCGGCCGCCGCGGCGATCGCCGCCGGCGGGCTGCGCGAGCCGGCCGAAGGTGCACCGGCGCGCCGCGCCTCCGGCCTGGAGTTCCTGCAGACCGGGGACCCGCAGGTCGAGGCGGTGGTGGGCAAGCTGCGCCGCGTGCTGAACCGCGACATCCCCATCCTCATCCTCGGCGAGACCGGCACCGGCAAGGAACTGCTGGCGCGCGCCATCCACCAGGACTCCGAGCGCGCGAAGCAGGCCTTCGTCGCGGTCAACTGCGCGTCGATCCCCGAGACGCTGATCGAGGCCGAGCTGTTCGGCTACGAGGAAGGCGCCTTCACCGGCGCGAAGCGCAAGGGCAGCCACGGCCGCATCGTGCAGGCCAACGGCGGCACGCTGTTCCTCGATGAGATCGGCGACATGCCCGGCCCGCTGCAGGCGCGGCTGCTGCGCGTGCTGCAGGAGCGGTCGGTCACGCCGCTGGGCAGCCACAAGACCATCCCGGTCGACATCGCGGTGATCGGCGCCACCCACCGCCCGCTGCGCGAGATGATCGAGCGGGGGCAGTTCCGCGAGGACCTGTACTACCGGCTGAACGGTCTCGCGGTGCGCCTGCCCGCGCTGCGCGAGCGCAACGACCTGCCGGCGCTGGCGCGCCGCATCCTGCGCGGCGAGTGCCCGCAGCACACGCCGGAGATCAGCCCGGCGGTGATGACCATGTTCACCCGCTACCGCTGGCCCGGCAACGTGCGCCAGCTCGCCAACGTGCTGCGCACGGCGGCGGTGATGGCCGCCGGCGAGCCGCAGATCACCGAGGCCCACCTGCCGGATGATTTCCTCGACGACCTGCAGCGGCCCGCGGCCGCCCTGGCCCCGCTGTCGGCGGCCGCCGCGCCGGCGCCCGCGGCCGGACGCGCCGACGACACCGCAGCGGCCGGCGGCGCCGTGGTCGCCGGCAACGCACGCACGCTGCAGGAGGCCGAGATCGCGATGATCCAGCAGGTGCTCGACGCCTGCGACGGCAACATCTCCGAGGCCTCGAAGCGCCTGGGCATCAGCCGCAACACCATCTACCGCAAGCTGCGCTGGAACCCGGATCGGCCGGACCCGGCGCGCGCGTGAGGGCCTGCTGCGAAGCAGCCGCCGGCGACCGGCTCGACGGCGCGGCGCGGCGCCGTGCCTGCGGGGTCGCCCGTCTGCCGTCAGCCCGGCGGCCCGGCCAGCCGCGCCAGCCAGCGCTCGGCCGCGGCGCCGAGCGCGGCATCGAGCCGCGGCTCGTCCATCGCATGGCCAGCGCCCGGCACCTCGGTGAGCCGCGCGGCTGGCCAGCGCGCCGCGAGGCCGCGGCTGACGCTGACCGCGCAGACCGCGTCCGCGTCCCCGTGCACCAGCTCGACCGGCACGCGCGCGGCCAGCGCGTCGAGCACCGGCCACCAGCGCGCCCAGGCGCCGGCGGGCACGAAGCAGCCGTGCGCGAGGTAGTGGGCCTGCACCTGCAGCCCCGCGGGCAGCGGCGGCAGCGCGTCCGGCTCGGCCGGCGGCTGCCAGCGCGGGCTGGGCGGCTGCCCGCCCGCCCAGCCCCCGGCACGCGACTGCAGGGCCTCGAAATCGGCCCACGCGCGCGCGATGCGGCGCGTCCGTTCCGGCGCCTGCGCGGCGGGTTCGGTGCCGGCGACGGCCTGCGCCGGACCCTGTGCCCGTCCGCGGGGCGACCCTGTGTCAGCGCCGGACGCGGCTGTCTCGCGCTGGAGCAAGCCCACGGGATCCGGCACGGGCGGCACGCTGCCCAGCCAGGCCGCGCCCGCCGGCCCGAGCCAGTCGGACCACGGGGCAAAGAAGGCGGCCACCTCGGCCGCGCTGCCGAGGAAGCTGCTGCGCAGGAACAGGCCGCGCACCCGGGCCGGGTGGGTGGCCGCGTAGGCCAGCGCGAGCAGCGAGCCCCAGGAGCCGCCGGCCACGGCCCAGGCCGCGACGCCGGCCGCGCGGCGCAGCGCCTCGATGTCCTCGACGAGCTGGGCCAGCGTGTTGTCGCGGCATTCGCCTGCGGGCAGGCTGTCGCCGCAGCCGCGCTGGTCGTGCGCGATCACGCGCACGCCGGGCCGGGCGAACCAGCCGAGGCTGCGCGCGCGGGTGCGGCCGCCGGGGCCGCCGTGCAGCACCAGCACCGCCGGATCGCCGGCGGCGCCGAGCGCGCGCCAGGCCAGGCGGTGGCGTGCGTCCACCGGCAGCAGCTGCGGCGCGGGCAGTCGGTCGATCGGCATGGAGCTTGCAATTCTCGCCCCGTCGGACACGCGGCCGCGCCGGCCCGGGCGATCCGCGTGCGACGACACCCCACCCGGCAGCGGGCGGCCTCCGGGCCGGCCGCCGCCGGCGATGAACAGGCTCACGAGACCTCGGCTGGAGACATGAAGATCCTCGTCCTCGGATCCGGGACGGCGGCACGCCACCCGGACCGCAGCGCGCCGGCCTGCGCCGCCGCCACCGGGCCGGCCCCGCAGGCCGAGCGCACGCACAGCGCGATCGCGGTGTCCGACGACGGCGAGCGCTGGGTGCTGCTCAACGCATCCTCCGACATCGGCCAGCAGCTGCGCGCCACGCCGGCGCTGCGGCCGCGCGCCGACGGCCAGCGGCCGATCCGCGCGGTGGTGCTGATGGACGCCCACATCGACCACGTCGCCGGCCTGCTCGCGCTGCGCGAGGGCCCGCCGCTGACCGTGGTGGCGACCCCGGCCGTGTTCGAGGACCTCACCACCGGCCTGCCGCTGCTGAACGTGCTGCAGGGCTACTGCGGCGTGCGCTGGCAGGCGCTGCCGGTGGCCGGCGAGTGCGGCCGCAGCGACTTCGTCGTGCCGGGCGTGCCGGGGCTGGCCTTCGCCGCCTTCGCGGTGCCGGGCGCCGCGCCGCCCTACTCGCTGCACGACGGCCTGGAGCAGCCGGGCGACCACATTGCCGTGCAGGTCGAGGACCTGCGCAGCGGCTTGCGCCTCTTCTACGCGCCCGGACCGGTGCCGCGGACCGGCCCGGTGCAGGCCTGCATGCGCGGCGCCGACCGCCTGCTGGTCGACGGCAGCGCCTGGCCGGAGGCCGCGGCGACGGCGCGCGACCCGGTCGGCCCGCGCGTGCTGATCCACGTGCAGCCGCCGATGCCCGCGCCGCGCGCCGGGGCCGCGGCCCAGGTCGAGCTGGCCTACGACGGCATGGAGATCGAGCTGTGAGCACCCCGATGCTGCGCGTGCAGGGGCTGGTCAAGCGCTATGGCGCGCGGGTCGCGCTCGACCATCTGTCGTTCGCGCTGGCACCGGGCCGCTTCGTCACGCTGCTGGGCCCGAACGGGGCCGGCAAGTCGACGCTGTTCCAGGTGCTGACCGGCCTGTTCGCGGCCGACGAGGGCGATGTCGAGGTGGCCGGCCTGTCGATGCGCAGCAGTGTGAGACGGGCCCTGACACACATTGGCGTCGTGTTCCAGCAGCAGTCGCTGGACCTGGACCTGAGCGTCGCCCGCAACCTGCAGTTCCAGGCCGACCTGCACGGCCTGCCGCGCGCGCTGGCGGCCACGCGCATCGCCGAGGAGAGCGCACGCATCGGCATCGCGGCCGACCTCGGCCGCACCGTGCGCGAGCTGTCGGGCGGCAACCGCCGCAAGGTGGAGCTGGTGCGCGCGCTGCTGCACCGGCCGGCGCTGCTGCTGATGGACGAGGCCACCGTCGGGCTCGACCCGAAGTCGCGCCGCGACCTGCTGCAGGCGCTGCACGACGAGGTGCGGGAGCGCCGCGTCAGCGTGCTGTGGGCGACGCACCTGGTGCCGGAGGCGGAGTCCGCCGACCGCGTGCTGGTGCTGCACCAGGGCCGGCTGCTGGCCGACGGCACGCCGGCCGAGGTCACCGCGGCGCTGGGCGGCGACAGCCTCGAGGCCGCCTTCATCCAGGCCACGGCGACACGCGGGCCGGGACGGCCGGCCCCCGGGTGAACCCGGACGAACTTTGCGCGGGGCGCGCGCTCGACCCGCTCCCCCTCCCCACCGGCTGCCAGCCCCCGACCATGACCCTGCCTCCCCGCTCCGCCTGCCGTGCCGCGTCCGCGGTGCCGTGGCTCGCCGGCCTCGTGCTGCTGCTGGGCGCCGGCGCGGCTGCGGCCCAGGCGCCCGCCGCCGCCCGCACGCCGACCCAGCTCGCCTTCGTCACCAGCGAGAAGGACCACACGATCACCGTGGTCGACGTGCGCACGCTGACCGTCGCCGGCACGATCGCCACCTGCAAGCGCCCGCGCCACATCCAGCCGCTGCCGGGCGGCGCGCGGGTGCTGGTGGCCTGCAGCGACTCCGGCCAGGGCGACGTGATCGACCTGGCCAGCCGCAAGTCGGTCGGCCGGGTGCCGCTGGGCGAGGACCCGGAGGCCTTCGACCTGTCGCCGGACGGCAAGCTCGCCTACGTGTCGGCCGAGGAGGACGGCGCGCTGCACGTGTTCGACCTCGCGGCGAAGAAGCAGGTCAGGAGCGTGAAGGTCGGCGAGGAGCCCGAGGGCGTGAAGACCGCGCCCGACGGCAAGCGCATCTACGTCACCTCGGAAGTGGCCAACATGGTCCACGTGATCGACGCGCAGAGCTACGCGGTGATCAAGAACATCCCGGTCGGCAAGCGGCCGCGGCGCTTCGCCTTCAGCGCCGATGGCGCCGAGCTGTGGGTCAGCAACGAGCTGGGGGCCAGCGTCAGCATCCTCTCGACGCGCGACCTGGCGGTCGTCGCGACGCTGCCCTTCGAGGTCAAGGGGATGCGCCCCGACGACATCACGCCGGTCGGCATCGAGCGCTCGCGCGACGGCAAGACCATGTACGTCGGCCTCGGCAAGGCCAACCACGTGGCCTTCGTCGACATCGCGACGCGCAAGGTGACGCAGCAGGTGCTGGTCGGCAAGCGGGCCTGGGGCCTGGGGCTGAACCGCGACGGCTCGCGGCTGTTCGTGGTCAACGGCCTGTCGGACGACATGACGGTGGTCGACACCGCGGCGGCCAAGGCGCTGAAGACCCTGCCCGTCGGGCGCGTGCCCTACGGCGTGGTGATCGATGACTGAGCGCCGCCCGGTCCGACGCGGCCGCCGGTCCGGCCCGGGCGCGGCGCTGCGCGTGGCGCTGCTCGCGGCCGGCACGGCGCTGCTGGCGGCCGCCACCCCGGCGCCCGGCGGCGCGCACGCGGCCGAGCTGCGCATCGGCGTGCTGCAGCGCGCCGACGACGAGCGGCTGGAGCCGAAGCGGCTCGAGCAGGCCTACCCCGGCCACCCGGGCGGGCCGCTGCTGCAGTCGGTCGAGGTGGCGGTGAAGGAGCGCAGCTTCGAGCTCGAGGCCGCGAAGCTGCAGGTGAAGCTCGAGCTGCGCGAGGTGCGCGACGCGGCCGATGCCAAGGCCCAGCTGCAGCAGCTGGAGAAGGCCGGCGTCGCGGCGGCGGTGCTCGACCTGCCCGCGGCCTGGATCGCCGCGGCCGGGCCGGCGGTGCGGCTGCCGCTGCTGAACGCCGGCGAGCCCGACGAGGCGCCGCGCCTGCAGGCCTGCCTGCCGAACCTCTTCCACACGCTGCCCGGCCACCGCATGCGCGCCGACGCCGTGGCCCAGACCCTGGTGGCGCGCAAGTGGAGCCGGGTGCTGCTGCTGCACGGGCCGACGCCGGCCGACGCGGCGCGCCTCGCGCTGGCGCAGGCGGCGCTGAAGCGCTACGCGCTGCAGACGGTCGCCGTGAAGCCCTTCAAGCTGTCCGGCGACCCGCGCGAGCGCGACCTCGGCAACCCGCTGCTGCTGACCGGCGCGTCGGTGGGCGACTACGACGTGGTCTGGGTGGTCGACAGCGATGGCGAGTTCGCGCGCAAGCTGCCCTATGCGACGGCGCGGCCGCGCCCGGTGGTCGGCGATGCCGGGCTGGTGGCCGAGGCCTGGGCGCCGCGCTTCGAGCGCTATGGCGCGCCGCAACTGTCGCGGCGCTTCCAGCGCGCCGCGCAGCGGCCGATGACGGCCTACGACTGGGCCGGCTACCTGGCCGCCAAGGCGGTGCTCCAGGCCGCGCTGGAGCAGCCGGCCCGCCCCGACGCCGCGGCCATCGACAAGGCGCTGCGCGCGGAGGGCTTCACGCTGGATGGCTTCAAGGGGGTGCGCCTGAGCTTCCGCCCCTGGGACCGGCAGCTGCGCCAGCCGCTGCTGATGACCGACGGCCTGGGCGTGATCTCGACCGCACCGGTGGACGGCATGATGCATCCGAAGAACGCGCTGGACACGCTCGGCACCGACGCCGCCGAGCCCGGCTGCAAGGCCCGGCCGTGACGGCGCCCCGCGACACCCACGCGCCGGCCGGCGCCGCTGCCGCGCCGCCGGCCACGCTCGGCCGGCGCGGCCTGCCGCACGCGCTGCAGGCGCTGCGCGCGATCGTCGCGCGCGAGCTGATGCGCTTCCTGCAGCAGAAGGGCCGGCTGGTGTCGGCGCTGGTGCGGCCGGTGCTGTGGCTGGCGGTGTTCGCGGCCGGCTTCCGCAACGTCTTCGGCGTGGCCATCGCGCCGCCCTACGACACCTACATCCCCTATGACGTCTACATCGCGCCGGGACTGGTGGGCATGGTGCTGCTGTTCAACGGCATGCAGTCCTCGCTGGCGATGGTCTACGACCGCGAGATGGGGCTGATGCGGCTGCTGCTGACCGCGCCGCTGCCGCGCGCCTGGCTGCTGCTGGCCAAGCTGCTGGCCACCGCGGTGCTCAGCCTGCTGCAGGCGCTGGCCTTCGTGCTGGTGGCGGCCGCGCTCGGCACGGTGCTGCCGCACGATCCGGCGGCGCTCGCGCGCGGCCTGCTCGCGACGCTGTGCGCCGCGCTGATGCTGGCCGCGCTCGGGCTGCTGCTGTCGGTGTCGATCAAGCAGCTGGAGAACTTCGCGGGCACGATGAACTTCGTCATCTTCCCCATGTACTTCCTGTCCACCGCGCTCTACCCGCTGTGGAAGCTGGAGGAGTCGGGCGCGACCTGGGTCTGGCGCGTCGCGCAGGTGAACCCGTTCACGCATGCCGTCGAATGGATCCGCTTCGCGCTCTACGGGCAGGACCCGGGCTGGGCGCCCTGGGTGGTGCTGGGCACCGGCATCGCCTGCTTCGCCGGCGCCTGCTGGGGCTACGACCCGCAGCGCGGCTTCGGCGGGCTGACCAAGCGGGGGCCCGGCGGGTGAGTCGGCCATGAACCTGGTGTCCCGATTCGGCCTGCCCGCGGCCGGCCGGCCCGGCCGCGCCGCCGCGCCGCGCGCGGCGCGGCGCGAGCTGCCCGAGCCGCTGTGGCTGGAGTGGCTGGCGCTGGCCGGCCTGCTCGGCTTCGCGGCCTGGCTGCTCGGCACGCGCGGCGTGTTCCGGCTGCTGCTCGGCGCGGATCCGACCGGCATCACGCTCGTGATCATGCTGGTCTTCCTCGGCGCGACGCTGTGGTGCGGCGGGCGCAGCCACCGGCTGCAGCGCGAGCTGCGGCGGCTGCACGAGGCCGAGGCGCGCGGGCCAGCGCTCGCCACGCCCGGGCAGGGCTGGGCCGCGGCCTACTGGTGCGACCTGCGGCGCGGCGGGCACGATGCCGGCGCGCCGCTCGACCTGCTGCTGGAGCGCAGCCACGGCCCGCACGGCACCGCGTGGTGGGTGAACGCGATCCAGCTCAAGCTCGGCCTGCTGGGCAAGGTGATCGGTTTCTCCATCCTCGCGCTGGAGATCGGCCACACCCCGAACTTCGACCCGGCGCAGTCGCAGGAGCTGCTGCGCAGCCTCACCACCGGCCTGGGCGTGGCGCTGCTGAGCACCATGGTCGGGCTGGTGGGCAACATCGTGCTGGGCCTGCAGCTGACGCGGCTGGACCGCTACGCCGACGCGCTGGTGGCCGAGGCGCAGCGCGTGGGGCTGGCCCTCGGGCCCGCCGCGGCCCCCGCGGCCAGGGCCGACGCGGCGCCCCAGGCTGCCCGCCCGGGCGCGGCGTCGGACGCGGCCACGCCGGCCGCCTGAGGCCGCCGCAGGGTCCTTCGTGCATGCGCCGCCCGCCCTCGTCCCGCCTGTCGCGCGAACCGGAGGTCGATCCGTTCTACGACATGCTGTTCAACATGCTGATCGCCTTCGTGTTCTGCTTCATCGTCGCGCTGCTGGCGATGAACCCGAAGGCGCTGAAGGCCGGCGACATCCCGTCCAAGGCCGAGTACATCATCAACGTCAGCTGGCCCGACAACGACCCGAACGACATCGACACCTGGGTCGAGGACCCGGGCGGCAACCTGGTCTGGTACCGCGCACGCGAGGCCGGGCTGATGCACCTGGACCGCGACGACCGCGGGCTGTCGAACGACACCATCGTGCTGAACGGCAAGCAGATCGTGAACCCGCTGAACCAGGAGGTGGTGACGGTGCGCGGCATCCAGCCGGGCGAGTTCACCGTCAACCTGCAGTACTACGACACGAAGAACGGGCAAGCGGTGCAGGCCACGGTGTCGGTGATCAAGGTCAACCCGCGCGCCGACGTCGTCTTCTACGGCCAGCTCGACCTGGCCCGCAAGGGCGACGAGGCGACCGCGGTGCGCTTCACCGTGCTGCCCGACGGGCAGGTCACGAACGTCAACACGCTGCCCAAGAAGCTGGTGCAACGCCCATGAGCCACCTCGCGTCGACCCCGAACCGCCGGCCGCCCGGCAGCCGCCGGAGGCCCGCGCCATGAGCCTCGCGCTCGTCATCGCCTTCACCGTGCTGGCCCTGCTGTGCCTGCTGGCGCTGCTGTGGTCGCGCTGGCCGGGCTGGCTGAAGGGGCTGCTGGTGGTCGGCGTCACGGTCTTCTACTTCTACGGCGAGGCCCTGGTGCACGAGACCTGGGGCTGGCCGAGCGCGGACGCGCTGCCCGAGCGCTTCGTGCTGCTGGCCGCGGTGATCGAGGAGCCGGGTGCGAAGACGGCGGGTGCGCTCTACGTCTGGGTCAACGCGATCGAGGACGGCAAGCCGGTGCGCCAGCCGCGCGCCTACCGCCTGCCCTACACCAAGGACCTGCACGCGCTGCTCAACGAGGGCATGAAGAAGATCCGCCAGGGCGTGAGCCAGGTGGGCACGAGCGAGCCGCGCGCCGGCCGCGGCGGCCTGTCGTGGCTGCGGCCCGGCAACGACGAGCAGGTCGTGAAGATCCGCGACATGCCCAAGCCCCAGCTGCCGGAGAAGTGAGGACCATGCCGCCGCGCACCCTCCCCCTGCGGCCGGCCGCGACGGCCACGACCGCGCTGGCCGGCCTGCTGCTGGCGGCCTGCGGCCGCCCGGACGGCGACACCTCGCTGTTCCCGCTCGACGGTGGCCACCGCTGGACCTACCGCGTGCAGACCGAGCGCGACGACGACAGCCGCGAGCGCGAGCAGCTCGAGCTGCGCAGCGACGGCCGCGCCGACCTCGACGGCCGGCCGGCCTGGCTGCGCCGCAGCAGCAGCGGCGCGCTCTACTGGCTGCGCAGCGACGCCAGCGGCATCTACCGCGTGGCCAGCCGCCACGAGACCGAGGCCGAGCCCGAGCCCGACCCGCAGCCCCGCTACGTGCTGAAGGCCCCGTTCACGCCCGGCACGCAGTGGCAGGCGCCGACCACCGCCTACCTGCTGCAGCGGCGCAACGAGTTCCCGCGCGAGATCCGGCACAGCCACCCGTCGGTGACGATGAGCTACCGCATCGAGGCCACCGGCCTGCGCGTGCAGACGCCGGCCGGCGACTTCGACGGCTGCCTGCGCGTGCAGGGCACGGCCACGGTGCGCCTGTTCGCCGACCCCACCGCCGGCTGGAAGGACCTGCCGCTGACCACCACCGAGTGGTACTGCCCCGGCGTCGGCCTGGTGAAGCTGGAGCGCGACGAGCCCGCGTCCAGCGCCTTCCTGAGCGGCGGGCGACTGACGATGGAGCTGAGCGCATGGCAATGAACGGCCCGGCCCGGCCGGCGCGCCGGCGCGCGCTGGCGACCCTGGCGGCGGCGGCCCTCGCACCCGCCTGGCCCGCCCGCGCGACCGCCGGCACCGGGGCCGCCGCCGGCTTCCCGCAGCGGCCGATCTACCTGTGGGTGCCCTGGCCCGCCGGCGGCGCCACCGACCTGACGATGCGGCTGCTGGCCGACCTGGCCGGCCAGCAGCTCGGCCAGAAGCTGGTGACCGAGAACCGCCCCGGCGCCGGTGGCACGCTGGTGATGCCGCTGCTGCAGCAGGCCGCGCCCGATGGCTACACGCTCGGCCAGGTGCCCTACCCGGTGTTCCGCGCCGTGCACACCCAGCGCGTGCTGTGGGACCCGCTGCGCGACCTGACGCCGATCATCCAGCTCACCGGCGTCACCTTCGGCGTGGTGGTCGCGGCCGGCAGCCCCTTCCGCCAGCTGGAGGACCTGTTCGAGTACGCGCGCGCCCACCCCGGCAAGCTCAGCATCTCGACCAACGGCGTCGGCACCACGCCGCACGTCGTGCTCGACGAGCTGTTCGGCCGCCGCAACCTGCGCTACATCCACGTGCCCTACAAGGGCACCTCGGAGCAGATGATCAACGTCGCGTCCGGCCAGGTGATGGCCGGCGTCAACTCCACCGGCTTCGCCCCCTTCGTCGACTCTGGCCAGCTGCGCCTGCTCGCCACCTTCGGCGAGCGCCGCACGAAACGCTGGCCGCAGGTGCCCACGCTGCGCGAACTCGGCCACAACATCGTCGCCAGCTCGCCCTACGGCCTCTGCGGCCCGCGCGGCCTGCCGCCGGCGATCGTGCAGGTGCTGCACGACGCGCTGAAGACGGCGCTGTTCGATCCCGCCCACGTCGCCGAGCTGGCGCGCTACGACCAGGAGCCGAACTACCTCGGCCCGGAGGACTACGGCCGCGCTATGCGCGAGGCCTATGCGCACGAGCGCGCCGCCGCCGAGCGGCTCGGGCTGCTGCGGCCGCCGGGGTGAGGGGGGCGGCGGCTTGGCGTGGCGGAATCGGCGCCGTACCGCATCGATGCCGGGGGGAGCGGCTCGGTGATGTCGAGGACATCCGCGGGCCCGGGCCGCCGGCCTATCATCGAGGCGCCATGCCGACCGCCCAGGACGCCCTGCCGCCCGCCGACACCAGCGCCCCCGCCCTCCTCGCGGCGGCCGAGCCGCCCTGGCTGGCCGTGGCTCGCGGCGAACTGGGGGTCTGCACCGCCGGGCCGGGCGCCTGCCACCCGCGCATCGCCGGCTACCACGCGACCACCGCACTGCGCGGCCGCGACGACAAGGTGGCCTGGTGCTCGTCCTTCGTGCAGTGGTGCCTGGACCAG
Source organism: Pseudideonella sakaiensis (assembly GCF_001293525.1). Taxonomy (GTDB): domain Bacteria; phylum Pseudomonadota; class Gammaproteobacteria; order Burkholderiales; family Burkholderiaceae_C; genus Ideonella_A; species Ideonella_A sakaiensis. Next base: position 161,724 of record NZ_BBYR01000007.1, on the reverse strand, counting down.
GTCGGCATCGCGGGAACGGGGTCGGGGCTGGCGCGCAGCTGGCTCGGCTGGGGCCTCGCGCTGGAGGCGCCGCGGCCCGGCTGCATCGCGGTGCTGAGCCGCGAGGATCCGGCCGGCTGGAAGGGCCACGTCGGCTTCTTCCTGCGCGAGGAGGCGGGCCGGCTGCACCTGCTCGGCGGCAACCAGCTCGACGCGGTGCGCGAGCACGACTACCCGGCCGGGACCCTGCTCGGCTGGCGCTGGCCCACGGGCTGGCCATGAGCTGCGAGGGGCGCGCGCAGGACGCCGGCACGGCGCCGCTGCCGAACCGGCACTGCCCGCTGTGCGGCGGCCCGAACGGCTGCGCGCCGGCGACCTGCGGCCGCTTCGACGTGGACTGCTGGTGCCGCGATGCGCGCTTCACGCCGGCGCTGCTGGCCCAGGTGGCGCCGGCGCAGCGCGGCCAGGCCTGCGTGTGCGCGGCCTGCGCGGCCCGCGGCGGCCCGCCCGGCCCCGGCACGCCGGCCGCCTGAACGGGGCCGCCGGTCCTTCAGAGCGGGGGGCCGCCCGGCGTTCTCCCGAGGCCGAGAGACTGTCGGCCCGTCAGACCAGCCGGCCGGACGACATCTGCCGCGCCTCGTCGCAGCGCGACGCGAGCGTGGCGTCGTGGGTGACGAGCACGAAGGCGGTGCCCTCGCGCTGCGCGAGCTCGAGCATCAGCGCGAACACGCCGTCGGCGGTGCCGCGGTCGAGGTTGCCGGTGGGCTCGTCGGCGAGCACGCAGGCGGGGGCCCCGGCCAGCGCGCGCGCGATCGCCACGCGCTGGCGCTCGCCGCCGGACAGCTGGGCCGGGCGGTGCAGCACGCGCTCGGCAAGGCCGACCCAGCCGAGCACCTCGCGCGCGCGCGCGCGCGCCGCCTCGGCGGGCTGGCGCCGGATGCGCAGCGGCATCGCGACGTTGTCCAGCGCGGTGAACTCCGGCAGCAGGTGGTGGAACTGGTAGACGAAGCCGAGGTGACGGTTGCGCCAGGCGCCCTGCCCGGCGGCGTCCAGGCTCGCGAAGTCGCGGCCCAGCAGGGTCACGCGGCCCTCGGTCGGCGTGTCCAGGCCGCCCAGCAGGTGCAGCAGCGTGCTCTTGCCGGAGCCCGACGCGCCGACGATGGCCAGCGTGCGCCCTCGCGGCACGGCCAGGTCCACGCCCTGCAGCACCGGCACGTCCAGGCCGCCCTCGGTGTAGCGCTTGTGCAGGCCCTCGGCCCGCAGCACCGGGCCCGCGTCACTCATGGCGCAGCGCCTCGGCCGGTTGCACGCGGCTCGCGCGCCAGCTGGGGTAGAGCGTGGCCAGGAAGGCCAGCGCCAGCGAGATGACGGCGATCGGCACGATGTCGCCGCGCTGCGGGTCGCTCGGCATGCGGGTGATCAGGTAGATGTTGCCGGGCAGGAAGCTGACGTTCAGCAGCCGCTCGATGGCCGGGACGATGACGTCGATGTTGACCGCCACCAGCAGCCCGAGGCCGACGCCGAGCACGGTGCCGATGACGCCGGAGGCCGCGCCCTGCACGATGAAGATGCCCATGATCGAGCGCGGGCTGGCGCCGAGGGTGCGCAGGATCGCGATGTCAGCGCGCTTGTCGGTCACCGTCATCACCAGCGTGGAGACCAGGTTGAAGGCGGCGACGGCGACGATCAGCGTCAGGATGATGAACATCATCCGCTTCTCGAGCTGCACCGCGTCGTACCAGTTGCGGTTGGTGCGGGTCCAGTCGCTGACGCGCACGCCGGGCCCGAGCGAGGACTGCAGCACGTCGCCGACCGCGCGCGCCTGGTGCACGTCGGCCAGCCGCAACTGCACGCCGGTCGGGCCGCCGGTGCGGAACAGCCGCGCCGCGTCGTCGATGTGGATCAGCGCCAGGCCGCTGTCGTACTCGTAGTGCCCGACGTGGAAGGTGCCGACGACGGTGAACTGACGGTAGCGCGGCAGCACGCCGGCCGGCGTGACCTGGCCGCCGGGCGCCACCAGGGTCACCGCGTCGCCCTCGCGCACGCCCAGCGAGCGCGCCAGCTCGGCGCCGAGCACGATGCCCCACTGCCCCGGCTGCAGCCGCGCCAGCGCGCCGTCGCGCAGCTCGCGGGCCAGCACCGTCACCTGGGCCTCGTCGGCCGGCGAGATGCCGCGCACCACCGCGCCGCGCATGTCCTCGCCGCGCGCCACCAGCGCCTGGGTCGCGACGAAGGGCGCGGCGCCCTGCACCTGCGGGCTGGCCGCGCGCGCCTGCCGCGCCACCGCCTGCCAGTCGGGGAAGGCCCCGCCCTGGGCCTCGTAGACCTCGACGTGGGCGACCACCGAGAGCATGCGGTCGCGCACCTCCTTCTGGAAGCCGTTCATCACCGACAGCACGATGATCAGCGCCGCGACGCCGAGCGCGATGCCCAGCATCGACACGCCGGAGATGAAGGAAATGAAGCCGTTGCGGCGCCCGGCCCGGCCGGAGCGGGTGTAGCGCCAGCCGATCTGCAGCTCGTAAGGCCAGTCCATGGGCGGCGATGCTACCCGAGCCCCCCGGCCGCCGCGCCGCACCGCGGCCGGCCCGCACGGCACACGCCCGCGCCACTCCTGACCGGCCTGTCGGCCCGGCTGGTGTGGAACGAGTACCGCTGCGAGGAGACATCGCCCGCAGCGGGTACTTGGCGATGCCGGGGTACGGGCGAAGGAGAATTTCCTGTCCATGTCCACTCCCGACAACGACGGAGACCTCGCATGAAACGCCGCCCGCGGCTCGCCACCCTCGCCGCCTCGCTCGCCGGCCCCGCCGCCGTTGTTCCTCGACACCTTCTCCGCGCTGGTGACGCAGGCCGAGCCGTCGAACGCCTCGCGCAAGAAGCAGGTCGGGTCGCGCGGTCGGGCCGGCCCCTGCGGACGTGAAGCTCCATGTCCTGCACACCCTGGTCGCGGTGATCCGGCACGGCTCCATCGCCGCGGCCGCGCCCGAGGTCCACCTGACGCCGAGCGCCGTCGGGCTGCAGATCCGCCAGCTCGAGGCCTACTTCGGCCAGCCGCTGTTCGACCGCTCCGCGCGCGCCGTGCGGCCCACGCCGCTGGCGCTGCAGGTCGCAGCCACCGTCGAGGACACGCTGCAGGCGCTGGAGCAGTTGCGCGCCCGCACCGGCGAGCGTGCGCTGAGCGGCACGGTGCGGCTGGGCATCATCGAGACGGCCCAGGTCACCCTGCTGCCGCAGGCCGTGCTGGCGTTGCGCCGCGCGGTGCCGGGCCTGGTGGTGCAGTGCAGCCGCGGCGTGTCGCAGCACCTGCTGCAGGAGCTGAAAGCGGGGCGGCTGGACGCCGCCGTGCTGGTGCGGCCCGAACGCGGCGGATCCAGCCGCCTGCACTGGACGCCGCTGCTCACCGAGTCCTTCGTGCTGGTCGCACCGCAGCACGCGCGCGGCCGCAGCGTGCGCGAGCTGCTGTCGGTGCACGAATGGATCCGGCTGGACCGCAGCGCCACCGGTGGCCGCATCGCCGCCGCCTACGTTGCCTCGGTGCTGCCCGACAAGCGCGAGTTCCTGGAGCTGCCAGGCACCGACGCGATCGTGGCGATGGTCTCGGCCGGGGTCGGCGTGTCGGTCATCCCCGAGCTGCGCGATGACCTGCGCCGGGCCTACCCGGTGCGCGAGCTGCCGCTGGGCCGGCGCGGGCCGACGCGCCAGATCGTCCTGGTCTGCCGCGCCCGCGAGGCCGAGGACCGGCGCGTACAGGCGCTGCGCCAGGCCTTCCAGTCGGCCACCGCGCAGGCGCGGCGGACGGATCCCGGCGACGCCTGAGCGACCCGGCGGGCGCGCCGCCGGGACCGGACCGCGCGCCCCTCGCGGCTGGAAACCCGGGCGCGACCCCGCGCTCCCCGGATACCGAAGAAATCCTTCGGTATCGCACGACAAAAACTCGACCATCGATGCGGCCAGGCTTCCTAGCATGGCGGCTTGCACCCTGCGGTGCCGCGCCCGTCGCGGCCGCGGGGTCCCTGCCCTCCTGCCCGCTTCGCCCATGTCCAACGTCGGTTTCCGAATCTTCAAGCGCATCCACCGTCCGTCGCCCGAGCTGGTGCGCGGCTTCCAGGGCATCCCGGTGGCGAACATCGCCGACGAGATGGGCCGCATGTTCTGCATGGACACCGGCCTGCGCCCGCTGAACACCACGCCGATGCTGGGCACCGCCTTCACGGTGCGGGCCCGCCCCGGCTGCAACCTGATGCTGCACCGCGCGATCGACATGGCCGAGCCGGGCGACGTGATCGTGGTCGAGGACCAGGGCGACCAGGCCAACGCGCTGACCGGCGAGAACATGATGATGTGGGCCGCCCGCCGCGGCGTCGCCGGCGTGGTGATCGACGGCGCCGTGCGCGACCGCGCCTCGATCGGCGGGCTCGCCTTCCCGGTCTACTCGCGCGGCATCACCCCGCGCGGCCCGCACAAGAACGGCCCGGGCGAGATCAACGTGCCGATCTCCTGCGGCGGCGTGGTCGTGCACCCGGGCGACATCGTGGTCGGCGATGAGGACGGCGTGCTGGTGATCGCCCCGCGCGACGCCGAGGCCGTGCTGCGCAAGGCGCGCGGCAAGCTCGCCAAGGAGATCGCCACGCGCCAGGCGATCGAGGCTGGCACCTGGGACCGCTCCGGCTACACCGAGGAAGTGCTGGCCGCGATGGGCTGCGAGGTCATCGACGCGGCCTATGCGGATGTGGAGGGGGCACGATGAGCGCCGGCGCGCCCTCCATCGGGGAGGAGCCCACGCAGCGGACGGAGGGCCATCCAGCGGGCACGGCGGCACGGCCGCCCGTCCTGGGCTTCATCGGCCTCGGCGAGGCCGGCTTCCACATCGCCCGCGGCCTGCGCGAGGCCGGGCTCCCGGGCATCTGCGCCTTCGACCGATACTGGAACGTGGCGCCGCAGTCCGAGCTGGTGCTGGCACGGGCCCGCGAGGCCGGCGTCGAGCTGCAGCCCAGCCTGCAGGCGCTGGTCGAACACTGCGACATCGTGGTCTCGGCCGTCAGCGCGACCCTGTCCGTGCCGCTGGCGAAGGAGAGCGCGCCCTTCCTGCGGGCCGGCCAGCTGTTCGCCGACCTCAACTCCGCCGGCCCGCAGACCAAGGTCGAGGCCGCGGCCGCGATCGCAGGCACCGGCGCCGCCTACGTCGACGGCGCGATCATGGGCACGGTGCCCGGCCTCGCGCACCGCGTGCCCACGCTGCTGTGCGGCGACGGCGCGCAGCGCCTGGCCGACGCGCTCGGCCCCTACGGCATGCAGCTGACCGTCCTCGACGGGCCGGCCGGCCGTGCCTCGGCGTCGAAGATGCTGCGCAGCATTTTCATGAAGGGCGTGGTCACGCTGCTGCTCGAGACGGTGCTCGCCGGCCACGCGTACGGCCTGGAGGACGACCTGCTCGACTCCATCGCCGAGACCTTCGCGGCCGGCCCCTTCCGCGAGGTGGCCAACGGCCTGATGACCCGCGGCGTCATCCACGCCGAACGCCGCGCCCACGAGATGGACGAGGTGATCGCCACGCTGCAGGCGGCGGGCGTGGACGACACCATGTCCCGCGCCACCCGCGACAAGCTGCTGCAGCTGGCGGCCGCCGGCTACAAGGCCCACTTCAGGGGCGTGCCGCCGAGCGACTTCCACGAGATCTTCGCACTCGGCCACTGAGGACCGGCCCCGGCGACCCCTTCCCCGACACGACCCCCACCGACACGACAGGAGACCCGCATGACCTCGCCCGCTTCGCGCCGCCGCCGCGCCCTCTGCACCCTCGCCGCCGTGCTGGTCGCCGCGCCCTGGACCGGCGCCCTGGCCACCACGTTCCCGGACAAGCCGGTCACGCTGCTGGTGGCCTTCGCGCCCGGCGGCAACGTCGACGTGACCGCCCGCGCGCTCGGCCCGGCGCTGGCCAAGGCGCTCGGTCAGCCGGTGGTGATCGACAACCGCGCCGGCGGCGGCGGCACCATCGGCAGCACGGCCGTGGCCCGCGCCAGGCCCGACGGCTACACCCTGATGCTCGGCAGCACCGCCACCAACGCCACCGCGCCCGCGCTGCTGAAGACGGCGAGCTACGACCCGGTGCGCAGCTTCACGGTGATCGGCGCGGTCAGCACCACGCCGTCGGTGGTCGTCGTCGCGCCCAAGACCAGCGCGCGCAGCTACCGCGAGCTGGTCGAGCAGAGCAAGGCCAAGTCCCAGGGCTTCAGCATGGGCTCGCCCGGCACCGGCTCGCTGAACCACCTGACAACCGAGCTGCTGAAGCAGAAGACGGGGCTGAACGCGACGCACATCCCCTACAAGGGCGCCGGCCCGGCACTGACCGACCTGCTGGGCAACCAGCTCGACGCCATGGTCGACCAGCTGAGCTCCTCGGCCCCCTTCCTGAAAGACGGCCGCCTGCGCGCCGTGGCGCAGACCGGTGCCCAGCGCTCGCCGCTGCTGCCGGACGTACCAACGCTGCGCGAGCAGGGCATCGCCGGCGTGGACGTCGCGGTCTACACCGGTGTCTTCGCGCCGGCCGGGTTGCCGCCCGAGGTCGAGCAGACGCTGGTGAAGGCGCTCGCCACCGCGTTGCAGGACCCGGAGGTCCAGCAGCGGCTGGCCCAGCAGGGCTCCGAGCGCCTCGACTTGGACCGGCCGGCCTTCGCCCGCTACGTCGCCGAGGAGGCGAAGCGCTGGGCCGAGGTGATCCGTGCCGCCGGCATCACCCAGGACTGAGGGCGACGCGCCCGTGACGGGCGCCTGCGACTGCCACGTCCACGTCTTCGACCCGCGCTTCCCGTACGCGGCGGACGCACGTCTGCGCCCGCCGCCCGCCACGGCCGAGGACATGGCCCGGCTGCATGCGCGGCTCGGCATCGGGCGCGTCGTCGTCGTGCAGCCGACGAGCTACGGCACAGACAACCGCTGCACGCTGGCCGCGGTGGCCACGCGCGGCCTCGGGCAGGCACGCGCCGTGGTCGTCGTCGCGCCGGACACGACCGAGGCCGACCTCGCCACGCTGCACGCCCAGGGCGCGCGCGGGCTGCGCCTGAACCTCGCACGTGCCGCGCGGCCCGACCTCGCCGCCTGGACCAGGCTGCTGCAGCGCGCCGCGCCGCTGGGCTGGCACCTGCTGCTGCACTGCCGCTGGCCGGAGTTCGTCGAGCTCGCCCCCTGGGTGGCGGCGCTGCCGATGCCCGTGGTGCTCGACCACTTCGCGCGGCTCGGGCCGGCCATCGCCACGCCGGCCTCGCTCGCCGGCCCGGCGCTCGCGCCGCTGCGGCGCGGCCTGGCGGCCGGCCGGCTGTGGGTCAAGCTGTCCGCCCCCTACCTGGAAAGCCGAACCGGCGCGTCGGACCCCGTGGACATGGACCCCTGGGCCCGCCAGCTGCTCGCCGAGGCACCGGGGCGCCTGCTGTGGGGCTCCGACTGGCCGCACCCCGCGGCCACCGCCGGCGAGATCCCGATGCCAGACGCCGCGCGGCTGCTGGCCGGCCTGCTGCGGTGCTGCGACTCGCCGGCGCAGGTCGCGCAGGTGCTGCGCGACAACCCGGCCGCGCTGTACGGCTTCGAGGCGACCTGACGGGCGCACGGCAGGCGCACGGCAGGGCGCGCGGCGGGGCGCCAGCCGGGATAATCCCGCCCCATGCACCTGCTGATCCCGTATGCCGGCGCGCAGTCGCCGGCGTGCGTGTCCACCTTGTCGCACCTGCGCCTGCCGCAGCTGGAACGCCTGCTGCGCCGGATGGACGCCGGCGCTGCCGTCGGCGGCGACGAGGCGGCCCTGAACCTGCCGCACGAGCGCGCGCTGGCCGCCGCCTGGGGCTGGCAGGGCGCCGATGGCTGCCTGCCCTTCGCGGCGCGCGCCGCCGCGGCCGACGGCGTCGCCGTCGACGGCCGCCCCTGGGGGCTGCTGACGCCCGTGCACTGCGCCGTCGGCCGCGACCACGTCACGCTGGACGACCCGGACGCGCTGGCGCTCGGCGCGGACGAGTCGCGCGCCGTCTTCGACGCGGTGCGCGAGCTGTTCACCAGCGAGGGCTATGCCCTGGCCTGGGGGGCGCCGCTGCGCTGGTACCTCGCGCACGAGGAGATGGACGGCCTGCCCGGCGCGGCGCTGGAGCGGGTGATCGGCCGCAACGTGGACGCCTGGCTGCAGGCCGGGCTCGATGGCCACCCGGCCGGGCGCCGGCTGCGCCGGCTGCAGAACGAGGTGCAGATGCTGCTCTACACCCACCCGCTGACCGACGCCCGCGACGCGCGCGGCGCGCCGGCCGTCAACAGCGTCTGGCTGAGCGGCGTCGGCCGGCCGCAGCCGGCCGACCCGGCCGCCACGCCGCAGGTCGACGAGCGGCTGCGCACGCCGCTGCTGCACGAGGACTGGGCCGCCTGGGCCGAGGCCTGGGCCGCGCTCGACGCCGGCCCCGTGGCGGCGCTGGCCGCCCGCGCCGAGGCCGGTGAACCGGCCGCGCTGACCCTGGCCGGCGAGCGCCTCGCGCGCACCTGGACCGCCGCCCCGCTCGGGCGCTGGGCCGCGCTGCGCCGCCGCTGGCAGCCCGCGCCCGAGCCGGCGCGCGTGCTGGAGGGGCTGTGACGCATCCTGGGTCGAACCCCGTGGCGGGGCGCCCGCACGAAGGCCTCCCGATGCGCCCGCCGGGCGAACGCCGGCGTGCACGGCCCGGAGCCTGCCCGTGAGCACCTCACCGACCATTCGCCAGCGCGACGTGCCGCCGCGCAGCGCCTGGGCGCTCGAGCAGGCCGGCTGCCCGCCGCTGCTGGCCCGGCTGTTCGCGGCGCGCGGCCTGGGCAGCGGCGACGAGCTGGACGACGGCCTGGGCCGGCTGCTGCCGCCGGCCGAGCTGGCCGGCGCCGACGAGGCGGCGCGCTGCCTGGCCGATGCGCTGGAGCGCGGCGAGCCCATCGTCGTCGTGGCCGACTACGACTGCGACGGCGCCACCGCCTGCGCCGTCGCGCTGCGCGGCCTGCGCCTGCTCGGCGCGCGGCCGGGGCAGGTGCGCTACTTGGTGCCCGACCGCGCGGTGCACGGCTATGGCCTGACACCGGCGATCGTCGACCTCGCGCTGGCCCTGCAGCCGCGTCCGCGCTGGCTGCTGACGGTCGACAACGGCATCGCCAGCCTGGACGGGATCGCGCACGCGCGCGAGCACGGCCTGGCGGTGATCGTGACCGACCACCACCTGCCCGCGCTCGGCGCAGACGGCCGCCCGCTGCTGCCGCCGGCACGCGTGATCGTCAACCCGAACCAGCCGGGCTGCGGCTTCCCGAGCAAGCACCTGGCCGGCGTCGGCGTGATGTTCTACGTGCTGCTGGCGCTGCGTGCCGAGCGCCGCGCGCGCGGCGCCTTCGATGCCGCCGGGCAGCCGCGGCTGGACAGCCTGCTCGACCTGGTCGCGCTCGGCACCGTCGCCGACGTGGTGCGGCTGGACGCCAACAACCGGCGGCTCGTCGCGCAGGGCCTGCGGCGCATCCGCCAGGGGCGCATGCACGCCGGCGTGGCCGCGCTGTTCGCCGTCGCGCGGCGCGAGCCGGCACGCGCCGGCGCCGGCGACTTCGGCTATGCGCTCGGCCCGCGCATCAACGCCGCCGGCCGGCTGTCGGACATGACGCTGGGCATCGAGTGCCTGCTGAGCGACGACCCCGCGCAGGCCGCGCGGCTGGCCGCCGAGCTCGATGCGATCAACCGCGAGCGCCGCGTGCTCGAGACCGGCATGCGCACCCAGGCCGCCAGCCTGGTCGACGGCCTGCTGGCGCGGCTGGCCGGCGAGGGCCGCGACGGGCCGGCCGCGCTCACGCTCTACGACCCGGCCTTCCACGAGGGCGTGGTCGGCATCGTCGCGTCGCGGCTGAAGGACCGGCTGCACCGCCCCTGCGTCGTTTTCGCGCGCGGCCAGGACGGCCTGCTCAAGGGCTCGGGCCGCTCGATCGCCGGCTTCCACCTGCGCGACGCGCTCGACCTCGTCAGCAAGCGCCGCCCCGGCGTGCTGCGCAAGTTCGGCGGCCACGCGATGGCCGCCGGCTGCACGCTCGCCGAACCGGACCTGCCGGCCTTCGAGGCTGCCTTCGCCGAGGTCGCGCGCGAGGGCCTGTCGCCGGCCCTGCTCGAACGCACCGTGCTCAGCGACGGGCCACTGGCCGCCGAGCACTTCACGCCCGAGACGGTGCAGGCGATCGAGGCCCAGGTCTGGGGCCCGGCCTTCGAGCCGCCGGTCTTCTGCGACGTGGTCGACGTGGTCTCGCAGCGCCTGGTCGGCGAACGCCACCTGAAGCTCGGCGTGCAGCACGCCGGCGCACTGCGCGACGCGATCTGGTTCGACCGCCAGGAACCGCTGCCGCCGCGCGTGCGCCTCGCCTACCGGCTCGGCCTCGACGAGTTCAACGGGCGGCAGCGGGTGCAGATGCTGGTGGTGGAGGCGGTGGCGGCATGAGGAGGCAGGCGCTCGCGGCGCCGGCCGCGCTGGCCGCCCTGCTCGCCGGCTGCGCCGCCCCCGGCCCGATGCAGGCGCCGCAGGGGCTGGGGCCGACCGACGCGAAGGCCGCGGTGGTGCGGCTGCTGCCGCCGAAGGTGGAGGACAAGGCCGGCTGGGCCGCGGACCTGCATGCCGCGCTGGCGACGCTGGGGCTGCCGTCGACGCCGGCCCACCTGTGCGCGGTGATGGCCGTGACCGAGCAGGAATCGGGCTGGCAGGTGGATCCGGTGGTGCCGAAGCTCGGCGCGATCGCGCGCCAGGAGATCGACCGGCGGGCCGACGCGGCGGGCGTGCCGGCCTTCGCGGTGCGGGCGGCGCTGGCGCTGTCCTCGTCGGACGGCCGCAGCTACGCGCAGCGGCTCGAGACGGTGCGCACCGAGGGCCAGCTCAGCGCGCTGTACGAGGACTTCATCGACCGCGTGCCGCTCGGCCGCAGCTTCCTGGCCAGCCGCAACCCGGTGCGCACCGGCGGGCCGATGCAGGTCTCGATCGCCTTCGCCCAGGCGCAGGTGCAGGCGCGGCCCTATCCCTATCCGCTCGCCGACGGCGTGCGCCACGAGGTCTTCACGCGGCGCGGCGGCCTGTACTTCGGCGCGGCCCACCTGCTCGACTACCCGGCGCCCTACGGGCAGATGATCTACCGCTTCGCCGACTTCAACGCCGGCCGCTGGGCCAGCCGCAATGCCGGCTTCCAGGCGGCGGTGGCGCTGGCCTCCGGCCTGCCGGTCGCGCTGGACGGCGACCTGCTGCCGCCGGCCGGCAGCGCGGCACCGGGCGAGACCGAGCGTGCGGTGGCGACGCTGGCCGAGCGGCTCGGCCTCGATGCCGGCCAGGTGCGCCGCGACCTGGCCCGGGGCGACGGGTCGGACTTCGAGCGCACGCCGCTGTACGAGCGGGTGTTCGCCTATGCCGAGCAGCTCGAGCGGCGCGCGCTGCCGCGTGCCGTGCTGCCGCGCATCGACCTGAAGAGCCCGAAGTTCACGCGGGCGCTGACCACCGAGTGGTTCGCGCGCCGGGTCGACGAGCGCCACCGGCGCTGCCTCGACCGCTTCCCGGATCCGGCGGCCGGCTGAGCGCGGCAGGCGTCGGCGCGCCGCCCGGCCTGGGTCGGCGGTCGTCGTGCTTTCCGCGACGCCGGTCACGGCGGGCGCCGCCGCGGACACGCCGGCGCGGTGGCGGCGCACGACAATAGGCGGTTTTCCGCCACCGGCCCGCGCCGGCCCGACCGCACGCATGTCCTCGTCCTCCCCGAGCGCCGAAGACCCTGGCCCCGACCTCGACGGCACCGTGATCCGGCGCGTCGACGCGGGCGCCTTGGCGGCGCCGGCCGGGTCGGCGACGGCGCCGGCGAGCGGCCCCGCCGCCGCCAGCGGTTCGCCGCCGTCCCCGGCCGAAGCCGCGTCCACCTCGGCGCCCGCGCCCGCCGCGCAGGCCCTGCCGCCCGCGGCGACGCCGCCCCGGCCCGCCGCCGCGGCGCCTGCCCCACCGGGCACCGGCCCGGCCCCGGCGCCGGCCGGCCGCATCGCCGGCACGCCGTCGGGCAACGCGCTGCCGATCGGCACCCGGCTCGGCGAGTTCGCGCTCACGCGGGTGATCGGCGAGGGCGGCTTCGGCATCGTCTACGAGGCGCGCGACACCTGGCTGGAGCGGCGCGTCGCGCTCAAGGAGTACATGCCGGCCGAGCTGGCCGAGCGCAGCCCGGACCTGCGCGTGGCCAGCCACCCGGGCGAGGACGAGGAGCTGTTCCGCAAGGGGCTGCAGAGCTTCATCAACGAGGCCAAGATCCTGGCCCGCTTCGACCACCCGTCGCTGGTCAAGGTCTACCGCTTCTGGGAGGCCAACGGCACGGCCTACATGGTGATGCCCTACTACGAGGGCCCGACGCTGCAGGGCGCGCTGCGCGCGCTGCGGCAGGCGCCGGAGGAGGACTGGCTGCTGCGGCTGCTGGACCCGCTGACGCACGCGCTGGCGGTGATCCACGAGCAGCAGGTCTACCACCGCGACATCTCGCCGGACAACATCCTGCTGCTGGCGCCCGGCGGGCGGCCGGTGCTGCTGGACTTCGGCGCGGCGCGCCGGGTCATCACCGACGCGAACCAGCGCGCCCCGACTGCGATCGTCAAGCCGGGCTATGCGCCGATCGAGCAGTACTCGGACATGCACTACCGGCAGGGCCCGTGGAGCGACGTCTACGCGCTGGCCGCCGTGCTGCACTACGCGCTGACCGGCCGCAAGCCGCCGGCGGCCGTCGCGCGCCTGGCCGGCGACGCCTACGTGCCGCTGACGCGCGCGCTGGCGGGCCAGTACAGCCTGCCCTTCCTCGACGCGATCGACCGCGCACTGGCCGTGAAGCCGGCCGACCGCACGCCGGGCATGGACGCGCTGCGCGCCGGCCTCGGCCTGGCGCCGCTGCCGCGCGGCCCGGACGGCCGGCTGCGCGGTGCCGGCACCGTGGTGACGCCGGCCGACGACGAGGACGCGCCGCCCACGCTCAGCCGGCTGGAGGCGCCGACCCGCCACGGCGACGCCACGCCGACGCAGCGCCTGACCCGCCTGCTGCGGCCCGAGGACCCGCGCCGGCGGCGCTGGATCGCGGGGATCGGCGGCGCCGCGCTGCTCGCCGCCGGCGGCCTGGGCTGGTGGGCCGCGCAGCGTCGGGGCGAGGGCCTGCCGGCGGCCGAGCCGGCGCTGTCCGGGGCCGCGGACGGCAGCGCCGGCCAGGCGGCCGCGCCGGCGCCGGCCGGACCGGCCTCCGCCGCCGTCCCGCCCGCTCCCGGCCCCGCGGTGGCCGCCGCCGCGCCGGCCGGCCCGTTCAGCGTGCTCGGCGAGTTCGAGCGGGTGCGCGACGCGGCCACGCCCGGCTTCGCGGTCACGGTGCAGTGGCAGCGGCCGCGCTTCAGCATCAAGGCGCAGGACGTGCTGGCGATGAACATCTCGTCGACGCGCGACGGCTATGTCTACGTGCTGGTGCACACGCCGGACGACGTGCTGTTCCAGTACTTCCCGAACGACGCGGTGCAGGGCAACACGGTGCGCCGCTTCGAGATCGGCAGCGTGCCGCGCCGCGCGGTCGACCCGGTGACGCGGCGCATCCACGACGGCATCGTGCTGACCGAGCCGGCCGGGCGAGGCCACGTGCTGGTGATCGTGTCGAGCCACCCGCGCGACTTCGACGCGCTGGTGATGCGCCGCGAATCGATCTACCCGGTGTTCCCGACCGGCGTCGAGGCCGTCGCGCTGCGCGAGCAGGCCGGCGATGGCCGGCCGATCTACCTCGGCCGCGTGGTCTGCCCGGAGGGGGCGCCGGGCTGCGCCGACGAGTACGGCGCGGCGGTGCAGGTGTTCGACATCGTGCCGTGACGGGCGCGCCCGCGTGCCGCGACGCCGCCAGGGCGCGTCGCGACGGGCCGGCTCAGCGCCCGGCCAGCAACGCGGCCCAGCGCGCCAGGTCCACGTTGCCGCCGCTCAGGATCACGCCGATGCGCCCGCCCGGGAAGCGCTCGGCCAGGCGCCGCGCGGCGGCCAGCCCGAGGGCGCCGGTCGGCTCGACCAGCAGCTTCATGCGGGTCGCGAGCTCGGCCATCGCGTCGACCAGCTCCTCGTCGGTGGCGGTCAGGATGTCGTCGACGTCGCGCCGGATGATCGCGAAGGTGAGGTCGCCCAGGTGCTGGGTCTGCGCGCCGTCGGCGATGGTCTGGGGGGTGTCGATGTGGACGATGCGGCCGCTCTGGAAGGACTGCTGCCCGTCGTTGCCGGCGGCCGGCTCGACGCCGTAGAGCCGGCAGCGCGGCGCGAGCGCGCGCACCGCCAGCGCCGTGCCCGACAGCAGGCCACCGCCGCCCAGCGGCACGAACAGCGCATCCAGCGGGCCGACCTCCTCGAGCAGCTCCAGCGCGGCCGTGCCCTGGCCGCTGAGCACGTCGGCATGGTCGTAGGGCGGGATCAGCGTGTAGCCGTGGCGCTCGGCCAGCGTGCGTCCGATCTGCTCGCGGTCCTCGGTGTAGCGGTCGTAGCTCACCACCTGGCCGCCGTAGCCGCGCGTGGCCGCCACCTTCGAGGCCGGCGCATCCTTCGGCATCACGATGGTCGCGGGCATGCCGAGCAGGCGCGCCGACAGCGCGATCGCCTGCGCGTGGTTGCCCGACGAGAAGGCGACGACGCCGGCACGCCGCTGGGCGGCATCGAAGCGCGACAGCGCATTGAAGGCGCCGCGGAACTTGAACGCACCCATGCGCTGCAGGTTCTCGCACTTGAAGAAGAAGGACGCGCCGGCCTGCTCGTCGAGGCTGCGCGCGCGCAGCACCGGCGTGCGGTGGGCCTGGCCGGCCAGGCGCCCGGCCGCGGCCCGGACGTCGTCGAAGGTGGGGAGCACGGCGGGGTCGGTCATCGGCAGGTGGGCGCGTCGGGGGTCGGCCGGATTATGCGAGCGCCCTGCGGCAGCGCCCCGCGGCCCGGCCGGCGGCGAGCGTGGCCGCGCAACAACGCGGGTTTCCCGGGACTCCCGAGCCGATCGGCCCCCGGCGCTTCGGCTAACCTCGCAGCCGAATCCCGCGGCGCGCGGGACACGACGCCTTGCCTCTGCACCGCCCCCGAATGGACCGCCGAACCGGCTCGCCGCCACCGCCCGCGGGCCGCGCGGCTGCTGCATGGCCCCCGCAGCCGGCACGGCTGCGGCGCTGGCTGCTGCGGCTGCTGGCCGGGCTGCTGGCGATGGCGATCATGGCGCCGGCCACGGCCGGCCTGCCGCGGCCGCTGGACCAGGCCGCGCCGGCGCTGACGGAGTACCGGCTCGACGCCTGGCAGACCGAACGCGGCCTGCCGATGAACACCGTGCAGGCGCTGCTGCAGACGCGCGACGGCGCGCTCTGGGTGGGCACCGGCGGCGGCCTCGCGCGCTTCGACGGCCTGCGCTTCACCACCTTCGACGTGCCGAGCGTGCCGGCGCTGGCGACGCGGCCGGTGTTCGGCTTCATGGAGGACCGCGACGGCGCGCTGTGGATCGGCCATGCCGGCGGCGCGGCGCGCTACCGCGACGGCCGCTTCGAGCCGGTGTTCGGCAACGAGCTGACCGACCGGCGCCGCGTCTGGACCTTCGCGCAGGACCCGGACGGCTCGGTCTGGGCCGCCACCGAGAACGGCCTGGTGCACCGCACGCTCGACGGCCGGCTGCGCAACTACCGGGTCGCCGATGGCCTGCCGACCCAGCTGATCCGCAGCCTCGCCTTCGACCGCGACGGCACGCTGTGGATCGGCACCAGCGGGGGCGGCCTGGTGCGCCGCCACGCCGACGGCCGCTTCGAGGTGCTGCAGCCCGCGAACGGCTTCCCGCACCTCGAGGTGCGGCACGTGCTGGCCGACCCGGCCGGCGGCATCTGGGCGGCCACCGCCGGCGGCGGCCTGGTGCGCGTCGACGGCGAGGGCCGGATCCGCAGCTACGGCCGCGCCGACGGCCTGCCCACCGAGCAGCTGACCTTCCTGTCGCGCGACCCGGCCGGCGACCTGTGGATCGGCACCTGGGGCGCCGGCATCGTGCGCTACAGCCAGGGCCGCTTCACCGCGCTGTCGAGCGACGGCGGCCTCGGCGGCGAGCAGATCTGGACCGTGCATGCCGACCGCGAGGGCGGCGTCTGGGTGGGCAGCTGGAACGGAGGGCTGAACCGCCTGAGCCGGCGTCCCTTCGGCGTGTTCGGCAAGCCCGAGGGCCTGCTGGGCGACAACGTGCGTTCGGTGCTGCAGGCGCGCGACGGCGCGATGTGGCTGTCGATGGCCGGCGGCGGCGTGAACCGGCTGAAGGACGGCCGGCTCGAGGCCTGGACCACGCGCGAGGGCCTGCCGAGCGACGAGGTGTCGGCGCTCTACGAGGACCGCGACGGCGCGATCTGGATCGCCACTTACACCGCCGGCCTGGCGCGGCTGCTCGGCGGCCGCATCGAGCGCTACGGCAGCGCCGAGGGGCTGCCGCACACCGACGTGCGGGTGGTCTACCAGGACCGCGGCGGCACGCTGTGGGCCGGCACCCGCGCCGGGCTGGCCCGCTTCGACGGCCGCCGCTTCAGCGCCGTGCGCGAACCGGGCGCGCCGGCCGAGGGCGTGGTCAGCATCCTGCAGGACCGGCGGGGCACGCTCTGGTTCGGCACCACCGGCCAGGGCCTGCTGCAGTGGCGCGACGGGCGCTTCACCGCGCTGACGCGCCAGGACGGGCTGCTGTCGAACTGGATCGTCGCGCTGTACGAGGACGCCGACGGCAGCCTGTGGATCGGCAGCAACGGCGAGGGCCTGAACCGCCTGCGCGACGGCCGCATCGCGAGCATCACGCTGCGCGACGGCCTGTGGGACGGGCTGATCCAGACCCTGCTCGAGGACCGGCACGGCCGCTTCTGGATCACCGGCAACCGCGGCTTCTTCCGCGTCGAGCGCAGCGAGCTCGACGCCTTCGCCGAGGGCCGCACGGCCCGCGTGCACGCCGTCGGCTACGGCCCCGGCGACGCGCTGCGCACCAGCACCTTCGCCGGCGGACTGCAGCCGGCCGGCGCGCGGGACGGCGAGGGCCGGCTGTGGCTGCCGTCGCAGAAGGGCGTGATCGTGGTCGACCCGGAGCGCCTGCCCGGCACCGACCAGCCGCCGCCGGTGCGCATCGAGGAGGTGCTGGTGGACGCGCTGGCCCAGCCGCCGGACCGCACCGTGGAGGTGCCGCCGGGCGCGGTGCCGGTGACGCTGCGCTATGCCGCGGCCACGCTGCGCTTCGCCGAGCGGGTGCGCTTCCGCTACCGGCTCGACGGGGTGACACCGAACTGGGTCGATGCCGGCAGCACGCGCGCCGCCACCTTCCCGTCGCTGCCGCCGGGGCGCCATGCGTTCCGGGTCTCGGCCTCGCTCGACGGCCGGCACTGGCACGACGGCGAGCCGCTGGCGATCGAGGTGCGCCCCCAGCCCTGGCAGACCTGGTGGTTCCGCGGTGCCGCGGCACTGCTGGCGCTGGCCGCGCTGGTCGGGCTGTTCCAGCTGCGCACGCTGCAGCTGCGGCGCCGCCATGCGCAGATGGAGCGGCTGGTGGCGGAGAAGACCGAGGCGCTGCGACAGGCCAACGAGCATCTGTCGCGCCTGTCCTTCTCCGACGCGCTGACCGGCCTGGCCAACCGGCGCCGCCTCGACGAGGCGCTCGACACCGAATGGCGGCGCGCGCTGCGCACCGGCACGCCGCTGGCGGTGGTGCTGGTCGACATCGATGCCTTCAAGGCCTACAACGACACGCTCGGCCATGCCGAGGGCGACCGCTGCCTGGCCGAGGTGGCCGAGGTGGTGCGCCAGGCGGCCGGCCGGGCCGGCGACCTGGCCGCGCGCTACGGCGGCGAGGAGTTCGTGCTGCTGCTGCCGGGCATGTCGCTGGCCTCGGCGATGGAGCACGCCGAAAGCCTGCGCCGGGCCTGCGAGGCCCGGGCCATCCCCCACCCGGCCTCGCCGGTGGCCCCGGTGGTGACGATCAGCCTGGGCGTCGGCGCGGCGGTGCCGGAGGCCAGCGGCAGCCCGGCGACGCTGCTCGCCCAGGCCGATGCGGCGCTGTATCGCGCGAAGGCGGCCGGGCGCAACCGCGTCGGCTGACGCGGGCCGCCCCGCGCTATCGGCGGCATAGCGACGACGGCCGGCGCCGGCGCGCCGGACACCGCACACTGGCGGCCTGGCGACCACGCAGGACGACGACGATGCCCCCCGATTTCTCCCGCTTCCGCGACGAGGCCCTGGCCCGCGGCTACACCGAGGTGCTGGAACGGCGCTGGGAACCCGGCGCGGTGGCGCCGGACCACACCCACCCCTTCGACGCGAGCGCGCTGGTGGTGCAGGGCGAGCTGTGGCTGACGGTGGCCGGCCAGACCCGCCACCTGCGCCCCGGCGACCGCTTCGAGCTGGCGGCCGAGGTGCCGCACGACGAGCGCTACGGCGACGCCGGCGCGACCTACTGGGTGGCGCGCCGCTGAGCGTGCCGCGCGGCGCGCCACCGGGCGCCCCCGGCGGCGCACCCGTGTGCGTCACGCGCGGCCCGTGCCGGCGATCTCAGCCCGCCGGCGGCGCGGCCGGCCCGAGGCTGAAGAACACACAGGCGCCGGCGCCCGGCGCCCCCTCGGCCCAGACGCGCCCGCCGTGGTGGTCGACGATGCGGCGCACGATCGACAGGCCGACGCCGCTGCCGGGGAAGCGGGCGCCATGCAGGCGCTGGAAGGGCCGGAACAGCTGGCCGGCGGCCTCGGGCTCGAAGCCGACGCCGTTGTCGCGCACGTGGAAGACGGGATCGCCTCCCCCGTCCGGCCACGCGACGCCCACCTCGACGCGCGGCTGCGCCGCCTGGCTGCTGAACTTCAGCGCATTGCCGATCAGGTTCACGAGCACCTGGCGCACCAGCAGCGGATCGGCGTCGATCACCGGCAGCGGGCCGATCTCCACCGGCAGCGTGCGCGCCGGCTCGGCCTCCTGCAGCCAGCCCAGCGCCTCGATCGCCAGTGCCTGCATGTCGACGGGGCCGCGCTGCAGCTCGGCGTTGGTGGCACGCGCCAGCGCCAGCAGCCCCTCCACCAGCCGGGTGCTGAGCTCGGCCTGGGTGGCGATCGCGTCGAGGAAGCGCGCCGCCTGGTCGAGCCGCCCGGCGCGCGCGTGCTCGCGCGCCAGCCGCGCCGCGCCGGCGATGCCGCCGAGCGGGCCGCGCAGGTCGTGCGAGACATTCCGATTGAAGCTTTCCAGCCCGGCGATCACTTCATGCAGCTCGGCCGTGCGGGCGCGCACCCGCTGCTCCAGGCCCTCGTTGGCCTCGTGCAGCAGGCGGGCGGCGCGCGCGCGCTCCTCGATCTCGACCTGCAGCCGGTCGGCGGTGTGCTTGATCTGGCGGTACAGGCTGCCGTTCTCGTAGATGCGGCCGGCCTGCGCCGCATGGATCGCCAGCAGCCGCTCGTCGTCGGCGTCGAAGGGCGCGCCGTCGGCGCGGTCGGCCAGCAGCAGCCAGCCCCAGCAGCGCTCCAGCGAGACCACGGGCGCCACCAGCAGCCCGTGCACGGGCCCGAAGGCGGCCGGCAGGCCGAGCGCCTGCGGGTCGCCGGACGGGTCGCCGCGGCGCTGCGGCCGGCGCTCCGCGGCGGCCTGCTCGAGCCAGGGCAGCTCCGCGGCCGCCGCCTCGGCGACGCGCGCCGCCTCGTCGGGCGGCCGACCCGCGACCGCGACGTGCAGGCCGTCCTCGCCGTTGCGCGTGCGCGCGCGCAGCACCGCCCAGCGCGCGCCCAGCAGCGCGCATGCGCCCTGCGCCACGGTGTCGAGCAGGCGCAGCGGGTCGCGCTCGGAAGCGAGCTGCAGGTTCAGCTCGGTCAGCGCCGACAGGCGGCGGTTGGCCTGCTCCAGCTCGCCCACCTTGTCGCTCAGGCGATCGGTCAGGAAGCGCAGGTGCTCGCGGTCGAAGCCGGTGCCGGCCGGCGGCGGCGGTGCTTCCGCGCGGGCCAGCGCCTCGTTCACCGTGCGCAGGATCTCCTCGGGCTCGCAGGGCTTGGTCAGCAGCCAGCGGACACCGCAGGCGGCGGCCAGGGTGCGCGCCTCGTCGGCGACGAAGGTGGCGGTGAAGAAGACGATCTCGGGCTGCGGCAGCGCCGGGTCGGCACGCAGGCTGCGCGCGAACTCGTAGCCGTCCATGGTCGGCATCAGCAGGTCGCAGATGACCAGGTCCGGCCGCCAGGCGGCCACCTGCGCCAGCGCCTCGACGCCGTCGCCCGCCTCGGCGGTGGCATGCCCCACGGGGCGCAGCAGGCTGACCAGCATCGCGCGGTTGACGGGGCGGTCGTCGACGACCAGGATGCGGGCCATGGCAGCGGGCGAGGGACAGGATGAGCGCAGGCGCGGGACGGTGGCCGGGCCGTGTCAGCCGACGTCCGCGCCCGGCGCAGGCCGGGGCGGCGGCAGGAAGGCCTCGACCTGGTCGACGAACTGCTCCGGTTCGATCGGCTTGGACAGGTAACCGTCGAAGCCGGCGTCGAGGGCGTCCAGCCGGTCGTTCGGCATCGAGAAGGCCGTGAGCGCAATGACCGGCAGCCCGGCGTGGCGCGGGTCGGCGCGCAGGCGCTCGATCAGCGCATAGCCGTCGAGCACGGGCATCTGCAGGTCGCTGATCACGAGGTCGGGGCGCTCGCCGGCTTCGAGCAGCGCCAGCGCCTCGGCCCCGTGGCGCGCCGTCAGCACCGTGTGGCCGCGGTGCGCCAGCAGGTAGCCGACCAGCGCGAGGTTGGGGGCGTTGTCCTCGACCACGAGGATGCGGGCGGGCGGGCGGGCCGTCGGCGCGCGGGTCACGGCGCGTCCTCCTTCGCGACCGGCGAGGCCGGGTGCGGGTCCGCGGCGGGGTGGCGCGGGCCCGGGTCCCGCGCCAGCGCCGGGTGGGGACCGGCGTCCGGCGGGCGCGGCGCCTCCCCGGGCGGCCGCTCGGGGAGTTCCAGCGCGAAGCGGCTGCCGACGCCCGGCGCGCTGCGCAGCGTGATCCGGCCGCCCAGCCGGCCCGCCAGCCGCTGGCTCAGGTGCAGGCCGAGGCCGCTGCCTTCGGTGGTGCTGCCCTGCTCCTCGTGCAGCCGCGTGAAGGCGGCGAACAGCCGGTGCCGGTCCGCCTCGGCGATGCCGATCCCGGTGTCCTCGACCGCGACCTCGGTGTGCGCCGGCCCGCCCTCGCCGTGCCGCGTCAGCGTGACCACGACCTGGCCCGCTGCGGTGAACTTCACCGCGTTGCCCACCAGGTTGAACACGATCTGGCGCAACGCGCGCCGGTCGGTGCGCAGCACCACGGCCTCGTCCGGCCGCAGCAGCTGCAGCGCCAGGCCCTTGCCCAGCGCCTGCGGGCGCAGCGCCGAGGCCACCTCCTCCACCAGCGCGCCGACGTCGACCTCCTCCAGCGCCAGCTCGAGCCGCCCTGCCTCGATCTTCGACACGTCGAGCAGGTCGTTGATCAGCGCCAGCAGGTGGCGCGCGCTGGTCTGCACCGTCTGCAGCTGCTGCACCTGCTCGTCGTTCAGCGGGCCCGGCAGCTTCATCAGCAGGATGCCGGTGAAGCCGATGATCGCGTTCAGCGGCGTGCGCAGCTCGTGGCTCATGCCGGCCAGGAAGCGGCTCTTCTCCTGGTTCGCGCGCGCCAGCTCCAGGTTCTTCTCCTGCAGCGCCTGCTCGATGCGCTTGCGCTCGCTGATGTCGCGGATCGCGCTCATCACGTAGGCGCTGTCGTCGGTGCGCAGCGGGCTCAGGCTGATCTCGATCGGGAACTCGCTGCCGTCCTTGCGCAGGCCGGCCAGGTCCAGCCCGGAGCCCATCGCCCGCGTGCGCGGCTGCAGGAAGTAGCCGGAACGGTGGCCGACGTGCGCGTGCCGGTCGCGCTGCGGCAGCAGGGCCTCCACCGTCAGGCCGCGCAGCTCGCCGGGGCCGTAGCCGAACAGGCGCTCGGCCTGGCTGTTGGCGATCACGATGTGGCCGGTCGGGTTGGCCATCACGATGCCGTCGGGGGTGGACTCGAGCAGGTCGCGGAAGCGCGCCTCCATCAGCTTGGCGTCGCGCTGCACCTTGATCAGCGTGACGTCCTTCTCGGCCGCGAGCACCTGCAGCGTGCCGTCCGGTGCCTCGACGCGGCGCTGCGTGACGTCGACGTAAAGGCGGGTGCCGTCCTGGCGGCGGCGCACCGATTCGTAGGTACAGCCGCCGTCGCGCAGCGCCTCGGCCAGGCGCAGGGCCTGCTCGGGGTGCCGGTCGTCCGGCACGACCAGCTCGGCAAAGGGGCGGCCGCTGGCCTCGTCCGCGTCGAAGCCGTACATCGCCCGGGCGCCGGCGTTCCAGTGGCGCACCACGCCCTCCCGATCCAGCAGGATCAGCGCGTCCGGCGATTCGGCGGCCAGCCACTTCGAGGGATCGGGCATGCGGCGCCCCCCTGGAACTTGATGGCCGTCATTCTGCACCAGTGGACCGGTCCCGCCCATCGGGTCGACCGGCCTGCGGCGGCTGGCGACGATGCCCCGCCGGACTGCGGACGCCGGCGGCTTGGCCCATACTCCGCCGCATCCCGAACCGAACGACCCCAGGAGACGACGATGGGCCAGATGATCGATTTCGCGCGCGCCGACGGCGCCACCGCCCGCGGCTACCTCGCCGAGGCGAGCGATCCGCAGGCGGCGGTGGTGGTGATCCAGGAATGGTGGGGGCTGAACGACCAGATCCGCGGCGTGGCCGAGCGCTTCGCGCGCGCCGGCTTCACCGCGCTGGTGCCGGACCTGTACAAGGGCGCGTCGACGGTGGAGGCCGAGGAAGCCCACCACCTGATGAACGGCCTGAACTTCGGCGAGGCCGCCGGCCAGGACGTGCGCGGCGCGGTGCAGCACCTGAAGGGACTGAAGACCGCGACCGGCAAGGTCGGCGTGACCGGCTACTGCATGGGCGGCGCGCTGACCCTGCTGAGCCTGACGATGGCGCCCGAGGCCGATGCCGGCGTGGTCTGGTACGGCCTGCCGCCGCTCGAGTACGTGGATGCCTCGAAGATCCGCGCGCCGCTGATGGCGCACTGGGCCACGCAGGACCAGGCCTTCGCGATCAGCAGCGTCGATGCGCTGGAGGAGAAGCTGTCCGCCGCCGGCGTGCGCTACGAGGGCCACCGCTACCTCGCGCACCACGCCTTTGCGAACGAGACCGCGGTCGGCCCGAACCGGATCGCGATCACCCAGTACGACCCGGCCTGGGCCGAGCTCGCCTGGGACCGCACGCTGCGCTTCTTCGGGCGCCACCTCGGCTGACCCCCGGCCGGGGTCGGCGCGGCGGGCCGCGCACCCCGCTCGGGGCGGGCCGGGCGCCGCCCGGCCTGCTTGGAATCAGTACGCGACCTTGCCGGCACCCAGGTCCTGCAGCAGGCGGGTGGCCAGGTACAGGCGCGGCACGATCGAGTCGCGCTCGATGAACTCGTCGCGCGCGTGGTAGCCGAAGCCGGCGAGGCCGAAGCTCTCGACCACCACCGCCTTGCCGGAGCGCCCGGCGTAGCCCGCATCCGTCGCGCCGCCGGTGATCGGCACCAGCACCAGCGGGCGCTGCTCGAGCTCGGCGTAGATCGCCTGCGCATGGCGCGCCAGCGCGCGGCCGCGCTCGCCGGCCTGGAAGGGCGGGCGGCCCTCGCGCACGTTCACGCTGACCTGGGTGTCGGGCACCAGGCGGCTGGCGGCCACCTTCTCGCGCAGCGCGGCCTCGAGCCGCGCCGCGGCACCGGCCTGGGTGGTGCGCACGTCGCCGCCGGCACTCGCGCGTTCGGGGATCTGGTTGCGCACCTCGCCGGCCTTCGACGTGGTCCAGTTGAGCTGCGCCCCGGGCACGCTGCGCGCGACCTCGCGCGTCTGCAGCAGCTGGTGCGACAGTTCGATCAGCGCGTTGCGGCCCAGGTCCGGCGCCGCACCGGCATGCGAGGCGCGGCCGGTGACCTCCAGCGTGGCGGTGGCGGTGCCCGCGGCTCCGAGCAGCAGGCCTTCGTTCTTCGCGATCGCCTTCGCGGCCGTCGGCTCGAAGGACAGCACGACCTCGTGCTCGTCGGCCAGTGCGGCGATCGCCTCACCGGAGCCGATCGAGCCGATCTCCTCGTCCGGGTTGAACAGCACGGTGAGCTGGGCGTGGTCGCGCCAGCCCGCGTCCTTCAGGATCTGCAGCGCATGCAGGATCACGGCGATGCCGCCCTTGTCGTCGGCGATGCCCGGGCCATAGAGGCGGCCGGGCTCCTCCTTCCACGGCTGGGTCGCGAGGATGCCTTCGGGGTAGACGGTGTCGAGGTGGGCCAGCAGCAGGACGCGCAGCCGGCCGCTGCCGGCCAGCCGGCCGATCACGATGTCCGCGCCGGGCCCGGCGCTGACCGGGCGCCGCTCGGTGCGGGCCCCCAGCGCCTTCAGCCGCGCCTCGACCAGGTCGGCCAGCCGGCGCAGACCGGCGACGTTGGCACTGCCCGACTCGATCGACACCAGCTCCTTCAGCGAAGCCTCCACCGCCGGCTGGGCCTGGCGGGCCGCCTGCAGCAGCGCGTCGTCGGTGGCGGCGCGGGCCGGCAGCCCGGCGGTGAACGCAGCGGCCGCGCTGGCCAGCGCGAGGGCGAGGAGGCGGGTGCGTGGACGCAGGGCGGCAGCGGGCATGGCAGGTCGGCAGCAAGCGGCGATGACGCCAGTCTATGCCGCCCGGGCGACGGCGTCGGGTCGCGCAAGGAACGACGCCCGCCAAGTGGCGGGCGTCGAAGACACGGGCCCGCCGGGCGGCGGGCCGGGCGGCGGGCTCAGGGCGCGGACGGGGACAGTGCCGGGTAGGACTGGGCCATCGGCGCGCCGTACAGCGGCTTGAACACCCCCTGGTGGCAGGTCGAGCAGTTCACCTTCGCGACGTCGCCGCCCGGGCCCAGGCGCGCGGCCGGGAACTGGTTCGTCAAGGGCACGAGGTACTCGTTGTTCAGCGAACGCACCATCTGGATGCCGTGCCAGGCCTTCACGCGCTGCGGGCTGCTGCCCTGCCAGGAGCCGAAGTTCTGGCTGTTGTGGCAGTAGGTGCAGTTCACGCCCAGCGACTGCGAGAAGTGCATCATCAGGCCGTAGGTCTTCTCGGTCGACGCGATGCTGGCGCCGTGCTGCGGGCCCGGCAGCGCGGCCGTCGCATTGACGCGGATCGAGGCCTTGTCGAGCAGCAGCGCGCTGAAGGGCTCGTTCGGCAGCGACGCATAGGCCACGCTCTTCGCCGGCGCGTTCTGGCCCGCGAGGTTGCCGGCGAAGCTGCCGGTCTTGCTCGCGTCCTTGAACCACACCGGCTCGGGCACGTGCTGGCCACGGTGGCAGGTCCAGCAGGTGACGCCGGTGCCGGCGACGTGCTGGGTCCAGCCACTGTTGACCTGGCGGTTCATCTCGAGCATGCGCCGCGCCACCACCTTCTGGTACTTCGAGTCGTCGGCCAGGTTCTGCAGGTTGTGGCAGTAGGCGCAGCCCTCGTTCGGCGCGACCCAGGCGGTGATCGCCAGCATCGTCCGCGTGAACTCCGCCACGCTCAGGTCGCCCAGCACCTTCACGTTCTGCATCACCTGCGAGGCCTTCGGGCCGTCGCCGGGCGCCGCCGGCAGGGCCTCGGGCACCGCGTGCTTCGGCAGGGCGGCCGCCTTCAGGCGCGGGTTGATGACCTCCTCCATGCCGGTGCCGCGGTAGCCGCGCTGCACCGTCTCCATCGGCGGGCGTTCGCAGCCGGCCAGCAACAGCACCGCGGTCAGCGCGGCGGCGAGCATGCGTGCGCTCATGGCTTGACTCCTTGCAGCAGGGACGGGTCGGCCACGCCGGGGAACACGACCGGGTAGCCCGGCGCCACGCCGTGCTTGACGGCCCAGAGGTACCAGTTGTCGACCACGGTGCCGCTCAGCAGGATGCCGATGCCGCCGCACAGCGGGCACAGCACCGCACACCACCAGGCCCAGCGGTGCACCGACTCCATCGTCGCGTTGAAGCCCATGGTCCAGCGCCAGAACAGCGCGGCGCGTTCGCTGGCGGTGCCGCGGTCGACGATCTGCTCGATCTCGCGCTCGCCGCCGTAGCGGCTGACCGCCAGGATGGTCGCCCCGTGCATCGCGAACAGCAGCGTCGCCCCGTACAGGAAGGCGATCGACAGCATGTGGAAGGGGTTGTAGAACAGGTTGCCGTAGCGCAGCGAGAAGGCCGCGGTCCAGTCCAGGTGCGGGAAGATGCCGAAGGGCACCGCCTCGCTCCAGCTGCCCATCAGCAGCGGGCGGATGAAGCCCAGCACCAGGTAGAGCCAGATCGCCGCGGCGAAGGCCCAGGCCACGTGCGTGCCCATGCCGAGCGCGCGGGCGCGGCGGTACATGCGCAGCCACCACATCAGCACGGCGGCGGTCAGGAAGAAGCCGGCCAGCAGCCACCAGCCGCCCTGGTTCATCGGCGGCAGGCGCAGGCCGTACTCGGGCGGCGGCGGCTCGAGCGCCAGCCAGGGCAGGCGGCGCACGAACTGGATCGGGTCCCAGCCGACCGAGGCCAGCATGTTCAGGCCGATGATCTCGAAGGCCGCGAAGCCGCAGATCAGCGCCGCCACGCCCAGCCAGCCGAGGTAGATCGGGCCGATCTGCGCGTCGCCGAGGCGGCCGAACAGGTGGACGTGGGCGATGTCGCGGGTGCGCTCGCGGTCGTCCGTGCCGATCGAGATGCCGGGGTAGGACGGCGCCGCCGCCTGCACCGTCGTGAAGAGGTTCTGGTATTCGCTCATTGCGCTCTCCCGGTCAGCGCCAGATCGGCAGGTTCAACCACCAGGTCCACCACTCGGGCCAGCCGCGGGTCCAGAAGGGGCCGCTGACCACGATGCAGACCGCGCTCCAGAACACCGCCGCCAGCGCCAGGAACAGGCCCAGCCGGTGGATGCCCAGGGTGCCGATCGAGTAGCCGATCGCGTCGCGGAAGAAGGTGTTCTCGTGCTCCGCCGTCTTCACCGTCTCGCCGCGCGCCGGGTTGGTGGCCGACAGGATCAGCGCGCCGTGCAGCGACAGCGCGAAGGTCGTCGCGAAGAAGAAGCTGACGCCCAGCATGTGCGCCGGGTTGTAGTGGAAGTGCAGGTACTGGTAGCCGGTGTTCGACACCCAGTCGAGGTGGCTGATGATGCCGTAGGGGAAGCCGTGTCCCCAGGCGCCCAGCAGCAGTGGCCGGATGACCACCAGCGTGACGTAGGCCAGGATCGCGAACGAGAAGGCCACCGGGACGTGGTAGCCCATGCCGAGCTTGCGGCAGATCTCCACCTCGCGCAGCGCCCAGGACACGAAGGCCCCGATCGCGCAGATCGTCACGAGCTGCCACAGCCCGCCTTTCATCAGCGGTGCCAGGCCGAGCCCGTAGCTCAGGTCCGGCGGCGCGATGCTGATCTGCCACAGGTTCCAGGTGCCGCCCTGCGACGCGCCCCAGATGATGAGCAGGGTGCCGAGCAGCGCGAAGAACGCCGTCGTGACCCCGAAGAAACCGACGTAGAACGGGCCGACCCAGAAGTCGAACAGGTCCCCGCCAAGCAGCGTGCCGCCACGCACGCGGTACTTTCTCTCGAAGCTGAGCATGGCCATGGACCGCTCTCCTCTCGGATCTCGTGATGCATCGCCCGCGGCGGCGGGACCCGCCCCGGCAGGGACGGGAACCCGCCCCGGGACTGTCGCCCGGGGTGTCGGGCCTTACTTCTGCCCGCTGGTGACCGCCGGCGGGTTCGCCGCGGCCGCGGACTTGCCGCCGTCCAGCCAGTTGAAGCGTGCCGTGCTGAGCAGGATGAAGTGGATCAGCAGCGCGAGCACGAACAGGAACACCGACAGCGCGACCAGCGCACGCCTCGGATCGAACAGCAACCAGATCTTCCACATGGAAAGCTCTCCTCAGATGAGATGGGACATGAAGGTGTAGACCGCGGCGCGGACCCCGCCGACCAGCGACTTCTCAGCCTCGGCCCCCGGGAACCACGAACGCCACGGTGCGGCGACGAGCTGCGCGAGCAGCGCGATCGCCAGCAGCACCGCGAAGGCGGCCAGATAGATGCCGGTGAACGACCGGCCGTCGACGGTCGGAGCCGGCAGGCCCGTCAGAGCCACGGGCGCCATTGCCACACGAGGACGTGGGCAACGATCGCGATGACCGTGAATCCGATGAAGCTGGTCATGAAGATCCCATGGAACTCCTGGGCTTCGTGCTCCGTGAGGCCCGAGAGCGAGCCTTTCCTGTCGTCTGCCATGACGGTTTCTCCTAGAAAGTGGCCCGGGGGCCGTGACCGCGCGTGCCCCGCGCGCGAGGGTTGATGCCAGCCCGTGGGCCGACGTCATTCGTTGCACTCCTCGACCAGCCGCGCACTGACGCTGTCGGCGCCCGCCTCGCGCGCGCGGCGCTCCGCCCGGTCGCGCAGGCGCTTGGCCGCGGAGATGCGCACCAGCACCGGCTGGCGATCGACCAGGCGCTGCAGCAGCGCGCGGGCCTCCTCGTCCCAGCGCAGTTCCTCGTGCTCGCGCACCGGGGTCGCGTCGATGCGATCCAGCTCGGTGCCCAGCGGCAGCACGTGGAACAGCGCGTCGAAGAGCGCATTGCAGACCTCCTGCACCAGGTAGGTCGCGCCGGCATAGCCCATGAAGGGCGTGCCGGTGGCGCGGCGGATCACCGCGCCGGGGAAGGAGGCCGGGATGAAGCTCGGGCGCGGGCCGTGACCGCCGCCGCCGGACTCGGCCAGGTACATGCGCTCGTTGATGCTGCCGAACAGCAGCAGCGGCGGCGTCTCGCGCACCAGGCGCCGGACCTCGGCATGGTCGGTCTTCTCGCCGGCCCGGCGTGCCACCGCGAAGCGGCAGGGCAGGCCCAGCTCGTCCTCGAGGAAATGGCGCAGGCCGCGGGTGTAGGTCTCGTTGGCCACCACGGCGAAGCTGGCGGTGGCGAAGAAGTCCTGCGTGACGGAGCGCCACAGGTCCCACACCGGCTTGATCGTGGTGTGCTTCTCGCGCTCGATGAAGGGCTCCGGGTCCAGGCCCAGCAGCCGCCCCAGCTCGCGCAGGAAGGCGGTGGTGCTGTGCAGGCCGACCGGCGCCTGCAGGTAGGGCCGCTCCAGCGCCTCGCACAGCAGCCGGCCGTACTCGCGGTAGAGGCAGACGTTGGCATCCGCGTCGGCCAGCTTCGCGACGTCGGCGAGGTGGCTGCCGAGCGGGAAGACGAGGTTCACCTGCGCGCCGATGCCCTCGACCAGGCGGCACAGCTCGGCGGTGTCGCTCGGCCCGTTGAACATGCCGTAGGCCGGGCCGATCAGGTTCACCTTCGGCCGCTCGCCGGCCGGCCGCTCGGCCGCCGGACGCGCCGCGGGCACGTGGCGCAGCCCGTGCTGCTGCCACAGCCAGAGCAGCGCGCGGTTGGCGCACTGCCACTGGTCCTCGTCGATGGTGCGTGGCAGGAAGCGCTGGATCGTGGTGCCCTCGGGCGTCACGCCGCCGCCGATCATCTCGGCGATCGAGCCGGTGACGACGACCGACGGCAGGTCCGGGTCGAGCACCGCATGGGCGCGGCGGAGGCTGCCCTCGGTGCCCTCGCGGCCGAGCTGCTCCTCGGCCAGGCCGGTCACGACGATCGGCAGCTCGTGCGGCGGCAGCGCGTCGGTGTAGTGCAGCACGCTGGTCACCGGCAGGTTCTCGCAGCCCACCGGCCCGTCGATCACGACCTGCAGGCCCTTGATCGCGGTGAAGACGTAGACGGCGCCCCAGTAGCCGCCCGCGCGGTCGTGGTCGAGCACGAAGTTCACACCGCCTCCTCGGCCTGGCGCCGGCGCTGCAGCTTGACGATCTGGCGCCGCACCTCGGCCCGGAACTCGGGCCGGGCCACCGGCGGCTCGCGCCAGACGCCGGCCTGGTCGCCCTGGCCGGTGTCGCCGAAGAAGTCCTGCATCGCGTCGAAGCGCGCCTTGTTGGCGATCGCCGCGTTCACCACCTGCGCCAGCGAGCCGGCGCCGGCCGGGCCCATCAGCGGGCGGGCCGAGATCAGGTTGGTGAAGTACAGCCCGGGCGTGCGGGCCTCCTTCGCGGCCTGCACCACCGGCGTGGTGCCGATCGCCAGGTCCGGGCGGACCTCGCGCATCGCCGCCAGGTCCTGCTCCAGCGATGCACGGAACTGCACGTGCACGCCGCGCGCGGCCAGCCAGGCACGGTCGGGCTCGTTCCACGGCGTGGCGGCGCAGGCGGTGCCGACATAGGGCAGTTCGGCGCCGCTTTCCACCAGCAGGCGCGCCACCAGCAGCTCGCTGCCTTCGTAGCCGGACAGCGTGATGCGCCCGCGGATCGGCATCGCCGCCAGCGCGCCGCGCACCGCCGGCAGCCAGCGCTGCTGCGCCGCGCCGATGCGCTCGGCGCCCACGCCGGCGGCCGTGCCGACCGCCTCCAGCCACGCGGCGGTGCCCTCGTAGCCGACCGGCGCCGACGGCACGACGCGCCGCCCGGCGGCCTCGAACTCGCGCACGCTGGCGACGTAGAAGGGATGGATCGCCGCCACCACCGGCGAGGCCAGCGCCGCATACAGCTCGCGCCATTCGCGCGGCGGCACCACCGGCCCGGCGGCGAGGCCGAGGGTGTCGAGCATCGCGCCGAGGCCGACCGGGTCGGCCGGGAACATCTCGCCGAGCAGTGCGACCGTCGGGCGGGCCTCGGCGCGGCCGGCCTGCCAGCCGCGCGGCGCCGCGACCGGGCCGGACTCGGCCTCGCTGCGCGCATATCGCAGCATCGCGGCGGCCAGCACGTCCTTCGCCTCGGCGTGCGTGGGCACGCCGAAGCCGGGCACGTCGATGCCGATCACGCGCACGCCGTCGATCTGCTTGGGCAGCAGCTGCAGCGGCACGCCGCTGGCCGTCGGCACGCACAGGTTGATCACGACGATCGCGTCCAGCTGGGCCGGGTCGGCCTGCGCGTGCACGGCCTCGCGGATGTCCTCGAACAGCTTGCCCGTCACCAGGGTCTCGCTGTTGAAGGGCACGTAGCCCACGCTGCGGCGTGCGCCGTAGAAGTGGCTGGTGAAGGTCAGCCCGTAGACGCAGCAGGCGCTGCCCGACAGGATCGTCGCCACCCGGCGCATGCGCAGCCCCACCCGCAGCGAGCCGAAGGCCGGGCACATGCTCTGCGGCTGGTCGTGCGGACCCTTCGGGTAGTCGCGCGCATAGCCGGCGAGCGTCTGCGAGGTCGCGGCGGCCTGTTCGGCCGCACGCATCAGGTCCGCTCCGGTGTGGCAGGCGCTCATGCTTGCCTCAGGCGGCGTCGTAGATGACTTCGAGCGAGGGCCGCACCACCTCGTCGCGGCCGACCATGTCGACCAGGGTCGCCGGCTCCAGCTTCACGTCGCGACCGACGCTGTCGGCCGAGAACAGGCCGAGCAGCGCGTCCTGCGACAGCGGCCGCGGGCGCACCGGCGGCGCCTCGCCGACGCGGGTGGCCAGGGTCTCGAACAGCGGGCCCCAGGTGGTTCCGGGGCGGCCGATGATCTCGTAGCTCGCGCTCTTGCGGCGGATGTCGTCGTGCGCCGGGATCGCCGACAGCACCGGGATGCCGGCCGCGTCGGCGAAGGCCTGGGCCTCGCCGCTGCCGTCGTCCTTGTTGACGACCATGCCCGCCACGCCGACGTTGCCGCCGAGCTTGCGGAAGTACTCCACCGCGCTGCAGACGTTGTTCGCCACGTACAGGCTCTGCAGGTCGTTGCTGCCGACCACGATCACCTTCTGGCACATGTCGCGCGCGATCGGCAGGCCGAAGCCGCCGCAGACCACGTCGCCGAGGAAGTCCAGCAGCACGTAGTCGAAGCCCCAGTCGTGGAAGCCGAGCTTCTCCAGGGTCTCGAAGCCGTGGATGATGCCGCGCCCGCCGCAGCCGCGGCCGACCTCGGGCCCGCCGAGCTCCATCGCGAAGACGCCGTCGCGCTTGAAGCAGACGTCGCCGATCGAGACCGGTTCGCCGGCCAGCTTCTTGCGCGAGCTGGTCTCGATGATGGTCGGGCAGGCCTTGCCGCCGAACAGCAGGCTGGTGGTGTCGCTCTTCGGATCGCAGCCGATCAGCAGCACCTTCTTGCCCATCTGGGCCATCATGTAGCTGAGGTTGGCGAGCGTGAAGCTCTTGCCGATGCCGCCCTTGCCGTAGATCGCGATGATCTGGGTTTCCTTGGTGACCGGGCCGGTGGCGACCGGGTCGGGCTCGCGGCGGGCTTCGTCGCGCAGCTGGCGCTTGAGGGCGGCGATCGGGACGCTGGACACGCTCATGCGACTTGCCTCCAGTCGAACACCGAGAGGGCGAGCGCGAGCCAGCCGAACTGGATGCAACGGTCCTGCTCCGCCGGCGGCAGGGCCGGCGGCGTCGTGGTCTGCGGGCTCATGCGGCCGTTCTCCAGTCGAGCACCATCTTCAGACAGCGGGTGTCCTCGAAGGCGGTGCGGTAGGCCCCCGCGGCGCTGCGCGCGTCCGCGTGGTGGGTGATCAGGCCGTCCAGCGAGAAACGGCCCTCCGAGGCAAGCTGGTTCACCGCGAGCAGGTCGGCGCGCTGCCATTCGGCGGCGCAGCGGATCTGCGCCTCGCGCATGAAGGCCGGCGCGAAGTCGAAGCCGAGCCGCTCGGCGTAGAAGCCGGCGAGCACGATCTCGCCGCCCGGGGCGAGCCGCTGCACCAGGGTGTCCAGGATGCCGGCGTCGCCGCTGACGTCGTAGATGGCGTGGTAGTCGCGCCGCGGATCGTCCGCCGGGTCGACCACCGCATAGCCGTCGGCACCGTCGCGCCGCGACGCGTCGCGCTCCCAGACGGTGAAGCCGCCATGGCCGGCGGCGACCGCCAGCCGCGCCAGCAGCCGGCCGAGCACGCCGTGGCCGACGATCAGGTCCGGCGGCACGATCGCCGGGCGGCGTCCGCCGCCGGCCACCGCGTGGTACGCGGTGGCGGCCAGCGCCAGCAGCACGGCCTGCTCGCCCAGCCCCTCGTCGACCGCGAGCGCCCGGCTGCCCGGCACGACCAGCCGCGACGCGGCGCCGCCGAACAGGCCGCGCACCGGCCCGAAGCAGCGGGCGCCCGGCACGAAGACACGTTCGCCGACCCGGTGGCCGCTGCCGGCACCGGCCTCGACCACGCGGCCGACGGACTCGTAGCCCGGCACCAGCGGGTAGCCCATGCCGGGGAAGGTCGGCATGCGCCCGTCGTAGAGCAGGCGCTCGGTGCCGGTGCTGATGCCGCTCCAGTCGACGTCGACGACGACGTCGTCGGCGCCCGGCCGGTCCAGCGACAGGTCGGCCAGCACGAGCTGGCGCGGCTGCTCCAGCACCACGGCGTCGGCCCTCATGCGCGCGCCCCTGCGCCGCGCGGCGGGCGCGTCGGCATCGACGAGGAGGGATGGCGGAAGCACATGGCGGGATGCACCGGTTCGGTTCGTGTCATCCTACGCTGACCAGGGTGAACGTCAACATGTATTTACACTCGGGTCTGTCAGTCCAGCGCGACGCTGCGCTCGGCCACCAGCAGCCCGGTCTGCAGCGGCACGGCCGTGCGCACCGCACGCACCGAGCCGAAGCCCGCCTCGCGCAGCATCGCCGCCAGTTCGTCGGCACTGCGCGGCCGGCCCTGCCCCATCGCGAGCAGGTACCAGCCGAAGTAGGCGTCGCCCATCGCCTCGGCGCCGCGCGTGCGGGCCATCGGCTCGGCCAGCAGCAGCTGGCCACCGGGCGGCAGCGCGTCATGCGCGGCCCGCAGCAGCGTGCGCACCGCGGCATCGTCGTGGTCGTGCACCACGCGCACGAGCGAGATCGTGTCGGCGCCGCGCGGCAGGCGGTCACGCAGGAAATCGCCGCCGAGGCAGGCGACCCGCCCGCCCAGCCCGGCCAAGCCGAGGCGGGCCTCCGCGCGCGCGGCCACCGCCGGCAGGTCGAACAGCAGGCCGCGCAGCGCGCCGTGCCGGCGCAGCGCCGCCTCGACGAAGCGGCCCTCGCCGCCCCCCAGGTCGAGCAGCACGCGGCGCCGCCGCAGCGGCCACGCATCGAGCACCGTGCCCGCGACCAGCGGCTGCGAGGCCGACATCAGCGCGCAGTAGCCGGCGACCGCGTCGACGGCCAGGCTGCGCGGCGCGGCACCCCCGGCGAGGCCGGCCGCGGCATAGGGCCAGACGCGCCGCAGCGCGGTGGCGTCGCGGTGGCCGCGCAGCAGCGCGAGCGGCTCGCGCAGGTCCTCGTAGAGCGCCGCGTGGTGCTCGACCATCGCGGCCACCGCGTCGTTGCCGACCATCGCCGCACCCAGCGGCCCGAGCGCATAGCGCTCGCCGGAGCGGCGGGCCAGCAGGCGCAGCGCGACCGCGGCGTCGCACAGGCGGCGCACCGCATCGGGCGCCAGCCCGAGGCGCGGCGCCAGCGCGTCGGCGTCCAGCGGGCCGTCCTGCAGCCGCTCGAACAGGCGCAGCTGCACGCAGGCCAGCAGCACCTGGGAATAGACGAAGCCGGCGACCAGGTCGAACAGCTCGCGCGCGCGCCGGCGCGCGATCCAGCGTGTCCAGCGCGAGGACTCGGCCCAGCGGCGGAAGGCCGGGTCGGCGACACGGCGCTGCGGCCAGTCGCGCAGGCGCTCGAGCCAGCCGCGGGCCTCCGGCGGAGCGCCCGCGGCCTGCATCAGGCCACCCTCGCCGCGTGCTCCAGCGGCGGCTCCATCTCGGGCAGCAGGCGCTCGGCCTCGAGCAGCACCAGGCTGCGCAGGTCGGCGGCGCCGGGGCAGGCGGGGATCGCGTCCAGCGCATGGCGAATCTGGCGCGTGAACAGCGCGATCGCGCCGTCCAGTCCCAGTTCCTGGGCCATGTTGGGCCGGCCGAGCGCGCGGTCGCGGCCGACCGGCTTGCCCAGCAGCTGCGGGCTGGCGGCGACGTCGCGGATGTCGTCCGCCACCTGGTAGGCCTCGCCGAGCGCCTCGCCCAGCGCCAGCCACGGCGTGGCATCGGCGCCGGCGGACAGCGCGCCCGCCGCGGTCGCGGCCGCGAACAGCGCGCCGGTCTTGGCCCGCTGGTAGTCACGCAGCACCACCTGCGGCTCGCACTCCCAGGCCTGGCCGGCGACGATGCCCATCGGCATGCCCACGCCCGAGGCAATGCGTGCCAGCAACGGCGCCAGCCGCTGCGGCGAGCGCGCGGCCGCGGCGCCCAGCGCCTGGAAGGCCAGCACGATCAGCGCGTCGCCGCACAGCACGGCCAGGCGCTCGCCATAGGCCCGGTGCACCGACGGGCGGCCGCGGCGCAGCGGCGCGTCGTCGAAGCAGGGCAGGTCGTCGTGCACCAGCGACGCACAGTGCAGCAGCTCGATCGACACCGCCGCGCCGAGGCTGAGCTCCAGGTCGTCGCAGCCGCAGGCGCGGGCCACCGCCAGCGTCAGCCGGGGCCGCACGCGGGCACCGCCGGGGAAGACGGCGTGGGCCATCGCGGCGGACAGGCGGGGCGGGCGCCCCGCGCCGTCGACCGCCTCCAGCGCCGCCGCCAGCGCCCCTTCGAGCCGTGCGGTGATGCTCATATCTGCTCCGGTTGCCGGTCGTCGGCGGATGCGCGACAGGTCTGTGTCATCCATAATAGACACGCCATGTGTCAACGTCAATGAACAGCACACCCCGCACCGTCGTCGTCGGCGCCGGCGTCGGCGGGCTCGTGTCCGCCGCGCTGCTGGCGGCTGCGGGCCACGAGGTGTGGGTGCTGGAACGGGCGGCCCGGCCCGGCGGCAAGCTGCGCGAGGTCAGCGTCGACGGCCACGCGATGGACGCCGGCCCGACGGTGTTCACGATGCGCTGGGTCTTCGAGGAGCTGTTCGCCGAGCTGGGCGAGCGGCTGGAGGACCGGCTGCCGATGCGGCGCGCCGAGGTGCTGGCCCGCCACGCCTGGGACGCAGGCGCGCGGCTGGACCTGCCGGCCGACCGCGCCGCCGCGGCCGATGCGATCGGCCGCTTCGCCGGCGCCGCCGAGGCCGCGCGCTACCTCGCGTTCTGCGACCGGGCGCAGGCGGTCTACGACGCCCTCGAGCGGCCCTTCCTGCGCGCCCCGCGGCCCAGCCTGCCGGCGCTGCTGTGGCGCAGCGGCTGGCGCGGGCTGCCGGCGCTGGCGCGCATCTCGCCGTTCACCACGCTGTGGTCGGCCCTCGGCACCTGGTTCCACGACCCGCGGCTGCGCCAGTTGTTTGCGCGCTACGCCACCTACTGCGGCTCCTCCCCGTTCCGCTGCCCGGCCACGCTGATGCTGGTGGCGCACGTCGAGCGCGAGGGCGTCTGGTTCGTCGAGGGCGGGCTGCAGCGCCTCGCGGAGGCGCTGGCCGGGCTGGCCGAGCGCCAGGGGGCACGGCTGCGCTGCGGCGTGCACGTCGAGCGGGTGCTGATGCGCGACGGCCGCGTCTCGGGCGTGCTGCTGCAGGGCGGCGAGGTGCTGGCCGCCGACCAGGTGGTGCATGCCGGCGATGCCGCCGCGCTGCCGGCCGGCCTGCTCGGCCCGGACGCGGCGCGCGCCGAGCCGCCGCCGCCGCGCTCGCTGTCCGCGCTCACCTGGCACCTGCACGACACGCCGCGCGGCTTCCCGCTGCACCACCACAGCGTCTTCTTCGGCCCGCGCTACCGCGACGAGTTCGAGGCGCTGGACGACGGCCGCCTGCCGGCCGACCCGACCGTCTACGTCTGCGCGCAGGACCGGGTGGACGGCGCGCGCCGCGACGCCGCCGGCCACGACGCGGCCCCGGAGCGGCTGATGCTGCTCGTCAACGCGCCTGCGCGCGCCCTCGCCCCCGCGGAGATCGAGTCATGCCGCCACGCCACCTGGGACCGCCTGCGCCGATGCGGGCTGCTGCTGCCGACCGATACGCCGGCCGTGACGACCACGCCGTCGGACTTCGCGCGCCGCTTTCCGGGCAGCCAGGGGGCGATCTACGGCGCGCCGAGCCATGGCTGGCGGGCCTCCTTCACGCGGCCCGGCTCGACGGGACCGCTGCCGGGGCTGGTGCTGGCGGGGGGCACGGTGCACCCGGGGCCGGGCGTGCCGATGGCGGCGCTGTCGGGCCGGCTGGCGGCAGCGCACTGCCTGAGCCAGGCCCGCCGCGTTTCGACGACCGGCTGGCGCCCGACGCCTATGCCTGGTGGTACCTCGACGCGGTGAGCGAGGACGGCCGGCACGCGCTCACGCTGATCGCCTTCCTCGGCAGCGTCTTCTCGCCCTACTACGCCTGGGCGCGGCGGCGCGGCCCGACGGACCCCCTGGCGCACTGCGCGGTCAACGTGGCGCTCTACGGGCCGGGCGGCCGCTGGGCCATGACCGAGCGCGGCGCCCGCTCGGTGGAGCGCGACGCGCGCCAGCTGCGCATCGGACGCAGCCGGCTGCAGTGGTGCGACGAGGGCCTCGCAATCGACATCGACGAGGTGGCGGCGCCCTGGCCGCGCCCGCTGCGCGGCCGCATCCTGCTGCGGCCCGGCGCCGCCTGGGGCCACACGGCCCATGCGCTGGACGCCGCGGGCCGCCACCGCTGGTCGCCGCTGGCCCCCTGGGCGCGCGCGGAGGTGCAGCTGAGCCACCCGGCCTGGGACTGGCAGGGCCCGGCCTACCTCGACGCGAACGCCGGCGACCGGCCGCTGGAGGCGGATTTCGAGGCCTGGAGCTGGTCGCGCCTGGCGCGCGCCGACGGCGGCTGCCGCCTCGCCTACGACGTGCTGCGCCGCGACGGCAGCCGGCACGGCCTGGCCCTCGAGGCCGGCCCCGGCGAGCCGCTGCGGCCGGCCGAGCCGGCCGCCTGGCAGGCACTGCCGCGCAGCGGCTGGGGCCTGGCGCGGCCATCGCGCGGCCCGGCCGTGCTGGAGCGCACGCTCGAGGACGGACCGTTCTATGCACGCACGCTGCTGCGCGGCGCGGACGGCGCGCCGGGGGTGCACGAGAGCCTGTCGCTGCAGCGCTTCCGCCGGCGCTGGGTGCAGGCGCTGCTGCCGTTCCGGATGCCGCGGCGCGCCTGAGGTCGCTGGCGGTCAGGCCGGCTGGCGTCGGCCGGGCCGCGCCGCACCGCGCCTCAGGGACCGGCGTCCGGGGGCGGAGCGGCCGCCGGCGCGCGCGCGCCGTCGCCCGGCGGCGGCGCTGCATCGCGGCGCGCACGCTTGGCGCGTTCCAGCAGCACCAGCTCGCGCACGCCCCAGCCGATGACCACGCCGAACACGAGCAGCAGCTCGATCAGGCCGAGCGCGCCGCCGCTCATGGCCCGCCGCGCGCAACCAGCGGCAGCGGCGCACGGTCGCGCCGCTCGAGGCGCTCGAACAGCTCGATGACGGCCCCGAGGCCGTGGCTGGACGGCGGCAGCGGCTCGGCCGCCGAGGCCTCGACCAGGGCCTGGTTGGCCGCCAGCGGCGGTTGCGCCAGCGCGGCCGCCGAGGGCCAGGGCGCCGCGACCAGCGAGCGCGCCAGCAGCCGCAGCTGGCGACCGCGCGGCACCACCGCGCGGCGCGTGACCGAGTCACCGCCGTGGCGCAGCACCTCGTCGCCGATCGCGGCGTACATCCGCCGCGCGGCCTCGATGCCCGGGCGGCAATCCACCGGCAGCCGGGCGATGCCCGCCCCGGCGCGCCGGTACAGGCCGTCGGCCACCTGCAGCAGCTCGCGCACCACGCCGGCCAGCGCCGGGCCGAAGCGCGGCGCCGCGAGGAAGTCCTCGGGCTCGAGGCCGGCCGCGCGCAGCGCGTCCAGCGGCAGGTAGAGCCGGCCGGCGCGCGCGTCCTCGCCGACGTCGCGCGCGATGTTGGTCAGCTGCATCGCGACGCCGAGGTCGCAGGCGCGCGCGAGCGACTGCGGCGAGCGGGCCCCCATCAGCAGTGCCATCATCGCGCCGACCGTGCCGGCGACCCGCGCCGCATAGTCGAACAGCGCCTCGCGCGTCGCGTAGCGGCGCCCCTCGGCATCCCAGGCCAGGCCTTCCAGCAGCATCTCGGGCACCAGCCGCGGGATGCCGTGGCCGCGCAGCACCGCGCCGAGCGCGCGCTCCTGCGGCGCGCCGGCGTAGGCGGCGTCGAGCCGCGCGCGCAGCGCGGCGATCGCCGGACCGCGGCCGCCATGCAGGTCGACGGTGTCGTCGGCCACGCGGCAGAAACCGTACAGCACCGAGGCCGGCGCGCGCACCCGCGCCGGCAGCAGCAGCGACGCGGCATGGAAGGTGCGCGAGTTGCGCCGCAGCACGGCGCGGCAGGCCGCCACGTCGGCAGCGCGCAGCGGCTCAGGCCCAGGCATGCTCGCTCCCGTGCGGCACCATTCCGTCGAGCATGCGCGCCGAGGACAGCACGCCCGGCAGGCCCGCGCCCGGGTGGGTGCCGGCGCCGACCAGGAACAGGCCGTCGAGCTCCTCGCTGCGGTTGTGCGGGCGGAACCAGGCGCTCTGCTGCAGCACCGGCGCCAGCCCGAAGGCGGCGCCGCGGAAGGAGCCGAGCTCGTCCTGGAACTGCTGCGGCGTCAGCACCATCGATGCGGTGATCTCCTCGCCCAGGCCCGGCAGCACCGTCTCCTCCAGGCGCCGCTGCACCGCCTGCCGGAAGGGCTCGGCCTCGCGCTGCCAGTCGGTGCCGGAGCCGAGGTGGGGCACCGGCGCCAGCGCATAGAAGGTGTCGCGGCCGCAGGGTGCGAGCCCCGGATCGGTCGCGGTCGGCCGGTGCAGGTAGACGCTGAAGTCCTGGGCCAGCCGGTGGCGGTCGAAGATGTCCGTCAGCAGCTCGCGGTAGCGCGGGCCGAGCAGGATGGTGTGCTGCGCGAGGTCGGGGTGCTGGCGCCGGGTGCCGAAGTACCAGACGAACAGGCTCATCGAGTAGCGCGCGCGCTCGATCCGGCGGTCGGTCCAGCGCCGCCGGTGCTCGGCCGGCAGCAGCCGCCGATAGGCATTGGCCGAGTCGGCGTTGCAGACCACGATGTCCGCGGCAATGCGCTCGCCCGAGGCCAGCCGCACGCCGCAGGCGCGCCCGCGCTCGGCCAGGATCTCGGCCACCGGCGCGCCGCAGCGCAGGCGCCCGCCCTGCCCCTCGATCAGGCCGGCCAGGCCCTGCACCAGGCGCCCGGTGCCGCCGACCGGGAAGTGCACGCCCCAGCGCCGCTCGAGGAAGGCGATCAGGCAGTAGACCGAGGTGGTGGCAAAGGGGTTGCCGCCGACCAGCAGCGACTGGAAGCTCAGCACCGTGCGCAGCCGCGGATCGCGCACGTGCGCCGCCGCCATGCCGTAGACGGTGCGCCAGGCCTGCAGCCGCATCAGGTCGGGCAGCACGCGGGCCATGTCGGTCCAGCGGTCGAAGGGCACGTGCGCCAGCTGCTCGAAGCCGACCTCGAAGATGCGGCGGCTGGTCGCGAGGAAGCGCTCGTAGCCGTCGACGTCGTCGGGGGCGAGCCGGCGCACCGCGTCGCGCATGGCCTGGGCGTCGCCGCTGTAGTCGAAGCAGGTGCCGTCGTCGAAGCGGATGCGGTAGAACGGCGACACCGGGCGCAACTCGATCTCGTCGGCCAGCCGCCGCCCGCACATCGCCCACAGCTCCTCGAACAGGTGGGGCGCGGTGATGACGGTGGGCCCGGCATCGAAGACATGGCCGTCGACCCGGTGCACGCGGGCCCGGCCACCCGGCTGCTCCAGCGCCTCCAGCACGGTCACGCGCCAGCCGCGCGCGCCGAGGCGCACCGCGGCGGCCAGGCCGCCGAAGCCGCTGCCGATGACCACCGCGTGGGGACGCCGGGCCGGCCGGCCCGTCGTCGCGGGAAGATCGGTCGCGGCAAGTGTCAACATGGTTGGATCGTAGTATTGTCCACTTACATTGACAACCGGGGATTCGCCGTGGCTCCCGAGGGACCGGGCCGGCCGCCGACCGCCGGGCCGAGCCGACCGCTGCGCTGGGACCGCGACGGCCCGCACTGGCCCGGCAGCGCGGCCAGCCGCTTCGTGCGCGCCGGCGGGCTGCGCTGGCACCTGCAGTGCCACGGCCAGGGCCCGGTGCTGCTGCTGCTGCACGGCACCGGGGCCTCCGGGCACAGCTGGCGCGACGTCGTGCCCGGGCTGGCGTCGCGGCACACCGTGCTGGTGCCGGACCTGCCGGGCCACGGCTTCAGCGAGGCGCTGCCAACTGGGCGCGCCACGCTGCCGGGCATGGCCGCCGCGCTGCAGGCGCTGGTCGACACGATCGGCCTGGCGCCAGCGGGCATCGCGGGCCACTCGGCCGGGGCGGCCATCGCGGCCCAGATGGCGCTGGCCCCCGCGGGCACCGTGCGCCGGCTGGCCTGGATCAACCCGGCACTGCAGCCCTTCGACGGCTGGGCCGGCCTGGCATTCGGTCCGCTGGCCCGCTGGATGGCGCGGCGGCCGGCGCTGGCCTCGCTGGCCGCGTGGCGCGGGCGCGACCCGCAGGCCGTGCGGTCGCTGGTGGAGTCCACCGGCTCGACGCTGGACGAGGCCGGCCTGGCGCTCTACGGCCGGCTGATCGCCACCCCGTCGCACGTGGCGGGCGCGCTGGCGATGATGGCCGGCTGGGACCTCGCGCCGCTGCGCCGCGCCCTGCCGGCGCTGCGCGCCCCGGTGCTGCTGCTGGTGGGCGACACCGACCGCACCGTGCCGCCGGGCCCGGCGCTGCGGCTGGCCGCGACGCTGCCGACGGTGCAGGTGCAGCACTGGCCCGGCCTCGGGCACCTGGCCCACGAGGAGGCGCCGCAGGACTGCGCACGGCGGCTGCTGGACTGGTTCGGGCCGGCCGCGGCGCCCCAGGCGCCGGGCGCGTCCGCGGCCCGGTCGCCGGGAGCCTAGCCGGCGCCTCCCCGCGCCTCGGGGGCCGAACGGCCCTCGGCCGCGCGGGCACGCCGGAACGACGGCGGCGCGGCCGGTCAGCCGAGGCTCGCGCCGACCGCCTGCGACAGCGCGCGCGCATCGGCATGCGGCAGCGCGAGGTAGCGCGCGCCCATCGCGTCGGCCAGTTCGCGCGCCGTGGGCTGCGGGCGCGGCGAGGTGTCGATCAGCAACGCGGCCAGGCCGTCGGCGCGCAGCGCACGGGCCGCCGCCAGCGCGTCGCGCTGGCCCGCCTCGCGGCCCGGCGAGCCGTCGCGCGCGACGTTGGCGCGGCCGTCGGTCAGCAGCACCAGCGTCGGGCTGACGCCGCGCCGCAGCAGCGGCAGCGCGAGCGCCCGGGCGGCATCCAGGCCGGCCGCCAGCGGCGTACCGCCGCCGCCCGGCAGCGCCGCGAGGCAGCGCCGCGCGCGCGGCAGCGAGCGCGTCGGCGGCAGCAGCAGCTCGGCCGTGCTGCCCCGGAACGCGAGCAGCGCGACGCGGTCGCGCCGCACGTAGCAATCGGCCAGCAGCAGCTCGACCGCGCCCTTGGCCTCGCCGAGGCGGTGCAGGGCCGCCGAGCCGGAGGCATCCACCGCGAAGATGGTGGTGGTCTCGCGGCGCTCGCGGTGGCGGCGCCGGTGCAGGTCGTCGAGCCGCCACTGCAGGCCCTCGCGGCCGCGCTCGCGCCGGCGCAGCGTCTGCCAGGGGGCCGCGGCACGCAGCGTGGCCAGCAGGTCCAGGCGCTCGCCATCCCGCGGGCGGCCGCGCCGGGCGCCGACGGGTCGGCCGCGCCGCGCCGAGGCCGCTTCGGCGCCATGCCGGCCGCGGCTCGCCGGTGCGCGCCCGGCGGCACCGGCGGCCAGCGCCAGCAGCTGGCCGGGCGGCAGCGCGCTGAGCGCGGCCTCCAGCACCTGCTCGGGCAGGGTCTCGGGCAGGCCGGGCGGCGGCGCCTCGTCCTGCGCGGCGGGACCGGCGGCGCGGTCCGCGGGCGGCGGCGCGGCGGCGTCCTGCGCGGGCGGCGGCTCGGCCGGCGGCGGCGCGTCCGGGGTGGCCTCCGGCGGTGGATCGGCGGGCGGCGGCTCGGCGGGCCGCACGCGCGCACGCGGCGCGAGCACCCAGCGCGCGGCCCAGGCCGCGTCCTCGGGGCCGGCCACCGGGCGGCCGTCGAGCGCCGCCGACGCGC
The DNA here is from genome assembly GCF_001293525.1 of Pseudideonella sakaiensis. GTDB lineage: Bacteria > Pseudomonadota > Gammaproteobacteria > Burkholderiales > Burkholderiaceae_C > Ideonella_A > Ideonella_A sakaiensis. The sequence continues at coordinate 118,753 of NZ_BBYR01000007.1, read as the reverse complement.
GCGCGACGCGCAGCGCCAGCCAGGGCACGCGCAGCGAATCGATGCCCAGGCGGGCGGCGGCGCTGCACAACGCCGGCAGCAGGCCCTCGTCGGGCACCACCGCCGGCCAGCGCGCGCGGGCGGCGGCCACATCGGGCGGCGACGGCGGCGCGGGCAGCCCGCGGGCCGGCAGCCGCAGGTGCAGCGCGAGCCGCTCGGCCAGCGCGGCGGGCAGGCGCTCGTCCTCGTCCAGGCCCTCGTCGCAGGCGACGATCGCCAGGCGCGCGGGGCGCGGCGGGCCGCCGGCCGGGTCCGGCACCTCGCCGGTGTCCAGCACCGCGGCCAGCCGGGCGGCCAGCCCGGGCGGCAGGCGCTCGGCCATCGGCACGCACAGCAGGCCGCCGTCGGCCTCCGCCAGCAGGCCCGGCCGCGCGACCGGGCGGCCGGCCGCCAGCGTGCCGACGAGGTCGAGCCCGCCGAGCAGCGTCGCATCGTCCACCGAGGCGGGCAGCTTGCGCAGCGGCGCGCCGCAGGCCGCCTCGAGGCCCTGCAGCCATTGCGCACGGGCCGGTCCCGCGGGCCCGCGCAGCACGGCGCCGCCGAGGCCGGCCGGGTCGATGGCCAGCACCGCCGCCGCGCGGCGGGCCTCGGCCGCCGCGGCCTGGTCGGCGTCGCGCTCGGCGGCAGCCGGCGTCACAGCACCTCGGCGACCGCGCGCTCGACCCGCTCGGTCGAGCCGGACTCGTCCAGCGGGTCGCGGCGCAGCCGGTGGCGCAGCGCCGGCGCGGCGACGCGCCGCAGGTGGGCCGTGCCGACGGCGGCGTCGCCGTCCAGCGCGGCGAGCGCGCGCGCCGCACGCATCAGCGTCAGTTCGCCGCGCAGGCCGTCGGTGCCGAGCGCGACGCACAGGCGCGCGCAGCGCTCCAGCTCCACATCCGGTACCACCACCTCGGCCAGCCGCGCGCGCGCGGCGGTGACGCGGCGGCGGATGCGCGCGTCCTCGCGGCGCCAGCGCTCGATGAACGCGGCCGGGTCGCGCTCGAAGGCATCGCGGCGCTTGATCACCTCGACGCGTTCGGCGATGTCCTGCGGCGCCCGCACGTCGACCGCGAGGCCGAAGCGGTCCAGCAGCTGCGGCCGCAGCTCGCCCTCCTCGGGGTTGCCGCTGCCGACCAGCACGAAGCGCGCCGGGTGGCGCACCGACAGCCCGTCGCGCTCGACCACGTTCTCGCCGGAGGCCGCCACGTCGATCAGCAGGTCGACGAGGTGGTCCTCCAGCAGGTTGACCTCGTCGATGTAGAGGAAGCCGCGGTGCGCGCGCGCCAGCAGGCCGGGCTCGAAGGCACGCACGCCCTGCGTCAGCGCGCGCTCGAGGTCGAGCGCACCGACGACCCGGTCCTCGGTGGCGCCGAGCGGCAGGTCGACCACCGGCACCGGGATGCGCTTGCGGCGCAGCCGGCCGCCGGCCTTCAGCGCGGCGCACTGCTCGCAGCCGCCGGCCTGCTCGGGGTCGCAGCCGTAGGCGCAGCCTTCCACCGCCCACATCGGCGGCAGCAGCGCGGCCAGCGCGCGCACCGCGGTGGACTTGCCGGTGCCGCGGTCGCCGAACACCAGCACGCCGCCGATCGCGGGCTCGACCGCCGCCACCAGGATCGCGAGTTTCATCTCGTCCTGGCCGACGATGGCCGAAAAGGGGAAGGCTGCGGCCACGGTCGCGTCTCCCCTCAGGCCTTCTTGGCCCAGGCGCTGCACCAGCCCTTGGCCGCCACCACCTTGCCCGCGAACAGCGGGCAGGCGCCGGTGGCCGCGCCGGCGGCGCCGGCGTAGAGCTGGCAGCTGCCGCAGGCCTGGCCCGCGGCGAACTTGGGGTACTTGGCCTTGTCGGCCTGGGCCGCGTCCGCGACGTAGCCGAGGGCGGCCGCCTGCGGGTCCTTCGGATCGACGGGCTTGGCCTGGGCGGCCACCCGGCCGGCCTGCAGGGCCAGCCCGGCGGCGGGGACGAGGGAGATGAAATGGCGTCGCGTGGTCATGTTGTGGGGACTCCTGGTTGTCCGCCGCGCCGGACGCTGCCGGCGCGGTCGGATGCCTTGCGCCGGCGCGCCCGGGCGCGCCGGCCTGCGGCCGCGGGTGCACCGCTGCGGCCGCCCCCCGGCGCCCGCGCAGCAGCCCGTGCCGCTCGATTCGATGGCGCCGGCGCCTGCGGGCCGGTGCCGGCCCGGCCGCCGCGCAGCTCGCGCGCCGGCTCGGCGGCCGCACGCGGTCGCGCCAGCGCGCGCCGCATTGCCAGCGCATGCGCCAGCCCGCCGACGGCCAGCGCGGCGGCCGGCACCGGCCAGGGCGCGCCCAGCAGGTGGCTGCCGAAGGCGCCGAGCAGCGCCGCCCCGGCGGCGAGCTCGGCCGCGACCGGGCGCAGCCGGCCGCGCCAGCCCAGCCACGCGGCTTCCAGCAGCAGCACCCCGAGGGCGATCGCGAGACAGGCGAGCAGCATCGTCGACCGCGATCCTAGAACGGCCCGTTCAGCCGCACCACCGCGGCGTTCAGGGCCAGCGCGAACGTCACCCAGGCGAGGTAGGGCAGCACCCACCACAAGGCCGAGCGGCGCTCGCGGCCGCACACCACGGCCAGCAGCACGATCGACAGCCACAGCCCCAGGCCCTCGGCGAGGGCCCAGTCGGGCCGGCGCAGGCGGAAGAAGGCGAGGCTCCAGACGATGTTCAGCACCGCGTTGATGCCAGCGGCCGCCAGCACCCCGTCGCGCCGCGCGCGCGTCGGTGCCGCACCCCAGGCCTGCAGCACGGCGAGCGCGGTGGTCGCGTAGATCGCGGTCCAGGCCGGGCCGAACCAGGCGTCCGGCGGCTTCCACGCCGGCTGGCGCAGGCCGGCGTACCAGTCGCCGAGGTCGGTCGACAGCGCGCCGAGCAGCGCCACGCCGAGCGCGGCCAGCGCCGCCCAGGCGATGGCGCGCCGGCGCGTCCCGGACGACGCGGGAGGCAGCGGACGGCTCACCCGCGGACCCGGCCCGTCACACCCGTGCGAGCCCCAGCAGGTGCGCGAGGTCCATCAGGAAGATCCGCAGGTGGGCCAGCGGGCGGGCCCGCACCAGGCGCTTGTGCATGTAGGCTTCGAAGGTGAGTCGCTGGACGTCGCGGTCGCGGCAGATGCCGACGAAGCGCTCGCGCCGATTCTCGTCCAGGTACCAGAAGCGCTGCATCAGGCCGAGCACCCAGAACACCCGGCCGTGCTCACGCATGAAGGCGCGGCGCGGCGCCTTCAGCGCACGGGCGTCGCCACTGCGCAGGAACTGCCCGAGCGCCTCGGCCGCCATCCGGCCGCTGGCCATCGCGTAGTAGATGCCCTCGCCGGAGGCCGGCGCGACCACGCCCGCCGCATCGCCGGCCAGCACCACGTGGCGGCCATCGTCCCAGCGCGGCAGCGGCTTCATCGGGATCGGCGCGCCCTCGCGGCGCAGCGTCTGGGCCTGCGCGAGACCGAGGCGCTGGCGCAGGTCGGCGACGGCGCCGCGCATCGAGAAGCCGCGGTCCGCGCTGCCGGTGCCGATGCTGAGCGTGTCGCCGTGCGGGAACATCCAGCCGTAGAAGTCGGGCGACAGGCTGCCGCGGTAGTGCACCTCGCAGCGGCCGGGCAGGTAGTCCGGCGGCGCGGGCTGCGGCGCCTTCAGGATCTCGTGGTAGGCGAACACGCAGTGGCCGCGACCGGCGCCCGGCACCGCCTGGCGCGCCACCTCGGAGCGCGCGCCGTCGGCGCCGACCACCGCCCGCGCCTCGACGACGCGCTCGCCGCCGGGCGCCGACGGATCGTCGGCGGCCACCTCGTAGACCACCCGCACCGGCCCCGTCGCGCCGCGCTCCAGCCGCAGGAAGCGGCCGCGCGCGCGCACGGCGCCATGGGCTGCCGCGCGCTCGCGCAGCCACTCGTCGAAATGCTCGCGGTCGACCATGCCGACGTAGCCGTTCTCGATCGGGATGTCGACGTGCCGGGCACTGGGCGCGACCATGCGCGCCGCGGTCGCGCGCGCGACCAGCAGGGACTCGGGGATCTCGAAGTCGCGGATCAGCCGCGGCGGCACCGCGCCGCCGCAGGGCTTGATGCGTCCGGCGCGGTCGAGCAGCAGCACCGACCGGCCGGCGCGCGCCAGGTCGTCGGCCGCGGTCGCGCCGGCCGGGCCGCCGCCGACCACCACCACGTCGTACGAGGACATCATCGGGAACTCCTGGGAGGCGGCGCCGGCGGGCGCCGGCGCATCGGTCGGGGGCACGGGCGGCGGCGTGTCAATGCGAGGGCGCCGCGGCGAGCCGCCAGTCGCGGCGCGCCGGCGCCACCTGGGTGGCCAGCACCGCCGACACCACGAACAGCACGGCCTCGGCCGCGAACACGCTGCCATAGGCGGGCGCGAGCGCACCGCCGAGCAGCCAGCGCGCCAGGTCGCTCGCGGCCGCGCCGCCGACGCCGCCGAGTGCAAAGGCGATGGCCTGGGCCGCGCCCCACACCCCCATGCGCACGCCGGCGCGCGCATCGCTGCCTTCGCCGGCCAGCCGCATCATCGAGCCGATGGCCGCGATCGAGAACGCGCCGTTGGCGGCGCCGAGCAGGAAGACGTTCGGCCGCAGCGGCCAGGCCGGCCCGACCGCCGCCGCGGCCACCAGCCCGCCGAGCGCGAGCGCGGACGCCAGGCAGCCGCCGGCCGTCCAGGCGCGCAGCGAGCCGAAGTGGCGCCGGCCCGCGAACGCGGCCAGCAGCATGCCGGTCAGCACGCCGCCGTGCTGCAGGCCCGACAGCCGGGTCGTCTCGCCGGGCCCGTAGCCGAAGACGGCGCCGGCGAAGGGCTCGAGGATCAGGTCCTGGGCGCTGAAGGCGAGCATCGACGCGAACACGAAGACCGTGAAGCGGCGCGCCTCGGCGTCGGCCCAGACGCCGGCCAGCGCCTGGCGGAAGGGCTGCGGCGGAGGGCGGGCCCCGGCCTCGGGCAGCGGCGTGCCGTCCTCGAGCCGCCACAGCGCGAGCAGCGCAACGCAGAAGGCCGCCAGCGAGACACCGGTGCAGACCTGCACCAGCCGCAGCGGCGAGTACGGCTCGAGCGCGCGGCCCGCCAGTCCGGCGGTGACGGCGAAGCCGGCGATCATCATCAGCCAGACCAGCGTGGCCGCGCCAGCGCGCCGCGGCGCGGCCACGCGCTCGGCCAGCAGCACCAGCAGCGAGGTGCCCGCCGCGGCCACGCCCAGCCCGATCAGCACGAAGGCCAGCACCGCCAGCGCGAGGCCCGGCCCGCGCTGCGTCGCCATCCACGCGGTGGCCAGCGCGGCCAGGCTGCCACCGGCCGCCAGCACCGCCATCCCGCCGACGATCCAGGGCGTGCGCCGCACCCGCTGGTCGCAGCCGTGGCCGACGCGCGGCCGCATCAGCTGCACCGCGTAGTGCAGCCCGACCAGCAACCCCGGCACCAGCGCCGGCAGCGCCAGCTCGACCACCATCAGCCGGTTCAGCGTGGAGGTGGTCAGCACCACGATCGCGCCGATCGCGGCCTGCACCAGGCCGAGCCGGGCGATCGCGCCCCAGCCGAAGCCCGCCGTCATGCGCCCGCCCCGGCTGCGCGCAGCGCGAAGGCACTGACCAGCATGCCGCCCACGTAGAGCCCGACGCCGCGGGCGCTGTACCACAGCGCCCGCGCGCGCGGCGCCGCCAGGAAATGCCGCATCAGCAGCGCCTGCGCCGCGACGAGCGCCCCGACGCCGGTGGCGTGCACCGGCTGGCCCCAGCCCATCAGCAGCGCCACGACCACGAGCTGAGGCAGCAGCATCGCGGCGCAGGCCACCCGGGCCGCGCCATCGACGCCGAGCCGCACCGGCAGCGAGCCGATGCCCATGCGGCGGTCGCCCTCGATCGCCTTGAAATCGTTCAGCGTCATGATGCCGTGGGCACCCAGGCTGTAGAGCAGCGCCAGCAGCAGCGAGCGCGCATCCGGCCAGGTGCCCAGCATCATCACCGCGCCCCCGGTGGCCCAGGCCAGGCCCTCGTAGCACAGCGCGCAGGCGCTGTTGCCCCACCAGCCGTTGCGCTTCAGGCGCAGCGGCGGCGCGCTGTAGGCCCAGGCCAGCAGCAGGCCGAAGATGGCCGCGCCGAAGGCGACCGGGCCGAGCAGCGAGGCCAGGCCGAGCGACAGCGCGGTCCAGGCCAGCGCGATGTACAGGCCCCAGCGGCCGGGCAGGCGGCCGCTCGGGATCGGGCGCTGCGGCTCGTTGATCGCGTCGACCTCGCGGTCGAACCAGTCGTTGACGGCCTGGCTGGTGGCGCAGACCGCGGGCCCGGCCAGCACCAGGCCGGCGAGCACCAGCGGCCAGCGGTCGGCCAGCGGCTCGCCGGAGGCCACCACGCCGCAGCCGAAGGCCCACATCGGCGGGAACCAGGTGATCGGCTTGAGCAGTTCGGCGACGGCCGACGGCGCGGGCAGGGACAGCGACGACATGGTCCAGGGTTATGGACCCGCCGGCCGAAAGTGTCAACCGACATTTACACTCGAAGTCGTCGCGATGGGCATCGAGGCGCCTCGCGAACCGGCCCCGGCGCCCGGCTCAGCTGCCGTTGGCGGGCTCGCTCGGCTCGCCGCCGCCGAGGTCGCCGAGCCCGTAGCGGCGCAGCTTCACGTAGAGGCTCTGGCGCGACAGGCCGAGCATCTCGGCCGCCGAGGCCCGGTTGTCGCGCGTGAGCTGCAGCGCGGTCTCGATGCACATGCGCTCGATCAGGCAGGTCGTCTCGTCGACGATGTCCTTCAGCGGCACGCGGCCGACCAGTTCGGCCAGCTGGCCGGGCGAGCGGGCCAGCTCGCGCGGCCGCGCGGAGTCGACCGAGAGCCGCCGTTCGACGTCGCGGATCGCGAAGCCCAGGCAAGGCGGCTCGCCCTGCGGCACCGCCACCGCGGAGATTTCCACCTGCGCGCTGCCACCGAAGGCATCGCGCAGCGTGGTCGGGAACAGGCGCACCACGCCCTGCTGGCGCAGGCTGCCCATCAGCACGTTCAGGTCGACCGCCGAGCGCCCGAGCCAGCGGTCGAGCGACTGGCCCTGGGCCTGTTCGCCGGCGGGCAGCTGCACCAGGTCGGCGAAGGCTCGGTTGGTGACGAGGACCCGGCCCTGCAGGTCGGTGACGACGAAGGCGTCCGGCAGGCCCTCGACGACGCGGCGCAGCGCGGTCTCGCCGAGCGCGCCGGCGGCGCCGGCCACACGCCGCGGCGGCACCAGGCGCAGCAGCAGCAGCGCGCCGGCCTCGCCCTTGAACAGCGTGCCGGAGACGTGCACGGGATCGCTGCTCCCGGGCAGCGCCACTTCCGCGCCGTCGAGCCGGCCCGCGCCGCGTGCGGCGGCGAGCCGCACCCCCAGCTCGGCCCGGTGCGCCGCGTCCACCGCGTCCGGCAGCGGGCGGCCGACCAGGCGCCGCGCCTCGTCGCCGAACAGCTGCAGCGCGGCCTGGTTCGCCTCCAGCACCTCCTGGGTGGCGGCATCCAGCACCAGCACCGCCTCGTCGACGCTCTCGAACAACAGCCGGTAGCGCGCCTCGGACTGGCGCAGCCGCAGGTAGTCCCGCTCCATCGCCTGCTGCGCATCGACCAGCCGCTGCTGCAGCAGCGCCACGCCGCGCAGGTCGCGTCCGACCGCGATCACGCGCTCGCCGGCCGGCAGCGCGCAGTACTGCACCGGGATGTCGGCCCCGTGGGCGGCGGGGTGGTTCAGCTGCCGCCAGGCGACCTCGGGCGGCTGGCGCAGCATCGCATCGCGCAGCATCGCCAGCACCTTCGGCCGGCTCTCGACGGTGACCGTCTCCAGCCAGTGGCGCCCGATCCAGCCGTCGCTGCCATCGATCGGCGAGGCGTTCGGGCCGCCGACGACGTCTTCGACCACGCCCTGCGCGTCGAGCACCAGCACGACATCGACCGCGGCGGCCAGCAGCGCCGCGCCCAGTGCCGGGTCGACGCCGCGCAGCAGCCGCTGGGCGGCCAGGTTCAGGGACGGCTCGCCGGCAGTGTCCATCTGGGGGGCAGCGGCCTGGGGGCGGCTCTCACGGGGTCGGTGGCAGGGAAGGGCTCAGGCGGCGGCGTCGCGGCGCGACACCAGCGCATCGGCGACGGCCACGGCCGACGCCGCATCCGGCGCGGTCGCATCGGCACCGACCCGGACGACGAAATCGGGCCACAGCGGTACCACCGGCCCCCCGACCAGAACGGCGACGGTGGGATTCAGCGATGCTTTACGCAACGCAAGGATAGCCGATGCGACACCCTCCACATGGCACTCGCTGCCGATGGAGATGCCGACGACGTCGAACCAGGACCCGGCGAGCAGCGCCGTCGCCTGGTCCAGGGCCAGCGTCGGGTCGCCGGCGACGTCCCAGCCGGCCCGGCGGAAGAACTCGCCCACCAGCAGCAGCCCGAAGGTGTGCTGCGAGCCCTCGGCCGGCATCAGCAGCGCGCGGCGCCCGGCCGCGCCCCCCGACTGCACCGGCAGCCAGGGCCGGCGCCCGACCTCGTGGACGATCTGCTGCAGCCGCCACAGGCCGACGGTCACCTGGGTGAAATCGCAGCGGTCGGCCTCCCACAGCGCACCCAGTCGCTGCGCGGCGGGCGCCAGCAGATCCAGGTAGAGCGACTCCAGCGGCACGCCGGCCAGCAGCTGGCCGCGCACGTGGTGGCGGGCCTCGTCGGCCGACGCGTCGAGCAGGCAACGCGCCAGCGCCTCGACCGGGTCCTCGCCGACCGGCACGCCGGCGCGCGCGGCGGTGTCGCGCGCGGCACGGTCGCGCACGGCCTCGCCGCGGTGCGCGAGCATCAGGCGCGGAATGATCTCCGCCTCGATGGTGGAACGCAGCGACGCGGCGCAATCCTCGCCGTCCTGCGCCTGCGCCTGCGCCGGCTCGGCGGCGGACCGGCTCGGCCGGTTGCCGCCCGGCGGTGGCTGCGCCTGCCTGAAAACTTGCACCACGGACTCCTCGGGGCCGGTGGCCGGCGGCCTCTGAGCCCGTCCGCCGGGGGCGGGCTGCTGACGGGCCTTGGGGCGCATCGGGGGTCGATCGACGACGTGGCGGAACGACTGCCACGGCCCCCGACCCACCCCAACCGGGAGCGGTACTGCGGGAAGCGGCTGTTGCGCCGCACTGTCGGCCGCTTTGCTGGCCCGGTCAAGCACTAAATGCAGATCGGCCGCGCGCGGTGTCATCTTTTTATGACGTCAACTCTCATTGACACTTCGGGGGGCAGGAACTAGATTGCGGCCATGCCCACACCTGCCCCCATCGCGCCGCTGTACACGCCGGACCAGCGCCGGCGCCGCGACGCCACGCCCTGGACGCTGGTGCAGGGGCTGCTCGCGCCGCTGCAGTTCGCGGTCTTCCTGGCCAGCCTCGCGCTGGTGCTGCGCTTCCTGCTCACCGGTGCCGGCGAGACCGCGGCCGACCTGTCCGTGCTCGCCAAGACCGGCACGCTCTACGCGATCATGGTCACCGGCTGCCTGTGGGAGAAGGCGGTGTTCGGCCAGTGGCTGTTCGCGCCGGCCTTCTTCTGGGAGGACGTGGTCAGCCTCGGCGTGATGGCGCTGCACACCGCCTGCGTGCTGGCCTGGTGGACCGGCGCGCTGGGTCCGCAGGCGCGCATGGGGCTGGCGCTGGCCGCGTACGCGGCCTACGTCGTCAACGCGCTGCAGTTCCTCGTCAAGCTGCGCGCTGCACGGCGCGACCCCCTGCTGCGCACCGCGGAGGCGGGATGATCACGATCCGCCCCGTGGGCGCCGGCGGCTGCACCGAGGCCCCGGTGCTGCGCGAGCGCGGCCAGCGCGAGGTCTTCTGCGGGCTGACCGGCATCGTCTGGCTGCACCGCAAGATCCAGGACGCCTTCTTCCTCGTCGTGGGCTCGCGCACCTGCGCCCACCTGGTGCAGTCGGCCGCCGGCGTGATGATCTTCGCCGAGCCGCGCTTCGCGACCGCGATCATCGACGAGCGCGACCTGGCCGGCCTGGCGGACGCCAACGCCGAACTCGACCGCGTGGTGGCCCGGCTGCTGGAGCGCCGCCCCGAGATCCGGCTGCTGTTCCTGGTCGGCTCCTGCCCGTCCGAAGTCATCAAGCTGGACCTGGGCCGCGCGGCGCAGCGCCTGTCGCAGCAGCATGCGCCCGAGGTGCGCGTGCTGTCGTACTCGGGCAGCGGCATCGAGACCACCTTCACCCAGGGCGAGGATGCCTGCCTGGCCGCGCTGGTGCCGGGCCTGGCGGCCGACGACCGGCCGGGGCTGCTGGTGGTCGGCGCGCTGGCCGACATCGTCGAGGACCAGTTCCGGCGCCTGTTCGACGCGCTCGGCGTCGGCCCGGTGCGCTTCCTGCCCGGCCGCCGCGCCACCGCGATGCCCGGCGTCGGCCGCGGCACGCGCTACCTGCTGGCCCAGCCCTTCCTCGCGGACACCGCCCGCGCACTCGAGGAACGCGGCGCGCAGCGCCTGCCCGCGCCCTTCCCGCTCGGCGTCGAGGGCACCACCGCGTGGCTGCAGGCGGCCGCCGCCGCCTGCGGCGTGCCACGCGCCCATGTCGATGCGGTGCTCGAGGCCCCGTCGCGGCGCGCCCGCGACGCGCTGGCCGCCCACCGCAGCCACCTCGCCGGGCGCCGCGTCTTCTTCTTCCCGGACTCGCAGCTCGAGGTGCCGATCGCGCGCTTCCTGGCGCGCGAGCTCGGCATGAGCCTGATCGAGGTGGCCACGCCCTACCTGCACCGCAGCCACCTGGCCGAGGAGCTGGCCTGGCTGCCCGAGGGCACCCGCCTGGCCGAAGGCCAGGACCTCGAGCGCCAGCTCGAGCGCTGCCGCAGCGAGTCGCCGGACCTCGTGGTCTGCGGCCTCGGGCTGGCCAATCCGCTGGAGGCCGAGGGCATGACGACCAAGTGGTCGATCGAGCTGGTCTTCACCCCGATCCAGGGCTACGAGCAGGCCGCCGACCTGGCCGCGCTGTTCACCCGACCGATCCTCCGACGCCACGCGCTGGCGGAGCACTGAGCGATGCAGTTGACGCTCTGGACCTACGAAGGACCGCCGCACGTCGGCGCGATGCGCATCGCCACCGCGATGCGCGGGCTGCACTACGTGCTGCACGCGCCGCAGGGCGACACCTACGCCGACCTGCTGTTCACGATGATCGAGCGGCGCGGCCAGCGGCCCCCGGTCAGCTACACCACCTTCCAGGCGCGCGACCTGGGCGGCGACACCGCGCAGCGCTTCCAGGACACGCTGCGCGACGCGCACGAGCGCTTCCGCCCGCAGGCCATCCTGGTCGGCGCCTCCTGCACCGCCGAGCTGCTGCAGGACGACCCGGGCGGGCTGGCGCGCGCGCTCGACCTGCCGGTGCCGGTGATCCCGCTGGAGCTGCCGTCCTACCAGCGCAAGGAGAACTGGGGCGCCTCCGAGACCTTCTACCAGCTGGTGCGCACGCTGGCGCGCGCGCCGGCGGCGCCGCGCACCCACGGGCGGCCGCTGTGCAACCTGCTCGGCGCGACCGCGCTCGGCTTCCGCCACCGCGACGACCTGCGCGAGGTGCGCGGGCTGCTGCAGGCGCTGGGCATCGGCGTGCACGTGGTCGCCCCATGGGAGGCGACGCCGGACGACATCGCCCGCCTTCCCGAGGCCGACTTCAACGTCGTGCTCTACCCCGAGGTCGCGCAGCAGGCCGCCGCGTGGCTGCAGCGCCGCTTCGGCCAGCCCTTCACGCACACCGTGCCGATCGGCACCGCGGCGACACGGCGCTTCGTCGACGAGGTGGCCGCGCTGGCCGGCGTGCCCGTGCCGCCGGGGCTGGTGTCGCCGCGCGCCACCTGGTACGCGCAGTCGGTCGACTCGACCTACCTGAGCGGCAAGCGCGTCTTCGTGTTCGGCGACGCCACGCACGCGATCGCGGCCGCGCGTGTCGCCGCGCACGAGATCGGCCTGACGGTGGTCGGGCTGGGCACCTACAGCCGCGAGTTCGCGCGCGAGGTGCGCGCCGAGGCGACGGCGCTCGGCCTGGAGGCGCTGATCACCGACGACTACCTCGCGGTCGAGGAACAGATCGCCGCGCTGCAGCCCGACCTGGTGCTCGGCACGCAGATGGAGCGCCACATCGCCAAGCGCCTGGGCCTGCCCTGCGCGGTGATCTCCGCGCCGGTGCACGTGCAGGACTTTCCCGCGCGGCATGCGCCGCAGATGGGCGTCGAGGGTGCGAACGTGCTGTTCGACACCTGGGTGCAGCCGCTGATGATGGGGCTGGAGGAACACCTGCTGGGCATGTTCCGCGGCGACTTCGAGTTCCACGAGGACGCCCCGGCCTCGCACCTGGGGCGCAGCCATGCCGCGCTGCCCGACCGGGCGCCGCTGCCGGTGGACGACATCCCGATCCCGGCGCCACCGAGTGCGGTGGCCGCGGCGGCGGGTGCAGCGCTCGACCGCGCCGCCGGCGACGGCTCGCCCGCGTGGACCCCGGACGCCGAGCTGGAGCTGCGCAAGATCCCCTTCTTCGTGCGCGCGAAGGCGCGCCGCAACACCGAACGCTACGCCAGCGAGCGCGCGCTGACCCAGATCACCGTCGAGACCCTCTATGACGCGAAGGCGCATTTCGCCCGCTGAGGTCGCCGAGACCCGCGTCGTGCTCGTCACGATGGACGGGCACCTCGCGAGCGCGGCGGCGCGCGCCGAGGCCACGCTGGCCGCGGCGCTGCCGGGCCTGCGGCTGGACGTGCACGCCGCGTCGCAATGGGCCGGCGACGGCGAGGCGCTGGCGCGCTGCCTCGAGGACATCGGCCGCGCCGACGTGCTGATCGTGACCATGCTCTTCATGGAGGAGCATTTCCTGCCGGTGCTGCCGGCGCTGCAGGCGCGCCGCGCGTCCTGCGACGTGATCGTCTGCGCGATGTGCGCCACCGAGGTGACGCGGCTGACGCGCATGGGCCGCTTCACGATGGACGGCGGCGGCGGCTCGCTGGTCGGCTGGCTGAAGCGGCTGCGCGGCAAGGGCGCCGGGCAGCCGAACGAGCAGGGCGTGAAGGCCGGTGCCGGCGCGCAGCAAATGGCGATGCTGCGCCGCCTGCCGCGGCTGCTGCGCTTCGTGCCCGGCACCGCGCAGGACCTGCGCGCCTACTTCCTGGTGCTGCAGTACTGGCTGTCGGGCTCCGAGGCGAACGTGGTCGGCCTGGTGCACCTGCTGGTGGACCGCTATGCCGACGGGCCGCGCGCCGTGCTGCGCGGGCGCGCGCCGGTGCCGCCGCCGCAGGAGTACCCCGAGGTCGGCCTGTACCACCCGCGTGCCACGCCGCGCCTGACCACGCGGCCCGAGCAGCTGCCGCGGCCCGCGGGCCCGGTGCGCGGCACGGTCGGCCTGGTGCTGATGCGCTCCTACCTGCTGGCCGGCAACACCGACCACTACGACGGCGTGATCGAGGCGCTGGAGGCCGAGGGCCTCGCGGTGCGCGCGGTGTTCGCCACCGGGCTGGACGCGCGGCCGGCGATCGAGGCCTTCCTGCTCGATGCCGACGGCCGGCCGATCGTCGACGCGCTGGTCTCGCTGACCGGCTTCTCGCTGGTCGGCGGCCCGGCCTACCACGACGCCTCGGCGGCGGCCGAGACCCTGTCCCGGCTGGACGTGCCCTACCTCTCGGCGCTGCCGGTGGAGTTCCAGTCGCTGGCCCAGTGGCAGGATTCCGAGCGCGGGCTGCTGCCGGTCGAAGCGACGATGATGGTCGCGCTGCCCGAGCTCGATGGCGCGACCGGCGGCTTCGTCTTCGGCGGCCGCGACGACGCCGGCCACGACCTGCGGCGCGAGCCGCAGCGCGCGCAGGCGCTGGCCGCCCGCGTGGCGCGCTGGGTCGCGCTGCGGCGCAGCGCGCGCGCCCAGCGGCGCGTCGCGGTGGTGCTGTTCAACTTCCCGCCGAACGCCGGCGCGGTCGGCACCGCGGCCTTCCTGTCGGTCTTCGAGTCGCTGTTCAACACGCTGGCGGCGATGCGCGACGCGGGCTACACGGTGGAGCTGCCGGCCGATGCGGACGCGCTGCGGCGCCGCCTGCTCGAGGGCAATGCCGCGCGCAATGGCACGCCGGCGAACGTGTTCGCGCGCGTCGGCGCCGACGACATCGTGCGGCGCGAGCCGCACCTGCGCGAGATCGAGGCGCAGTGGGGGCCGGCGCCGGGCAAGCCCGGCAGCGACGGCCGCTCGGTGATGGTGCTCGGCGAGCGCTTCGGCAACGTCTTCGTCGGCCTGCAGCCCGCCTTCGGCTGGGAAGGCGACCCGATGCGCCTGCTGTTCGAGCGCGGCTTCGCGCCGACGCACGCCTTCTCCACCTTCTACCGCTGGCTGCGCGAGGACTTCGCCGCCCATGCGCTGCTGCACTTCGGCACCCATGGCGCGCTCGAGTTCATGCCGGGCAAGCAGGTCGGCCTGTCGGGCGCCTGCTGGCCGGAGCGGCTGATCGGGGACCTGCCCCACCTCTACCTCTACGCGTCGAACAACCCCTCCGAGGGCACGCTCGCGAAGCGCCGCGCCGGGGCCACGCTGATCAGCCACCTGACGCCGGCGGTCACGCAGGCCGGCCTGTACCGCGGCCTGGCGGACCTGAAGGCCCTGCTGGACCGCCACCGCGCGCTGCCGCCGCAGGCCGGCGCCGAGGCGGAGGACCTGGCGCGCGTGATCGACGAGCAGGCCGCGGCGCTGCCGCTGGCCGCGCGCGGCGTGGCCGCGGTGCACGCGGCGCTGCTCGAGCTGGAGACCACGCTGATCCCGCATGGCCTGCACGTGGTCGGCCGGCCGCCCGATGCCGCGCAGCGCGCCGAGATCCTGCAGGCGATGGCCGACGGCGGCACGCCGGCCGAGGACCTGGCGCGCGTCGAGCGCCTGCTCGGCCAGGACCACGAGCTGCCGGCACTGCTGCATGCGCTCGACGGCGGCTTCGTCCGCCCGGCACCCGGCGGCGACCTGCTGCGCACGCCCGACGTGCTGCCCACCGGCCGCAACCTGCACGGCTTCGACCCCTTCCGCCTGCCCAGCGCCTACGCGGTGCGCGACGGCGAGCGCCAGGCCGAGCGGCTGCTGGCCCGGCACCGCGCCGACGGCCACCCGCTGCCCGAGACCATCGCGATCGTGCTCTGGGGCACCGACAACCTGAAGACCGAGGGCAGCGCGATCGCGCAGGTGCTGGCGCTGATCGGCGCGCGGCCGCGCTTCGACAGCTACGGCCGCCTGGCCGGCGCGCAGCTGCGCCCGCTGGAGGAACTGGGGCGGCCGCGCATCGACGTCGTGGTCACGCTGTCCGGCATCTTCCGCGACCTGCTGCCGCTGCAGATCAAGCTGCTGGCCGAGGCCGCCTTCCTCGCCGCGTCGGCCGACGAGCCGCTGGCGCTGAATGCGGTGCGCCGCCATGCGCTCGCCTACCAGGCCGCGCACGGCGGCGACCTGGAGACGGCCGCGCTGCGCGTCTTCGGCAATGCCGAAGGCGCCTACGGTGCGAACGTCAACGCGCTGGTCGACAGCAGCCGCTGGGACGACGGCGACGAGATCGCCGAGACCTACACGCGGCGCAAGGGCTATGCCTACGGGCGCGGCGGCCGCGCCACGCGCCAGCCGCAGCTGCTCGGCAGCGTGCTGGCCGACGTGCAGCTGGCCTACCAGAACCTGGACTCGGTGGAACTGGGCATCACCACCGTCGACACCTACTTCGACACGCTGGGCGGCATCAGCCGCGCGGTGCAGCGCGCCCAGGGCGGCCAGGCCGCACCCGTCTACATCGGCGACCAGACCCGCGGCGGCGCCGACGGCGGCACCGTGCGCACGCTGGACGAGCAGGTGGCGCTGGAGACCCGCACCCGGATGCTGAACCCGAAGTGGGTCGAGGGGCTGCTGGACCACGGCTACGAGGGCGTGCGCCAGATCGAGCAGCACCTGACGAACACGCTCGGCTGGTCGGCCACCACGGGCCAGGTGCAGCCCTGGGTCTACCAGCAGATCAGCGAGACCTTCGTGCTGGACCCGGCGATGCGCGAACGCCTGGCCGCACTCAACCCCACCGCGTCGGCGCGCGTCGCGAACCGGCTGCTGGAGGCGCACGAGCGCCGTTTCTGGTCCCCCGATGCCCAGGTCCTGGAGGCCCTTCGCCGTGCCGGCGAAGAGCTGGAGGACCGGCTCGAGGGCATCTTCATCGAAAAGGCTGCGGCATGAGCGTCACCACCACCCCTCTCCCCTTCCCGAGCGTGCGAACGCGGCGGGCCGACGGCGAGGGCAGCCTGCAGGTCGCGCTCGATCCGGACGTCCGGATCGGCAACGCGCGCGTCTTCGCCGTCTACGGCAAGGGCGGCATCGGCAAGAGCACCACCTCCTCCAACCTCTCGGTCGCCTTCTCCAAGCTGGGCAAGCGGGTGCTGCAGATCGGCTGCGACCCGAAGCACGACTCCACCTTCACGCTGACCAAGCGCCTGATGCCCACCGTGATCGACGTGCTCGAGACGGTGGACTTCCACTCCGAGGAACTGCGCATCGAGGACTTCGTCTGGGAGGGCTACAACGGCGTGATGTGCGTCGAGGCCGGCGGCCCGCCGGCCGGCACCGGCTGCGGCGGCTACGTGGTCGGCCAGACCGTCAAGCTGCTGAAGGAGCACCACCTGCTCGAGGACACCGACGTGGTGATCTTCGACGTGCTGGGCGACGTGGTCTGCGGCGGCTTCGCCGCGCCGCTGCAGCATGCCGAGCGGGCGCTGATCGTGGCCGCGAACGACTTCGACTCCATCTTCGCGATGAACCGCATCGTGCAGGCGATCGGCGCCAAGTCGCGCAACTACGGCGTGCGCCTGGGCGGCGTGATCGCCAACCGCAGCGCCGGCACCGACCAGATCGACCGCTTCAACGAGCGCGCCGGGCTGCGCACGCTGGCCCGCTTCCCCGACCTCGACGTGATCCGGCGCAGCCGGCTCGCCAAGTCGACGCTGTTCGAGATGGGCGACGCCCCCGAGCTGCTGGCGGTGCAGCAGGAGTACCTGCGGCTGGCCGACGCGCTGTGGCGCGGCGTGGACCCGCTGCCGGCGGTGCCGCTGAAGGACCGCGAGATCTTCGACCTGCTGGGCTTCGACTGATGAGCGACGTGCACTACGACGAGCGCCGCGGGCACATCGAGGCCTACTTCGACCGCACCGCGGCCGCGGCCTGGGCGCGCCTGACCTCGGACGCGCCGCTCGGCCGCATCCGCGGCAGCGTGCGGGCCGGCCGCGACCGCATGCGCGCGACGCTGCTGTCCTGGCTGCCCGAGGACCTGCGCGGCGCGCGCGTGCTCGACGCCGGCTGCGGCACCGGCGCGCTCGCGCTGGAGGCCGCGCGCCGCGGCGCCGACGTGGTGGCGGTCGACCTGTCGCCGACGCTGCTGCGCCTGGCCGAGGAGCGCCTGCCGGCCGAGGTGCGGCCACGCATCCGCTTCGAGGCCGGCGACATGCTCGACCCGGCGCTCGGCCGCTTCGACCACGTGGTGCTGATGGACTCGCTGATCCACTACGAGCCGGCCCAGGCCGTGCGGGCGCTGGAACGGCTGTCGGCGCGCACCGCCGCGTCGATCGCCTTCACCTATGCACCGCGCACACCGCTGCTGGCGGCGATGCATGCGGTGGGCCGGCTGTTCCCGCGCGGCGACCGCGCGCCGGCCATCGTGCCGGTGGCGCCGCGCCTGCTGGCGCGCCGCCTGCACCGCGAGCCGGCGCTGGCGCGCTGGGGCCTGGCGCGCGAGCAGCGCGTGGCCAGCGGCTTCTACACCTCGCAGGCCGCGGAGCTGAGGCCACGATG
The DNA here is from genome assembly GCF_001293525.1 of Pseudideonella sakaiensis. Classification (GTDB taxonomy): domain Bacteria; phylum Pseudomonadota; class Gammaproteobacteria; order Burkholderiales; family Burkholderiaceae_C; genus Ideonella_A; species Ideonella_A sakaiensis. The sequence continues at coordinate 100,955 of NZ_BBYR01000007.1, read as the reverse complement.
AACCGGTCCACGCGCCCGCGCGCCTCGGTGCGCTTCTGGCAGGGCATCGGGCGGCATGCGCTGCCCTTCGCCGACGCGGCCAGCGCGGACCTGCCGCTGCCGCGGCTGCTGCGGCTGTCGCTGTTCCAGGTCTCGGTGGGCATCGCGACCGCGCTGCTGGTCGGCACGCTGAACCGGGTGATGATCGTCGAGCTCGGCGTGGCGGCCTGGCTGGTCGCGGCGATGGTCGCGCTGCCGCTGCTGACGGCGCCCTGGCGCGCGCGCATCGGTTTCGGCTCGGACACCCACGTCTCCAGCTTCGGCTGGCGCCGCGTGCCCTACCTCTGGTACGGCACGCTGCTGCAGTTCGGCGGGCTGGCGATCATGCCCTTCGCGCTGCTGATCCTGTCGGGCGACACGCACGGGCCGGTCTGGGTCGGCGAGGTGGCGGCGGCGCTGGCCTTCCTGATGGTCGGCGGCGGGCTGCAGACCACGCAGACCGCCGGCCTGGCGCTGGCCACCGACCTGGCGCCGGAGGACCGGCGCCCGCGCGTGGTCGCGCTGATGTACGTGATGCTGCTGGTCGGCCTGCTGCTCGGCGGCCTGCTGTTCGGCGGGCTGCTGCAGCGTTTCACCCCGCTGCGGCTGATCCAGGTGGTACAGGGCGCCGCGATGCTGACGCTGGCGCTCAACGTCATCGCGCTGTGGAAGCAGGAACCGCGCGACCCGCTGCGCGCGCAGCGCCGCGCGGCCGCGGCCGCCGCGGCGCAGGACGACGACGACTTCCGCGCCGCCTGGGCCGTGTTCGCGCAGCAGGGCCCGACGCGGCGCTACCTCACCGCGCTCGGCCTGGGCACCGCGGCCTTCGGCATGCAGGACGTGGTGCTCGAGCCCTATGGCGGCACCGTGCTCGGCCTCGGCGTGGGCGACACCAGCCTGCTGACCGCGCTGTTCGCCGCCGGTGCGCTGCTCGGCTTCGCGCTCGCCGCGCGCCGGCTGCAGCGCGGCGGCGACGCCTCGCGCCTGGCCGCCGGCGGCACGCTGGCCGGCGTCGGCGCGCTGTGCGCCATCGTCTTCGCCGCGCCGCTGCACTCGGCCGACCTGTTCCGCATCGGCGTGCTGGCGATGGGCTGCGGCGGCGGCCTGTTCTCGGTCAGCATGCTGGTGGCCGCGATGGGCCTGGCCAGCAGCCACCGCGGCCTCGCGCTCGGCGCCTGGGGCGCGGTGCAGGCCACCGCGGCGGGCGGCGCGATCGCGCTGGCCGGCGCGCTGCGCGACGGCGTGGCGCTGCTGGCCGACGCCGACCGCCTGGGCCCGGCGCTGACCGGCCCGGCCGTCGGCTACCTGGCCGTCTACCACGTCGAGATTGCATTGCTGTTCGCGACCCTGGTCGCGCTCGGTCCCCTCGTGCGCCGCTCGACGGCCCCGCCTGCGCGCGGGCCGATCGGTTTCGCCCGCTTCCCCGGTTGAACGCAAGGAGAACACCATGTCCACCGGAGCCATCACCCCGTACATCGACGTCGCCCAGCTCGTGCTGTATGCGTTCTGGATCTTCTTCGCCGGCCTGCTGATCTACCTGCACCGCGAGAACAAGCGCGAGGGCTACCCGCTCGAGTCCGACCGCAGCAACAGCCGCGTCGCGGTGCAGGGCTGGCCGGCCGTGCCGGAGCCGAAGACCTACCGCCTGCGCGACGGCCGCAGCGTGAGCGTGCCGCGCGCCGAGGCGCCGGTGCCGGTGACCGGCGCGCGCCCGGTCGGCCCCTGGCCCGGCGCGCCGCTGCAGCCGGACGGCGACGCGCTGGCCTCGGGCGTCGGCCCGGGCAGCATCGCGCCGCGCGCCGACGTGCCGGACACGACCTTCGAAGGCACGGATCGCCTGGTGCCGCTGCGCCTCGACCCGGCCTGGGGCGTGGCGCACGAGGACACCGACCCGCGCGGCCTCGACGTCGAGGGCGCCGACGGCCGGGTGGCCGGCCGCGTGGTCGACGCCTGGGTGGACCGGGCCGAGGCCCTGCTGCGCTACCTCGAGGTCGAGCTGGCGGGTGGCGCCGGCCGCGTGCTGCTGCCGATGAACTTCGCCCGCATCGACCGCCGCCGCGTGCGCGTGGCCTCGCTGCTGGGCGAGCAGATCGCCCGCGTGCCGCGCACCCGCGACGCCGACCGCGTGACGCTGCTGGAGGAGGAGAAGGTCATGGCCTTCTACGGCGCCGGCACGCTCTACGCGACGGCGCAGCGCCAGGAACCGCTGCTGTGATGGCCGGCGCCCGGCCCCCGCACGGAAGGCTGTCGTGAGTTCCCAGCTCGTCGGCGAACACGAGTTCGAGGCCGCGGACGGCCTGCCGCAGGCGCTGCCGAGTGGCGAGCGCCTGCTCTGGCAGGGCCGGCCCGACCCCTGGCTGCTGGCCCGCCATGCGCTGCACGGCGACCTGGTGGCGGCCTACTTCGTGGTGCTGATCGGCTGGCAGGTAGCCAGCGCCTGGGCCGACGGTGCCGGCCCGGCGCAGCTCGCCGCGCAGCTGGCGACCGCGCTGCCGATGGCCGTGCTGGGCCTCGGCCTGCTCGGCCTGATCGCCTGGCTGATGGCGCGCACCGCGACCTACACGCTGACCGACCAGCGCATCGTGATGAGCATCGGCATCGTGCTCAGCGTGGCCTACAACCTGCCGCTGTCGCAGATCGTCGCGGCCGACCTGCGGCTGCGCCGCGGCGGCAGCGGCGACATCGCGCTGACGCTGGCCGACGGCCAGCGCATCGCCTGGCTGCACCTGTGGCCGCACGTGCGGCCGTGGCGCGTCGCGCGCACCCAGCCGATGCTGCGCGGCCTGCCGGACGCCCGCGAGGTCGGCGCGGTGCTGGCGCGCGCGGCCCGCGAGCACGCGGCGACGCGGCCCGCTGCCGCCCGCCCAGCCTGAGGCCGATCACCCGCGCCGAACGCGTCGCTGCCGCGCTGCCCCGCCCCACCATGGCCGACACCCTCCGCCCCACCCTGCCCGCCCCGCTGCTGCTCGGCGCCGGCGGCGTGGTCGCGGTCGCCGTGCTGGCGGCGGCGCTGGCCGGCCCGGTCGGCAGCCCGCGCCCCGCCACGGCACCGGCCACGGCCGGCCCGGCCGCCGACGGCGCCGAAGCCGTGCGCGCCCGGCGCGCGCTGCGCGTGGTGGACCAGCCGGACGGCGGCGTCGAACTCGTCGATGCCGCCGACGGCCGCGTCATCCACCGCATCGCCCCCGGCGAGGACGGCTTCGCGCGCAGCGCGCTGCGCGGCCTGGCCCGCGAGCGCCTGCGCCACGGCCTCGGGCCCGCGGCGCCGTTCGAGCTCGCCGCCACCCGCGACGGCCGGCTGGTGCTGGGCGACCCGCTGACCGGCCGCCGCATCGACCTCGCCTCCTTCGGCGCGACCAACGCCGCCGCCTTCGCCCGCCTGCTCGGGCCCCCGGAGCCCCGCCCATGAACGCCCCGACCCTCGTCACCGCCGCCGATGCCAACGAAGAGGCGCGCGCCGACGCGCTGCTGAAGCCGCGCTTCTACACCACCGACTTCGCTGCGATGGACCGGCTCGACGTCTCCGCGCTGCGCGCCCAGTGGGACGCGATGCTGGAGGAATACGAGGGCGACAACAACCACGACCACTTCCGCCGCGACGAGGGCTTCGCCGAGGAGGTGGCCGCCCTCGCGCCGACCTGGTCGCCGGAGCTGCGGGCCGAGTTCCTGGCCTTCCTCGTCAGCTCGCTGACCTCGGAGTTCTCCGGCTGCGTGCTCTACAACGAGATCGCCAAGCGCGTCGACAACCCCGACGTGAAGCGCCTGATGCGCTACATGGCGCGCGACGAGTCGCGCCACGCGGGCTTCCTGAACCAGTCGCTGAAGGACTTCGGCCTCGGCGTCGACCTGGGCGAGCTCAAGCGCAACAAGGCGCTGACCTTCTTCAAGCCGAAGTACATCTTCTACGCGACCTACCTGTCCGAGAAGATCGGCTACGCGCGCTACATCACGATCTTCCGCGCGCTGGAACGCCACCCCGAGCGCTGCTTCCACCCGATCTTCAAGTGGTTCGAGCGCTGGTGCAACGATGAATTCCGGCACGGCGAGTCCTTCGCGCTGATCCTGCGTGCCAACCCCCACCTGCTCGAGGGCGGCAACCGCTGGTGGATCCGCTTCTTCCTGCTCGCGGTGTACGCGACCATGTACGTGCGTGACCACCAGCGCCCGGCGTTGAACGCCGCCTTCGGCCTCGACCCGACCGACTACGACCGCCGCGTCTTCGCGATCACCAACGAGATCTCGAAGCAGGTGTTCCCGATCAGCCTGGACATCGACCACCCGGCCTTCCTGGCCGGCATGGACCGGCTGGTCGCCGCGGCCGCACGCATCGAGGCCGGCCGCGCCCGCGGCGGCCCGCTGGGCTGGTGGCAGCAGGCCCGCGGCGCGCTGAGCGCGGGCGGCACGCTGCTGCGCCTGTACCTGCTGCCGGTGCGCCGGCACGACCTGCCCGAGGCCGTGCGCGTCGCGCCGGCCTGGTGAGCCCCGCGATGGGAGCCGCCACGCCGGGGGGCCTCGGCGCCATCGTGCCGGTGGTCTTCACCATCCTGGCGTGGTGGCTGGGCACGCGCGCCGTGCACCACCTGGCCACGCGGCCGCGCCACACCCACCCGCGCACGATGGCGCTCGGCACGCTGGCGCTGCTGCCGATGATCGCCGCGCTGGCCGCCAGCGGCGGCGCCGACGGCCCGGCCGCCGCCTACCTCGGCTTCAGCCTCGCGCTGCTGCTGTGGGGCTGGCAGGAGCTCGCCTTCCTGCTCGGCTACGTCACCGGCCCGCGCCGCCTGCCCTGCCCGCCGGACGCCGGCCCGCTGAACCGCGTGCGCTACGCGGTGCAGGTGCTGCTGCACCACGAGCTCGCGCTGCTCGCGCTGGCCGGCGCCGTCTGGTGGGCCACGCCGGCCGGCGGCAGCCGCGCCGCGCTGTGGACCTTCGCCGCGCTGTGGGTGCTGCGCCTGAGCGCCAAGCTGAACCTCTTCCTCGGCGCGCGCAACCTGCAGGCCGAGATGCTGCCGCCGCACCTGCGCTACCTCGCCAGCTACTTCCGGCGCCGCCCGATGAACGGCCTGTTCCCGTGGTCGATGCTGGCCTCGCTGGCCGCGGTCGCCGCGCTGGTCGGCGCCGCCACCGCCGACGGCACCAGCGCCCACGACCACGCCGCGCTGCTGCTGGTGGCCACGCTGGTCGCGCTCGGCGCGCTCGAGCATGGGCTGATGATGTGGCCGATGCCGGCGCGGCCGGCCGACGAAGCGGCAGGCTAGGCGTCCGCGCGGCAGAACCGGGTAGTTCCAGATCGACGCGCTGCTGGCCAGGGCCAAGGCCACCGACGAGGCCGAGGTCAACGAGCTGGAGCTGGACCTGCCGGCGGAGATCGAGCGGCGCGAACAGCGGCTGGCGGCCATCCCGGCGTACGACGCGCAAACCGCGGTGGATGAGTCCGCGCACATCACAAGAACGTGCCGGGGTTCCGGCAGTTCAGCCTGCGGGGGCTTCACCGGGTGCGGGCCGAGTGGAAGCTCGTGTGCATGGCGCTGAACCTGCGGCGAATGGCAGCGCTCAGCGCAGGCTGAACGGCCTGAACGGCGGCAAAGCAATCGTCAGACTGACTGGATCCTCCCTCGTGGAGGGAGGCTGGTGGGAGCCGTCGAACGCGCTGGAGCCCCCTCCCGGAGGGGGCTCGGGGGAGCCGTGCGTACAGCCGCAGGCTAGGAGGCTGCGCGGCTTCTGCCGCGCGGACTCCTAGCCGATGCGGATCCGGCTGGCCAGCACGCGCGTGCCGTCGGCAGACAGGCTGCCGCGCACCTCGACCGTGCGGCCGACCGCGAGGTCGGCCTCGCTGCCATCGTCGTAGCGGATGCCCGCGCCCGAATAGTCGACGCTGCTGCCGCGCAGCACGAAGCGGCGCAGGCCGCGGTCGAGTGCGGTGATCGGGCCGCGCAGGTCCACGCCCTCGCTGCGCACGGAATCCTCCGTCTCGATGCGCAAGCGCGTGGCCCGCAGCACGCCGCCGCTGACCGGCCCCTCCACCTCGACCCGCACGCCCAGCGCCAGGCCCGGCAGCGGCACCCCGCTTGCGTCCACCGGCTGGCCGTTCACCGCCAGGCCGGCCAGGCCGTCGAAGCGCGTGATGCGGCCCTCCAGCTTGGCCTCGGCGCCGGCCGGCAGGCTGGCCTGCGCGCTGCGGAAGGCCGTCACCGGCCAGCGACCGTCCAGCGGCGCGGGCGCCAGCGCGAGGCGCACGTAGCGGCCGTCGGCGAGGTCGGCCGGGATGCCGCTCGCACCGGCATAGCGGAAAGCCTGGCCGCCGATGCGGAAGGTCTGGGCCGCCCGGTCCAGCCCGGCGACGATGCCGCGCAGCTTGGGCTCGCCGGGCTGCGAGGCCGGCTCGATGCGCGTGGCCACCAGCGCGCTGCCGTCGGAGTAGCCGTGCACCTCGACCGCGAGCCCGGCCAGCAGTCCGCCGGCCATGCGCTCGTCGACCACGGTGGCGACGCTGATGCGCACGGTCTGGCCGAGCACGACGAAGGCGTCGGGCGGCAGCAGCGCGGCCACCGGCCCGCTCAGCTCGCTGGCGATGCGCACCCGCTCGGCGACCGCGAGCAGCTGGCCGGCCGCGTCGCGCTGCACCGGGCCCGCGTCGATCTCGGTGACCATGCCGAGCCGCAGGTCCGCGGCGGCGCGCGGGCGGCCCGCGTCGTCCTCGATGCGCGCGCCGCGTTCGTCGTAGCGGACCCCGTTGACGATCACCGAGCCGAAGCCCGAGATCGCGCCGGACGAGAAACTGCCGGCGGTGTCGCCGGTGCCGCCGACGCCCGCGCCGCCGCCGCAGCCCGGCAGGGCCGCGAGCAGCGCCGGGCCGGCGGCCCAGGCGAGGCCGGCCGACAACAGGCGGCGGCGCGCCGCGTCGGGTTCGCCGGCGCCCTCGGGCGCGCGGTTGGCGCCAGGGGCCTCGGTCGTGTCGCAGGCGCCACGCGGGGCGGACAAGGAGCGGCCGGGGGCCGTCGCTCCGGCAGAGGGGTCTGGGCTCATGGGGCGTCGTCCGGGACGGGGGGCAGTGGGACGGTCGAAGGATCGCGACGGCGCGCACGGGCACGCGGCGCGGCCTGCATGGCCGGTGCGGCAGCGCCGGCTGCTGCCGCCGGACCGGCCGGCGCGGGCGCGGGGTCGGCCGGCGCGGGCGCCGGGGCGTGGAAGGTGTACAGCCCGATGCGCACGCGGCGCATCGGCGGCGGCGCGGCGGCGGCGGCGGCGGCGGCCGGGGCCTCGGCCGCCTGCGCGACGGCCTGCTCGATCATCGGCACCAGCTCGTCGACCAGCGCGCGCCAGTGCCGGCGCACCGCGTCGCGCAGCGGCGGCAACGCGGCCTCGGGCAGGCCCTGGCCGAACACCGCCTGCTCGAAGTGCGGCTTGCGTGCCTCGGGGCTGAGCACGTTGGCCACCGCCGCCGACAGGTGGTCGCCGACGTTCTCGCCGAGGAAGCGCAGCAGGCCCGCGTCGTCGTGCGCGGGCACGAAGGAGCGGCGGGTCAGGCGCACGCGGTCAGTCTCCTCGTCGTGCTCGGCCAGGCCGAGGCGCAGCAGCTGTTCCAGCAGGCTGCGCGGGTGCACGTCGCGGCTGGTGTCCTGCGCCAGGCTTTCGAAGCTCGGCGCCGGGCCCAGCCGCGGCAGCTCGGCCGGCTCGCCATCGGGCCCCCGGCAGGCCGGATCGGTCAGCCAGTGGGCGAACAGCTCGTTGACGGGCAGCCGCACCGGCACCGGCCCGGCCGGCGCCTGCAGCAGCCGGGTGACCTCGCGCCGGTTCAGGCCGGTCGCGCTGCTGATGCGGCTCACGCGGCGGTGCTCCGGCAGCGTCGGGTGGGCCGCGTGGGCGACCTGCACGAGTCGGCGGCGCAGCAGCTCGTCGAGCAGCGCGTGCGGCAGGCCGCGGGCGACCGCGAGCTCGGCGAGCGGCCGCAGCACGGCCTGCAGCGCCGCCTCGAGACCGCCCGGCGCCGCAGCGGCCGGCGGCGCGGCAGCAGCGCGGGCCGGCCCGTGCGCGGGCTCCGCGGCGCCCCCTTCGAGCTTGCGCCGGCCCGCTTCGGCCGTGGCACCCGGCAGCGCGCCGGCCGGCGCCGGGGCTGGCCCGGTGCGGCCGCGCGACGGCGGAGGCGGCAGCGGCGCACCGGGCGGTCGGCTCGAGGAAGGCACGCGGGACGGGGGGCGGGCGGCGGGGCCCCGATTGTGCGGGCCCCGGGGCCGGGATCAGTCCTCGCGCTGGATGCGAGTGGCCTGGATGCTGCGCCCGTCGGCATCGAGCGTGCCCTTGACCTCCAGCCTCGCGGCCGCCGCGACGACGGCGTCGAAGGCCGCCGGGTAGGTCACGGTGTAACGGGTGCCGCCGGCGTGCGTCAGCGTGAAGCGGCGCGCGCTGCGGTCGATGTCGCCGGCCAGGCCGTGCAGTTCCACGCCGCCGCTGTCCTCCAGGCCGGCACCGAGCTCGCCGCCACCGCGCAGCGAGATGCGGCTGGCCTGCAGCACGCTGCCCTGCAGCACGCCGCGCACGTCGACCGTCACGCCGGCCACCAGGCCGGCGGCGCTCAGCTTGTCGAGGCGGGTCGACGCGTCGATCCGCACGGTCAGCCCGTCCAGCTCGAACTGGCCGTCGGCGATCGCACGCGTGATCGTGCCGCGCAGCCGCGCATCGCCGGCCGCCGCGGCGGCGGTCAGGCCGGCCGCGCCGCGCTGCGCCGGCCGCAGCGCCAGCACCTCGAACACGCCCGAGGCCGGCACCGCGGTGGCCAGCTCGAGGCGCACCGCGAGCCCGACCGCCGGCGTGGCCGCCAGCGCCGCGGCGGCCGTGCCGGCGTAGGAGAAGCTGGCGCTGCCGATGGTGAAGCGGCGGATCGCGGTGTCGACGCTGCCGATCACGCCGCGCAGCTTGAAACGCGTGACCGCGGCGGCGCTGCGCGCCTCGATCGCCGTGGCCAGGTAGACGTTGCCGTCGCGCCGGGCATGCACCTCGACCAGCAGGCCGGGCACGATCGCGGCCAGCCCGCCGGTCAGCGAATCGTCCACGACCGTGCCGGGCCGCTGGATGCGCACGGTCTGGCCCAGCACGGTGAAGGACTGCAGCGCGCCGGACGCGTCGCGCTGCACCGCCTCGACGCGGCCGACCAGCTCGCTCACGACGCGGATCGACTCGGCCCGGGCCCGGCCCGTCGTGTCGTCGACGGCACCGCTGCCGATCTCGACCTGCATGCCCAGGCGCAGCCGGCGGTCGTCGCCGCTGCGCACCACGTCGTCGTCGCCGACCACACGGGCGGCGCTGTCGTCGTAGCGCACGCCGTTGACGATTACCGAGCCGAGACCGCTGACCGGCCCGGCCGCATAGGCGGTGGCCGTGGGTGCGGGCGTGGCGCCGCTCGGCGCCGCGGTGGCGCCACCGGCATCGGCCACGGCGCCACCACCGCCGCCACCGCCGCAGGCACTGCAGAGCAGCGACAGCGCGGCCACCAGCGGGAGCAGGCGCCGCGCAGGCGGACGTGCGCCGGACGGAGGCAGGGCGCCACGGGGGCGGGACAGGGACAGGGACGGGGACAGCGGACGGGCGGACATCGGGGACTCCTCGGACGGGGCGGGGCGCAGGGCCTGCGGGACGGACGGTCGCCAGCAGGCGACAGGATGCATTCTAAATGTGCGTTTCGCCCATTTGATACAAATGCGCGGGAAAACCGCAAGCGGATGTATCCGCTCGCGCGCACCGAGCTGCTCGTTCCGCCTCGGCCCGTCGTGCGCCGCAGGGATGCGCCCCGGGGGCCGCCGCCCCCCGCTTCAGCCGTGGAAGTGCACCAAGGTCTTGGTCGTGCTGACCTCTTCCAGCGCGAGCAGCCCCTTCTCGCGGCCGTGGCCGCTGCGCTTGGTGCCGCCGAAGGGCAGCTCGACGCCGCCGCCGGCGCCGTAGCAGTTCATGAAGACCTGACCGGCGTGCACGGCCTTGGCGACGCGGACCAGGCGGCCGGCGTTCTCCGTCCAGACGGCGGCGAGCAGGCCGTAGTCGGTGCCGTTGGCGAGGCGGATGGCATCGGCCTCGTCGTCGAAGGGCAGCGCGGCCAGCACCGGGCCGAAGACCTCCTCGCAGGCCAGCGCGTGGTCGCGCGGCACCGGGCCGAAGAGCGTGGGGCGCACGTAGTAGCCGGTGGGCGGCGCGCCGTCGGCGACGCTGCCTTCGGCGAGCACCGGCACGCCGGAGGCGCGCGCCTGGTCGATGTAGCGCTGCACGCGGCGCTGCTGGGCGGGGTTCATCACCGGGCCGCAGTCCAGGTCCATCTCGGGCGTGCCGACGCGCACCTTCGCGTAGGCCTCGGCGACGCGGCCGAGCACGCGCTCGTAGGCGCTGCGCTGCACCAGCAGGCGGCTGCCGGCGGTGCAGGTCTGGCCGGCGTTCTGCACGATCGCGCGCACGATGATGGGCACCGCACGCTCGAGGTCGACGTCGTCGAAGACGATCTGCGGCGACTTGCCGCCCAGCTCGAGCACGCACTTCACCGCGTTGCGCGCGGCCGCCTGCTGCACCAGCGTGCCGACCTCGTTGGAGCCGGTGAAGGAGATGAAGTTGATGCCCGGGTGGCCGGCCAGCGCGGCGCCGGCCTCCTCGCCCAGCCCGGTGACGACGTTCAGCACGCCATCGGGCAGCCCGGCGCCGGCGGCCAGCTCGGCCACGCGCAGCGCCGACAGCGAGGTGTCCTCGGCCGGCTTCAGCACCACCGCGTTGCCCATGGCCAGCGCCGGCGCGACGGTGCGGCCGAGCATCTGCGCCGGGTAGTTCCACGGAATGATGTGGGCCGTCACGCCCAGCGGCTCGCGCAGCAGCGAGACCTGGTGGCCGGCGAGGAAGGGAATGGTCTCGCCGTGCACCTTGTCGGCGGCGCTGCCGTAGAACTCGAAGTAGCGGGCCAGCACCTTGATGTCGTTGCGCGCGGTACTCATCGGCTTGCCGGTGTCGCGCGCCTCGAGGCGGGCCAGTTCCTCCTCGTGGTCGGCCACCGCCTGGCCGATCTTCATCAGCAGCCGGCCGCGCTCGGTCGGGTTCAGCCGGCCCCAGGGACCGTCCAGCGCCGCACGCGCGGCAGCCACCGCGAGGTCGACCTCGTGCGCGCCCCCGCGCGCAATCTGCTCGAAGGCCTCGCCGTCGGCCGGTGCCACCACCGGCAGGCTGCGGCCGTCGCGGGCGTCGATCCAGCGCCCGCCGATGAACATCTGCTTCATGTCTCGTCCCCGTGCCGCGCGCCCGGTGCGCGGCCTGCACGCACTCTAGGCAGGAGCGACCTGCCGGGCCATTGGAAAAACGGCAACGGGGACTTGCCTGCAGTGCAAGCCGGGCGCCGCCCGGCCAGAATGCCGCCGATGCTGCCGGACCTCGATTCCCTGGCCCTGTTCGTGCGGGCCGCCGAAATGGGCAACCTGACGCGTGCCGCCGAGGCCAGCCACATCACCGTGCCCGCGGCCAGCCGGCGCCTGTCGCTGCTGGAGCACCAGTTCCACGCGCAGCTGTTCGAGCGCCACTCGCGCGGCCTGCAGACGACGCCGGCCGGCGAACGGCTGCTGCAGCTGGCGCGCGAGGTGCTGGCCGGCGTGCACCACATGCGGGCCGAGATGGGCAACTACGCCTCCGGCCGGCACGCGGTGCTGCGCATCCACGGCAACACCTCCGCGATGACGCAGTTCCTGCCGCGCGACGTGGCCGGCTTCCAGGCGGCGCACGCCGGCGTGCGGATCATGCTGGAGGAGTGCTGGAGCGAGGAGGCGGTGGCGCGCGTGAAGAGCGGCGAGGCCGACCTTGGCGTTGTCGTCGAGGGCTGCGACACCGGCGGCCTGTGGTGCCGGCCCTACCGCCACGACCGGCTGGCCGCGGTCGTGCGGCGCGAGGATCCGCTGGACGGCGAGGCGCTGGACTTCGCCGACCTGCTCGAGCGCGACCTGGTCGGCCTCGAGGGCAGCAGCACGCTGACGCGCCTGCTCACCGCGCAGGCGGCACAGCAGCTGCGCCCGATGGCGCTGCGCGTGCAGGTGCGCAGCTTCGAGGCGGTGTGCCGCGCAGTGCAGGCGGAACTCGGGATCGGCGTGCTGCCGCTGGAGGCGGCGCGCAGCTTCGCCGAGGACATGCGGCTGAAGGTGCTGCCACTGCGCGACGACTGGGCGCTGCGCCGCATGCAGCTGGTGCTGCGCGCGCAGCCGCCGCGGCAGACGCCGCTGGGACTGCTCGCGGCACACCTGGAGGCCTGCGCGGAACCGGAGGCCGGGTCGGTGCGGGTGGACGGATCGCGGGCGGCCTGACGCGGCCCGGCCCCCTGGGGCCGCGTCGCGGCCTCAGGCCGGCACGAACGGCATCGTCGCGGCGAACGAGGGCCGCGTGCGCCAGGCCTCGGCCAGCGCGCGCAGCCGCGGCGTGGCGGGCAGCCAGGGCTGGTCGGCGTAGCGGAACTGCTGGTAGTCGAACAGCGTCACCGCACAGATCGCGTCCAGCGTGGGCGCGGTGCCGGCCGGCGTCCCGGGCGCCATGCGATCGGCCAGCGCGTCCAGCCGCTGCAGCCCCTCCACCATGCTGCGCCGCCGCCGCAGGCCGACCGGCGTCTCGTCGAACAGCACCGGCGCGGTCACCTTGCGGGTGATGATGGTGTGCACCGACGCGTCGATCGCGCCGAGCGCGATGCCGGCGCGCGCCAGCACGCCCGCCGCGCGCGCGGCGTCGGGGCCGCCGACCAGGCTGGGCCAGTCCGGCGCGGGCCGCTGCAGCTCCAGCCAGTGCACGATCAGCAGGCTCTCGGTCAGCGCCGTGCCGTCGTCCAGCAGCAGCGTCGGCACGCGCGTGGCGGCGTTTGCCGCGCGCAGCCGCGGGTCGTCGGCCCACGGGTCGACCAGGGTGGGCTCGATCGCGAGGCCCTTCTCGGCCAGCGCGATGCGGGCGATGCGCACGAAGGGCGAGGTGGTGTTGGCCAGCAGTTGCATGGGTCGTCTCCGTCGCGTGTTCAGGCGATGGCCCCGAGCTGCTTCAGCATCCCGAGGTTGTCCAGCAGCGCCCAGTGCTCGACCAGCACGCCGTCGCGGATCTGGAACAGGTCCAGCACGCCGATGTCGATGCGCCGCCCGGTGGCGGCGAGGTCGCCGAAAGGCCCCGTGTGGGTGGCCTGCACGCGCAGCCGCACGAGCACCTTCTCGCCTTCGGCGACGAAGTCCTCCAGCGGCAGCACCATGTCGGGGAAGGCCGGCAGCAGCGCATCGTGCAGCTGCGCCACCCCCTGCGGACCGCGCACCTCGAAGGGCAGGCCCGGGTCGTGGCGCACGAAATCGGGGGCGATGTGGCGCGCCATCCATGCGGTGTCGCGCGCCAGGAAGGCGCTGAAGTAGTCGCGGCAGAGCTGCTTGTTGGCTTCCAGCGTGGTCATCGGTGTCTCCGGAAAGAGGGGAGTGGCGGCGCTGTTCAGGCCGCGCGCAGCTCGAAGCCGAGCCGCGGGAAGTGGAGGTGCAGGTCGCCGGCCTCGGGGTCGTGCCGGTGGAGGGTCACGCGGGTGGCGTCGATCGCGACGAGGCGGCCCTCGACCGGCACGCGCGCGTTGTCGTCCGGCGTGACGACGACCCTGGCGCCCGGTACCCAGCCGTCCTCGCCGCTGCCGGCACCGGCGTCCACCGGCCGCGGCACCGCGGCCCGCGCGACCGCGAAGGCTTCCTCGGCGCTCATCGGCGTCGGCTGGCCGTGGCCGAAGGCGGCAATGCGCTCGTACCAGGGGCGCAGCGGCTCGAGGCCGAGCAGCGCGTCGACCTCCGGCGGGCAGTTCTTGCGCAGCAGGTAGAGGGTCTGCCAGCAGGCCAGGTCCGCCGCACTTGCCTCGTCGCCGAACAGGAAAGGCCGGGCGGCGAGCGCCTGCGCGAGCCACGCCACCTGCGCGCGCAGCGCCTGCACGTGCTGCGCGAACTGCGGCGCCATCGCCTCCTTCGAGATGTCGACGTAGAGGTAGCCCTCCTTGCGGTCCTTCAGGAACTCCGGCGGGATGTGCTCGCCGATGTAGTGCACCAGCACGCCGATGCTGGGGATCCACAGCTGGCGCTCCCACGCGAAGCCCAGCCCCTCGGCCACGCCCTCGCTGCCCGGCGGGTAGAGGCTGGGCTGCGGTTGCAGCGCCTCCAGCGCCGGCAGGATGCAGTGGGTGTCGCAGTAGATGTCGGCACCGATCTGCAGCACCGGTGCGCGCCGGTAGCCGCCCGTCAGCGGGGTGAGCAGCGGCCGCGGCGGCAGGCCGGCGATCTCGACCGAGCGCCAGGCCAGGCCCTTGCGGCCGAGCGCGACGCGGACCTTCTCGGAGAAGGTCGAGAACGGATAGTGGTGGAGGATGATCTCGTGCACGGGGAGGCTCCGCGGGTCAGTACATGATGTGGCCGCCATCGACCACGATCGTCTGGCCGGACACGAAGCCGGCCAGGTCGGACAGCAGGTAGAGCGCGGTGCCCACCAGGTCGTCCGGGCGCTGCTCGCGCGAGATCGCGCGCGCCTTCAGGAAGCTCTGCTGCCACTCCACCGGGCGGTTGCGGGTGGCGTCGGTGATCACGAAGCCCGGCGCGATCACGTTGACCCGCACGCCGGCCGCGCCGCACTCCTTGGCGAGGCCCTTGGTCATCGCCAGCACCGCGCCCTTGGTCGCCACGTAGTGCAGGTAGCCCGGCTGGCCGGCCACCGCGACGACCGAGGCGATGTTCACGATCGAGCCGCCGCCGCGCTCGCGCAGCGCCGGCATCACCGCCTTGCAGCACTGCCAGACGCCCTTCACATTGACGGCGAAGATGCGCTCCCACTGGCCCGGGTCCAGCTCCTCGAAGGGGGTCAGCTTCACCTCGCGGAAGTAGGCGGCGTTGTTCACCAGGCCGTCGATGCGGCCGAAGCGCGCGAGCGCCGCCTCCGCCATGGCCCGGCAGGACGCGTCGTCGGACACGTCGACGCGCACCGCCAGGGCCTGGCCGCCGGCCGCCTCGATCGCGGCGACGGTTTCGTCGGCGGGGTTCATGTCGGCGGCGACGACGTTCGCGCCCTGGGCGGCACAGCCGAGGGCAAAGGCCTGGCCGATGCCGGTGGCGGCGCCGGTGATGACGATGGTGCGCTGGGACAGCAGGTCGTGGGTGGGCATGCGGTTCTCGGAGGGGGTGTCGAAGAAGTACAAGCGGGTCGTCGGGTGGTGAGGCCGGCAGGCGGCACGGGACGCGGAGGGTTCAGGCGGGCCGCACCGCCGCGGCCGCATCGGGCGGGCGCCGGCGGCGCCAGCCGGCGGCCAGCCGGGCGACGGCAGCCTCGTCGAGCAGGCCACGCGGGCGCCAGCGCAGGAACAGCGCGACCAGCCCGCCGAACACGACCATGCGCCAGCCCTCGAACAGGCGCGAGGCCTCCAGCAGGCCCAGGTCGATGGAGGCGCCCAGCAGCGGCCCGGCCACGGTGGCGAGCCCGCCGATCAAGGCGTAGCCCACCGCATGCACGCCCAGCATCGGGTCGAACACGGCCGGGTCGATGAAGGTGACGCGGTGCGCGTAGAGGCCGCCGCCGAGCGCGGCGACCGCACCGGCCAGCGCCGCCGCCAGCACCCGCAGCCGGTGCACCGGCAGGCCGCCGGCGGCCGCGAGCGTGTCGTCCAGGCCGACGGCCTGCAGCGCCATGCCCAGCCGCGTGCGTCCGAGCGCGACCAGCCCGGCGAGCACCAGCAGCAGCGCCGACGCCGCGAACACGAGGTACTGCTCCGGCGTGACCTGGTGCTCGAGCAGCCAGCGGATGTCGCGGAAGCCGTCGACCCCGGCCGGGCCGACCCAGGTCCCGTCGGCCTCGCGCACCTGGAAGTGCCAGGCCGCGAGGCCCAGCCGCAGCAGTTCGGCGAAGGCCAGCGTGGCCACCGCGTAGTGCAGGCCCGACAGCCGCAGCGTCGGCAGCGCCACGAGCGCGCCGCCGAGCCCGCCAGTGGCCGCGCCCAGCAGCAGCGCCGGCAGCAGCGGCCAGTGCGCGACGGCGGTGGCCAGCCCGGCCGCATAGGCGCCGAGCGCGAACGGCGCCTGCTGGCCCAGCGAGACGCGCCCGGTGCGCAGTACCAGCCAGGCCGACAGGGCCAGCAGCGACAGGATCACCAGGTCGGTGGCGAGGCCGAGCCCGGAGTCGGTGGTGCAGAGCACGTCACGCATGGGCGAGCCCCGCCGACGGCACGCTGCGCCGGCTGCCACGCCAGACGAGCACCGCCAGCAGCAGTGCCCAGGCCGTGGCGTCGCGCCCGAGCGCGCCGAAGGCCGCCTGGGCGTGCGCCTCGACCACGCCGAGCACGGCCGCCCCCGCCAGCAGGCCGCGCACCGAGCCGAGGCCACCGATCATCGCGGCGACCAGGCCCTTCACCAGCATCCACATGCCGAACATCGGCGTGACCTGGCCCTCGAGCGCGAGCACCGCCGCGGCGGCCAGCCCACCGAGCGCACAGCTGGCGACGAAGGCGATGCGCTGCAGCCGCGGCACGGCCAGACCGACCAGGTGGGCGGCGGCGTGCTGGTCCGACACCGCACGCCAGGCCAGCCCGCCGCGGGTGTGTTGCAGCGCCCAGCCGATCGCGCCGGCCAGCGCGAGTGCCAGCCCCCACTGCAGCAGGCGGTCGGGCCGCAGGAAGAAGGGGCCCAGCGCCCACTCACCGGTCACGGCCAGCGCGGGCAGCGGGTTGAGGTGGCGCGGCAGCAGCAAGACCGCGAGCTGTTCCAGCTGCATCCAGACCGCGAAGCTGGCGGCCAGCGCGACCACCTCGCGGCCGTCGGCACCGAGGCCGGGGGTGACGCCGCGCGTGGCCGACCCGGGCGGCCGCCGCCCGCCGGCGAAGCACAGCAGCTCGACGTAGAGCCCGGCCAGCGCCGTCACGAGCACCAGCGCCGCCAGCGCGGCCGCCACCGGGACCCCTTGCCGCACGTACAGCCAGGACGCGACGTAGGCGCCGAGCATCGCGCCGGCACCGTAGGCGAGGTTGACGCGGCGCAGCGTGCCGAAGCCCAGCGTCAGGCCGAGGCCGACCAGGGCGTAGGGCCCGGCCTCGAGCAGGCCGTCCAGCGTGCGCTGCAGGAACTCGGGCACGGCGGGCCGCGTCGCGGGTCCGGCTCAGGCGGCGCGGCGCTGGCCCAGGTAGGCCCGCTGCACCACGTCGTCCTCGGCCAGCTCGCCGGGCGTGCCGGAGAAGCTGACCCGGCCCTGTTCCATCAGGTAGAAGTGCTGCGCCACCTGCAGCGCCATGCGGGCGTTCTGCTCGACCAGGAAGATCGTCGTGCCCTCGGCATGGAGCTGGCGGACGATGCCGAAGATCTCGGCCACCACCTTGGGCGCCAGGCCCACCGACGGCTCGTCCATCAGCAGCAGCCGCGGCCGCGACATCAGGGCGCGCGCCACCGCGAGCATCTGCTGCTCGCCGCCGGACAGCGTGCCCGCGAGCTGGCCGATCCGCTCGCGCAGCCGCGGGAAGCGGTCCAGCATGCGCTCGATGTCGCTGCGGATGCCGGCGCGGTCGCTGCGCCGGAAGGCGCCGGCCTGCAGGTTCTCGCGCACTGTCAGCGCCGGGAACACGAGCCGGTTCTCCGGCACCAGCGCGAGGCCGCGCGCGACGATCTCGGCCGGCGAGCGGCCGACCAGTTCCTCGCCGTCCAGCCGCACCGAACCGCGCTGCGGCCGCAGGATGCCCGCCAGCGTCATCATCAGCGTGGTCTTGCCGGCGCCGTTCGGCCCCAGCAGGCAGGTCACCTCACCGGACCGGGCCGACAGGCCGACACCCTTGAGCGCCTCGATCTTGCCGTAGGCGGTCGCGAGATCCTTGATTTCCAGCATCGGGGTTCCTCGTCGCGCGCAGCGCGGCTCAGGCGGCCAGCGCCGCGTCCATCAGCGCGTCGCCGTCCTCGCTGCCGAGGTAGGCGGCCCGCACCTGGGGGTCGTCCTGCACCTGCGCCGGCGTGCCTTCGGCGATCTTGCGGCCGAAGTTCAGCACCGCGACGCGGTCGCACACGCCCATCACCAGCTCCATGTGGTGCTCGATCAGCAGGATGGTGCGGCCCTGTTCGCGCAGGCGGCGGATGCGCTCGTCCAGCTCGTCGATCTCCTCGGCGTTCATGCCGGCGGCCGGCTCGTCGAGCAGCAGCAGCGGCGCGCCGGAGGCGGCCGCGCGCGCCAGCTCGAGGCGCCGCTGCTCGCCGAACGCGAGGTTGCCGGCCAGCTGGTCGCGCTTGTGCGCCAGGCCGCTGAAGGCCAGCAGCTGCTCGATCTCCTCGCGCGCCCGTGCGGCACCGGCCAGCCAGCGCGCACGGAAGCCGTCCCAGCCGCGCTCGCGCACCACGCGGGCGGCCCAGACGTTCTGCCACACGCTGAGCTGCGAGAACAGCCGGATGTTCTGGAAGGTGCGCGCGATGCCGAGCTCGGCGCGGCGATGCGGCGGCAGCGTGCCGATGTCGCGACCGTCGAAGCGCAGCGTGCCGGCGCTGGGCTGGTAGAGGCCGGCCACCAGGTTCACCGTGGTGCTCTTGCCCGAGCCGTTCGGCCCGATCAGGCCGAGGATCTCGCCGCGCCGCACCGTGAGGTCGAGGCCATCGACTGCCCGCACGCCACCGAAATGGCGCGACACCCCCTGGAGCTCAAGCATGGCGGGCCTCCGCATCGGCCGGCGCGGCGGCACCGGCACGCGCCGCACGGCGCAGGTGGGCCGGCTTCCACAGCGGCGCCGAGAGCACGCCGCCCGGCCGCAGCAGCATCACCAGCAGGATCAGCGCGCCGAACAGCAGGCTGCGCCAGTCACCGAGGAAGCGCAGGCCTTCGATCAGAAAGCCCTGGATGAAGACCACCGCGACCAGCGTGCCGGCGAGGCTGCGCAGGCCGCCGAGGATCGGGTAGGCGATCGCGAAGGTGGCCAGCAGGATGGTGAAGTTGCCGTGCTCGATGTGGGTGGTGGTGTGGCTGAACAGGCCGCCGGCCACGCCGGCGATCGCGCCGCCGATGCCGAAGGCCGAGACCTTGGCCGCCGTCAGGTCGATGCCGGCGCTCTGGGCCGCGACCTCGTCCTCGCCGACCGCGCGCCACAGCGTGCCGACGCGCGAGCGGTCCAGCCAGGCCAGCAGCAGCATCACGCCGGCCACCAGCGCCCAGATCAGCGCGAGCACCTCCCACGCGGTCCAGCCGTTGGTCTGGAAGTAGCGGATGCCGCCGAAGCCGAGGCCGCCATCGGGCCCGACCGGGCCCGATGGCCCCTCGACGCGCCACTTGAAGTTGAAGAAGACCAGCCGCACGATCTCCGCGAAAGCGGTGGTCGCGACGACCAGCATCAGCCCCTTCACGCGCAGCGCCGGGAAGCCGACGGCCACCGCCACCGCACCGGCGAGCAGCGCCGCCAGCGGCAGCGCGACGAACAGCGAGCCGCCGAACATCGCGGTGACGATGCCGGCCGCGTAGGCGCCGATCGCGAAGAAGCCGCCCTGCGCGAGGCTGACCTGGCCCGTGTGCAGCACGCACCAGGCCGACAGGCCCAGCAGCGTGTGGACGCCGATCACCTGCGCGAGGCCCAGGTAGAAGTCCATGGGATCTCCGGAAGCGGGGTTCAGTCGCGCCCGCCCGGGGCGGCGAACAGGCCGCCGGGCCGGAACACGAGGAAGGCGAACAGCATCAGCATCACGTAGATGTCGCGCTCGCTGACGCCGCGCAGGAACTGGAACAGGTTCTCCACGCCGCCGACGATCAGCCCCGCGACGATCGCGCCAGGCACGCTGCCGAGGCCGCCGATCACGGTCACCACCAGGCCCTTGACCGTCAGCGGCAGGGTCAGCAGCGGCGACAGCACGCCGATCGCCGCGCCGGTCATCGCGCCGGCCGTGCCGCCGAGCAGCCCGGCGATGACGAAGGTACCGGCATTGGTGCGGTCCACGCCCATGCCGCACAGCCGCGCCGCCACCGGCTGCTGCGCGACCGCGCGCGTCGCCAGCCCGAGCCGGGTGCGCTCCAGCAGCAGCTTCAGCCCGACCATCGCTGCGCAGCCGAGGCCGAACACGAACAGCAGGTCGCCGCGCAGCATGAAGGGGCCGACGTCGAACACCGCGCCGGTGAACAGCGCCGGGTAGTTCTGCGGCATGCCGGCGGTGGCGTGCACGATGATCTCCTCCAGCAGCAGCAGCATGCCGACGGTCGACATCAGCGTGGCCAGCGGCTGGTTCAGCGGCAGGAAGCGGAAGCACACCAGGTAGACCAGCGCGCCCAGCACGCCGCCGAGCAGCGCCGCGGCGAGGTAGACCAGCGGCGTGGGCGCCACCTGCACCACCAGCAGGCTCAGGTAGGCCGCGCCCACCGAGGCGGCCGCATAGGACAGGTTGATCTTGTGCATCACGCCGAAGATCAGCGTGAAGCCGATGCCGATCAGCGCATAGGTGGTGCCGAACATCACGCCGTCGATCACCGACTGGACGAGGTCGATCACGTCGATCCAGGACATCGTGCGGCCCTCCGGCCTCGGAGGCGGTGCACGCCGCGCGGCGCGCACCACCGGTTCATCGGCGGACGGGACTCAGTTCGGCTTGTGCGCCACCACCCAGGCGCCCTTCTCGGCGCGCACGAACAGGAAGGGCTTGACCGCCTCGCGGTCGTCGGTGCGGCCGACCTTGCCGAGCAGGCCGGTCGTCTCCCTCACCGAGGCCAGCGCCTCGCGCATCTTCGCCCGGTCGGCCTGCACGGTGTCGGGGCGGCCCATGATCTTCGCCTTCTCGATCAGGTCCTTCAGCGTGTAGACGTTCTCCCACGCGGCGGCGTTGTGCAGGTCCATGCTGGCGCCGGCGGCACCGACCAGTTCGGCCGCCCGCTTGGCCTCCGCCGTGACGGGCGCGAAGCTGGTCGGGATCACGATGCCCTCGGCCTGCGCGGCGCAGCCCTGCAGGGTCTCGAGGCTGGACGAGCTGGTCAGGCCGACGAGCATCTTGGGCTTCACGCCCTGGCGCTGCATCTCCTTCAGCACGCCGCAGGTGGTGAAGGGGTGGGCCGAGATCATCACCAGGTCGGCCTCGCCGCGGCGCATCTCGCGCACCTGGGTCGAGAAGCTGGTGTCCGCGAGCAGCCATTCGCTGGTGCCCTTGACCTCGTAGCCGGCCTTCTCCGCATGACCCTTCATCGCGTTGAAGGTGGCATTGCTGTGCGCGAAGTCCTTCTCGACGCCGCCCCAGATCGTCTTGATCTCGGGCCGCGTGGCGCGGATCCACTCGAACAGCGTCTTGTACATCGCCGACTCGTTCGGCACGTTGCGGAAGGCCCATTGCGAGATCGAGGCCAGGCCGCCCTTGGCCGCCACGTCGGTGTAGAGCGGGAACTGCAGGCCCGAATCGCTCGCGTCGCCGGCCTTCTTCTGCAGGATGCCGAACACCGGCTCGGCGACGTTGCTGCAGGTCGGTCCGATCGCGACGAAGGCATCGGGCTGGGCCGCGATGCGGCGCAGCGCGTTGATGCCCTCCTCCGCGTTGCAGCGATCGTCGAGGTACTCGATCGCGAGTTTCGCCTTGCTGCCGTCGCCCAGCGTCACGCCGCCGGCCTTGTTGATCTGCTCGGCCGCGGCCTTCATCGCCGCCTCGCTGTTCAGGCCGAAGATGCGCACCACGCCGCTCTTCGCGCCGAAGCCGTAGATCTTGATCGTGCGGTCCTGCGCCGCGGCGGGGCTCGCGGCAAGCGTGGCGGCGACGGCGACGGCGGCCGCGGCGAAGGCGGTGCGCAGCAGGCGAGGCGGCATGGGAAGTCTCCTGGCGGTGTCGTTGGAATGGCGCGGACTGTCTCGCGGCCGGCTCCGTGCTGGCAATTCCAAAGTCGTTCAGGCTGCGTTGCCGCCGCCGCAACGGACGTGTTGCGGGGCCGGCAATGCTGGATTCGCGCAAAAGCAATTCCCGCTGCCGCCCCGGGCTTTCCACAATCCGGCCCGACCCGACCGCTGGAGACGCCATGGCCGAACCCGACCCCCGCCCCGCGCCGCAAGGCCCCCGGCCGCTCGACGGCATCCTCGTCGTCGCGCTGGAGCAGGCGGTGGCGGCGCCCTACTGCAGCAGCCGGCTGGCCGATGCCGGTGCGCGCGTGATCAAGGTCGAGCGCCGCGAGGGCGACTTCGCACGCGGCTACGACCGGGCGGTGCACGGCGAATCCTCCTACTGGGTGTGGATCAACCGCGGCAAGGAGTCGATCGCGCTGGACGTCAAGCAGCCGGGCGACCTGGCCGTGCTGCAGCGCATGGTGGCGCGCGCCGATGTGTTCCTGCAGAACCTCGCGCCGGGCGCGGCCGAGCGCCTCGGCCTCGGCTCGGCGGCGCTGCGCCAGCGCCATCCGCGGCTGGTCACCTGCGACATCAGCGGCTACGGCGACGACGGCCGCCTGTTCGGGCTGAAGGCCTACGACCTGCTGGTGCAGGCCGAAAGCGGGCTGGTGTCGGTCAGCGGCGCGCCGGGCGAATGGGGACGCATCGGCGTCTCGCTGTGCGACATCACCGCCGGCATGAACGCGCTGATCGGCATCCAGCAGGCGCTGATGCAGCGCGAACGCACCGGCCAGGGCTCGGCGGTCAAGGTCTCGCTGTTCGGCTCCGCGGCCGAGCTGATGAGCGTGCCCTACCTGCAGGCGCGCTACGGCGGCAAGGCGCCGGAGCGGGTCGGACTGCGGCACCCGACGATCGCGCCCTACGGCGCCTTCACCTGCGCCGACGGCCGCGACATCGTGATCTCGATCCAGAACGAGCGCGAGTGGGCCGACTTCTGCCGCAGCGTGCTGCAGCGCCCGGACCTGCTGGAGGACCCGCGCTGCGCCGGCAACGCCGCGCGGGTGACCCACCGCGACTTCGTCGACGGCAGCGTGGCCGAGGTCTTCGGCAGCCTGCCGAGCGCGATCGTGCTCGACCGGCTGGCCGAGGCGCAGACCGCCTTCGGCAACGTCAACTCGGTGCACGACCTGATCGAACACCCGCAGCTGCGCACGCGCCGCATGCCCGTGGACGGCCGCATGGTCGAGGTGCCGGCCGCGCCCTGGGGCGTCGACTGGGATCCGGAGACCTTCGCGCCCGCCCCCGGCCTCGACGCCCATGGGCGTGCGCTGCGCGCGGAGTTCGGTGCACCGGAGGCGGCGGCCAACGAGGCCGCGACGGCGCCGGCGCGCGCGCACGCCGGGGCTTGACGGGGCCCGCCGGCCGGCGCGGCGCCGACGCGTGGCGGAACGCTGCGGCGGCCGGCTCCTCGCGCGGGCGCCCCGGGTTCAGCCGCGCAGCACCCGCAGCGCCGCGCGCGCCGCCACCCACTCCTCGTGCGTGGGCTCCACGCCCACGTCGACGCGGCTGTCCGCCGCCGAGATGCGCGGCCGGTGCGCCTCGTTGGCCGCCGGGTCGAGCCGCAGGCCGAGCCAGCCGAGCGCCGCGCAGATGCGCGCACGCAGCACCGCACTGTGCTCGCCGACACCGGCGGTGAAGACCAGGCGGTCGAGCCCGCCGAGCAGCGCCACCAGGCCGCCGAGCTCGCGCACGATGCGGTGCACGTAGAGCGCCAGCGCCGCGCGCGCGCGCTCCCCGTCGGGCCCGGGATCGGCCTCGCGCGCCAGCAGCACGCGCGGGTCGGCCGACAGGCCGGACACGCCGAGCAGGCCGCTGCGGTGGTAGAGCAGGTCCGCCACCTCGGCCAGGCCGAGCTGCTCCACCTCCATCAGATAGAGCACCGCGCCCGGGTCGAGCGCGCCGCAGCGGCTGCCCATCATCAGCCCGTCGAGCGCGGAGAAGCCCATCGTCGTCGCCACGCTGCGCAGCCCCTGCAGCGCGCACAGGCTGGCGCCGCTGCCGAGGTGGGCCACGACGGTGCGCGCCGCGGCGGCGTCCGCCTCGCCGTGCCGCTCGGCCAGCGCGGTCGCGATGTACTCGTAGGACAGGCCGTGGAAGCCGTAGCGGCGCAGCCCGCGCTCCCAGGCCGACCAGGGCAGCGGCAGCAGCCGTTCTTCCAGCGGCAGCGTGTGGTGGAAGGCGGTGTCGAAGCAGGCGACCTGCGGCCACTGCGGCGCCTGCGCCTGCAGGATCTCCATCGCCTCGACCGCGAAGGGCTGGTGCAGCGGCGCCAGCGGCACCAGGCGGCGCAGCGCGTCCAGCACCGCGGCGTCGACGCGCACCGGCGCGGTGTGGGCCGGCCCGCCATGCACCACGCGGTGCGCGACGGCGGCGGGCGCCTCCCCGCCGAGCTGCTCGCGGGCGGCCGCGACGATGCGCAGCAGCGCGTCGCGCGTGGGGTGGGCGGGGTCGAGCGCCAGGTCCTGCGGCGACGCGCCGGCCTGGGCGAGCTGCGGCTGGGCGCTGCCGAGCCCCTGCACCTGGCCGCGCCAGGCCGCCTCGCGCGGCGGCGCGTCGCCGCCCTCGCAGCGGTAGAGCGCGAACTTGATGCTCGACGAACCGCAGTTGAGCACCAGCAGCGGCTGGCCCGTCGTCATCGGCGCGCCGGCCGCGGCGCCGCCGCGCGCAGGAAGACCTCGCGACCGCCGGCGCCGCGCTCGAGCTGGCGGGCGATGTTGCCGCAGACCAGGTCGCACAGCGCGTACACCGAGTCGTCGGCGATCCGGTAGTACACGGCCGTGCCCCGGCCCTCGCGCTCGACCAGGCCCTGCTGCATCAGCACCGCCAGGTGGCGCGAGACGTTGGCCGAGGTGCAGCCGCAGGCCTGGGCCAGCTCGCCGACGTTGTGCTCGCCCGTCCGCAGGCGGTTCAGGAGCTGCAGGCGGGTCGGCTCGGACAGCGCCTGGAAGTAGGCGGCGACGCGGTCGAGCGCCTCGGGCGGGAGGTCTTCCATGGGGATGCAGGGGCAGCGGGCGAGGGCGCCATCATGCCCCGGCGGCGGATGTCTGGTGCTCATGCATTAATTAACTACTTGCGTTGTTACGTGATTAGTTAAATAATACAGCCATTGCCTCGATGGCACCAGCCCCTGGAGCATCCGATGTCCCGCGCCGCCCCGGCCCGCCCCGGTTTCCACGACGTCCGCCGCCGCCGTCCCCGGCCCGCCCCGGCCTTGCGCAGCGTCGCAGCGGCGCTGCTGCTGTGCGGCGCCCCGGCCGCGTGGTCGGACGGCGCGCCGGCGCGGCCGCCGGCGCTCTCGACCGCCGAGGTCGTCGCGCTGGCCGGCCCGCCCGGGGTGCAGGTCGAAGGCCAGGTGGAGGCCGTGCGGCAGACCGTGGTGGCGGCCCAGGTCCCCGGCGCGGTGGTGGCGCTGGCGGTGCGGGCGGGCGATCGCGTGCAGGCCGGGCAGTGGCTGGTGCGCCTCGATGCCCGCGCCGCGGAGCAGCAGGCCGGCGCCGCCGGCGCCCAGGCCGCAGCCGCCCGCGCCGCGCAGGAGGCCGCGGCCGCCGAGTTCCAGCGGCAGCGCCAGCTCGCCGACAGCCACTTCATCAGCCCGGCCGCGCTGGACCGCGCCGCCGCCCAGTTCAAGGCGGCAACCGCGCAGGCCGACGCCCAGGCCGCGGCGGCGCGGGCGGCCCGCACCCAGACCGGCTATGCCGTCGTGCAGGCCCCCTACGACGGGATCGTGGCCGACGTGGCGGTGGTGCTGGGCGACATGGCGATGCCCGGCCGCCCGCTGCTCACCGTCTACGACCCGTCGCGCCTGCGCGTGTCCGCGCCGCTGCCCGAATCCGCGGCCGCCGCGCTGCGCGGCCCGGCGGCCGCGGGCGCCCCGCGGATCCTGCTGGCCGAGCGCCGCGAACCCCTCGCGCCGGCGCGCTGGGAGCTGCTGCCGGCGATCGACGCGGCCACCCACACGCTGACGGCGCGCTTCGAGCTGCCGCCCGGCAGCGTCGCAGCGCCCGGCGGCTTCGCGCGCGTCCTGCTGCCGGGTGCCGGCAGCGGCCCGGCGGGGCTCCCGGCACGCCTGAGCGTGCCCGCGCGGGCCGTCACCGTGCGCGGCGGCTGGCAGGCGGTCTACGTGGTGGGCGCCGACGGCCGGCCCCTGCTGCGGCCGGTGCGCCTGGGCCCGGCCGACGGCGACCGCGTGGAGGTGCTGACCGGCCTGGCGGCGGGCGAGCGGGTCGCGCTCGACCCGCAGGCCGCCGCACGCATCCGCTGAGACCGGAGAGGAGCAGGGCATGGACCGCGACACGCTCGGCCCCGCAGGCCGCATCGCACGCTTCTTCCAGCACGCACAGATCACGCCGCTGCTGGCGCTGGCGACGCTGCTGCTCGGCGCCTTCGCCGTCGCCGTGACGCCGCGCGAGGAGGAGCCGCAGATCGACGTGACGATGGCCAACGTGACCATCCCCTTCCCCGGGGCCTCGGTGCGGGACGTCGAGCAGATGGTGGCGACGCCGGCCGAGCAGGTGCTGTCGCAGATCGCCGGCACCGAGCACGTGACGAGCGTCTCGCGCCCGGGCGTGGCGGTGCTCACGGTGCAGTTCCAGGTCGGCGTGGCACGCACCGAGGCGCTGGTGCGGCTGCACGACACCTTGCGCACCCATGCCGGCCGGCTGCCGGCCGGCCTCGGCGTGGGCGAGCCCCTCGTGCGGCCGATGGGCATCGACGACGTCCCGATCGTCAGCCTGACCCTCTACGCCCCCGACGACTCGCTGGACACCGAGGCGTTGGAACGTGTCGCCCAGGGCCTGGAGGCCGAACTCAAGCGCGTGCCGGGCACGCGCGAGGTGAGTACGCTCGGCGGACCGGGTCGGGCGGCGCGGGTGGCGCTCGACCCGCAGCGCCTGGCCGGCGCCGGCCTGACCGTGGCCGACCTGCGGCGCGCGCTGCAGGCAGCGAACGCCGCCGCCCCCGTCGGCGACCTGCTCGTCGGCGACCGCGCGATCGCCGTCGAGACCGGGCCCTTCCTGCGCAGCGCGCGCGAGCTGGGCGAGCTGCTGGTCGGCGTGCACGATGGCCGCCCGGTGCAGCTGAAGGACGTGGCGGCGGTGAGCGAAGGGCCGTTGCCGGCGCAGCGACTCGCCTGGTACGGCAGCACCGGGGCTGCCGGCGCAGACCACCCGGCCGTGACGATCACCGTCACCAAGAAACCCGGCGAGAACGCGATCGCGGTGGCGCGGGCGATCGGCAGGCGCATCGAGGCACTGCGCAACACGCTGATCCCGGCGGCCGTGCAGGTCACCGAGACGCGCAACGACGGCGCCTCGGCGAACGAGAAGGCGGCGAAGCTGATCCAGAAGCTCGTGTTCGCGACCGCGTCGGTGGTGGCGCTGGTCTACCTGGCGCTGGGCCGGCGCGAGGCGGCCATCGTCGGCAGCGCCGTGGTGCTCACCCTCGCGGCCACGCTGTTCGCCTCCTGGGCCTGGGGCTTCACGCTGAACCGCGTCTCGCTGTTCGCGCTGATCTTCTCGATCGGCATCCTGGTGGACGACGCGATCGTGGTGGTCGAGAACGTCCACCGACACCGCCTGCTGCATCCGCAGCGCAGCCTCGCCGAGCTGATCCCGGGCGCGGTGGACGAGGTCGGCGGCCCGACCCTGCTGGCCACGCTGACGGTGATCGCCGCGCTGCTGCCGATGGCCTTCGTGAGCGGGCTGATGGGGCCGTACATGGCGCCGATCCCGATCAACGCCAGCCTGGGGATGCTGCTCTCGCTGGCGATCGCCTTCGTGGTGACGCCGTGGCTCGCCCGGCGCTGGCTGCCGCAGCACGCCGGCGGGCCCACGGCCGCGGCGGGCGGCCCGTCCCCGCACGGCGGCGGCCTCGCGGCACGCATCGGCCCGACCGTCGAACGCTTGTTCGCGCCCTTGCTGGACACGGCGCGCGGCGCGCGGCGCCGGCTCGCGCTGGCCGCGGCCATCGCAACGCTGCTCGCGGTCTCGCTGGCGCTGCCACTGGGCGGCGCGGTGGTGCTCAAGATGCTGCCCTTCGACAACAAGTCGGCGTTCCAGGTGATCGTCGACATGCCGGCCGGTACGCCGCTGGAGCGAACGGCCGCGGTGCTGCGCGAGCTCGGCGACCACCTGCGCCGCCAGCCCGAGGTGACGGACTTCCAGGCCCACGCCGGCAGCGCCGCCCCGATCAACTTCAACGGCCTGGTCCGCCAGTACTTCCTGCGCGCGGGTGGCGAGGTCGGGGACCTGCAGGTGAACCTGGTCGACAAGCACCAGCGCCGGGAACAGAGCCACGCGATCGCGATGCGGCTGCGCCCGGAGCTGCAGGCCATCGGCCTGCGCCACGGTGCCAACGTGAAGCTGGCCGAGGTGCCGCCGGGCCCGCCGGTGCTGGCGCCGATCGTCGCGGAGGTCTACGGACCGGATGCCGAGGGGCGTCGCAGCGTGGCCCAGGCCGTGCGCCGCGTCTTCGAGGCCACGCCCGGGGTGGTCGACGTGGACGACTCGGGTATCGCGCCCGCGCCGCGGCGGCTGCTGCAGGTCGACCGCCGCAAGGCCGCGGCGCTCGGCATCGCGCCGTCCGAGATCGTCGCCACGCTGCGCGCCGGCCTGGCCGGCGAGGCCGCGACCTGGCTGCACGAGGACGCCCGCGTGCCGGCGGCCGCGGTGCTGCAGTTGCCGCCCGAGCGACACGGCGACCTCGACGCCCTGCTGCAGCTCGGCGTGCGCGCCGCCTCCGGGCGCATCGTGCCGGTGCGCGAGCTGGTGGACGTCGTCGACGGCGAGCGCGAGCAGCCGGTGTTCCACAAGGACGGCCTGCCGGTGCACCTCGTCGTCGGCGACATGGCGGGCACGCTGGACAGCCCGCTGTACGGCATGTTCCGGATGCGCGACGCGCTGGCCCGCATCGCCACCCCGGGCGGCGGCACGCTGGGCGAGCGCTTCGTGCAGCAGCCGGAGGATCCCTGGCGCGACTACGCGATCAAGTGGGACGGCGAGTGGCAGATCACCTACGAGACCTTCCGCGACATGGGTGCGGCGTATGCCGTCGGCCTGCTGCTGATCTACCTGCTGGTGGTGGCCCAGTTCGGCTCCTACCTGACGCCGCTGATCATCATGGCGCCGATCCCGCTGACGCTGGCCGGCGTGATGCCCGGGCACGCGCTGCTCGGCGCGTCCTTCACCGCCACCAGCATGATCGGCATGATCGCGCTGGCCGGCATCATCGTGCGCAACTCCATCCTGCTGGTGGACTTCATCCGCCTGCAGCAGGCGCAGGGCGTGCCGCTCGAGCGGGCCGTGGTGCAGTCGGCCGCGGCGCGCGCGCAGCCCATCGTGCTGACCGGCCTGGCGGCGATGCTGGGCGCGCTCTTCATCCTCGACGACCCGATCTTCAACGGGCTCGCGATCTCGCTCGTCTTCGGCATCTCGGTCAGCACCGTGCTGACGCTGGTCGTGATCCCGCTGCTGTACTTCGCGGCCCACCGCCGCGGCACGTCACCCCCGGCCGGATCGGCCGCTTCCACCGCTGAAAGCACCCCATGACCTCCTGGCAGATCGTCCGGCTCGCCGCCGGCAGCTTCATCCTGCTGTCCCTCGCGCTCGGCGTGCCCGGCAGCCCGCTGTTCCACAGCGCCCTGTGGCTGGGCCTCACCGCCTTCGTCGGCCTGAACCTGCTGCAGAGCGCCGTCACGCGGTGGTGTCCGCTGGAGATCGTGCTGCGGCGCCTGGGCGTGCGCGGCGGCTGCTGAGCGCCGCGGGTGCCGGGCGGGTCCGGCCGCGCGATACTGCGGTCCCGCCCGACTCCGCGCCCGCTGCCGCATGCACCTCCTGCTGGTCGAAGACGACGCCCCGCTCGCCGCCTCGATCGCCGGGGCGCTGCAGGCCCAGGGCTGGCGCGTCGACATCAGCGCGCGCGGCGAGCCGGTGCCGCTGTCGCTCGCGCGCGATGCCTACGACGCGCTGGTGCTCGACATCGGCCTGCCCGGCATCGACGGCCTCGAGACCCTGCGCCGGGTGCGCGCTGCCGGGCAGCACCTGCCGGTGCTGATGCTGACCGCGCGCGACAGCCTGGAGGACCGCGTGCTGGGCCTGGAGACCGGGGCCGACGACTACCTCGTGAAGCCCTTCGCGCCGGTGGAGCTGGTGGCCCGCCTGCGCG
Source organism: Pseudideonella sakaiensis (assembly GCF_001293525.1). Classification (GTDB taxonomy): domain Bacteria; phylum Pseudomonadota; class Gammaproteobacteria; order Burkholderiales; family Burkholderiaceae_C; genus Ideonella_A; species Ideonella_A sakaiensis. The sequence goes on along the minus strand of NZ_BBYR01000007.1, from coordinate 70,945 downwards.
CGCTGACGCGCCGCCACGAGAACCGCGAGGCCGGCCAGCTGCGCCTGGCGCGGCTGCGCTACGACCCGCAGGCCCAGCGCGCCGCCATCGGCGACGAGCCCCTGCACCTGTCGCAGCGCGAGTCGGTGCTGCTGCAGTACCTGATGCACCAGGCCGAGCGCATCGTCGCGCGCGACCAGCTGCTGGCGCTGCTGCCGGCCGCGTCGGGCACGCCGTCGGACAACGCGCTCGAGCTGCTGATCTCGCGCCTGCGCGGCAAGATCGAGCCGGCCGGCGTGCGGCTGCGCACGGTGCGCGGACTGGGCTACCTGCTGCAGGTGGACGGCGGGTGAGCCTGCGGACACGCTGGAGCCTGCGGCGCACGCTGCTGGCCGGCCTGCTGCTGCCGCTGGTGGTGCTGGTGCCGCTGGCGGCGCTGCTGCTCCACGGGCTGGCGGTGCGGCCGGCTCTGGATGGGCTGGACCGGGCGCTGACCGACACCGCGGTCGCGCTGCAGGGCATCCTCGCCGAGGCGCCCGACGGACCGCCCCGCCTCCCGCTGAGCGCGCAGACGGAACGCGCGCTGCGCGCCGACCTGGTGGACCAGGTCGCGTTCGCGGTGCTGGCGCCGGACGGCACGCTGCTCGGCGGCGACGCCGAATTGCGCGCGCTGCGCCCGCCGTTGGCGGTCGGCGCGTGGCGCTTCTTCGACGCCCGGCTCGCCGGCCGCCCGGTGCGGGTTGCGGCCCACGGCGCGTCCTGCGGCACACCGCCGGGCACCTGCACGGTCCTGGTCGCCGAATCGCTGGGCAAGCGCGATGCGGCCGCGCGCGCGGTGCTGCTCGCGAGCCTGGCCGCGGCGCTGCTGCTCGCGGTCTCGCTGTGGGCGCTGGCGGTGCTGGCCGTGCGGCGCGGCCTGCGGCCGCTGGACGAGGCCGCGGCTGCGCTCGACGCGCGCTCGCCGGACGGGCTCTCGCCGATCGATCCCGCCGGCGTGCCGCGCGAGGTCGCGCCCTTCCTGCGGGCGCTGAATGCGCTGTTCGAGCGGCTGCGCCAGGCCGGCGCCACGCAGCGCGCCTTCGTCGCCGACGCGTCGCACCAGCTGCGCACGCCGCTGGCCACGCTGCTGTCGGAAAGCGCGCAGGCGCTGGAGCAGCCGCATCCCGAATCGCTGCGCCCGCGGCTGCAGCGCCTGCACGCCGCCGCGACGCGCGCCGCCCACCTCGCGCAGCAGCTGCTGACGCTGGCGCGCATCGAGGGCGCCGGCCTCGCGATGGCCTCGCGGCAGCGCTGCGACCTCGCGGCGCTGGCCCGCGACGGCGCCCAGGACTGGCTGGCCCCGTCGCTGGCCGCCGGCCAGGACCTCGGCTTCGGCCTCGAGCCCGCGCCGGTCGACGGCGACCCGCTGCTGCTGCGCGAGGCGATGGACAACCTGGTGCGCAACGCGCTGCAGCATGCCGGCGCCGGCGCGCGCGTGACGCTGCGCACCGGCAGCGCCGGCGGCCAGGCGCTGCTGGAGGTCGAGGACGACGGCCCGGGCCTGCCGGCCGACGAGCGCGAACGCGTCTGGGACCGCTTCCACCGCGGCCGCGGGGCCGCGGCGGGCGGCACCGGCCTCGGCCTGGCGATCGTGCGCGACATCGCCCGGCTGCACGGCGGCGATGCCCGGCTCGAGGCCGGGCCCGAGGGCCGCGGCCTGGTCGCGCGGATGGTCCTGCCGCGGGGGTCGTAGGCGCCCCCGGGGGCGGCCCGGCGGTTGCTCGAGCGGGCCGCCGGCGGGTGCGCGAAGCTGTCGCGAAGCTGTCCTACGTAGTTACCGACGCGGTCGCGCGGGGGGTGGTTCCTAGAGTGCAGGCACGGCTGGTGCCGCCGTCCGGCACCGTCTTCCAACCCACGCACGGGAGTCCGGCATGGACCGTCACCTCGCCCGCGGGCTGTTCCTGGCGATCGTCGCGCTGGGATTCGGCCTGAGTTCCCTCCAGTACCAGCTCGGCAGCTTCTCGCGTGCCGGGGCCGGGCTGTTCCCGCTGCTGGTCAGCAGCCTGCTGATGCTGATCGCGCTGGCGACCATCGTGCAGTCGCGCTTCGTCCGTTCGGAGCGGCTGCAGCTGAACCCGCGCAACATCGGCCTGCTGCTGGGGGCGCTGTGCGCCTTCGCGCTGGTGTCCAAGTTCGTCAACATGACGCTGGGCATCGTGGTGATGGTCTTCATCGCCGGCATCGCCGGCTCGGCGGCCTACTCCTGGAAGCGCAACCTGAAGGTGGCGCTGGCGCTGCTGGCCGTGGCCTTCGCCTTCCACAAGCTGCTCGGCCTGAACCTCCCCCTGTACTGACCCGCGCGCCTCGCCCGCGCCGACGGCGCCACCGGTCCCCGGTGCGCACGCCGCGGGCCGGTGCGTCCCTCGAAAGACTGCGATGGACGTCCTGCACAACCTGATGTTCGGCTTCCAGCATGCGCTGACGCCGGCCAACCTGATGTATTGCGCGATCGGCTGCACGGTGGGCACGCTGATCGGCCTGCTGCCCGGCCTCGGCCCGCTGGCCACGCTGAGCCTGCTGCTGCCGCTGACCTACTCGATGCCGGTCACCGGCGCGCTGATCATGCTGGCGGGCATCTACTACGGCGCGCAGTACGGCGACAGCGTCAGCGCGATCACGATGAAGATCCCGCACGCGAGCAGCATCGTGGCCTGCATCGACGGCTACGCGATGACGCTGAAGGGCAAGACCGGGCTGGCGCTGTTCACCGCCGGCATCTCCAGCTTCATCGGCGGCACGGTGGCCATCGTCGTGCTGACCTTCCTCGCGCCCAGCCTCGGCGAGGTCGCCTTCCTGTTCGGCCCCGGCGACTACTGCGCGCTGATGATGGTGGGCTTCGTCTGCGTCAGCTTCGTCACCACCGGCAGCCTGCTGAACGGCCTCGCGATGTGCCTGATCGGCGTGCTGCTCGGCCAGATCGGCACCGACGTCACCAGCGGCGTGCCGCGCTTCACGCTGGACATGCCCTTCCTCGCCGACGGCGTGGGACTGGTCAGCATCGCGCTGGGCTGCTTCGGCATCGCCGAGATCACCAAGAACCTCGATTCGCGCGAGGAGCGCTCGCCCTTCAACGGCACCATCAAGCTGATGCCGACCTGGGCCGAGTTCAAGCGCATCATCCCGAGCGCGCTGCGCGGCAGCGCCGTCGGCTCCTTCCTCGGCATCCTGCCGGGTGGCGGCCCGGTGATCGCGCAGTTCGCCGCCTACGCGATCGACAAGAAGGTCAGCAAATACCGCGACGAGATCGGCACCGGCGCGATCGAGGGCGTGGCCGGCCAGGCCGCCGCCGACGAGGCCGCCGCGCGCACCAGCTTCATCCCGCTGATGAGCATCGGCATCCCCGAGAACGCGGTGATGGCGATGATGATGGCCGCCTTCGTGATCAAGGGCATCCAGCCGGGCCCGAACATGATCTCCGGCCACCCCGACCTGTTCTGGGGCCTGGTCGCCAGCATGTGGATCGGCAACGTCTTCCTGGTGGTGCTGAATGTGCCGCTGGTGCGCTACTGGCTGTCGGTGTTCAAGATCCCGTACTCGGTGCTGTTCCCGTCGATCCTGTTCTTCTGCTGCATCGGCACCTACAGCGTCAACAACAACCTCGACGACATCTTCATCACCAGCGCCTTCGGCCTGCTCGGCTACCTGTGCATGCGGCTCGACCTCGACGCCGCGCCGCTGATGCTCGGCTTCATCCTGGGCCCGATGCTGGAGGAGAACTTCCGCCGCGCGATGCTGCTGAGCCGCGGCAGCGTGGACATCTTCATCCACCGCCCGATCAGCGCCAGCCTGCTGGGCCTGATCGCCGCCTTCATGGCCTGGCAGCTGTGGGCCTTCGTGCGCAAGGCCCGCCGCGGCCGCGGCGCGGACGAGGCGCTGCCCGCCGCGGCCGGCGCCACCGCGCACTGAGCGCGGCGGGGCCAGGCGCGCCGCCGGCCCGGGCCGGGCGGCGCGAAGCGGCGACGGGCCGGACCGCGAGGTCCGGCCCGTCGCCGTCTGGGAGGCGGGTCGCTCAGGCCCGCGCCGGCATGCGCCGGCGCAGCCGGCGCCGCCGACGCAGCCGGACCGCGACGCGCCAGCCGAGGCTGATCGCGGCATAGACGAGGAGCCCGCCCGCGACCGCGAACAGGGCCAGGCCGAGCAGCAGCGGCTTGCCCACGCCGGTGATGGACTGCCAGAAGCGGCGCAGCGCATGGGCCTCGGCGGCCTCCGCGGCGGCGCGGGCGCCGGGCGCTGCCCCGGCGCCCGGCGCCGGCTGGTCGCGCGGCTCGACCGGCGCGAGCCGGTCCGGGGCGGCCCCGGCCGGCTCGCCGAGCAGCCGGTTGCCGAGCTTCCAGGCGGCCCAGTAGATCGGCCCGAAGGTCACCGGGTTGGTGACGAGGGTGCTGGCGACCGCGGCGGGCAGGTTGGCGCGCAGCGCCACGGCGGCGGCGGCCGAGACGGGGATCTGGGCCACCGGGATCAGCAGCCCGAAGAAGATGCCGAGCGCCACCCCGAGGGCCACGCCGCGCCGGCCCAGGTGCCAGAGGCAGGGCTGGGTCAGCGTCGGCCCGAGCCAGCGCAGCCAGCGGTTGGCCTCGAGGGCCTCGCGGCTGGGCAGCCAGCGCGTCAGCCGGCGCATCGGTGGCGCGGCTGCGAGCGACGGGCGCAGGCACCGCGCGCACGACGCGGGCGCGGGGCCGGGGGCAGGGTCGGCGGGCGGCGGGGAGTGGTCGCGAACGGCATGGCGGCACGGGCCCGGTCAGGGACGGAAATCAAGGCCAAAGTACACAGACCCGCGGCCGGGGCCCGCGGTTCCGTCGCGGCGAACCGGGCGGATCACCCGGGCCGGGCCGTGGACGGCGACGCCGCGACGGAACCGGAGGGCCGGCGCCCTGCGGACGCGCCAGCGGACGCGTCAGTGGCAGCGCGCCGTCCCGGCGGAAGGGCCGGCGCGGCCTGGGGTCTTCGCGCCGACGAGGCCTCGCCACCCCGATGATTCGTGCCGCTCGAGAAAGGCGGGCCAGCCGTGGCGCGCGCCGCGCCGCAGACGCGGCCCGCCGCCCACCGCCCTCCACCCAGCGCCTCGCGCGCCCTGCCGCTTCACCGGAGTGCCCGTGCCCCTGCCCCTGCTGCCCGCCCCACGCTGCCCGGCCCCCGCCGCGGCGCCCCGCCCCACGCGGCGGCGCCTGCTCGCGCTCGCCGCCGCCGGCGCGCTGGCCGGCCCTTCGCGCTTCGCCGCCGCCGAGGCCGCGCCGCTGCGCCTGGGCACCTCGACGCCGGGCGGCGGCTTCGCGCTCTATGGGGAGACGCTGCAGCGCCTGCTGACCGCGCCCGGCGGCCGGCCGCTGCTGCAGGCGCGCCCGACGCGCGGCACCGAGGAGAACCTGGCGCTGCTGCGCGCCGGCGCGCTGGATGCCGCGCTGGTGCAGGGCACGGCCGCCGACGAGCTGCTGGCCGCCGGCGAGGCCCAGCCGCTGCGCATCCTGTTCGCGATGTACCCGAGCCCGGGGCTGCTCGCGGTGCCGGCGGCATCGCCGGCGACGCGGCTGGAGGACCTGCGCGGCCAGCCGGTCGTGTTCGGCGTGCGCGCCAGCGGGCTGGTGACCCTGGCGCGGCGCGTCTTCGACGGGCTGGGGCTGGACCTCGAGCGCGACTTCCAGGCCTTGTTCGTCGAGCGCGCGGCCGACGGGCCGACCGCGGTGCTGGAGGGCCGCGCGCGCGGGCTGTGGGGCGCCGGCGAGGGCTGGCCCGGCTTCCTGCGGCTGGCCGCCGCGCCGGGCGGCGCCCGCTTCCTGGCGCCGCAGCCGGCGCAGATCCCCGCGATCCTGGCGCGCCACCCGCGGCTGCAGGCGATGGAACTGCCCGCCGGCACCTATGCCGGCATCGAGTCGCCGCTGCCGACCGTCGGTTCGGTCAACGTGGTGCTGGTGCGCGAGGACCTCGCGCCGGCGCGCGCGGCGGCCGTGCTGCAGGCGCTGCAGGCGGCCGGCCCGGCGCTCGCGGCGGCGCTGCCCCAGGCCGCGTTCAGCACGCTGGAGAACACCCGGCGCAGCGCACCGTCGCCAGCACTGCTGCACCCGGCGGCGCGCTGACGCGGCGTCGCTCGCGCCCGGCGCCCGGCGCGCGTCGGCGCGCACCCTGCGGGTCGGCGCGCACCCTGCGCGTCAGCCCGCGTCGTGCGCGTGGATGCCGGTCGCCTCGAGGAAGCGCGAGACCATGTTGTAGGCCGCGATCACGCCGGCCAGCTCGACGGCCTGGCGCTCGCCCAGCGCCTCGCGCACCCGCGCCATCAGCGCCGGCGGGACCTGCACCGCGCGCGTCATCGTGTCGGTGAGCTCCAGCGCGAGCCGCTGCGCCTCGCTGAACAGCTCGGGCCGCGCCTGCCAGTCGGGCAGCGCGGCCAGCGCCGCGTCGTCCACCCCCTCGCGCCGGGCGATCGGCAGGTGCTGCGCTGCCTCGTAGCTCGCGCCGTTCAGGTGGGCCACCTGCACGATCGCCAGCTCGCGCAGCGCGCCCGGCAGGCTGAGCTGCTGGCGCACGCGGGTCAGGTAGTAGAGCCAGCCGTCGGCCAGCGGCGGGCTGTGCAGCAGCATCTGGTAGAGGTGCAGCAGTTCGCCGCGCTCGGCGACGATGCGCTCGACGAGCGGCATCACGGCCGGGTCGGCCGGGTCTCGGAGGTCGGCGTAGGGCAGGTGGGCCATGGCAGGTGGGGCGGGGGGGCGTCAGGTGCCGGCCGGGGCGCGGATCAGCGCCGGGTCGATCGCGCGCAGGCGGTGGTCGACGTAGTAGCCGCCGGCCTCGGTGTACTGCAGGAAGCCGCGCCGGCACTGCGGGCAGCGCCAGACGCTGGCGCGGTTGTAGGGGAAGCCGTCGAGCGCGATCGGCGCGCGCGGGTGCCAGAAGCCGGTGCCGTCCTCGTGCCGTTCCTCGTAGCCCGGCTCCACGTCGTCGACGTCGCGCAGCGTGCCCACCGCCTCCAGCAGCGGCGGCCCGAGTTCGCCGGGGACGGATTCCCAGCCCGGCGCCTTGAGCTCGGCGCAATGCGCGCAGCCGGGGCTGTCGGAGACCAGCGCGTGCAGCGCGGCGGCGTCGAGCCGCTGCCGCGGATCGAGCGCGGCCATCAGTCGGCCTTGATCTGGTGGTCGCGCACCACCTGGGCCCAGGTGTCGAGCTGGCGGTCGACGAAGGCCTGGGCCTGGGCCGGCGTGCCGCCCTGCACCTGGATGCCCTGCTGCGCCAGCCGGGCCGCCACCTCGGGCAGCCGCAGCGCCTTGTTCAGCTCCGCGTTCATGCGCTGCAGGATCTCCGGCGGCGTCTTCGCCGGCGCGATCAACGCCCACCAGGCCGGGGCCTCGAAGTTCGCGTAGCCCAGCTCGGCCAGCGACGGCACGTCGGGCAGCGCGGGCACGCGCTTCGCGGTCGTGACGGCCAGCGCACGGATGCGGCCGCTGTCCAGGTGCGGCTTGGCCACGAACACCGAGCCGATCGACAGCGGCACGTGGCCGGCGATGGCGTCCTGCATCAGCGGGCCGCCGCCCTTGTAGGGCACGTGCACGAAGTCCAGGCCGGCGCCCTTGCCGAGCAGGGTCATCGCCAGGTGGCCGAGGCTGCCGTTGCCGATCGTGCCGTAGGTGAGGCTCTTGCCGCCCTGGGTGGCCGCGACCACGTCGCGCCAGGTCTTCAGCGGGGTGTCGACGTGGGCGCTGATCACCATCGGGCTGGTGCCGATCAGCACCGCGGTGGTGAGGTCGCGCCGCGTGTCGAAGGGCAGGCGCTGCAGCGCGGGGTTCACGCCGTGGGTGTCGAAGACCACGCCCCAGGTCTGCCCGTCCGGCTCGGCGCGGGCCACCTCGGCGGTGCCGATGCTGCCCGAGGCACCTCCCTTGTTCTCGACGATCACCGCCTGCCCGAGCGCCTGCTGCAGCGCCGGCTGCAGGATGCGCGCCACCTGGTCGACGCTGCCGCCGGGCGGGAACACCGCGACCAGCTTGATCGGCCCCTTGGACGGCCACGCGGCCTGGGCCCACGCGCCGGCCGGCAGGGCCAGCGCGGCGAGCAGGCCGGCGGTGCCGGCGGCGAGGCGGATCAGGCCGCGGCGGTGCGCGGGGCGGGGCAGGCTCATCGGGATCTCCGGATCGGCAGGGGGACGGGCGCGTTGCAGGCCGCCGACGGGGCGCGGCGGGCGCGAGAGTATCGGCGCCCCAAAGACCCCGCGGACCCGGTGGAACCCCGTGGCGCCGGGCCGCTCCGCCGGCGTCAGCCTGCCGAGCCTGCCGAGCCTGCCGAGCCTGCCGGGGCGGGCCCGGCGGACGCGGCGGGCGCGGGCGCCGGTGGCGCCGCCGCGAGCAGCGCCTCGAGGCGCCCGATGCGGTGCCGGTGCAGCGAGGTGATCGCGTAGAAGTGCTCCTGCAGCTGCGTCGAGCGGCCGAGCGTGACGAGGGCGCCGCTGCGCAGCTCGTCCTGCACCACCACCTCGGGCAGCACCGTGAGCCAGCCCGCATCGCGCGCGATCAGGCGCAGCAGCGCCATGTCGTCGACCTCGGCGCGCAGCCGCGGGACGACGCCGGCGGCCGCGCACAGCGCGTCGAACTGCGCGCGCAGCGCGTGCCGCGGGCCTGGCAGCGCCAGCTCCAGCCCGTGCAGGTCCTCGGGCAGGCGCAGCGTGCGGCCGCGCCAGGCCGCCGCCGGGCCGACCAGCGAGATCGCCTGGCTGCCCAGGAAGCGGCAGTGCAGCGGCCGCTCCGGATCGGGCGGCACCGCGTCGTTGGCGAGCACCACGTCCAGCCGGTGCTGCAGCAGGCGCTGCAGCAGCTCGTCGAGGCCGCCGGACTCGAGCGTCAGCGTCACCGTCGGGTCGGCCAGCAGCGGGCGGATCCAGTTCTCCTGGTAGTTGCGCGACAGCGTCGCCACGCTGCCCACCCGAAGCCGCAGCCGGTCGGCGTCCGGCCCTTCGAGCCGCCCCATCAGCTCCTGGCCGAGCCCGAAGATGTTGTCGGCATAGGACAGCGCGAGCTGGCCGGTCTCGGTCAGCTTCAGCCGGCGCCCGGCGCGCTCGAACAGCGGCCGCCCGAGCCGGCCCTCGAGCTGCCGGATCTGGCTGGACAGCGCGGACTGCGAGACATGCAGCTCCTCCGCCGCGCGCGTCAGGTGCCCCGACTGGGCCACGCGCCAGAAGTAGAAGAGGTGGTGGAAGTTGAGCCGGTCGACCTGCATCGTTCTTTCAGACAGATCAATTGGTTCTGTTCATTGAATTTTACAGAATCGATCGGCACCGACACCATTCGGGCATCCCGATCCGGAGTGCCGCGATGCCCCCCCTTGCCGCCCTGCCCGGCCTCTGCGCCCTGCTCCCGCCGCTGCTGATGCTGGCGGCACTGCCGCAGCGCCCCGGCGCCGCCGCGGGCTGGCGCCGCTTCCACGCACTGGCCGTCGCCGCGCTGCTCGCCAGCCTGGCGTCGCTGGGCCTGCAACTCGGCCTGCCCGCGGCCACCCCCGCCGCCGCGTCGCCGCTGCCGGGGCTCGCGGCCGGGCAGCTCGGCGCCTGGGTGGCGGTGCTGGTGCAGGTGCTCGGCACGGTGATCGGCGCGGTCTCCTCGCGCAGCCTGGAGGGCGAGCCGCGCCAGCCGCGCTTCATCGCGGCGCTGGCCGGCGTGCTGGCCGCGGTGCAGCTGCTGCTGCTGGCCGACCACTGGCTCGTGCTGATCGCGGCCTGGGCCGGCGTCGGCCTCGCGCTGCAGCCGCTGCTGTGCTTCTACGACGACCGCCCCTTCGCCCGCCTGGCCGCGCACAAGAAGCGGGTGGCCGACCGGCTGGCCGACCTGCTGCTGCTCGCGGCGGCCGGGCTGGCGTGGCAGGCCGTCGGCTCGGGCTCGCTGCCGGCGCTGTGGCAGCACCTGGCCACGCAAGCCGCCTCGCCCGGGCTGCAGGCGGCGGCCGTCTGCCTGGCGCTCGCGGTGGTGCTGCGCACCGCGCTGCTGCCGGTGCACGGCTGGCTGCTGCAGGTGATGGAGGCGCCGACGCCGGTGTCGGCGCTGCTGCACGCCGGGGTCGTCAACCTCGGCGGCTTCGTGCTGATCCGCTTCGCGCCGCTGCTGGAGGCCGTGCCCGCGGCGCGCGCGCTGCTGGTGGCGCTCGGCCTGGCCACGGCGGTGCTGGCGGGCTTCGTGATGCTCACGCGGGTCAGCATCAAGCTGCGGCTGGCCTGGTCGACGGTCGCGCAGATGGGCTTCATGGTGATGGAGTGCGGCCTCGGGCTGTACACGCTGGCGCTGCTGCACCTGCTGGGCCACTCGCTGTACAAGGCCCAGGCCTTCCTGGCGGCGGCCGGCGCGGTGGAGGACACGCGGCGGCGCCTGCTGCGGCCCGCCGTGGCGCCCTCGGTCGCGAGCCTGGTGATGGCGCCGGCCGGCGCGGCCGCGCTCGTGTTCGGCCTGGCGGCCCTCGCGCCGGCCGCCTGGCCCGCGTGGTGGAGCGGCGTGCTCGCGCTGGCCTGGGCGCCGCTGCTGTGGCTGCCGGCCACGCGCGGGCCGGACGAGCCCGGCGCGCTGCGCCGCCTGCTCGGCGCCGCCGCCACGCTGGCCGCGCTGACCCTGGCCGCGCTGCTCGGGCACGCGCTGCCCTTCGGCGTGGCCGACGCGCCGCTCGCGGCGGCCGGCCCGGCGGTGCTGGCCGGCCTGGGCGCGCTCTACGGGGGCCTGGCGCTGCTGCAGGCGCGCCCGCAGGCCCTGGCCGGCTGGCGCCGCTGGAGCTATGCGGGCTTCTACGTCGACGAGTTCGCGACCCGCGCGGCGCTGCGGCTGTGGCCGACGCGCTGGATGCCGGCGGCATCCGACTGAAGCGGACCCACCACCGCCGCGCCGCGCCGCACGCCCGGCGGCAAAGCCGCCGCGCTGCCGCGCCCTCCTGTTCCTCCCGCGCCGACCGCACCGCGGCGGCGCCCACCTCTCCCCTCGTCCCGGAGCCTGCGATGACTGCCCTGCTGAGCCCCCCGACCCCTCCGACCGCGCCGCACCGGACCGGCCCGTCCGCTGCCGACCCGGCCGCCCTGCGCGACGCGGCGGCCACGGGCCACGCTGCCGGCGTGCGCGACTCCGCCGCGGCGCGCGCACGGGCCGAGCCGGCGGTCGATCCGCGGATCGAGGCCGCCTGCGCCCAGGCCTGCCGCAGCATCGCGCCGGCCTGGCCGCTCGACCGCGCGATCGCCGTCAACCCGCACTGGGAGCGCATCGGCCTGCCGCTGCGCCGCGTCGCGGCGCGCCAGGCGGTGCTGGGCGGCCTGCAGGTGTTCCCGCCGCGCGACCAGGTGCGCGCCGCCTGGGAAGACGGCCGCATCGCCGCCCGCGACCTCGACGCGGCCCTGGCGCGCCTGCCGGCCGCGCGCTCGGCCGGGCTGGACGCCGCCGCGGCCGTCGCGGCCCTGCACGAGCGGCCCGCGCTGCCGCGCCTGCCGCTGCTGGTCGACGTGCTGGACGACGACCCCGGCGGCCGCACCCGGCTGTCCTGGCGCCAGGCCATCACCCACCAGGTGAGCCAGGTCTGCGCGGCCTACTTCGACGCGCACCAGGCCGACTGGCAGCCGGAGCGGCGCGACGGTCTCTACGCCTTCTGGCGCGACACGCTGACGCACGACCACGGCATCGGCACGCTGATGGGCCTGCCGGCGATCGGCGCGGCGCTGTCGGCGCTGCCGGCCACGCGCGAACGCGCCGAGCGCTGGGTGCTGGGCCGGCTCGGGCTGCCGCCGGCCGGCTGGGCGGACTACCTCGAGTCGGTGCTGCTGACGGTGAACGGCTGGGCCGCCTGGTGCGCCTACCTCGGCTGGGAGGCCCGCCTGCAGGGCGCCGAGGACGGCCACCTGCGCGACCTGCTCGCGATCCGCCTGGCCTGGGGCGCGATCCTGCTCGAGTGCCGCGACGACGCCGCGACGCAGCGCGCCTTCGCCGCGCTGCAGGTGGAGTGGGCCCGCGCGGAGGCGCGCCTGCAGCAGGCGGAGGCCGCGCTGCTGGCCGACGAGGCCTGGCAGCTCGCGTGGGACCTCGCGTACCAGCGCGGGCTGGCGCAGCGGCTGGCGATCGCCGCGGCGCCGGCGGCGTCCGAGACATCGGTGCCGGGGCAGCCGGAGGCAGCGTCGCCGCCGTCCGACCGCAGCACCGGCGGCCCGCCGGCCGGCCTCGCGCGCACCGATTCAACCCCAGCCGGAGCGGAGCCGGCGGAGGTGCAGGCCGTGTTCTGCATCGACGTGCGCAGCGAGCCGCTGCGCCGCGCGATCGAGGCCCGGTGGCCGGCCGTGCAGACGATCGGCTTTGCCGGCTTCTTCGGCCTGCCGGCGGCCTACACGCCGCTGGCGACGGCGGGCCGCCGGCCCCAGCTGCCGGGGCTGCTGGCGCCGAGCGTCGAGGTGAGCGAGCGCATCGCCGCCACGCCGGCCGACTTCGACCGCCCCGGCGACGCGCGGCAGGCCCCCGCGCGGCAGGCGCGCCTGCGCCGCCTCGCGCGGCGCGACCCGTGGCAGGCCGGCCAGCGCTGGCCGGGCGCGGCCTTCTCGCTGGTGGAGGCCGCCGGCGGGGCCTACCTCGGCAGCCTGGCCCGCTGGCTGCGGCCACCCGCGGCCGCGCGGGATCGGCGCGACGCGGCAGGCCTCGCGCCGCAGGACCGCGCGCACTGCCGGCCGGTGCTGGCCGGCCTCGCGCTGGACGAGCGCTGCGCGCTGGCCGCGCGCGTGCTGCAGGGCATGGGCCTGGACCGCGGCCTCGCGCCGCTGGTGCTGCTGGTCGGCCATGGCAGCCAGACCACGAACAACGCCCAGGCCGCCGCGCTCGACTGCGGCGCCTGCTGCGGCCAGACCGGCGAGGTGAACGCCCGGGCGCTGGCGCGGCTGCTGAACGAGCCGGCCGTGCAGCAGCGCCTGCGCGCGCGCGGCCACGCGCTGCCGCCCGGCACCGCCTTCGTCGCCGCGCTGCACAACACCACCACCGACGAGATCGAGCCCTTCGACCTGGACCTGCTGGACGGCGCGGCGCGCGCCCGCTGGGACCGGCTGCAGCCGACGCTGGCGCAGGCCGCCGACCAGGTGCGCCGCCTGCGCGCGCCGGCGCTCGGCCTGGACCCGCGGCTGCCCCACGCGCCGCTGCTCGCCCGGCTGCGCCGGCGCGCCGGCGACGGCGCCCAGACCCGGCCCGAATGGGGCCTGGCCGGGAATGCCGCGCTGCTGATCGCGCCGCGCGCGCGCAGCCGCGGCACCGTGCTCGACGGCCGCGTGTTCCTGCACGAGCACGACCCGGCGCAGGACCCGGACGGCCGCCGGCTGGAGGCGCTGATGACGGCGCCGATGCTGGTGGCCCACTGGATCAACTGGCAGTACCACGCGTCGGTGTGCGAGCCGCGCCACTACGGCAGCGGCAACAAGCTGCTGCACAACGTGGTCGGCGGGCGCCTCGGCGTGTTCGAGGGCAATGGCGGCGACCTGCGCATCGGCCTGGCGCGCCAGTCGCTGCACGACGGCCGGCGCTGGATGCACGAGCCGCTGCGGCTGACGGTGGTGATCGACGCGCCGGCCGCCACGATCGAGCGCGTGCTGGCGGCCCACGCCGCGCCGCGCCAGCTCGTCGAGCACGGCTGGCTGCACCTCTGGCGCTTCGCCGACGCGGGCGGCTTCGAGCGCCGCGCCGGCGGCCGCTGGGTTCCGGTGGAGGCCTGACGGACGGGGTCTCCACGCGAGGGCCGCCCTCGGAGGGCGGAAGCGTTCGGCCAGGGCCTTCGGACGCGTCCGCCTCGCCGGCCCCGGGAGGGCCTCGTCAGCCCCGGGGCTCTCGGAACAGGTCCAGCAGCAGCTGGCGCATCCAGCGGTGCGCCGGGTCGTTCTCGAAGCGGGCGCTCCAGTGCAGGCTGACCGTGAAGCCGACCGGCGGCAGCCCGTGGTCGACGATCGCGAAGCCGCCCTGTGCGGCGAAGCCCGCCGCGATCGCGCGCGGCATCACCACGCCGAGGTCGGTGTGCTGCACGATGGACGGCAGCGCCAGGAAGTGCGCCGAGACCAGCCGCTGCACCAGGCCGAGCTGCTCCACGAGGCGCAAGGTCTCGGCATGCGAGCGCACCGCCACCACCTCGAGCCGCCGCAGGTCGCTCAGGCGCCGCCCGCGCAGCAGCGGGTGGTCGCGGCGCACCAGCACCGCATAGCGGTCGCGCAGCAGCTCCAGCCGGGCCGTGCCGTCGACGCTCGGCAGGTAGCCGATCGCGAAGTCGATCAGGCCGCCGTCCAGCGCGGCCGCGATCTGCTCGTGCGGCACCGGGCGGCTGTGCACGCGGGCCTGCGGCGCGCGCTGGTGCAGCGCGGCCAGCAGCTCCGGCAGGAAGCGCGCCTCGCCGATGTCCGACAGGTGCAGGCGCAGCGTCATCGCGGCCCGTGCCGGATCGAAGGCCTCGTCCTCCTGCAGCGCGGCCTCCACCAGGCGCAGCGCCTGCTGCACCGCCGCCGCCAGGCGCTCGGCGCGCGGCGTCGGGCGCACGCCGCCGCCGGCGCGCACGAACAGCGCGTCGCGCAGCTGCAGCCGCAGCCGCGTGAGACCCTGGCTCGCGGCCGGCTGCGACAGCCCGAGCGCGAGCGCGGCGCGACCGACGCTGCGGGTGCGGAAGACGGCATCGAACAGCCGCAGCAGGTTCAGGTCGACCTGCTGCAGCGGGGGCACCGGGCCGTCGGCTTCATTCGTCTGGCGCATATCGCTTAGTCGGCTCATTGTATTGAGCGCAGGAGGCTGCGGCGCCACACTGCGCCGTTGCCTCCCCGCCGCGCCGCCATGTCCGCCTCCCCCACCGTCCGCGAAGCCACCTGGGCGCTGATGCGCGCCCACGGCATGGACACCGTGTTCGGCAACCCCGGGTCGACCGAGCTCGGCCTCTTCCTCGGCTGGCCGGACGACTTCCGCTACGTGCTGGGCCTGCAGGAGTGCGTGGTGGTCGGCATGGCCGACGGCTACGCCCAGGCCACCGGCCGGCCCAGCCTGGTCAACCTGCACAGCGCCGCCGGTGTCGGGCATGCGATGGGCAACCTCTTCACCGCGTACAAGAACCGCACGCCGATGGTCGTCACCGCCGGGCAGCAGGCGCGCGCGCTGCTGCCCTTCGACCCCTTCCTGCACAGCGCGCAGGCCACCGAGCTGCCCAGGCCCTACGTGAAGTGGAGCGTGGAGCCGGCGCGCGCCGAGGACGTGCCGCTGGCGCTGGCGCGGGCCTTCCACGTGGCGATGACGCCGCCGCGCGGGCCGGTGCTGGTCAGCATCCCGGCCGACGACTGGGCGGTGCCGACGACCGCGGTGACGCCGCGCCGCATGAGCACCGCGCTGCGCCCCGAGCCCGGCCTGGTCGAGGAGTTCGGCGCCGCCCTCGACGCGGCAACGCGGCCGGCCTTCGTGGTCGGCGCGGCGGTGGACCGCGACGGCGCCTTCGGCGACGCGGTGCGGCTGGCCGAGCGGCACCAGGCGCGCGTCTTCGTCGCGCCGATGAGCGGCCGCTGCAGCTTCCCGGAGGACCACCCGCTGTTCGCCGGCTTCCTGCCGGCGATGCGCGAGCGCATCGTGCAGCTGCTCGACGGGCACGACCTGGTGCTCGTGCTCGGCGCGCCCGCCTTCACCTACCACGTGGAGGGCCAGGGGCCGTACCTGCCGGCGGGCGCCCGCCTGCTGCAGGTCACCGACGACCCGCAGGCCGCCGCCTGGGCGCCCGAGGGCACGGCCATCTTCAGCAGCCTGCGGCTGGCGCTGCAGGACCTGCTCGACCGCCCGCCGCCGTCCCGCCGCGCGCCGCCGGCCGCCCGCGAGCCGGTGTCGCCGGTCGCGCCGCCCGCGCCCGGCGAGCCGATCAGCACCGCTTTCCTGATGCAGACCCTGGCGCGCGTGCGGGGCCGGCAGGGCCTCGTGGTCGAGGAAGCGCCGAGCGCGCGGCCGATCCTGCAGCGCCACCTGCCCTTCTACGCGGCCGGCAGCTTCTACACGATGTGCAGCGGCGGCCTGGGCCACGGCCTGCCGGCGGCGGTCGGCATCGCGCTGGCGCGGCCGCAGGAGCGGGTGATCGCGCTGGTGGGGGACGGCTCGGCGATGTACGCGATCCAGGCCCTCTGGACGGCGGCCCGGTGGCGCCTGCCGATCACGGTGGTGGTGGTGAACAACCGCCAGTACGCCGCGCTGCACCACTTCGCGCCGGGCTTCGGCTTCGCGCCCGGCGCCCCGCTGCCGGGCACCGACCTGCCGGACCTCGACTTCGTCGCGCTCGCCGCCGGCCACGGCGTGCGCGGCGTGCGCGTGACCGACGGCGCGCGGCTGGCCGACACGCTCGCCGAGGCCCTGGCAGCGCCCGAACCGAGGCTGGTGGACGTGGCCGTGGACTGATCCCCGCGACGGCGAGGGCGACGACAACGACAAGGATGGAGACGCAAGGCATGAGCTTCCCCCTGAACCGACGGCAGGCACTGGCCGCCGTGCTCGCCGCGGCCGCCCTGCCCGGCGCCCATGCGCAGGCCTGGCCGGCGCGCCCGATCCGCCTCGTCGTCAACTTCCCGCCGGGCGGCGCCGCGGACCAGCTCGCCCGCGCGATCGCCCAGCCGCTGCAGGACGCGCTGGGGCAGCCGGTGGCGGTCGAGAACCGCGGCGGCGCCGGCGGCAACCTCGGCGCGGATGCGGTGGCGAAAAGCCCCGGCGACGGCTACACGCTGCTGTTCGCCAGCGGCGGCACGCTGTCGGTGAACCCGCACATCTACCCGCGCATGCCCTTCGATCCGCGCAAGGACCTGGTGCCGGTGGCGGCCGCCGCGCGGGTGCTGGTGTTCCTGGTGGTGCGCGCCGACTCGCCGGTGAAGGACTTCCCCGGCCTGCTGGCCGACCTGAAGGCCCACCCGGGCCGCCGCAGCTTCGGCAGCCCGGGCAACGGCAGCAGCCCGCACCTCGCCGCCGAGATGATGAAGAGCATGGCCAGCGTCTATGCGGTCCACATCCCCTACCGCGGCGCCGCGCCGGCGCTGACCGACCTGCTGGGCGGCCAGGTCGACTTCCTGTTCGACCCGGGCATCGCGGTGCCGCACATCCGCGCCGGGCGGCTGCGGCTGCTGGCGGTCGGCAGCCCCTCGCGCAGCCCGCTGTTCCCCGACACGCCGACGCTGGCCGAGGCCGGCCTCGCCGGCTTCGACGCGGACACCGTGTTCGGCCTCTACGCGCCCGGCGGCACGCCGGCACCGGTGATCGCGCGCCTCAACGCGGAGGTGAACCGCATCCTCGCGACGCCGGCGATGCGCGAGCGCATCACCGCGATCGGCGGCGTGCCCGCGCCGCTGAGCGCGGAACAGTTCGCGGCCAAGGTGGCCGAGGACAGCCAGCGCTTCGGGACCATCGTGCGCGAGCGCCGGATCGTCGGCGACTGACGCGGCCGCAGCAGACCGCGGGCCGGCGCCTGCCCCGCGGACCGGCCGAGGCGCCCCGCGCGCGCCACCCCCTTTCCGCCCCCATTCCTGGAGACACCCCATGAAAGCCTCCCTCGGCAGCCTGGCCTCGGCCCTCGTGCTGGCCGCCTGCGCCTCGGCCCCCACCCCCTCCCCCGCGCCCGCACCGGCCCCCGCCGCGGCCGCTGCAGCGGCCCCGCCGGCCGCGCCGCCGGCCTGGCAGCAGGGCCGCGGCAGCGACATGGCCGCTTCGACGCTGGCGCCGCTGGCCGGCCGCAACACGGCCACGCCGCCCGGCGAGATCGCGCTCGACCGGCTGCGGCTGCCGCCGGGCTTCCGCATCGAGCTGTGGGCCCACGGCCTGCCCGGCGCGCGGGCGATGGCGCGCGGCGACCAGGGCAAGCTCTACGTCGGCACGCGCGGCATCGGCCGCGTCTACGAGGTGACGGACCGCGGCAGCGAGCGCAGCGTGCGGGTCGCCGCCAGCGGCCTGAACCAGCCGGCCGGCGTGGCCTTCCGCGGCGGCAGCCTGTACGTGATGGCGATCGACAAGGTGCTGCGCTACGACGGCATCGAGTCGAACCCGGCCGCGGCGCCCGTCGACCTGACCGCTGCCTTCCAGCTGCCGCCGCTGCAGCACCACAACTGGAAGTACATCCGCTTCGGCCCGGACGGCAAGCTCTACGTGCCCTTCGGCGCCCCGTGCAACATCTGCGAGCCGACCGCGGCCTACGCCCAGATCCGCCGCTACAACGCCGACGGCTCGGGCATGGAGGTGATCGCCCGCGGCGTGCGCAACAGCGTGGGCTTCGACTGGCACCCGGTGACCGGCGAGCTGTGGTTCACCGACCATGGCCGCGACTGGATGGGAGACGACACCCCGCAGGACGAGCTGAACCGCCTGTCGCGCCCGGGGCTGAACTTCGGCTTCCCCTATTGCCACGCCGACGGCGTGCCCGACCGCGACCTGAGGAAGGCCGGCGCCTGCGACGGCGTGACCCGGCCCGTGGCCGAGATGGGGCCGCACGCGGCCGCGATGGGCGTGCTGTTCTACACCGGCAGCATGTTCCCGGCCGAGTACCGCAACCAACTGCTGGTCGCGCGCAAGGGCTCGTGGAACCGCAGCCGCAAGTCGGGCTTCGACGTCGTGCGCGTGACGGCCGAGGCCGATGGCCGCAACGCGCGCACCCAGCCCTTCCTCACCGGCTTCCTCGACGAGGGCGCGCAGACCTTCAGCGGCCGGCCCGCCTACCTGCTGCAGCAGCCCGACGGCAGCGTGCTGGTGAGCGACGAGCAGATGGGCGCGATCTACCGCATCAGCTACGCCCGATGAGCGCCCGGCCGGCGCTGCGGATGGCGCTGGCGGCGCTGGCGGCGCTGGCGCCAGCGGCCGGCGGCGCCCAGCCGCTGCCGCCCGCGCTGCAGGCCCGCGTGGCCGCCTGCGCGGCCTGCCACGGGGCCGATGGCCACGCCACCCGGCCCGAGGTGCCGCACCTCGCCGGGCAGCCGGCCCTCTTCCTCGAGAACCGGCTCGTGATGATGCGCGAGGGCCTGTCGCCGGTGCCGGCGATGGCCGGCCTGCTCGACGGGCTGGGCGATGCCGAGCTCAGCGCGCTGGCGCGGCACTTCGCCGCGCGGCCGCTGCAGCCGCCGGGCCCGGCACGCGATGCCGCGCAGGCGGCCCGCGGTGCGGCGCTGTCGCAGCGCGCCCACTGCGGCAGCTGCCACCTGCCGGACTACGCGGGCCGCGAGCAGATCCCGCGGCTGGCGGGCCAGCGCGAGGACTACCTGCTGAAGTCGCTGCGCGACTTCGCGGCGGGCCGCACCGCGGGCCGCGACAAGCTGATGAGCAGCGCGCTCGTCGGCCTGTCCGACGCCGACCTGCGCGACCTCGCGCACCACCTGGCGCACCACCGCGTGACGACGCCACCGCGCTGAGCAGCGGCGGCAGCGCCGCGACATCCATCACGCTCGGGGCGACCTCGCCGCCCTGCCGGGACCGCTTTAGCACCGATTAGCGTGCAGCGCCCCTCCAATGCGCCACGGGGCAAGGGACGCCCCGACCTGGAGAGACCGATGGACGTCAAGTGGACGCTGCTGCCCCAGTCCGGCGACAACAGCACCGAGGGCTTTGCCCACAACTGGAACCGCATGAGCTCGCTGTACGACGGCGGCATCGTGAAGCTCTTCAACTACGACCAGGGCGGCCGCCCCGGCGCCGCGACCAAGACCCTGACCTACCCCGTGCCGGCCTCCAACGACATCGTCGTCATCGGCGGCCGCAAGGGCATCGCCGAGGCCTTCACGAAGCACGGTCCGGAGGAGTTCTCCTGCAACACGCAGGTCCTGCTGAAGTGCTACGGCATCCATGCCAAGGCCGGCTCGCTGTTCCAGAAGAACCTGACGATGCTGGTCATCACGCGCAAGGACTACACGCACTTCAGGTACCCGCTGATGGGCGAGCTGCAGTGGCGGAACCGCGACATCGATCCCTACCTGTGCACGATGAAGGCGCGCGCCATCGCGGAGTGGGTGCTGCGCCTGAAATAGCCCCGGGCCGCGCAACGCGCTCCGCCGGCTAGAAGCGGTAGCGGTCGCCCTGCCGCGGCATCACGATGCGCAGGCCCAGGTCGTTGGCGGCCTCCAGCTCGCGCTCGATCCGCTGCGCCGGCGACGGCCCGGCCTCCAGCCCGAACTTGACGTGGGAGACCACCAGCGGCAGCCCGCGCAGGGCCTCGGGGCCGACGAGGCCGGCGAGCTGGCGCAGCGAGGACATCAGCCAGGCCGGCGTCAGGTGGCCGAACAGCAGGGCATCGGGCCGGTCGCTGGGGTAGGACGCCTCGACGATGATGGCGCGCAGCCGGCCTTGCCGCAGCCACGGGGCCACCGCCTGCCAGAGCGACTGCAGGCGGTCCGAGCGCTCGACCGGGTCGGGGCCGGTGTCGCCGAGGCACAGCAGCGCCTGCTCGCCGTGGTCGATCAGGAAGGCCGTCGATTCGGTGCCGGCGTGCGCCAGCGGGTAGGCCGTCACGCCCAGCGCCGTGCCGACGAGCGGCTGCCGCACGCCGGGCGCGAGGTCCTGCAGGCGGTAGGTGCCCAGGCGCGGCGGGCGGCCGCGGTCGCTCAGGTTCGGCCAGGCGCTCCAGTTGAAGACGCTCGCGCTCAGCGCGGCATGGGTCGACGGCAGCGCGTAGACCGGCTTCGGCGCATCGTCCGGCGACGCGATCACCAGCCCGAGCACGTGGTCGAGGTGGGCGTGGCTGAGCAGCACGCCCTGGATCACGTCCCGCAGCACGTGGCCGACGCGCGTCCAGCGGCCATCGGCCGGCAGCGCGAGGTCGTCGAAGGCGCCGCGGGCCTCGGCCACGCGGATGCCGTTCACCAGGGAGCCGGCGTCGCAGGCCACGCCGCGCGCCGCGCCGGCAGGGCGCACGAGGAAGGCGCTCAGGTTGCCGTCCTGGATGCCGCCGGTGGCGCCGAGCACGACCACGTCGAAGGCGGGGGCGGGCCCGGGTGACGCGGCGACCTCCTCCGCGAGCGCCGGCCGAGCCAGCAGCAGGCACGCGGCCAGCAGCGCGGGCAGGCCCGCGGCGCGACGAAGGCCCGGGTCCCGGCGCGGGGAGGTGGGCGGGGAGGTGGGCGGGGTGGGGGTCGGGACACCAGCAAACGGCAGGCGGGGCACGGCGAGGCGAACGTCGGTGGAGCGAGGCGCCCATGATGCCCGCCGGGGCATCGGTCGGCCAGGGCGCGCGGACCGGCGGCGGCCCCGGGGGACGGCGGCCGGATGCCCGGGGCGGGCGATGCCGCAGCAGGTGGGTGCGGTTTTCGAGGCCGGGCGGCAGGCGGCGGCCGGGCATGCGGTATGGTGTCGGCATGCTGCCTCCCGATCTGCCCGATCGCGCCAGCGCGCTCTTCTTCGATTTCGACGGCACCCTGGTCGAGCTGGCGCCGCAGCCCGAGGCGGTGCACGTGGACCCTGCGCTGCCCGGTGAACTGTCGCGCCTCGGCGGGCTGCTGGGCGGGGCGCTGGCGATCGTCTCCGGCCGGCCGCTGGCCGACATCGACCACCACCTCGCGCTGCCGCCGCGCTTCGGCGTCGCCGGCGTGCACGGCGCGGAGCGGCGCGGCGCCGACGGGGTGGTGCGGCGCATGGCGGTACCGCCGCTGGACGCCGCGCTCGCGCCGGTGCAGGCCCTGGCGGAGCGCCACCCGATGCTGCGCCTGGAGCGCAAGCCCGCCGGCCTCGCGCTGCACTACCGGCAGGCGCCCGCGCTGGAGGATGCCTGCCTGGCCGCGATGTCGGAGGCCCTGGCCCGCAGCGAGGGCATGGCGCTGATGCACGGCAAGATGGTCGTGGAGATCAAGCCACGGCGGGCGAGCAAGGGCGCCGCGGTGCGCAGCTTCCTCGACGAACGGCCGTTCCGGCACCGCCGGCCCTGGTTCTTCGGCGACGACGTCACCGACGAGGCGGCGTTCGAGTTCGTGCTGTCCGTCGGCGGCGTCGCGGTCAAGGTGGGCCCGGGCGAGAGCCTCGCGACCCACCGGCTGGCCGATCCGGCGGCGGTGCGCGGCTGGATCGCCCGCGCGACGTCCGCGCTGGCAGAGACGCCGGTCGAACGGGTGTCGCCTTGAGCCGCCTCGTCGTCGTCTCCAACCGCATCGCCGACCCGCGCAAGAGCGCCGCCGGGGGCCTGGCCGTCGCGCTCGGGGCCGCGCTGGCCGAGACCGGCGGCCTGTGGTTCGGCACCAGCGGCAACGTCGTCGACGGCGCGTCGGCCGACGGCCCGCCGCAGCTGCAGCGCGCGGGTCGCGTCACGCTGGCCACGGTCGACCTCGGCCGCGAGGACCACGACCGCTACTACCGCGGCTACTCGAACGGCGTGCTGTGGCCGGTCTTCCACTACCGCCTCGACCTGGCGGATTTCGAGGCCGGCCACCTCGACGGCTACCGGCGCGTGAACCGGCTGTTCGCGCAGCGGCTGCAGCCGCTGCTGCGGCCCGACGACCTGGTCTGGGTGCACGACTACCACCTGATCCCGCTGGCCGCCGAGCTGCGCGCGCTCGGCTGCACCCAGCGCATCGGCTTCTTCCTGCACATCCCGGTGCCGCCGCCGCTGATCCTCGCGGCGATCCCCGCGCACGAGTGGCTGATGCGGGCCCTGTTCGCCTACGACCTGGTCGGCGTGCAGAGCCAGGCCGACCTGACCCACCTGACGCGCTACCTGCTCAACGAGGCGCGCGCCGAGCAGATCGGCGAGCACGTCTTCGGCGCCTTCAACCGCCAGCTGCGCGCCGGCGCCTTCCCGATCGGCATCGACGTCGACGAGTTCGCGGCGCTGACCGACGGCGCCGAGGCGCGCGAGATGCTCGCGACGCTGCGCGAGCAGTACGCGCGGCGCGAGCTGCTGGCGGGCGTGGACCGGCTGGACTATTCGAAAGGCCTGCCGCAGCGGGTGCGCGCCTTCCGCCACCTGCTGGAACACCACCCGGACGCCCGCCACCGCGCGACGCTGATCCAGGTCGCCGCGCCGTCGCGCGAGGACGTGCCCTCCTACGCCGACATCCGGCGCGAACTGGAAGGCCTGTGCGGCGCCGTCAACGGCGACTTCGGCGACATCGACTGGATGCCGGTGCGCCACATCCACCGCACCGTCGCGCGCCGCCGCGTGCCGGGCCTGTACCGCGCCGCGCGCGTCGGCCTGGTGACCCCGCTGCGCGACGGCATGAACCTGGTGGCCAAGGAGTTCGTCGCCGCGCAGGACCCGGCCGACCCGGGCGTGCTGGTGCTGTCGCGCTTCGCCGGCGCCGCCGAGCAGATGCGCGAGGCGCTGCTCGTCAACCCCTACGACACCCAGGCCACCGCGGAGGCGATCCGCGCCGCGCTGCAGATGCCCCTCGAGGAGCGGCGCCAGCGCCATGCCCGACTGCTCGAGGGCATCCGCGCGCAGGACGTGCACTGGTGGCGGCGGCGCTTCCTGGAGATGCTGACGCAGGGCGGCGGCTGAGCCCGGTGCCCGGGCCGCGCGGGCTCAACCCGGCGCCTGGCGGGCGGTCTCCCTCAGCAGCGAGATCAGCACGCCCGCCGCCGGCAGCAGGTAGCTGTCCTTGCGGTAGGTGACGACCAGCCGGCGACGCATCGTGGCGCCCGGCACCGGAACTTCCTTGAGCGGCGTGGGAAAGTCCGCGGCGTTCAGGTGGTGCCGGGAGATGAAGCTGAGCAGCCCGGTCTCGGCGATCAGCGCCGGCAGCATCAGCAGCATCGTGCTCTCGACCTGCACCTGGGGCCGCGGCAGCCGCTTGCGGTCGAAGGTGTGGTCCAGCCAGTCGCGCGTCGGCGCGCCCGGGGGCTGCAGCACCCATTTGTAGGGCACCAGGTCCTGCAGCGTCGGCCGGCGCTGGAACACCTCGTGGCTGGAGCGCGCGGCCACGACGATGATGTCCTCGGCCAGGCGCTCGGACGCGAAGCCCGGCTCTCCCGGGCTCTCGGTGCCGACCATCAGGTCGAGCTCGCCCGCCCGCAGCATCGGCTTCATCTCGCCGATCAGCGCCACCACCGTGCGCAGCGTCACCGCCGGTGCCTGCGCCATCAGGCGGCGCGCCGCGCGCGGCAGCAGGAACTGGGCGGCCGTGGGCACGATGCCGACCCGGACGTGGCCGGACAGCCCGCCGGCGAGGTCGCCGATCTCGCGCTTCGCGTCCTCGACGTCGAAGCGCATCCGGCGCGCCCAGCGCAGCAGCAGGTGCCCGGCCGGCGTGAGCCGGATGCCCCGGCCGGCCTTCTCCAGCAGGGGCGCGCCACACGCTTCCTCCAGCCGCCGCACCGCGCTCGTCAGCGCCGGCTGGGAGCGATGCAGCCGCTGCGTCGCGCGGCCGATGTGCTCCAGCTCGGCGATGGTCTCGAAGTAGCGCAGGTCGCGGAGGTCCATTGCAGAAGTCCGGTGGATGGTTCCGAAAATACTTTCGATTGGACTGTAGCGCGACGGCTTTCGATACTGCGTCCATTCGCAGAACAGGGATGGCCGCCGACCGGCGGCGCACCCGTCAGCCTCGGAGACACCGCGTGAACCTCACCCGTCGCACCCTGATGGCGCTCGGCGCCGCCGTCCTCGTTCCGGCCGCCCCGGCCGCCTTCGCCCAGGCCTACCCGACCAAGGCCATCCGCGTCGTCGTGCCCTTCCCGCCGGGTGGCGGCACGGACATCATCGCCCGCGAGGTGACGCAGAAGGTCGCGTCGTCGACCGGCTGGACCTTCGTGATCGACAACAAGCCCGGCGCCGGCGGCAACCTCGGCGTCGACAACGCGGCGAAGTCGCCGGCCGACGGCTACACGATCGTGCTGGGGCAGACCAGCAACCTGGCCATCAACCCGACGCTGTACAGCAAGCTGCCGTACAACCCGCAGACCGACCTCGCGCCGATCGGCCTGGTCGCGAGCGCACCGCTGGTGATCGTGGTGCCGGTCAGCTCGCCCTTCAAGACGCTCGGCGACCTGGTCGCCGCGGCGAAGGCGAAGCCGGGGCAGGTCAACTTCGCCTCGCCGGGCAACGGCACCGTCGCCCACCTGACCGGCGAGCAGTTCCAGAAGGCCGCCGGCATCGGCTTCCAGCACGTGCCCTACAAGGGCGCGAACCAGGCGCTGAACGACGTCATCGGCGGGCAGGTCCAGCTCTACGTGTCGTCGGTGCCGTCGGTGCTGCAGCAGATCCGCACCGGCAAGCTGCGCCCGCTGGCCGTGACCTCGGACAAGCGGGTCGACGACCTGCCGCAGGTCCCGACGGTCGGCGAGAGCGGCTACAAGGGCTTCGACGCGATCACCTGGTTCGGCTTCCTCGCGCCGGCGAAGACGCCGAAGGACATCGTCACGCGCCTGAACGCCGAGTTCAACAAGGCGCTGCAGCAGCCGGACCTCGTCAAGAAGCTGGGCGAGGAGGGCGCCGACCCGATGACCAGCACCCCGGAGCAGTTCGCGCAGCGCATCCGCACCGACCTCGCGCTGTGGGGCAAGACGGTCAAGGACATCGGGCTCAAGCTCGACTGACACGCCTCGCCGCCGCGCCCTCCGCCGGCGCGGGCAGCCCGCTCCATTCCCGACCTTCTCCGGAGATTCCGATGAGTTCAGCCGCCGCATTGCCCGACGTGATCCGAGACATCGAACGCGTCGACCCCGACGTCGTCCGCCAGGCCGGCTCGTTCGCGTCGTCCATCCTCGCCGACGTGGCGGGCCGCCGCGGGGCGCTGCACGGCCGCATCGCGCCGCTGGCCCGGTCGATGCGCTTCGCCGGGACGGCGATCACGGTCGAGGTGCGCCCGGGCGACAACCTGATGATCCACGCGGCGATGGCCATCGCGAAGCCCGGCGACGTGATCGTCGTCGATGGCAAGGGCGACCTGTCGAGCGCGCTGATGGGCGAGATCATGTCCCAGCAGTGCGTGGCGCTGGGCATCGCGGCGGTGGTGATCGACGGCGCGGTGCGCGACGTCACGGCCATCTGCGAGCTGGGCTTCCCGATGTTCGCGGCGGGCCTGAACCCGAACGGGCCGACCAAGTTCGTGCCGGGTCGCCTGAACCACCCGATCTCGATCGGCGGCGTGACGGTGTGCCCGGGCGACCTGGTCGTCGGCGACGCCGACGGCGTGACCGTGGTGGAGCGCGACAAGGCGGCCTCGCTGCTGCCGCTGGCGGCCGAGAAGGTGGCGGCGGAAACGCGGCGCATCGCCGACATCCGCAGCCGCAAGGCGCTCGCCCCGGCCTGGCTCGACGGTGCGCTGCGCGCCGCGGGCGTGCTGAAGGCGGGGGAGTCGCTGTGACCCGGCCCGTGCTGCTGGTCACCGGCGCGGACCTCGCGCCGCAGGCGCTGGCACTGCTCGGCGACTTCGAGGTCGTCTACGCCGGCAGGACACCGACCGAGGACGACATCGTCGCGCTGTGCCGGCGCCACGACCCGGTCGCGATCATCGTGCGCTACAGCAAGGTGGGCGCGGCGGCGATGGACGCGGCGCCGAGCCTGAAGGTCATCTCCAAGCACGGCAGCGGCACCGACACGATCGACAAGGTCGCCGCCAAGGCGCGCGGCGTCGCCGTCGTCGCGGCCGTCGGCGCGAACGCCGCCGCGGTGGCCGAGCAGGCGCTCGCGCTGCTGCTCGCCTGCGCCAAGTCGGTCGTGACGCTCGACCGGCGCATGCACGACGGCCACTGGGACAAGGCGACGCACAAGAGCATCGAGCTCGAGGGGCGCACCGTCGGCGTGATCGGCCTCGGCGCCATCGGCCTGAAGTTCGCGCGCATGGCCGACGCGATGGGCATGCGCGTGCTCGGCTTCGACCCGTACGCGACGAACCTGCCCGCCCATGTCCAGTCGTCCGACCTGGCGACGATCTGGCGCGAGAGCGACGCCATCTCGCTGCACTGCCCGCTGACCGCGGACAACGCGAAGCTGGTCAACGAGAAGACGCTCGCGGCCTGCAAGCCCGGCGTCCTGATCGTCAACACCGCGCGCGGCGGCCTGATCGACGAGGACGCGCTGCTGCAGGCGGTGCGCTCCGGCCAGGTGGGCGGGGCCGGGCTGGACAGCTTCGCGGTGGAGCCGATGACGGCACCCCACCCCTTCCACGGCGAGGGCCGCATCGTGCTGAGCCCGCACATCGGCGGCGTGACCGCGGACGCCTACGTCAAGATGGGCGTCGCCGCGGCCGCCAACGCGCTGGCCGTGCTGCGCGGCTGAGCGGGCCATGGCGCCGCGCTGGTCCGTCGCGCCGCCGGGGTCGAACTGGGGCGAGTTCGGCCCCGACGACCAGCGCGGCCGCATGAACCTCGTCACGCCCGCGAAGGTGCTCGAAGGCGTCGCCGAGGTGCGCTGCGGCCTCAGCTTCTGCCTCTCGTTGCCGCTGGACGTGCCCGGCGGCCGGAAGATGAACCCGAAGCGGCCGCCGCCGCGCCGCTTCGCCGCGCAGCGCGACGGCGCCAGCCTGGGGCAGCAGGGCTTCTGCTGGTCCTATGCGTCCGAGGATCCCGAGCTCACCGACGTGGTCAACGACGACCTGGTGCTGCTCGCGACCCAGTACTCCACGCAGTGGGACGGCCTCGCGCACGTGGGCAGCCGCTTCGACGCCGACGGCGACGGCGTGGCCGAGGCCGTCTTCTACAACGGCTACCGGGCCGGCGAGCACATCGCGCCGGCCACGGAGGACGCATCGGCCTCCGATCCCGCGCTGCGCTTTCCGCAGCCGCGCGTCGATGCGCTGGGCATCCAGCACCTGGCCGAGCACGGCGTGCAGGGACGCGGCGTGATGATCGACCTCGAGCAAGCCTTCGGGCGCGTGCGCAAGGCAGTCGGCTACGAGGACCTGATGCGGGTGCTGGAGGCGGACCGCGTCGTCGTCGAGCCCGGCGACATGGTCTGCCTGCACACCGGCTTCGCCGACACGCTGCTGGCGATGAACCGGCAGCCCGACCCGGCCCGGCTGCACGAGACGGGCAGCGGTCTGGACGGCCACGACGCCCGGCTGCTCGAGTGGATCGTGGACGTGCGCCTGGCCTGCCTGGTCGCCGACAACCCGGCCGTCGAGCTGATCCAGGCCCGGCTGGGCACGCCGAGCCCGCTGCGCCGCGCCCGGCTCCCGCTGCACGAGCACTGCCTGTTCAAGAACGGCATCCCCCTTGGCGAGCTGTGGCAGCTGACGCCGCTCGCGCGCTGGCTGCGGGCGCACGGCCGCTCGCGCTTCCTGCTGACCGCGCCGCCGCTGCGCCTGCCCGGCGCCATCGGCTCGCCGACCACGCCGATCGCCACCGTCTAGACCCCTCCTCTGCCGACGCCCCGCACGAGGCATTTCCCCCCAGGAGACACGACATGAACTTCTTCAGAACCCGCGTCGTCCCGCTGCTCGCCGCCGCCGCGCTGAGCGCCGCCGGCGCCGCCTACGGACAGGCCTGGCCGGCCAAGCCGGTGCGCATCATCGTCCCCTACGCCCCCGGCGGCTCGGTGGACGTGGTCACGCGCAAGATGGCGGCCAAGCTGCAGGAGCAGACCGGCCAGACCTTCTACATCGAGAACAAGGCCGGTGCGACCGGCACCATCGGCATCGCCCAGGCGGTGCAGAGCCCGCCGGACGGCTACACGCTGGTCGCCAACGACACGACCTACGCGCTGCTGCCGCACATCTTCAGGAAGCTGCCCTTCGACCACGCGCGCGACCTGGTGCCGGTCGGCGCCTTCGTCTTCGCGCCGATGGGTGTCGTGGTCAAGGCCGACTCGCGCTTCCGCACGCTGGGCGACCTGCTCGCCGCGGCCAGGGCGGAGCCGAACCGGGTGACCTACGGCACCGGCGGCGCGGGCACGACGCCGCACTTCGTCAGCGAGGCGCTCGGCATCGCCACGGGCGTGCACTTCATGCACATCCCGTACAAGGGCGCCGGCGAGGCGACGATGGCCATGCTGTCGGGAACCATCGACTACCAGGTCGCGTCGACCCCCGGCGTGATGGGCCACGTGAAGGGCGGCAAGGCCCGCCTGCTGGCCGTCAGCGGCAGCCGGCGCCTGGCCGCGCTGCCCGACGTCCCGACCTTCGCGGAGGCCGGCGTGAAGGACTTCGGGCTGATCAACTTCACCGGCCTGTGGGCCCCGCAGGGCACGCCGCAAACCGTCGTGGACCGGCTGCAGAAGGAGATCGCGACCGCGATGGCCACGGCCGACATGAAGGCCTTCGCGGAAGGCATCGCGTCGGAGCCGGGCCACTGGGACGCGGCCACCTTCGCGAAGGACCTCGCCCAGCGGACGGCCACCTGGGGCAAGGTCGTCGCGAACACCGCCTTCGAGCGCCAGTGAGGGTGCCGCATGTGGTACTTCCGGCAACCCGAGCTCATCGACGCGGCCGTCTTCACCCGGTTGCCCGACGCCTTCCGTCGAACCGGTGAGCGCAGCGACTGGGCCGACGCGAACCGCGGCGGCCAGCCGACCGACAGCTTTCTCGAAGGCCCGGTGTTCGATGCCGCGGGCCGGCTCTACGTCACCGACATCCCCTGGGGCCGCATCTTCCGCATCGACGCGGCCGGTGGCTGGAGCCTGGTGGCCGAGTACGACGGCGAGCCCAACGGGATGTGCTTCCTCAACGAGCGCGAGCTGCTGATCGCGGACTACCGCAACGGCCTGATGGTCTGCGACGTGGCGAGCGGCGCCGTCCGGCCCTGGCTCACGCGGCGCAACAGCGAGCGCTTCAAGGGCATCAACGACCTGGTCTTCGACCGCGCAGGCAACCTCTACTTCACCGACCAGGGGCAGACCGGCCTGCACGACCCCACCGGCCGGCTGTACCGGCTGCGGCCCGACGGCCGGCTGGAGCAGCTGCTCGGCAACGTGCCAAGCCCGAACGGGCTGGCGCTGTCACCCGACGAGCGCGTGCTCTACCTGGGCGTGACCCGCGGCAACGCCGTGTGGCGGGTCCCGCTGCTGGAAGACGGGAGCGTGTCGAAGGTGAGCGCCTTCTTCACGTCCTACGGTCCCAGCGGCCCCGATGGCCTGGCGGTCGACGAGGCCGGCCGCGTCATCGTCGCCAACCCCGGACTCGGCTACGCCTGGGTCCTGAACACGCGTGCGGAGCCCGAAGTCGTCGTGCGCAGCACGGTCGGCAGCTCGCTGACCAACCTCGCCTTCGGCGGGCCGGATCGCCGCACGCTGTACTGCACGGAGTCGGTGAGCGGCTCCATCCTCACCGCCACGCTCGACGTCCCCGGGCTGCGGCTGCCCGAGGGCCCGCGCGAGCCCCACCCCCGACCGGAGGTCCGACCATGAGACATGCCTTCCGAACCACCCTGCTCGCGGCCGCCCTCGGGTTCGCGGCGATCGGCGCCGCGCAGGCGCAGTCCCAGCCCCGACTCGTGATCGGCTTCGCGGCCGGCGGCCCGACCGACCTCGTCGCGCGCGCCTTCGCCGAGCACCTGGGCCGGGCCACCGGCCAGACCGTGATCGTCGAGAACCGCCCCGGGGCCAATGCCCTGCTGGCCACCGAAGCCGTCGCGGCGGCCCGGCCCGACGGCCAGACCCTGCTCGCGGCCGCCACCAACCACACGATGATCCCGGCGCTGTACGCCGGCCGCATGAAGTTCGACCCGGTCAAGTCCTTCCGGCCGATCTGCACGATCGCGAGCAGCCCCACGGTGCTGGTCGTCGGGCCGGGCCTGCCGGTGAAGACGCTGCCGGAGTTCCTCGAGCGGGTGCGTTCGAAGCCGGGCGGGGCGAGCTACGGCACGCCGGGACAGGGCAGCTCGCCGCACCTCGCCACCGAGGCCTTCCGCAAGCTGACGGGGCTGTCGCTGGTGCACGTGCCCTACAAGGGCGCCGCACCGGCGATCACCGATCTGCTCGGCGGCCAGATCGACTTCTCGATGGCCACCGCCGGCTCGGTGCTGCCGCACCTGAAGAGCGGCAAGCTGCACGCGCTGGCGGTGGCCTCGCGCGAGCGGTCGAGCCTGCTGCCGAACGTGCCGACCTTCGAGGAGGCCGGCCTGAAGGGCTTCGTCGTCGACACCTGGTACGGCGTGCTCGCGCCGGCCGGCGTGCCGGCCGAGACCGTGGCCTCGCTCGAG
This sequence comes from Pseudideonella sakaiensis, assembly GCF_001293525.1. Classification (GTDB taxonomy): domain Bacteria; phylum Pseudomonadota; class Gammaproteobacteria; order Burkholderiales; family Burkholderiaceae_C; genus Ideonella_A; species Ideonella_A sakaiensis. The sequence continues at coordinate 39,947 of NZ_BBYR01000007.1, read as the reverse complement.
CGCCAGGCCGTCGCCTTCGCGAAGTCGCCGGCGGTTCGGGATCGCCTGCAGGCGGTCGGCATGGAGCCCGCGTCGCTCTGCGGCGACACCTTTGCGCAGCAGATCGCCACCGAGATCGTCGCCAACACCCAGCTCGCCCAGCAACTCGGCCTGAAGGCCGACTGACCACCATGCGCCTGACCTCCTTCATCCGCGCCGCCGCCACCGTCGCCTTCGCTGCCGTCGCAACAGCGGCCGCCGCGCAGCCCGGCCCCACCAAGCCGATCCGGCTGATCGTGCCGTTCCCGCCGGGCGGGAACGTCGACCTCAGCGCCCGCATCCTCGCGCCGGAGCTGGCGAAGGAGCTGGGGCAGACGATCTTCATCGAGAACAAGGCAGGCGCCGGCGGCACCGTCGGCCTCGACGCGGTGGCCAAGTCCGCGCCCGACGGCAGCACGCTCGGGATCGCGTCGCCGGTCAACCACCTCGCGGCGCCGTCGCTCTATCCCAAGCTGCCCTACGACTCGATCAAGGACTTCACGCCGATCGGCCTGATCGCCAGCGTGCCGATGGTGCTGGTGGTGGGCCCCTCGTCGCCGGTGCAGAACGTGAAGGAGCTGATCGCCCGCGCCAAGGCCAGGGACGGCGCGATGACGATGGCCTCGGCCGGCAGCGGCAGCGGCAACCACATCGTCGGCGAGCTGTTCCAGGACGCCACCGGCACCCGGCTGATCCACGTGCCCTACAAGGGCAGCGCACCGGCCAACACCGACCTGGCCGGCGGCCACGTGGACCTGCACTTCGACCAGCTGTCGTCGGTGCTGACGCTCGTCCAGGGGGGGCGGCTGAAGGCGCTGGCGGTGACCACGGCGAAGCGCTCGCCCCAGTTGCCGGACGTGCCGACGCTGGCCGAGTCGGGCGTCACGAACTTCGACTTCAGCACGACGCTCGGGCTGGTGCTGCCAGGCAAGGCCTCGCCGGACCTCGTGGCGAGGTTCAGCGCCAGCCTGGAGGCGGTGCTGCGCAAGCCGGCCGTGCGCGAGCAGTTCGCCAAGCTGGGCGCCGAGGTGCGCGAAAGCAGCCCGGCCGAGTACGCGGCCTTCATCCGCGCCGAGATCGCCCGCACGGCCCGCATCGTGCGCGAGGCGAAGATCACGCTGGACTGAAGAAGCTGTGAGACGTTGGTCGATGGCCGTCGACTGCCACTTCCACGTGATCGGGCCGCCCGGGCGCTTCCCGCAGCATCCGGGCCGCAGCTACACGGCCGGCGAGGCCAGCCTGGCCGCTTGGCGCGCCGCCGTCGCGCCGCTCGGCGTCGAGCAGGGCGTGCTGGTCCAGCCCAGCGTCTACGGGACGGACCACCGCGCGCTGCTGGCCACGCTGCAGGAGGGCGCGGGCCGCCTCGTCGGCGTCGGCGCGCTGGCGTCGGATGCCACCGAGGCCGAGCTCGACGCACTGACCGCGTCCGGCCTGCGCGGCCTGCGCTTCGGGCACTTCGAACCCGGTGACCGCCGCATGATGCCCGGCCTGGTGCCCCTGGCGGAGCTGGCCGCGCTCGCGCCGCGGATGAAGGCGCGGGCGCTGCACGTGGACCTGTTCACCGACAGCCGGCTGCTGGACGGGATCGCCCCGGCCCTGCGCGCCGCCGGCCTGCCCGTGGTGCTCGACCACATGGGTCGCACGCCGGCCGAACTCGGCATCGCGCACGAGGGCATGGATGCGCTGGCCGGGTTGCTCGACGAGGGCTGGCTGTGGGTCAAGCTGTCGGGCCTGGCCAACGTGTCCCGGCTGGCGCCGGGCTTCGAGGATGCCCGGCCGATGCACGCCTGGCTGGTCGAGCGCTGCCCGCAGCGGCTGGTCTGGGGCTCGGACTGGCCGCACACGCGCCCGTCCGGCGAGCGCCCCAGCACCGCCCGGCTGGCCGCCACCTTCGAGGCCTGGACACCGTCCGCGACGGTGCGGCAGCAGATCCTGGTGGACAACCCGCGCGCGTTCTACCGGCTGCCGGCGTTGCCGGCGCCGGCCCCTCGGCCGCGCGACTGAGCAGCCAGCGCGCAGGCCACCTCGCCCAGCGCCGCCAGCCCGCGCTCGCGCACGCCATCGAGCGGATGGGCCGCGCTCAGGCGCAGGCCACGCGCCAGCGGCTGGGCCGATCCGAAGGCCGCGCCGGGAATCACGCTGTAGCCCCGTTCGCGCAGCGGCGGCAGCACGGCCGCGCCATCCAGCCCGTCCGGCAGTTCGGCCCAGACCAGGTAGCCGCCCGGCCCGGCCGACACCGTCGTGCCCGGCGGCATCCGCGCCCCGACGAAAGCCACCCAGGCCTCGGTCTGCGCGGCGACCTGCCGGCGCAGGCGGCGCAGGTGGGCGTCGAAGGCCCGGTCGGCCAGGAAGCGGGCGAGGCCGGCGTCGACGATGCCCGGCAGCAGCTCGCCGTGCACCGCCCGTGCCGCGCGCAGGTGCAGCCGGTGGCGCCGGCTGACGATCCAGCCCACGCTGAAGCCGGGGCCGGTGACGCAGGCCAGGCTGCCGCACAGCAGGCCCTGGTCGGCCTCGTCCCAGGCCTTCACGGGCCGCGGCCGCTGCGGCCCGCGCGACAGGTCGGCCAGCAGCTCGCATTCGATCAGCGGCACCGCCGCCCGGCGCAGCAGCGTGGCCAGTTCCTGCCGCGCGGCCTCGGGCATGCAGCTGCCGCGCACGCTGTCGAAGCTGGGCTCGACGATGCAGCAGCGCAACGCGTGGTGCCGCAGCGCGAAGGCCAGCGCGGGCACCGAGAAGCCGCCGTGCTGCGGGGCCGGGATCGCCAGCGGCCGCAGCCCCAGGAAGGCGAGCACCTCCAGCGTGCGCGGCGACGCGGGCTCGGGCACGGCCACCAGGTCGCCCGGCCGCGTGAACTGCCGCAGCGCCAGTTCGAGCGCCTCGCCCACGCCCTGCGTGACGACGATGTCCTCGGCATCGACGGCGCAGCCGGCGCGCATCAGCCGGCGCGCGATCTGCTCGCGCAGCGCCGGGCTGCCATAGACGGTGCCGGCGGCCAGCGCGGCCGGATCCTCCAGCAGCGCGGCCGACACATGGCGGCGCAGCGCCGCCAGCGGCAGCAGCGCGGGCGCCAGCGACAGGTGGCTCAGCGACACGCAGCCCGCCTGCGTGGTGGCCAGCTCGACCAGCCGCTTGCGCCGCCCTTCCAGGGCGAGCGACGGCCCGGCAGGCCGCGCCGCGGGGCGCGCCTGGCCGCGCACGAAATGGCCGCGCCGGGGGCGTGCCTCGATCAGGCCGGCATCCTCGAGCTCGTGCAGCGCATGGGTCACCGTGGCCAGGCTGGCCCCGTGGTCGGCGCAGAGCTGGCGCAGCGAGGGCAGCTGGGCCCCGGCCGGGTAGCGCCCCTCCTCGAGCTGGGCGGCGAGTTCCTCCGCGAGGCGGCGGTAGCGGGTCGGGCGGGCGGGCATGCCCGGACGATAGCGGCCGCCCGCTGCGCTGTATCGATGCAGAGGCGCCGCCGGCGACCGATGCAGCGTGCGCCTGCCGCGATCCGCCGGGACGGTGGCTGGGCCTGCCCGGCCGGGCTGCCGCGCCCTAGAGTGGCCACCGATGAGCTCGCACCCGCCCCACGACGCCCTGCTGCCGGCCTGGCGCGCCCTCCCCGCCCCGGTGCGGGCCCTGCTGCTCGGCGAGTGCCTCGGCCTGCTGTCGACCGCGTCGATGCAGGTGGCGGTGAGCTGGTGGATCAGCCGCCACGCCGGCGCCGCCGGGCTGGCCCGCTATGCCGCGCTGATGGGGCTGGTGGCGCTGGTGGTGACGCCGCTGCTGTCGCCCGCGGGCGACCGCTGGCCCAAGCGCCGCGTGATCCGGATCGGCCGGCTGATGCTGGTGCTCGATGCCGCGGCACTCGCCGCGCTGTGCACCGCCGGCCGCTTCGACCTCGGCCTGCTGGCCCTGTGCGGCCTGGTCTCGGCGGCCGCCACCGCCCTGCTGTGGCCGGTGGAGTCGAGCCTGCTCGCCGAGCTGGTCGCGCCCGAAGGGCTGTCCACGGCGATCCGCTGGCGCCGCGCGGCCCAGTCGGTCGGCGGCCTGGCCGGCCCGGCGCTCGGCGGCGGGGTGATCGCCGCGCTCGGCCTGGACGCCGCGATGGCCATCGACCTCGGGCTGTTCGCGCTGGCCGCCGCGGTGGCCTGGCGGGCCGCCCCCGCGGCAGGCCCGGCCGCTGCTGCTGCCCGCCGGCCCTGGCTGGCCGACCTGGCCGACGGGCTGCGGGCGAAGTGGCAGGTCCGGCTCGACCGCTGGTGGACGCTGGCCGGCGCCGCGATGATGCTGAGCCTGCTGCCGGCCAGCGGGCTGCTGCTGCCGCTGCGCATCCAGTCGCTCGGGCTGTCGGCGGCTTGGTTCGGCGCCTGCAGCGCGGCGCTGTCGCTGGGTGTGCTGGCCGGCGTGGCCGGCGTGGCGCCGTGGCTGGTCGCGCGGCACGGCCGCGTCGGCGCGCTGGCGTTGGCGATCCTGGCCTGCGGCGCGGCGATCGCCGGGCTCGCGCTGTGCGACGCGGCGCCCGGGCTGGTCGCGCTGTTCGCGCTGATGGGACTGGGCCTCTCGGTGACGCAATGGGTCGGGCAGACGCATCGCCTGCTGGCGATGCCGGCGGCCTACCGCGCGCGGATGTCGGCGGCCCACCTCACGGTGGCGCATGCGGTGGCCGCGCTGGCGCCTGCGCTGGCCGGCGGCCTGCTGCAGCATCTGCCGGTGTCCGGCGTCTACGGGGTGCTGGCCGTCGGCTTCGCCGCGAGCGGCCTGCTGCTGCTGGCCGTGCCCGGCCTGGGCCCCTTCCTGCGGCAGGAGCCGCGCGCGGTGGAGGGGTGGTACCAGCGGGCCTATCCGGGGGCCTTCCGGGCCCGCGCGACGGCGCCGGCCGAACCGAGGCACGGCCAGGCGAGGCGCCGTTGACCGGGAGGTCGTCGTCGGCCCTCGCGGGGCTCACCCCTACAGTGCGGCCATGGACCTCCTCGCCGCCTTCGCCGCCGCCCTGCTGATCGGCCTGTCGATCGCCGCCCCGGTGGGCCCGATCGGGCTGCTGACGATCCAGCGCAGCCTCGAGCACGGGCCGCGCGCCGGGCTCGCGACGGGCCTGGGCGCTGCGGCTGCGGACGCGGTCTATGGCGCGCTCGGCGCCTACGGCGTCAGCGGGCTGGTCCGCGTGCTGGTGGCCGCGCGCGTGCCGCTGGCCCTGTTCGGCGCGGGCTTCCTGCTGTGGATGGCCTGGGGCCTGGTGCGGGCGCCGGCGGCCGGCCGTGTCGCGCCGGCCGCGCCGGCCCGCAACGGCTGGCAGTACTTCGCGGGCACCTTCGTGCTGACGCTGTCCAACCCGGCGACCATCGTTTCCTTCATCGCCATCTTCGGGGCGCTGGCGGGCCGCGGCGCGCTGGCGTCCCCGGGCCTGCTGGTGCTGGGCGTCTTCGCGGGCTCGGCGCTGTGGTGGCTGGCGCTGTCGAGCGCGGTGGGCCGGCTGCGCGAGCGCTTCGACGCGCGCTGGCGGCGCCGCGTCGACCTCGCCAGCGCGGGCGTGCTGGCCGGCTTCGCGCTGTGGCAGCTCGCCGGGCTGCTGTAGCGTGCGCGCCGACGGGCCGCGCGCGCCGCGCCGGTGCGCGCCGGCCGGCCGGCCGGCCGGGAGATCCTGCCGTGTCAGTCGAGCCGGATGCCGCGCTCGGCGATCAGCTGGGACCAGGTGGCCGATTCGCGCGCGAGGTGGGCGGCCAGCGCCTCGGGCGTCGAGCCCACCGGCTCCGCGCCGATCGCCTCCAGCCGCTCCAGCACCTCGGGCTGCCGCATCGTGTCGACGAGCACCTTCTGGATGCGGGCGACGATGGCCGGCGGCGTGCCCGCCGGCGCGAAGACGGCGAACCACGGCGACACGTCGTAGCCGGCCACGCCGGCCTCGGCCATGGTCGGCACCTGCGGCAGGCTGCGCGAGCGCTTCGCGGTGGTCACGGCCAGCGCGCGCAGCTTGCCGGACTGGATGTGCGGCCGCGCCGAGGTGATGCTGTCGAACATGTAGTTCACCTGGCCGCCGAGCAGGTCCGCCACCGCCGGGCCGCTGCCCTTGTAGGGCACGTGCACCATGTCGATCTTCGCCAGCGACGTGAACATCTCGCCGGCCAGGTGGATCGAGGTGCCGTTGCCGGCCGACGCATAGGTCAGCCGGCCCGGCGCCTTGCGCGCGGCGGCGATCACGTCGGCCACGCTGCGCACGTCCGGCTGCGTCGCGTTGGTGACCAGCACGTTCGGCACCACGGCCAGCAGGCTGATCGGCGCGAAGTCCTTCACCGGGTCGTAGCTGAGCTTCTGGTACAGCGGCTTGTTGGTCGCCATCCCGATCGAGGTGATCATGATGGTGTAGCCGTCGGCCGGGGCCTTGGCCACGGCATCGGCGCCGATGTTGCCGCCGGCGCCGGCGCGGTTCTCGATCACGAAGGTCTGGCCGAGTGCCTTGCCGGCCTTGTCGCCGAGCAGGCGGGCGATCGCGTCCATCGCGCCGCCGGGCGGGAAGGGCACGACCCAGCGCACCGGGCGGTTCGGCCAGTCGGCGGCCTGCGCCGCGGCGGGGCCGGGCAGCCCGGCGAGGGAGGCCGTCAGGGCCAGGAGGGCCGCGAGGCCGTGTCGTCGTTGCATGGGGTGTCTCCGGTCGGGGGTCAGGCCAGGGCCGAGGGGTGCTGCGCCAGCGGCGTCACCTGCAGGCGCATGTAGGGAAAGAGCGGCAGCTCGGACAGCAGCGTGTGCAGCGCGTCGTTCGACTCCACGTCGAACACGCTGACGTTGGCGTACTCGCCGACCACGCGCCAGAGGTGGCGCCAGCGGCCGTCGCGCTGCAGCTGCTGCGCATAGGCCTTCTCGCGGGCCTTGATCTCGGCGGCCCGTTCGGCCGGCAGGTCGTGGGGAATCGTCACATCCATGCGGACGAGGTAGAGCATCGGGTGTCTCCGTGAAGGCTCGGGCGGTCTCAGGGTGCGGCGGCGGCGCGGCCCAGGTCGACGTGCACCGGGTGCAGGCCGGCGCGCGCGCGGTCGAAACGGTCCAGGCGGGCCGGGTCGAGCTCGACGCCGAAGCCCGGCCCGTCGGGCAGCTGCAGCGCGAAGTCCTGGATCGACAGCGGTTCGCGCACGATGTCCTCGACGAGGAGCTGCGGGCCGAACAGCTCGCAGCCGTGGTGCTGGCTGCCCAGCGTCGAGAACACGTGCGCCGACGCGGCGCTGCCGAGCGAGGTCTCGAGCATGGTGCCGCCGTACCAGCCGATGTCGGCGGCCTCGGCGACCGCGGCGACGGCGCGCGTGCGCAGCAGGCCACCATGCTTGGCCACCTTCAGCGAGAACACCTGCGCGGCCTGCTCGCGCGCCAGCAGCAGCGCGTCCTGCGGCGTGCAGACGGTCTCGTCGGCCATCACGGACGCACGCGGGCCCAGTTCGGCCGCGAGGATCTTCAGCCCGGGCACGTTCCAGCGCGCCACCGGCTGCTCGATCAGCGACACGCCCGCGTCGACCAGCGCCGGCAGGTGGCGCCGCGCGGTGCCGGTGTCCCAGGCCTGGTTGACGTCGACCGTCAGCGTCGCCCGGCCGGCCAGCCCGCGCGCGATGGCGGCCACGTGGGCCACGTCCTGCGCCGGCTCGCGCGCGCCGATCTTCAGCTTGAACAGGCGGTGCTGCCGCTGCGCCAGGCGCTGCTCGGCCTCGTCCCGGTCGCGCCCGGCATCGCCGCTGGCGAGCGTCCAGGCCAGCGGCAGGCTGGCGTGGCGCTTGCCGCCGAGCAGTTGCCAGGCCGGCAGCCCGAACTGGCGCGCGACCGCATCCACCAGGGCCATCTCGACGGCGCTCTTCGCGAAGGCATTGCCGCGGCAGGCGCGGTCCATGCGCGCGAGCACGGCCTCGAAGCGGCTGCCGTCCTCGCCGAGCAGCGCCGGCGCGAGGTGCGCGGCGACGGCGTGGTGGATGCTCTCCGGCGACTCCTCGTTCCACGACGGGCCGCCGATGGTCGCGGCTTCGCCGTGGCCGAGCGCGCCCCCCGCGAGCCGCACCGCGACGATGACCGGGCTCTGGGCGCTGATCGCGCCGAAGGCCAGCCGGTGCGGGCGGATCGTCGGGATGTCCAGGACGCGCACCGAGAGGCGCTCGATCCGGCAGGGGGAGGTCATGGTCGGCCGTCGTCGAAGGGAAGGGCGCCAGCCTAGGGCCTCGGCGGCCGCATGAAAAATGATCTATTTCGCTGCGATCGTTCGACAGCGTCGATCGATCTGGCCTAGCATGCGGCGATGGAGATCCGCCAGCTGCGCTACTTCCTCGACATCGCCGAGACCGAACACCTGACGCGCTCCGCGCAGCGCCTCTTCGTCACGCAGAGCACGCTGTCGCACGGCCTGCGGCAGCTGGAGGAGTCGCTCGGCGTGGTGCTGTTCGACCGGCTCGGCCGCGGCCTGAAGCTGTCGCCCGCCGGCGCCGCCTTCCGCAGCCACGCGCAGCGCGCGCTGAAGGAGGTGGAGGCCGGCCGCGTGGCGCTGGCCGACCTCGACGGCCTGCGTTCGGGCCGGCTCGCCGTCGGCGCCTTTCCCACTTTCCTGCACGGCATCGCGGCCACCGTGGCGGCCTTCAACCGGGCCCATCCCGGGGTCGCGGTGGAGGTGCGCTCGCTGCGCGCGGCCGCCATCGAGCAGCAGCTGCTCGTCGGCGAGCTGGACCTCGGCGTCGGCGCCTACCCGGCCGAGCAGGCCGAGATCGAGGCCGAGCCACTGTTCGACGAGCGCCTCGTGCTGGTCGTCGGGCCCGGCCATGCCTGGGCCCGGCGGCGGCGCGTCGGGCTGGCCGCGCTGGACGCCGCGCCGCTCGCGCTGCTGCCGCGCAGCTTCTCGATGCGCCGCGTGCTCGACGAGGCCTTCCGCGCCGCCGGCGTGCGGCCGCGGCTGCAGGTGGAGATGGAGCCCGTCGAATCCCTGCTCAGCCTGTGCCGCCACGACAGCCTCGCCAGCATCGTGCCGGAGCGCGCCGCCCGCGATGCGCCCGGCCTGCGCAGCATCGTGCTGCACGACGCGCCCCAGCTGCGGCGCGTCGCCGGCCTGCTCTGGCGTCGTGGCGCGTCGCGCAGCGCCGCGGCGCAGGCGTTCGCGCAGCGGCTGCGCGAGGCGGAGGCGACGGCGGCGACGACGCCGGCGGCTTGACCCGGCCCGCGCCGCCCGCCGTGCACGGCCCGCCGTGCGCAGGCTCCTCCCGGGAAGGGATGCCGGCCGCAAGGCCCGCCCGCTACGATGCGCCACGCGACCCGCACGGAGCCTCGATGACCCCCTCGACGCAGCGCCCGGAGATCGATCACCGCACGCTCAAGCTGATCGTCGGCGTGATCGCCCTCAGCTTCGCCGGCCTGACGAGCTGGTTCGCCGCCTCGCGGATCGAGTCCATCAGCGCCTCCTACTACGAGGGCGGCTGGTCGCAGAGCTTCTTCATCGGCTTCCTGTTCGCGGTGGCGGCCTTCCTGCTCGCGTACAACGGGCAGACGCGCACCGAGCTCGTGCTGGCGAAGGTGGCCGCCGTGGCGGCGCTCGGCGTGGCGCTGTACCCCTGCGCCTGCGCCGGCCATGCCGCCCGGCTGCCCTACGTGCACGGCCTCAGCGCCGCGGTGCTGTTCCTGATCCTGGCCTTCTTCTGCCTGGGCTTCTACCGCCGCGCGCGCGGCAAGCACCGCCGCGAGGCCGATCGCCGCGCCGTGGTCTATGCGGTCTGCGGCGTGCTCATGCTGGCAGCGATCGCGGTGCTCGGCCTCGATGTGCTGCTCGGAGGTGCCTGGAGCCGGCGGATCCCGCGGCTGGTCTTCGTCGGCGAGGCCACGGCACTGGTGGCCTTCGGCGTGTCCTGGCTCACCGCCAGCCGCACGCTGCCCGGCCTCGCGGCGAACGACGAACGCTTCCGTCCGCTGCGCAGCGTCAACCCGGACTGAGCGCCGCGAGCGCGAGCAGCGCCTCGGCGGCCGCGGCGTTGCCGGGGCCTTCGGCGGCCAGCCGCGCGGCGATCGCCGCGCAGCGTTCGTGAAGGGCGCGGTCCGCCCGCAGCGCCTCCAGCGTCCGCGCCACGCGCGCTGCCGTGTACTGCCGCGGTCGCAGCGGCACCGCGACACCGAGCGCCCGCACGCGCAACGCGTTGTCGAACTGGTCGAAGCCCATCGGCCGCACCAGCTGCGGCACGCCGGCCAGCAGCGCCTGGCTGGTGGTGCCGATGCCGCCGTGGTGCACCAGCGTGGCCACGCGGGGCAGCAGCGCCTTGAAGGGCACGTAGTCGAAGGCGGCCACCCCGGGCGGCAGCACGGCCGGCAGCTGGCCCGGGTCCTGGCTCAGCAGCAGGCCGCGCTGCCCGGACCGGCGGCAGGCCTCGACCGACACCTCGAAGAAGGCCTGCGACGAGGTGTTGGCCGTGCCGGTCGTGAAGGCCACCGGCGGGTCGCCCGCGTCCAGGAAAGCCTGCACCGCGGGCGGCAGCGGCGCGTCGGCGCCGTGGTCGTACAGCGGGAAGCCGGCCAGCACCACGCCGGGCGGCGCGTCGGCCTGCGGCGGCGCGAACCAGGCCGGGTACAGGCCCAGCGTCAGGTCGCCGGCGTGGATCCAGCGGTGGAAGGGTCGGTCGACCGGTGGCAAGCCCGCGTCGGCGCGCAGCGCATTGAAGGGCTGCGCGAACAGCGGATCGAGCCAGCGCCGGTCGGCCAGGCGCCAGAGCACGCGCTTGAGCACGGGCGGCGCCCGTTCGAGGTGCCCCAGCGGCCCGAAGGCGGGCGACCGGTGCTCGGAGCGGAACCACGCGGGCGCCAGGTGGACCGTGGCGACCGGCACGCGCCGGCGCTCGGCCAGCACCCGCGTGGCCCAGGCCAGCGAGGAGCCGACCACCAGCGTGCGGCCCGGCACGGTGTCGCGTTCCAGCAGCGCGAGGCAGCGGCGCTGGGTATCGGCCACCGCCTGCGCCAGCAGGCGCATCCCCTTGCGCGGATCGGTCGCGTCGCGGTCGGCCAGCAGGCGCCGGTACTCCGCGGCCGGCATGACCTCGGTGAAGGGCAGGCCGGCCTCGGCGGCAATCGACGCGAACACGCCGCTGGCATACAGGCGGACCGCCTGGCCACGCCGCTGCAGCTCGCGCGCCAGGCCGACGAAGGGCAGCACATCGCCGTGCGAGCCGGCGGCCACGATCAGGACATTCAGGGACACGGGAGGGCTCGGCGGCGCGGACGACCGCACTGTAGCGGTGGGGACGGGCACGACGCCTCGCGGCCGCCGCCGCAGGCCGCGCGCGCTACAGTGCACGCGCCTGCGTCCCCGCCGCGCGACGACCCGGGCCGGCCCCGCGCCAGCGCGCCGGGCCGGTGCCCGCGGCCCTCGCCGGACGCCGATACCGGCACGCCGGCGTCGGGGCGTGGCCGCCAGGAGGGCCTCATGGCCACGCCGACCACCGAACTGCGCCACGTCTCGCCTGCCGACGATCCGACCGGGCGCCAGGTGCGCGCCCCCGTGCTCGGCGCGCGCCTCTTCCTGGTGCCGCCGAAGATCACCAACCAGCCGGCCGGCGACCGCCTGGTGCTGGTGCGGCTCAGCACCTTCGACGGCAACGGCGGCCGGCCCCTGAAGCCGGACCTCGACAGCGCCCGCCGCCAGCTCGTCTCCAAGGACCTGCTCGCGCGGGTGCGCGTCTGGGGTGCGCGGCTCGGCCTCGGCTCGGCGCTGCTGGATGCGCTGGAGCAGTTCGCGCTCGCGTTTGCGAACAAGGGCGGCGTCGGCCGCACCGAGTTGCTGAAGTTCCTGAAGGACCTGGTCGCCGCCGGCAAGCTCGAGCTGTCGAGCCTGCTGTCGATCCCGCCCGGTGACCTGCTCGCCTTCCCGAACCTGGACCTGGGCCGGCCGATGAGCGCCAGCGCGGTCACGCTGAACGAGAACCTGCTCGGCAACGAGATGAGCGTCGGCGGTGCCGTCGCCAAGGAGATGTTCGCGGCCTGGGTCACCCAGTCGGCCACGCCGCCGGCGCTGCGCCGCTTCCCGTCGCTGGACCAGGCCACCGCCACGGCCGCCAACTTCCGCAAGGCGGCCGAGGCCTTCGAGGACCGGCTGAAGGAGAACCTGGGCAGCCAGCTCGACCAGGGAGAGATCGACTACCGCGACCTCGTCACCGGCCCGGGCCCCGAGCGGCTGCGCGACGACAAGGGCGAGATCGTGCCGCCGGTGCAGCCGATCGAGGAAGGCCGCTCGACGCGCCGCCGCCTGCCCTCCGTCGAGCCGCTGCTTCCCGACCTCGGCATCCTCACCGACACCGTCGTGAAGATCTGCATCGGCAGCTTCCAGGGCATCGAGGTGACGCTGAGCGACTTCGAGTTCCACCTCGGCGGGACGCCCCCGACGGGCCTCTACAGCGGCCGCCTGCGCTACGAGCTGCGCGACCATTTCGGCGTCGACGACGAGGACTGCGAGGTGCGCACCCGCGGCATCCACGGCACCCCCGGCCAGGTCGCGATGTGGGTGCTCCAGCACCACGCGCCGAACGGGCACCGTCCCTTCATCGACCAGGTGGTCGTCGAGCGGACGTTCTCGGGGACGATCTTCTAGCGCGCGGGGCGGGGACGCACGCAGGCCAGCGCCGCCCGAGACCGTAGAATCATTGGCATGCCAATAAACTTCGCCGTGGCCGGTCCGGTCGGCGTGTCGGGATGCCCCTCTTCGCGATCCTCGCGGTCTGCGCCTTCGCCAGCAGCTTCGCGCTGAGGATCTTCGATCCGCTCACCTTGCCCCTCGCCGCCGCCTTCGCGCGGCCCACGCCGCAGGTGGCGCTGCTGACGACGATCTATGCGTTCAGCTATGCCGCGTCGCAGCCCCTCATCGGGCCGCTGGGGGACCGCTTCGGGCGCCTGCGCTGCATCCGCTGGTGCTGCGTCGGTCTGGCGGCCTGCCTGCTGGTCAGCGCCGTGGCCCCGAGCTTCGAGGTGCTGCTGGTGGCGCGGGCAGCCTCGGGGGTGTTCGGTGGCGGCCTGGTGCCCGTGGTGCTCGCCGCGCTGGGCGACGCCTACGAGGGCCCGCGGCGGCAGATCGCGATCGGCCGCATGCTGGTGGCGACGATCGGCGGCCAGCTGCTGGGCGCCCTCGTCTCGGGCCAGGTCAACGCCTGGCTGGGCTGGCGCGCCGCGGTCTGGGCGGCGACCACGGTCACCGGTGCGGCGGTGGTCCTCGCCTGTGCGGTGCCCGGGCGGCCGCACCACGCGCAGCCGGTGTCCGAAGGCGGGGTGCTGCAGTCACTGCGGGCCGTGCTGCGCGACCCGCGCTCGCCGTGGCTGTTCGGCTGCGTTCTGGTCGAAGGCGCGCTCTTCTTCGGCATGTTTCCCTACCTGGGCGAGTGGTTCGCCGCGCTCGACGAACGCACCGGCCTGGACGCGCTGGCCCGGCGCGCGGGCATCGCGATCGCCGCCTTCGGCTGCGGCGGGGTGCTCTATGCGCTGATCGTCCCGGTGCTGGTGCGCCGGCTGGGCATGACGCGCATGTGCACGACGGCGACGGCGATCGCGTTCGCCACCTTCGCGGCCCTCGCCTTCGCGCCCGGCTGGGGATGGACGCTGCTGCCGCTGGCCGTCCTGGGGCTGGCCTTCACGATGGTGCACAACAGCCTGCAGACCCGCGCCACCGAGCTCGCGACGGCGGCGCGCGGCTCGGCCATGGCGCTGTTCGCCAGCGCGCTGTTCCTGGGCCAGGCGCTCGGCCCGCCGGTGTTTGCCGCGCTGAAGCACGCACTCGGCTGGCCGGGCGTCTTCGCGGCGCACGCGCTGGCGGTGTGCGCGCTCGCGGTCGTCGTGCTCAGGCGCGTCGTCGCGCCGCCGCCTTCGCCGCGGCCGGCCGGCCGGGCTCCGGGCGGGCCTCGCCTTCGTCGGCCGCGTCGCGCACCAGCGGCGCGCGGGCGTGCCCGTCCAGCGCGTCGATCAGCTGCTCGAGCAGGCGCACCAGCTGGGCCTGCTGCGGGGTGGTGAAGGGTGCATTGAGCTGCCGGTAGGCCCGCTCCACCGGCTTCTGCGCCTTGGCGTACAGCGCGAGACCCTCGGCCGTCAGCCGCACGGCATTGGTCCGGCGATCCGTCTCCAGCCGCTCGCGCACCACCAGGCCGCGCTTCTCCATCAGCGCGAGCACGCGCAGGGTCGTCACGGTGTCGAAGCCGATGGCCTTCGCGAGGCTCGTCTGGTCGAGCCCGTCGCGCTGCCTGAGCACCGACAGCACGCTGTACTGCGCCGGCGTCAGGCCCAGCGGCGCGCATTCGCGCTCGAACAGCGCGACCGAGATCTGGTGGGCCCGCCGAAGCAGGAACCCGGGACGGGAATAGAGGCGTTGCAGCGACGAGTCTTTGGCGGCGGGCATGGTCTGATCGGGCGGACAGCACCCCGATCGATTGTCGCCGATGCCCGGCGCCATGCCGTTCACTTGTCGCCGACGACGATCTTCCGCTCCCGCGCCAGCTTGGCCCAGCGCTCGACGTCCTCGAGGTACCAGCGGCCGAAGTCCCGGCCGGGCCCGGGGATCGGGTCGGCCATCACGGAGGCGAGGCGGGTGACGACCTCCGGCGCGCTCAGCGACTGCAGCACCGCCGCCTCGAGCCGGGTGGTCGCCTCGGCCGGCGTGCCGGCCGGCACGAAGAAGCCGAACCAGGTCCCGACGTCGAAGCCCTTGTAGCCCAGCTCGGCGAGCGTGGGCACGTCCGGCAGGGACTTCGACCGCCGGCTGGAGGTGATCGCGAGGGCGCGCACGGTGCCGGCCTGGACCTGCGGCACGGCGGAGCCGGCCACGTCGAACATCATCGCGATCCGCCCGGCGAGCAGGTCGGGATAGGCCGCGCCGCTGCCGCGGTAGGGCACGTGGTTGGCCTCGATGCCGGCCTCCATCTTCAGCAGTTCGCCGAACAGGTGGCTGCCCGTGGTGTAGCCGGCCGACGCGAAGTCGATCGGCTGGCCCCGGCCGGCGGCCTTGACGATGTCGGCCACGCTCTGGTACGGCGAGCGCGCGCCCACCAGCAGCAGGCTGGGCAGCGTGCCGACCCCGGCCACCGGGACCAGGTCCTTGCGCGGGTCGAAGCTGAGCTTGGTGAAGCTGACCGCGGTCGACAGGCTGACCGACGCGAACAGCAGCGAGTAGCCGTCGCCGGGCGCGCTCTTGGCCACCAGCTCGGCCCCGAGGTTGCCGCCGGCGCCCGGCTTCAGGTCGACGACCACCGACTGGCGCAGCGAACGCGACATCGCCTCGGCCAGCACGCGGCCGAGCACGTCGGCCGAACCGCCGCCCGCATAGGGCACGACCATGCGGATGGGCTTGCTGGGGTAGTCGGAGGCCGCCTGCGCGGCAACGGGGAGGAGCGGCACGGTCGCCAGCGAGGCGGCCGTGCCGAGGAAGGTCCGGCGGGTAGCCATGGTGTGTCTCCAGTGTGGGGGCGGCTCGTCCGTGGCGCGACAGTCCGAGGCGGTGGACCGGGCGCATGCATGCCGCTGGCCGCATTGTTAGTTTGCTAACGACTACCGATGCAATAAGGGTTTTTTCCTGGGTAGATGCAGATCATTTTCATTAGCATGCTACTCATCTTTGAAGCCGACCCATGCCCCACGACACCGTCGCCTCCTCCGTCAGCCACCTCGATGCCGGCCGCCTGTTCGAGTCGGCGATGCGCCGCTTCGCCGGCCGGCGCGCCATCGCCTGGCCGTCCGGCGAGCTGGGCTACGCGGCACTGCACGAGCGGGTGCTGCGCACCGCAGCCGGCCTCGCGGCGCACGGCGTCGGGCGCGGCGACCGGGTGCTGATGATGTTCGCCAACGGGACCGAGTTCATCGAGTGCTGGTGGGCCGCGGTTCTGCTCGGCGCGGTCGCGGTGCCGCTGAGTGCACGGGCCACCGCCTCGGACCTGGCCCGCGCGGCCCGCCTGGCCGCGCCGGCCGCGGTGCTGCTCGGCGACGTCGCGTCGCCCCGGCACTGGGAGGCGCTGCGCACCGGCGCGACCGCGGCCTGCCTGGTCGGCGCGGGCGCGACGCCGACCCGCGCCGGCGGCCCGACGCTGGCCGCGCTGCGCGCCGCGCCGCCGCTGGAGCAACGCCCCGCGATGGCGCTCGGCGAGCCCTGCGCGATGTACTTCACCGCCGGCAGCACCGGCGAGCCGAAGGGCGTGCTGCGCTCGCACCAGAGCGTGGTGTGGGGCCTGTCGATGCTGGCGCGCCGGCTCGAGCCGGACGACGTGCTCGTGGCCCGTGCGCCGATGGGCCACACCGGCGGCTCGCTGACCGGGCCCTTCGCCGTGCTGCTGGCCGGCGGCACGCTGGTGATCCCCGACGGCAGTGACGTGGACCGCATCCTCGACACGGTGGAACGTTTCGACGCGACGCGCCTGTACGTCCATCCGACCGCCTTCGCCAAGGCCCTGCTGCAGTCGCTCGCCGCGCGGCCACGGGCCCTGCCGTCGCTGCGCGGCCTGCAGTGGACGGCCGGCGCCCTGCCCGAGCCGGTGCGCGACGCGCTGCGGCAGCGCTTCCCGCACCTGCCGCTGGAGGTGACCTACGGCATGACGGAGGCGAGCAACCTCGCGACCTACTGCCATGCGCCGCTGCAGGCGCAGCCGGCGACGGACGCCTCGGCGGCCAAGGCCTCGAACTGCGTCGGCTTCCCGCTGCTCGGCGGCGAGTTCCGCATCGTCGGCCCCGACGGCGCACGCCTGGGCGCGCACGCCGAGGGCGAGATCCAGGTGCGCACCGCGACGGCCTTCGACGGCTACTGGCAGGATGCCGCGGCCACGCGGGCGGCGGTGACCGACGACGGCTGGCTGCGCACCGGCGATGTCGGCTTCCTCGATGACGAGGGCGCGCTGCACCTGAGCGGACGCCAGCGGGAGATCATCAAGACCGGCGGCCTCGCGGTGCACCCCGCCGAGGTGGAGCAGGCGCTGGCCGAGCACGGCGCGGTCGCCGACGCGGTCGTCTTCGGCCGGCCCGACCCGGACTGGGACGAGGCCGTGGTGGCCGCCGTGTCGCTGCACGCCGGCACGGCCCCCGGCAGCGTGAGCCCGCGCGACCTGGTGCGGCACTGCCGCGACCGGCTCGCCGGCTACAAGGTGCCGAAGGAGCTGCACCTGCTCCCCGAGATTCCCCGCAATGCCAGCGGCAAGGCGGACAAGCGCGGCGTCGCCGCCCTCCTCGCGGCCCAGGCCGCCACCGACCACTGACCCGACCCACCCGGAAGCCCCCTCCCATGAACTTCACCGAACGCTTCGAAACCCTGCTGGTCGACGGCACGGAGCGCGTGCTCACCGTCACGCTGAACCGCCCGGAGCAGCTGAACGCGATCAATGCGCGCTGCCGCGACGAGCTCACGTCGGTGTTCAACCGCTTCCGCGACGACCCCGACTGGCGCGTGCTCGTGATCACCGGCGCCGGCCGGGCCTTCTCCGCCGGCGCCGACCTGAAGGACGGCAGCGTCGACGAGGACGTGATCGACTCGGTGGAGTCGCGCTGGCTGGGCGACTTCCGCGTCGCCCTCGCGAACACCGGCAAGGCCACCGTGGCCGCGGTCAACGGCCTGGCGCTGGGCGGTGGCTTCGAGCTGGCACTGGCCTGCGACTTCCGCATCGCCTCGCAGGCGGCCAGCTTCGCGATGCCGGAGATCACCTTCGGCTCGATCCCGGCCGGCGGCGCCACGCAGCGCATCGCCCGGCTGGCCGGCACCAGCGCGGCGCTCGAGATCGTGCTGCTGGGCGAACGCATCGACGCCGAGACTGCCTTCCGCCTGAACCTCGTCAATCGCGTGGTCGCCCCGGAGCGCACCCTCGACGAGGCCCGTGCCTGGGCCGCCAAGCTGGCCGCGCGGGCCCCGCTGGCCATCAAGTACGGCCGCGAGGCCGTGCTGAAGGGCTGCGAGCTGCCGATGTTCGAGGCGATCCGCCTGGAAACCTACCTCGGCGGGCTGCTGCGCGCCACCGAGGACCGCAAGGAAGGCCGCGCCGCGATGGCCGAGAAGCGGCCGCCGGCGTTCAAGGGCCGTTGAGCGGCCGAGTGCCGCCCCCACCGCAGTCCCCTCCCCCGTTCCCACCGCCCTGGAGATCCCCATGACCCTCACCCGCCGCATCGAGGACCGTCGCCTGTTCCGCCGCGCCAGCGAACTGTCGGACGACGCCCGCAAGTACATCGTGAAGATGCTGACCGTGCAGCTGCAGTCGGAGTACGCCGACGCGCCCGACCGCGTCAGTGCCGTCTGCCCCACCGTGGAAGACAAGACCTGGCTGGACCTGCAGATGATGCAGGAGAAGGCCCACGGCCTGGGCGTGGCCCGCATCCTGGAGGACATGGGCGTCGACCCGGCGCCGCTGATCGCGCAGGCCGAGGCCTCGGTGTCGGCCGGCGACCGCAAGCTCGACTACTTCAAGATGCCGATGGAGGACTGGGTCGAGCGCTCGATGACGCGCGTGCTCGCCGAGCGCACCGGCGGCATCCAGTCGATCGGCGGCCTGGGATCCAGCTACATCCCGCTGGCGGTGTGGAACGCGAAGAACTACATCGACGAGGCCCTCGGCCACACGGCGATGGGCGTGAGCTACGCGCAGCGGCTGATGAAGGAGGGCCAGGCCGAGGCCTGCCAGGCCGCCGTCGACAAGTTCTACCCGTCCTGCCTCGACATCTTCGGCGGCGTGGGCACGCCGAACGAGAAGCGCTACCTCGAGCTGGGCGTGAAGACCCTGACCAACAACCAGTCGCGCGCGCTCTGGGTCACCTCGCTCGAGCGCGACCTCGATGCGCTGGGACTGAAGATGCCGGACGCGCGCTGGCAGGGCATCCGCGGCGCCTACCCGGCCGAGAGCACGACCGACTTCGGCATGTACCTGGAGGTGGCGGACTTCCCCGCGCGCCACCGGCCGCTCGCCGCGCGCCTGATCGCGGGCTGGATGACCGCCAAGTACGCGCGCCAGAACGAGTGGGGCGTGTTCATTGCGCCGACGCCCACGCTGAAGCTCGAGGTGGCCCAGCAGATGCGCCAGGACCGGGCCTGGGGCCTGCAGCTGGCGCGGATGCTGCGCGAGCTCGACGTGGACCCGAACCCGATCGCCACCGAGGCCGAGCGCTCGCGCGAGGCACCGCTCAAGGTGGACTTCCTGAAGCAGGAGATGCCGCAGAACTGGGAGGGCATGGCGGTGCACCAGTACGTGGCCGCGCGCGCGCAGCAGGCGGCGTCGCTGGCCAGCTTCGGCTCGTCGCTGATCCCGCTGGCGGTCTGGGCCGGCGTGCACTACGAGGGGCAGGAGCAGCTGGCCGAGGCCTGGCTGGCGCGGCTGCGCCAGGCGCCGACCTGGGCGGTGCATTCGGCGGGCCAGCGCGCGCTGGACGCCTGCATCGGCCACGCGCTGGACGTGTTCGGCGCGGACGGCTCGCGCAACGAATCGGCCTGCTTCGAGGCCGGCCTCAAGACGGCATCGAACGCCGAGTGCCGGCGCGTCTTCGTCGAGCTGCTGCGCGAGGACCTGCCGGCCCTCGGCCTGCGCCTGCCCGACCTCGCACACGGCGTGCGCGGCCGCTACCGCGTGGACATGCCCGTCGCGGAGGCCGCATGACGCCGCAGGGACACTACATCGCCGGGCGCTGGCAGGCGCCGCAGCGCGCCGAGACGCTGCCGGTGACCGACCCGACCACGGAAGCCGTGGTGGCGCGCGTACCGTGCGGCACCGCCGCCGAGGCCGACGCGGGGGTGCAGGCCGCGCGCCAGGCCTTCGCCGCCTGGTCGGCGCGGCCGCTCGAGGAGCGCGCAGCGCTGCTCGAGCGCGTGGCCGACGGCCTGGAGGCGCGCGCCGACGCGCTGGCCGACCTCATCACCCAGGAGGTCGGCATGCCGCGCAAGCTGGCCCGCCTCATCCAGGTCAACAACGCCATCGCGAGCTGGCGCCACTACGCCGGCGTGGCGCGCGCGTTCCGCCACGAGGAAGCGGTCGGCCACTCGACGGTGGTGCACGAACCCATCGGCGTGGTCGCCTGCATCACGCCGTGGAACTTCCCGCTGATCCAGGTGACGCACAAGGTGGCACCGGCGCTCGCAGCCGGGTGCACGGTGGTGCTCAAGCCGAGCGAGATGGCACCGCTGACCGCCTATGCGCTGGCCGAGGTGCTCGAGCAGGCCGGCTGTCCGCCCGGCGTCTTCAACCTCGTCAGCGGGCTGGGCAGCGAGGTCGGCGAGGCCCTGGCTGCGCACCCGGACGTGGACATGCTGTCCTTCACCGGCTCGACGCGCGCCGGGCGGCGCGTGGCCGCGCTGGGCGCGGAGACCGTGAAGCGGGTGTCGCTCGAACTGGGGGGCAAGTCGGCCGCCATCGTGCTGCCCGATGCCGACCTCGCGCAGGCGGTGAAGGCCACGCTGGGCTCCTGCTTCCTGAACTCGGGCCAGACCTGCCTCGCCCACACCCGGCTGCTGGTGCCGCGTGAGCGGCTCGAGGAGGCCAAGGCGCTGGCCCGGCAGGCTGCTGCCGGCTACGTCGTGGGCGACCCGCGCGCGCCGACGACGCGGCTCGGGCCCGTCGCCTCGGCCGCACAGCGCGAGCGGGTCACCGGCCACATCCGCCGCGCGCTGGCCGAGGGCGCCGAGCGGGTCACCGGCGGCGCCGAGGCGCCCGAGGGCCTGGACACGGGCTACTTCGTGCAACCCACGGTGCTGGTGGCCACGCCGGACGCCGCGGTGGCCCGCGAAGAGGTGTTCGGGCCGGTGCTCACGCTGCTGGCCTATGCCGACGAGGACGACGCGGTCCGCATCGCCAACGACAGCCCCTACGGCCTCGGCGGCGCGGTGTGGTCGGCCGACGAAGACCGCGCCTGGGCCGTCGCGCGGCGCATGCGCACCGGACAGGTGGATATCAACGGCGGCGCCTTCAACCTGCTGGCGCCCTTCGGCGGCTACAAGCAGTCGGGCAACGGCCGCGAGTACGGCCGCTGGGGCTATGCCGAGTTCCTCGAAGTCAAGGCGATCCAGCGAAAGGCCCAGCCATGAGCACCCACGATGCCGCCCGCCCGGGCCCGCGCAGCGCCAGCGCGCAGGATGCCGAACTGCCGAGGTTCGGCCAGGGGATGTATTTCCAGGACCTCCACGTCGGCCAGCGCATGCGCACCTTCCGCCGCACGGTGACGGAGACCGACCTGGTCAACTTCATCAACGTCACCGGCATGCTGGAGGCGATCTTCATCGACGCCGACTACAGCGCCGAGTCGGGCGCCATCGGCGGCCGCGTGGTGCCGGCCGCCCTGACCTACACCCTGATCGAGGGGCTGCTGTTCCAGTCGATGATCCAGGGCACCGGCCTGGCGATGCTGGAGCTGGTGCAGAAGGCGCTGGCGCCGGTCTTCGTCGGCGACTCGGTGTGGGCGGTGGTCGAGGTCACCGGCATCCGGCCGACCTCGAAGGGCCACCGCGCCATCGTCGATTCGCGCATCGACGTCTACAACCAGCGCGGCGAGCAGGTGATGACCTACGACGCGCGCCGCATGCTCGCGGGGCGCGCGGCATGACGGCCGCGGCCGGTCCGGCCGCCGGCCCGCCGCGCCCCGCGGGGCCGAGCGGCGTCCCGGCCGGCTTCCGGCCGGTGGACGTGGGCGGCCCCTTCGTCGCCGCGAACGGGCCGCTGTACGGCGCCTGGCGCGACGACCAGCTGGTGCTGGCGATGCGGGTGGAGGCACGGCACTGCAATCCCGCCGCGCAGTGCCACGGCGGCATGCTGGCCACCTTCGCGGACATGGTCCTGCCCTACACCGCGATGTACGACCTGGGCATCGCGCGGCGCTTCACCCCCACGGTGAGCCTGCAGACCGACTTCGTGGCCCCGGTCGGGCGCGGCAGCTGGCTCGAGGGCCTGGGCACCGTGGTGCGCTCCACCCGGACGCTGCTCTTCGTGCAGGGGCTGCTGTTCGTCGGCGCCGAGGTGGTGGCGCGCGCCAGCGGCATCTACAAGTGGGGCGACCCCGTCGCGCCGGCCGGCGACGACCCGCGGGATCCGTTCGGGCTGCGGCCCGCGCCCCGCTGAGCGCGGCCGGCCCGGCCTCCCGCGTCAGCGCTGCGGCGGCGGCTCGTCGGCCGCCGGGTCGGGCGCGCTGCCGAGGAACTCGGCCTGGCGGATGTCCAGCTCCGCGAACTTGCGGTAGAGCGTCGAGCGCGCCAGGCCCAGGCGCTGGGCGACCACGCTCACCTGGCGGTACTTGCGCAGCATGCCCACGATGATCTGGCGTTCGATCTCGCGCAGCGAGGCCAGGCTTTCCGCCGGACGCGCCAGGGCCGGGTCGGGCCCGGCGGTGGCGCCGTCGCTGCCGCCGCGCAGCACCTCGGGCGGCAGGCAGCCGGTGTCGATGCAGCCGTCGGCGGCCAGCGTGGCCACCTCGATCGCATTGCGCAGCTCGCGGGCATTGCCGGGCCAGGGGTAGCGGGCGAGCGCCGCATGGGCGTCGGGCGTGAGGGTCGGCGCGGCGACGCCGTGCTTGAGGCCCAGGCTCTGCGCGAACTGCTCGGCCAGCAGCCGGATGTCGCCGGGCCGTTCGCGCAGCGGCTTGATCGTGCGCTGCACGACCTTGAGCCGGAAGTACAGGTCCTGGCGGAAGCGTCCCTGCGCGATCAGCTGCCCGAGGTCGCGGTGCGTCGCCGCGATGATGCGGCAGGTGGCGGTGCGCGTCTCGCAGGAGCCGACGCGCTGGAAGCTGCCGTCCTCGAGCACGCGCAGCAGCGCGGCCTGCATCGCGGCCGGCAGCTCCCCGACCTCGTCGAGGAACAGGGTCCCGCCGCGGGCGGATTCGAAGTAGCCGGCGCGGCCGCGCGGATCGGCCCCGGAAAACGCGCCCTTCACGTAGCCGAAGAAGCTGCTCTCCATCAGCTCGGCGCTGATGGCGCCGCAGTTCACGGCCAGGTAGGGCTCGTGGCTGCGGCGGCTGCAGGCGTGCACGTGGCGGGCCAGCAACTCCTTGCCGGTGCCCGTCTCGCCGATGATCAGCAGGTTGACGTCGGCGGCCGCGATGCGCCGCAGGTCCTCGAGCATGCGCCGGGTCTCGGCGTCGCCGGTCGCGAACTCGCCGAAGCGGGTGACCGGCTCCGCGGCGGCCACCGGCGGCGGCCGCTCGTCCGGCCGGAACACCTTCTGGTAGCCGGCCGGCCGGGCCAGCAGCACGATCGAGCCGATGCAGGCGCCGGTCCCGGGGGCGCGGACCTCGGTGCGCGACTGCACCCGGTCCGCCGCGTCGGCACTGCCGTGGCGCCAGCGCTCGGCGATCTGCCGGCAGCGCTCGCTCGGCGTGTGCATCACCGGCCGGCCCAGCGGGTCCAGCGCCAGCACGTCGTCGTGCGGATAGTGGCGCACGGTCTCGCTGAAGCTGCTCAGCAGCCGCCGCCGCTCGAGCTCGCGGTGCAGCGCCATGCGGGCCTGGATGGAGTTCGCCACCGACACCGCCAGCCCCAGCGCCTGGTCGCGGAAATCGGACTCCACGGTGGTGAAGTCGATGATGCCGAGTACGGTCCGACCGTCGGTGTCGAAGATCGGCGCCGCGGCGCACGACCAGGCGTGCCAGCGCTCGCAGAAGTGCTCGGTCGCGAACACGTGCACCGGCCGGCCCATCGACAGCGCGGTCCCCATGCCGTTGGTTCCGGCGGCGCCCTCCGTCCATTCGGAGCCGACGACGATGCCCGAGTGGGCCGCCGCGCGCTCGCGCACCCGCGGGTTGCCGGTGATGTGGAGCACGGTGCCGGTGCGCTCGGCCAGGATCATGATGCCGGGCACGTCCTGCAGGTAATGCGCGACGTCCTGCACGATCGGGACCGAGGTCTCCAGCAGCAGCTGCTCGGCCTCGCGGCGCTGGCGGAACGCCGCATCGTCCAGGCGGCGCCCGCGCGACATCGCCACGTCGACGCCGAGCGCGGTGCAGCGCCGCCACTCGTCGAGCAGCAGCCGGTGGTAGGGGGTGCGGCAGGCCTCCACGTCGACCAGGCCGGCGTTGAAGCGCTCCCACAGCTGGCGCACGCCCCGCAGGTCCTTGCTGAAGCCCACGTAGGGGCTCGATCCCGGCGTCATCAGGGTTCCCGCAGCCTTCGTTGTCGCAGGCCCGCCGCGCGAAGCTCGCGCGGTCGGACGGCAGGCGTGATCCGGGGCCGATTGGAGCGGAGCGCAGCGGCGCCGGTCAATCGGAGGATCCCTGGGCCGGCGCGGGCCGGTGTCCCGCCGCTGGGACATCCGGCCCGGTGACCACCGGCGTCCGATGGATCGGACAGGCCTGTCCGGCACCGGACAGGCGGCCGGGCCGCGGGACGGCTGCCGCCGCCCGTTCCAGGCCCCGGACGGGCCGCCGGCGCTGGGGAAATCCCGCGCCGCGCCCGCCGCCGCGCGCTGGCCCGCTGCCTGCACTGACAGGTCGCCTGCACGCCGCGGAAGGCGCGCAGGGCCGGCCCGGCCGGACACCCACCCCCTCCAGAAAGAGAGCGCGAGACATGCCCCCTTCCCCGACCCCCGACGTGCCGCGCTACGACGCGGTGATCATCGGCGCCGGCGTCGCCGGCCTCTACCAACTGCACCAGCTGCGCCGGCAGGGCCTGAAGGTGCGCGTCTACGAGACCGCGCCGGACGTCGGCGGCACCTGGACCTGGAACCGCTACCCCGGCGCGAAGTTCGACTCGGAGTCCTACATCTACCAGTACCTCTTCGACGAGGCGCTCTACAAGGACTGGTCGTGGAGCCAGCGCTTCCCCGGGCAGCCGGAGATCGAGCGCTGGCTGCAGTACGTCGCCGACCGGCTGGACCTGCGGCGCGACATCCAGTTCGAGACCACCGTCACGGGCGCCCGTTACGACGAGGCCAGCGGGCGCTGGCGCATCAGCACCGGCTCGGGCGAGCAGGTCGACGCGCAGTTCCTGGTCACCTGCGGCGGCATGCTGTCGGCGCCGATGGAGCGCGTCTTCGCGGGGCAGGAGCGCTTCCGCGGCCGCATCTTCCACACCAGCCGCTGGCCGCGCGAGGCGCTCGACCTGGCGGGCAAGCGCGTCGGCGTGGTCGGCATCGGCGCCACCGGGATCCAGGTGATCCAGACCATCGCCGACCAGGTCGGCCACCTGACGGTGTTCATCCGCACGCCGCAGTACGTGCTGCCGATGAAGAACCCCCGCTACGGCCCCGAGGAGGTCGCGGCCTACAAGGCCCGCTTCGAGGAGCTGCGCAGCAACCTGCCGAACACCTTCACCGGCTTCGAGTACGACTTCGTCCACCAGTGGGCGCGCGACACGCCGGCACAGCGGCGCGCCGTGCTGGAGGAGATCTACGCCGACGGCTCGCTGAAGCTGTGGCTGGCCTCCTATGCGGAGATGTTCTTCGACGAGCAGGTCGGCGAGGAGATCTCCGAGTTCGTCCGCGGGAAGATGCGCGAGCGCCTGCGCGACCCGCGCCTGTGCGAGCTGCTGATCCCGAAGGACTACAGCTTCGGCACCCACCGCGTGCCGCTGGAGAGCGGCTACCTGGAGGTCTACCACCGGCCGAACGTCGAGGCGGTCAGCGTCAAGGCCAACCCGATCGAGCAGATCGTGCCCGAGGGCATCCAGCTCGCCGACGGCAGCGTGCACGCGCTCGACGTGATCATCCTCGCCACCGGCTTCGACGCGGGCACCGGCGCACTGACCCGGATCGACATCCGCGGCCGCGAGGGCCGCTCGCTGCGCGACGAATGGTTCAGCGACATCCGGACCACGATGGGCCTCGCCAAGCACGGCTACCCCAACCTGCTGACCACCGCGGTGCCGCTGGCGCCCTCGGCGGCCCTGTGCAACATGACCACCTGCCTGCAGCAGCAGACCGAGTGGATCAGCGGCCTGATCGGCCACATGCGGACGAACGGCAAGACCGTGGTCGAGCCGACCGCCGAGGCCGAGGACGCGTGGGTGCGGCACCACGACGAGACCGCCGGCGCCACCCTGATCTCGAAGACCTCCTCCTGGTACACCGGCTCCAACGTGCCGGGCAAGCCGCGCCGCGTGCTGTCCTACACCGGCGGCGTGGGCGAGTACCGGCGGCGCTGCAACGAGGTGGCCGAGGCCGGCTACCCCGGCTTCCGGATGCAGTAGCGCGAAGCGCGCAGACTCACCGGGCCGCCCGCGGGCGCTGGCGGCCCTCTCGAACCCCTTTCCTGGAGACACCCATGACGCAAGGATTGAAGATGGCGCTCGACGCCGTGCTGCAGCGCACGGTGGACGGCGAGCCGAAGGTGCCGGGCGTGGTCGCGATGCTCACCGACCGGCAGGCCAACCTGTACGCCGGCGCGGCCGGCGTGCGCCGGCTGGGCCAGCCCGCGCCGATGACCGAAGACACCACCTTCGCGATCTTCTCGACCACCAAGGCCATCACCGCCACCGCGGCGCTGCAGCTGGTGGAGGACGGCCGCCTCGACCTGGACGCGCCGGCGATGCGCTACGCGCCGGCGATCGGCAGGCTCCAGGTCATCGAGCACCTCGACGAACAGGGCAACGCGCGGCTGCGCCCGCCGCGCCGCCAGGTGACCACGCGCCAGCTGCTCACCCACACCGGCGGCTTCGGCTACGACTTCTTCAACGAGCACTACCGCCGCCTGGCCGAGGCCGGCAAGCAGCCCAGCGTGATCACGGCCTCGCGCGCCGCGCTCGAGACGCCGCTGCTGTTCGACCCCGGCGAGCGCTGGGAGTACGGCACCAACATCGACTGGGTGGGCCAGGTGGTCGAGGGCATCACCGGCCGCCGGCTCGGCGAGGTCTTCCAGGCGCGCATCTTCGAGCCGCTCGGCATCGAGGACATGACGTTCGAGATCGACGACCGCATCCGCGCGCGCGTGGCCGGCATGCACGCCCGCCTGCCCGACGGCAGCCTGCAGGCGATGGACTTCGAGCTCCCGGCCAGGCCCGAGGTCCACTTCGGGGGCCACGGCCTGTACGGCAGCGTGGGCGACTACATGAAGTTCATCCGCATGTGGCTGAACGACGGCGACGGCCCGCACGGCCGCGTCCTTCGCGCCGACACCGTCGAGATGGCCTGCCGCCGCCACCTCGACCCGGCGCTCAGCGTGACCCCGCTGCCCGGCGTCATCAAGACCCTGTCCAACGACGCCGAGTTCTTCCCCGGCCAGCCCAAGTCCTGGTCGCTGCCCTTCATGGTCAACGAGGAACGCGCGCCCACCGGCCGCCCCGCCGGCGCCCAGGGCTGGGCCGGACTGGCGAACCTCTTCTACTGGATCGATCGCCAGAACGGCCTCGGCGGCTTCTGGGCGACGCAGATCCTGCCCTTCGGCGACCCGGGCTCCTTCGGCGGCTACCTGGCGTTCGAGACGGCCTGCTACGAGGCCCTGACCGGCTGAGGCGGCCCGGCGCGGCAGGGCGCGCGGGCCCCCATGCCCCTGCCGCGCGACGGGTCTTCAAACCGAACGAAAGCACCTGCGCATGGGCCGCGCCCGACAGGCCGCCCAGGGCCTCGCCACCGAGGAGAAACCGCCCCCTTCGAAGACCGAACGCCTGCAAATCACCCGCGTCCCTCCCTTGCCGCGACCAGCCCGCCGTCCTACCTTGCGCTCGCCCGGGGCACGGTGCCCCGGGTTCAACCTGCAACCCGAAGGAGATCATCATGGATGAACTGGACGTGGACATCGTCGAGCTGGGCGATGCGAAGGAAGTGACCCAGGGCCAGGTCGGCGGCTTCAACCAGGAGCTGGCCGACGAGCTGCCGCGCGTCTGGAACTGAGCGCGCGGCGGGAAGGGGCCTCTTCGCCCCTTCCCTTTCCGGGCGGCAGCACGCACCGTTCGCGCGCTGCCGCCCCCGCCCCCTCCCCCGAGAGGTCCGCGATGTCCCAGCCCCGCGATGCCAAGCCCTGCGCCCTTGCGCACCACGTCCGCGCCTGCGCCGTGGGCCGGCAGGTCGTCCTGTTGGACCTGCGTCACGACCGTTACCTGGCGGTGCCGCAGCAAACTCCGCTGTGCGAACAGATCGACGGATGGCCGGCATGCACCGAGCCCGCCGCTCCCCCGTCATCCCGAAACGGGCAGCTGCTCGCGACGCTCCTCGAACAGGGCCTGCTGACCCGGGGTGGCCGGGCGCAGCATGATCGGACACTGCCGCGGCCCGCCCGGTCGATCGATACCCGACAAGCCGCCGACCTCGGCCTGGTTCGTGGCTTGGCCGTGCTGGCGTCGGCCGTCTCGCACGCGGCCTTGACGCTGCGCTTCCGTGACCTCGCGGCGATCGCCACGGCCCTGGCTGCACGACGCGGTCGCTTCGGCGGAGCCTGCAGCGAGGTCGAGGCCTGCGGCCTGGCCGCGCGCTACGCCGAGCTGAGGCCGATCGTGTTCGGACCGCGCGACCGCTGCCTGCTCGATTCGCTCGCGCTGGCCAACTTCCTGGCCCACTGGCGCCTCGCGCCGACCTTCGTCATCGGGGTGAGAACGCGGCCCTTTGCTGCGCACGCGTGGGTCCAGGCTGGACCGATCGTCCTCAATGACCGCCACGAACACGTGGCGCAGTACCAGCCCCTGCTGGTCGTCTGACGGACGGGCGCATGCTCCGCTTTCTCGCGTTCGTCTGGCATCCCGCCGCAGTGGACTCCGCCACCGAGGCTCGGCGACTCGTCCGCGCACTGCAGGCACGGCCAGGCTGGCAGCGCGCAGCATCCGCACCCGGACTCGAGGTCCACGTCTGCGGCCACCGGCCCGCATCCAGCGGCTGGCATCTGGTCGGTGAGCGAGGCGGTGTGATCGTCGGCACCTTGTTCCGCCGAACGTCCGGCGTCGCTGCGGTGCCCGTTCAGCTCGGCCGCGAGGAGGCGCAGCACCTGCTCGCGCAGCGCGGAAGCCCGCTCGTCACGCAGTACTGGGGCCGTTACGTCGCCTTCCTCCCTCAGGGCCTGGACGGCGACTTCGACGTGCTGCGAGACCCAGGCGGCAGCCTGCCCTGCTACCGACTGCTGCACGACGGCATCTGGCTCCTGTGCTCCTGGCTGGAGGACGCCTTGATGCTGCTGCCCCCGACCCGGCATCCCCGACCCGAGCGCGACGGCGTACTGGCCTGCCTCCAGCTCGGCGCCCCGACGGGCCCGCGCACCGCGCTGAGCGACGTCTGGCACATGCTGCCGGGAGAACGGCTGTCGATCCGGCACGACCGGGTCTTCAGCGAGGACCTGTGGTGTCCAGCGGAGCACGCCGCCGCCCCCTGGTCGATGGACGACGACGAGGCTGCACGCCTGCTGGCAAGCACGGTGCGGGACTGCACGCGGCAATGGGCGGCCTGCCATGAGCGAATCGTGCTCCGGCTCTCGGGTGGCGTGGATTCGTCGATCCTGGCGACTTGTCTGCATGCCGCCGACACGCCGGCCCAGGTGCTCTGTCTCAACCACCGTTCAACGGACCCGGCGGCCGACGAGCGTTCCTATGCGCGATTGGCCGCGGATGCTGCCTCGCGCCCGCTGCGGGAGGTGGCCGCCGACGCTGGCGTCCGCTGGGAGGAACTGCTCGCCCTGGCGCGCACGCCGGCCCCACCCAGTCACCTCGATGCGCTGGGCCTGGGGACACTCGATGCCGCGACGGCCGAGGCGTTCGGAGCCTCGGCGATCTTCAGCGGTGTCGGAGGCGACCTGCTCTTCTTCGAACTGCATCGCGCATGGCCCGCCGCCGACTATCTGCTTACCCGGGGGATCGACCGCGGCTTCCTGCCGGCCGTGATCGACGCCGCACGACTGGGCGGCCTGTCCGTCTGGGAGGTGTTGCGCCTGTCGGCCCGTGCATGTCGGGAGCGTCACGAGGACCCGGCCGCGGTCGATGCGGCGTCGCCGCTGCTGGCCGCTGCGGCGAGACTCGACCGGCAGGACCTGATGCCCTATCAGCACCCGGCCTTCCACCAGCGCGACGGGCTGCCGCCCGGGAAGCGGGTACAGCTCCAGCAACTGCTCTACCCGGTCGCGTGCTATCCGGCAAACGGCCTCCAACCCGGCCCGGAGCCGGTGCGGCCCTTGCTGTCACAACCCTTGGTGGAACTGGCCCTTGCGATCCCGACCTACGTCCTCACGCGTGGCGGCCAGGGCCGGGCGCTCGCTCGTCGCGCCTTTGCCGACGCCCTGCCCCCGGCCATCGCCGCGCGCAGCACCAAGGGCACGACGGGCCAAGCGGTGGCCGACGTGCTCGCCCGCCATCGGTCCGCACTGCGTTCGCTGCTGCTCGATGGTGAGCTGGCTCGACTGAAGCTGATCGATCGATCACGGGTCGACCTCGCAGCTTCCGGCCGGGCGACGGCGAGAGAGACGCCAGCCGCCGACCTGCTCGCGCTCGTCGCTGCGGAGGCATGGCTGCGCAGCTGGTCCAACGGGAGCACCGTAGAGCCGGCCACACCCTCGCCCGCCTGATCGCATCAGGTCAGCGCATGGCGATCGACCACGCGAACAGCACGCAACGCCGCCCATGACCACACGACGCAGAAGATGGATGCCGACCACGCTATGGGCGGCCGCCCGCGACGGCCGCGCAGCGCGGCTTCGCGGCATCCAGTCGCTTGAGCTCGGCCATCTCTTGCCATCGGGCGTACTGCGCGCGCAGGGTCTCGCTCGTCTCCGTCCGCAGCAAGGGCTCGCGCCGCTCCTTGCCCGCGAGCCAGAAGGCGTACCAGTCCACGTTGCCCTGCAGGGACACCATCCGCTCGAGGGGATGCGCGAGCGCATGGGCGCCGCCGGGAATGTCCACCTTCTCGACCGGCTTGTACTGGCGCCGCAGCAGGCCATAGATGTCCCAGTTGATCTTCGAGGAGGGCCCGTAGTTCTCGATGCGCACGGCGGCGCGAATGCAGTCAGTGTGCAGCGAGGGGTCCTTCGCCACCCAGCGGGCCAGGCCCTCGCCATAGGGGGTGCCGCCATTGGTGGCCTCGAAGCGCCGGTAGGCGTAGTCGCTGTGGCCCGTCACGACGGTCATCGCGAACAGGCTGTTCGAGTCGCCGTCCAGCAGGCTGGCGGCCCGCACCGGCAGGTCATGGAAGGTCAGCAGGTTGAGCACGTGCTCGCCCCAGATGCTCCATCCCATCAGGCCGATCCGTTCGGGGTCGGCGAGGCCGCGCGACACCAGCGCGCCGATCGCCGACCGGACCATCGCCGCCGCCCGGTCATGGCGCACGGCGACCTCGGGCGCCTCGCCCGGCATCCGCAGCGAGTGGGGCAGCGCGAGGACCAGGATGTCCTCGGCCAGGAACGCACGGCCCGCATAGCCGCTGCTGAAGCCATCGGCCAGGTTCGAGCCATCGAGGTAGAAGTTCCTGGGGTCGAAGCCGTAGGTCTGCAGCACCACCGGGTATCGGCGGGATGCATCGTGGCCCGGCGGCAGCAACAGCCCGCCCGTGTAGGCGACACCGCGCTCGTCTTGCCAGCTGAAGGGCCGCACGCTGCCCCAACGGGCGGTCGAGAACTGGGGATGGAGCGCCGTCAGGCGGGCGACCTCGCCATGTGGGCCGCGGGCCACCACGTCCGGCGGCTGGTCAGGCCCCTGCTCCACCCCGAGCCGCCAGCCCTGCGCGATCGGATGACCCTCGCGGTCGCTTCCGTCGGGCGCGGCATGCTCGTTGACTTCCTGCCAGCGTCCGCCCGGACCGCGGGCAAAGCTGCGCGGCGGCCCCCGCTCGAGGCGAACGGTGAAGCTGCGGCCGTCGGCGGCGGCACGAACCGAATCGACACGTCCGCCGAGAGCCGTGATGACCGCGCGGCGGCCCGTGTCGGGCCAGTACTCGATGACGTGCGAGGCCGTGCTATCCGTCGCACCCGCCAGCGGCAGATGGGTGCCTGCGACAACCACCGAGTCGCCGCCGGCTGGCCAGAACGCATCGACACGGCTCGGGTTCGCCGGCGAGGCGTCGTCGGGCGCATCGACGAGCGGCCGCGCCGCGCCATCGTCGAGGCGGTAGGCAACGCTGCGGCGGGCGAGCCACTGCTGCGGGCGAACGAAGTAGCTGCGCGGATCCATCGCCAGCGCCGGCCCGGCCATCGCGGCGACTTCCGCCATCAGCGGGTAGCGCGCCGCCCACGTGAGGTGGTGTTCCGCTTCAAAGCGAGGGATCACAGCCCATCGGCCGTCGGGCGACACGCTGATGCTCGGCCACATCGGCGCGCCGATCGGCGCGACGGCTTCGCCCAGCCGCCGTCCGGGCCCGACCGCGCCGGCGTCGATCACGGCGTACTGCAGCGGCCGGCGTTGCGAGCCGACGTTGGCTTGCCCGAAGTTGACGCTGTAGAACGAGCGGTTGCCGACCACGAGACTTCGCTCGCCCGAAGCCAGCGGCGGCTCAGGAATCCATGTGGCGTAGACGACACGGCCAAGGTTGGCCGCGATCTCGAAGGAAGCGACGCCCGTCGGCTCGAAGGTCCGCTGGGTGAGGCGGCGATCCCGCACACCCAGGGTGTAAACTTGGTACGCCGCCTCATCCATCCGGGCCCGGAAGGCGATGGTGTCGTCGCTGACCCAGCGCGCGTCCTGGAGATAGGGCTGAGCATCGTTGGTGTCCATCGCGGCCTCGAGGGTGAGCAAGGGCACTGGCGACACGGCCTGGCCCAGCGCACGGCGCTCCAGCTGCTGGGGTCGCAGGTCGAGCAGGAGCAGCTCGTAGACATTGCGCTCCCGGTCGACCAGGGCCCGACGCGTCACGATGAAGGCCTGATCGCGCTTGGGCGAGATGGCCAGCTTGCGCTCGACCTGCAGGCCGATAAGGCCGAGCCGAGCCAGGCGCGTGAACTCGACCACCTCCCGTACGCTCGGCCCCGTCGCGGGGAAGGGCTGAGGCGCAGCAGCGGCGCGGGCATCCATCCACGCGGCCACGTTCACGAGCGTCAGGGTGAGGACGAGGAGGAATCCCCGGGTCAGCGCCAAGGGGCGGGCGAAGGCGGCCAGGCGAGTGAGGTTGTGGAGCATGCGGCGAAGTCGAGGAGGGCGCCTCCGGGGCTGCGGAGGGCGCGAAACAGTCTCCGGCCCGGTCAGATCACGGCGCGGGAAGAGACGATGGTCACGGGACGCCTGGGGCGCCGGAGAGGCGACGCGCTGGGCGCCTCAGGCTGCGGGCCCTATCCCGAATCTGTAGCGACGCGGCCGCCGAGTCACCAATCCACCGAAAGGCGCACGCTCAGCGTGCGGCCACGCCAGTCGGCCTGGGTCGGGTCGTAGTACGGAGCCGCTTCGGTGAACTGGGGCTGCCGGTCGCCCACGTTGACGACGCCAAACGACAGCGCTGCGGCACTCGCGCCACCCATCGGTACCCCGAGCGTCCTCAGATCCAGGCGTCCGGCCAGATCCACGAGGACGGTGTCACCAAGGCGGCGCGCACGGCTCCCGGTGTCCTGGTAGGCGCCCAGGTAGCGCCCAGTCACCGACAGGCTCCAGGCCGGGGCGGCGAAGCCGCCGAAGACCTGGCCCTTCCACTCGGGGGACCAGTAGTCCAGGGTGCGGCGGCCGAGCCGGCTCTCGACGGCTGCATTCGGGGTCAGCTTGACGTCGTACTGCTGGACCCGCGTCGCACCGACGCCGAGGGACCACGTTCCCCCCGGAGATCGCCAGCTGCGGCGGGCCTCGAGATCGATGCCGCGCGTCTCCAGCACACCCAAGTTGGTCTCCGCATACGTCAGGCGCGAGAGCCGCCCCGGAAGACCGCCGGCCGTCGCCGCTTCGCGCGTCACGAATCCCGGCAGCAGCGCCTCGTTGTTCAGCAGGGCCTGCGGCAGCAGCAGCACGATCAACTGCTCGGCCCGCAGGCGCCAGGCGGTGACTGCCAGCCGCGTGCCCGTCTGCGGTTCCCAGTTCGCGCCCAGCGAGAAGGCCTTGCCGCGCTCCGGCTTCAGCGCGGGGTTCGCGGTACGCACCAGTTCGCCCGCAGTCACCGCCTCGCCCTGGCGCGCGGGATCCACCAGGCCGAAGCTCGAGGCGGGCAGGACCTGGTCGGTGACGAATGTCTGAGAGAGCGTTGGTGGCTTTAATGAGGTGGCAGCCGAGGCACGCAGCAGCCATGAGGCACTCGGGCGCAGCTCCAGGCCGCCCTGGTAGGTAGCCGCCCGGCCGAACTGGGCGGTGCGATCGGACCGCGCGGCCAGGGTCAGCGCAGCGAGTTCGCCACCTCGGCCGACCACGCCGTCGCGCCGCATCAGCGGGGCACGGAGCTCGCCGTACAAGGCCTGCGCGCTGCGGCTGCCGCCGTTGCTGACGGTGCCGACGGTCAGGGAGTCGTAGCGGTCGCGCGTCACTTCTGCGCCGACCACGGCGTCTAGCGAGCCAGCCGGCAAGGCGGCCGCCGGTCCGCGCACGAAGGCCGCGAACATGTCCTTGCTGCCTTCGGTCTGGCGCACGCTGTCCGACCAGATCGACTGGATCACGGCGTCCGTGGCCGCGCGGCCAGCAGTGAACGGGTTCAGTGCCAGCGCAGGGTCGCTGGCGGCCAGCGCCGCGGTGCGCGCGTTGGCGTTGACGTTCACGTTCCGGTTGCGCTGTTCGCTGCGATCACGCGAGCTCGTGACGGTGGCTTCCAGGTCCCACGCCCCCGGCAACTCGCCGCGCAGGCCACCGAGGAGCCGCGTGTAGCGCGTCTCACGCGCGATCCCGACGCTGCCGTTCTCCAGTCCGAGGGTGGAAGTGACGCGCACCGGCACGCCGAAGGGGTTGTACGGGTTGGATGCCGGGACCAGCACGTTGTTGAACTTCATGCCGGTGAAGTTCGACGCCAGCCGATCCTCGGAAAGGGTCGCCTCCGCGAACGCCGTCCAGCCGGCACCGAGGTGGCGCTCCGCCACCGTGTGCAGCCCGAGCGTCTCGTTGCCGTAGACCAGGGCGTTGCCGTTGCCATTCTGCGCATCGCCGCACAGATTGGGGCGGCCAGCGGCGGCGGCGAAGTCTGCGAGGGTGGGGCGACCGGCGGACGTGACCGGGATGCCGGCACTGGTTGCAGCCAGACCGGGCAGGTTCCCATTCGTGTTGCTGCTCACCGTACCGGGTGCGCAGGTGCGAACGCGGGCGTCGGGGCCACCGAATCGCCGGTAGTCGGCATCCAGGAAGAAGTCGCGCTCGGACATGCCCAGCGTGGTGGCCTTGCTGTATGAGCCCAGGATCAGCACGGAACCTTCCGTGTTCTGCCGCCCGCCGGCCAGGGCCAGGCTGCCATCCTCGAAGCCGCGGCCTCCACCGACGCGGGCGTCCAGGCTCAGGGCGTCGAGCCGGCTCTTCAGCACCACGTTCACGACGCCCGCGAGTGCATCGCCACCGTAGACCGCGGAAGAGCCCACCGGCAGTACCTCGATGCGCTCGATCGCGCCAATGGGGATCAGGTTGAGGTTGAAGTAGCTGGCGGACGAGGAACCCACGGCCTGCAGCTTGCGCCCATTGAGCAGCACCGCCGTCGATCCCAGTGGCATGCCCCGCAGCTGCACCGTGCCTTGTCCTGCCGTGCCGCTGTTCGCTCCCTCCCCCGAGGACATCGAGGTCTCGTTGAGACTGTTGAGGAACTTCGCGAGACTCGGCTGCCCACTGCGCTCCAGGTCCTCCCGCCGATAGACCTGCACCGGCACCGGCCCTTCGGCGTCGATGCGCTTGAGCCGCGAGCCGGTGACCTGGACGCGGCCCAGTTCCTGCGCCGCGGAGGGCGCGCTCGCGGGCACAGCCGCAGGGGCCGCCGCATCGGCCGGCGGGGCGCTGCCGGGCGGCGGATCGCCCTGGGCCCGGGCCGGGACGGCGCAGAGCGCGAACGCGGCCACGACGGGGGCCAGGGCGGATCGGTGCCGGCGCGCGGCAAGGGGGACGGGCATCGCGCTCTCTCGTTGTCTGGGTGACAACGAGATGACGTCCCGCCGCGCGGCGGTCCCCCGAGGGTTTGCACGGGGTCAGCGGCCGGGGCAGCCGGCCTGCGCCCCGGCCCTCAGTGCATCAGGGCATCAGGGCATCAGGGCATCAGGGCATCAGGGCATCAGGGCATCAGGGCATCAGGGCAGCGTGACGAGGTTGCCGGACGCGTCGCGCGCGAAGCGCTTGAAGAACTCGTCCCACAGCTTCTGCGACTGCCCTTCGAACTCGAAGTGCGGCTGGTACTGGCGCACCTGCCAGCGGTACTCCGCGACACCGTCGGTGTAGATCTCCGTCGCATTGCGACCGTCGACCTGCAGCACCGGGTTGCCGAGGTGCTTGTTGACAGTCACGCGCCAGAACTGGCGCGCCGCGGGTTCGCTGCCGGGGAAGTCGCTGGTGATCTCGTCCTGGCCGCGGCACTGCCACACGGGCAGCGGCACGTCGGTGCGGACGATCGCATCGGCGTAGGCGCTGGCGCCGAGGTGGCCCGAGTAGCACGGCGCGACCGCGGCGAACAGGTTCGGGTACTGCACCGCCATGCGGTTCGTGAAGGCGGCGCCCATCGACTGGCCGTTCATGTAGATGCGGTTCGCGTCGACGGCGTAGTCGGCCTTCAGCTGGTTGATCAGCGCCAGCATGTCGGCCACGTCCGGGTTGCTGGCCGAGATGCCGGTGTTCCAGGTGTTGTTGAGGCCCTGCGGGAAGACGGCGATGAAGCCGTTCTTCTCCGCGACCTCCCACCAGCGCGAGGTGAGCGCGATGAACTCCGCCGCGCCGTTGCGGCCGTGCAGCGAGAATACGAGCGGCAGCTTCTTGCCGCCGGCCGTCAGGGCGGCGTAGTTCTTCGGCAGGTACACCAGGTAGCGGCGCGACACGCCGGTGGACAGCGTCTTGGTGACGTCGAGCAGCCCCATCTGCGCCACGCCCAGGAAGTCGCGGACGGTGCCGTTGGTGCGCGTGTCGTCGGACACCTTGACCTTCTTCGTGAACCAGCGGTCCCAGATGTCCTGGCTCAGGTCCTTGCCGGCGTAGTTCGGCGTCACCGTCGTGGAGGTGATGGCCTGCTGCGCCGGGTAGCTCGGGTTGGTGTAGACGACGGACTGGAACTTGGCGTCCGACGTGCCGACGGCCGGTGCGGTGATGCCGTTCTGCTGCATCCAGTAGACGATCTGCTGCGCATCGCTGCCGGTGTAGCCGGGCTGCTTGATGGACCAGGCGGCCAGCGTGGTCGGCGCGAAGCTGGTCGAGAACACCGCCGGATCGGCGGACCCGTTCACCGTGGCCAGCGCCGCGACGTAGTTGGTGGGCCGGCTGTTCGCACCCAGCTGGCCGGAGGCCATCGCCATCACGCTGGCCATCGCGGCGCCCTGCCCGACACCGGTCACGAAGAGCTGCTCGTTGCCGGGCAGGCCGTACTTCGCCAGCACGGCCGCGATCACCGCGCGGGTGAAGGCGACGTCGTCGGCGGCGCCGGCCTCGAGCCGGGTGTTCCAGTTGCCGCCGACGGCGGTCGGGAAGATCGCCACGCCCCCGTTCGCGGAGGCGACCTCGTTCCAGCAGGTGGCCGCGGCCCCCTTCTGGCCATCCTGCGCCGCATCGTGGTAGCTCACGACGACCGGCACGTTGCGCACGTTCTTCGCGACCAGCGCCGTGATGTTCGACGGCGCGACCTCGAGGTACTCGCGCGTCACCCCGTTCACGGTCAGCGTCTGCTTCTGCAGCGCGGCGGCGCTCGTGTCGCAGGTCTTCGGCACGTAGGCCGGCGCCGCCGGCGCGGCGGCCACCGGGGCGTCGCTGCCGCCGCCGCAGGCGGCCAGGCAGGCGGCGGCCACCAGGGCCGGGCAAATCCAAGGTTTCGTCTCGAGGGTCATTGGGGTCGTGTTCCGTGGAAGGCTGCGTCCGCGACGAGCCTGCGGCGCTGATGGCAACGTTAACATTCGCGTCGATCTTAGGCAGGCGCCAGGCGGGCGCCCATCCGTACAAGCCCCGAGGCCGCGGGACACGAGCCGTCGACGTGCCCGCGCGGCCGCCCCCGACGCTTGCACGCGCACGTGTCCTACGGCCCTGCGGCGCAAGCGGCAGCAGCATCCGTTCGCCGCATATCAGGGGCAGCCGACACCCAGCGCGCCCCCGCGGCGACGGGCCCCCGCAGCCCGCCACCGTCGCCTCCCCGCCCACCGTCCGCCCCGCATGCTTCCACCTGCCGCCACGATCCGCCCGACGCGCTCGCCGCGCCCTCCCCGCCGCCTCGCCCTCGCATCGCTCGCCGTCGCGGCAGGGCTCGGCGCCTGCGCCCTCGGCGATGCGGGCCGCCCGCCGGTGGCGTCGCCGGCGTCGACGGTCGGGCCGTCGCCGCAGCTCCCGGCCCCCGGCTCCTCGGCCCTGCCCACCGTGAAGATCGCGCCGGCGCGGGGCTGGGCCACTGGCGAACGGCCCGCGGCCGCGCCGGGCGTGCAGGTCACGGCCTTCGCCACCGGCCTGGCGCACCCGCGCTGGCTGCACGTGCTGCCGAACGGCGACGTGCTGGTGGCCGAATCGAACGCGCCGGCGAAGCCGGACGGCGCCCAGGGCCTGCGTGGCCGGGTGATGCAGGCCGTGATGGCGCGCGCCGGCGCCGGCGTGCCCTCGGCCGACCGCATCACGCTGCTGCGCGATGCCGACGGCGACGGCGTCGCCGAGCTGCGCACCGTCTTCGCGTCGGGGCTGCGCTCGCCGTTCGGCATGGCGCTGGTCGGCGGCGACTTCTACGTCGCGACGACCGACGCCGTGGTCCGCTACGCCTACACGCCGGGCCAGACCACGCTGCCGGGGCCGGGCACCCGGCTCACCGAGCTGCCCGCCGGCCCGATCAACCACCACTGGACCAAGGGCCTGATCGCGAGCCCCGACGGCACGCGGCTCTACGCGACGGTCGGCTCGAACAGCAACGTCGGCGAGAACGGCCTGGCGGCCGAGGAGGGTCGCGCGGCGATCTGGGAGATCGATCGCGCCAGCGGCCGCAAGCGCCTCTACGCCACCGGCCTGCGCAACCCCAACGGCCTGGCCTGGGAGCCGACCAGCGGCATGCTCTGGACCGTGGCCAACGAGCGCGACGAGCTCGGCAACGACCTGGTGCCGGACTACCTGACCTCGGTGCAGGACGGCGGCTTCTACGGCTGGCCCTGGAGCTACTTCGGGCCGAACGTGGACGCCCGCGTGCAGCCGCCGCGGCCGGACCAGGTGGCCCGCGCCATCGCCCCCGACTATGCGCTCGGCGCCCACGTGGCCGCGCTCGGCCTCGCGGCCGCGGGCCGCACCGCGCTGCCCGCGCCCTTCGCCGATGGCATGTTCATCGGCCTGCACGGCTCGTGGAACCGCCAGCCGCCCGTGGGCTACAAGGTGGTGTTCGTGCCCTTCGCCGCCGGCCGCCCGAACGGCGCGCCGGTGGACCTGCTGACCGGCTTCGTCGATGCGCAGGGCCAGGCGCGCGGCCGCCCGGTCGGCGTGGCGCTCGACGCGCGCGGCGCGCTGCTGGTGGCGGACGACGTCGGCAACACGGTCTGGCGGGCCACGGGGATGCGCTGAGGCGCGCCAGCCGGCAGCGCCGGGCCGGGAGCGCAGCGCTGCGCCTCCCGCGCTGCGGAGTGGACCCCGCGGGAGGCGGGCCGGGCACCGCCCGGCCAGGGGGCGCTCACACGGTGGCGGTCTTGAACACCCCGATTGCTTCGGCCAGCCGCTGCGCCTGGTGCTGCAGGCTGGCGGCCGCTTCGGAGCTCTGCTGCACGAGGCTGGCGTTCTGCTGCGTGGCATCGTCGAGCTGCGTGACGGCGGTGTTCACCTGGTCGATGCCCGCGGTCTGCTCGTTCGAGGCCTGGCTGATGTGGGCGATGAGCTCGGTCACCTGCGTCACCTTGTGGACGATGTCGCCCATCGCGCGGCCCGCGTCGTCGACCAGCGTGCTGCCGTTCTCGACGGTCTCGACGCTGGCCTGGATCAGCTGCTTGATCTCGCGCGCCGCCTCGGCGCTGCGCTGCGCGAGGCTGCGCACCTCGGCCGCCACCACCGCGAAGCCGCGGCCCTGCTCGCCGGCGCGCGCGGCTTCCACCGCGGCGTTCAGCGCCAGGATGTTGGTCTGGAAGGCGATGCCGTCGATGGTGCC
>NZ_BBYR01000006.1 GCF_001293525.1 Pseudideonella sakaiensis | reverse complement strand
GAATTTGAAGTGGCCATCGGGGCGCGCAGATGATGACCCGTGCCCGCGAGGCCGTGCGGGTCGATGCCTCCGGTGCGAGCCTGGGTGCGCTGGTAGAGCTGCTGATGCTGCGCCGCACGGCCGATCGTCGGATCGCTGTTGCTGATTCGACACCACGCGGGCGCCTGCTGCGTCGGCTGTTGGCTTCATCGCGACTCTTCGTGAGCGAAGGATCCTGTGGAGCGATCCACCGACCCGCCGGCGGCGAAGCCGCGGCGGATGCCGCGTCGAACGACTTCGCGAAGACGTTTCAGGCGCAGCTTGTGGCAGTTGGCGTGCAAGCGACCGCTGCGGGCCGGCTCTCGGCGGCTCTGCATGAACTTCTGACCAACATCGACGAGCACGCGGGCGATGCAGTGGATG
Source organism: Pseudideonella sakaiensis (assembly GCF_001293525.1). Taxonomy (GTDB): domain Bacteria; phylum Pseudomonadota; class Gammaproteobacteria; order Burkholderiales; family Burkholderiaceae_C; genus Ideonella_A; species Ideonella_A sakaiensis. The sequence goes on along the minus strand of NZ_BBYR01000006.1, from coordinate 279,161 downwards.
GGCTGGGCGCATTCGAGGTCATGGACCGCGAAGCTTGGATGGTGGTGGCAGACAGCGGAAGAGGCGTTCGGGCTGGCTATGCCGAGTCGCCACTGCCGGTAAAACCAGCCACCGCCGAGGAGGCGCTGACCTGGGCCGTGATCGAGAATCGGTCGCGTACCGGAGATCCGCACCGAGGGCTGGGCTTCCGGTCGGTGATCCAGTCGGTGCGGTCGCTGGACGGTTGCGTTCGCGTTCGCAGTGACTCGGCCAGCCTTGAGCTGGTGCAGGCCGCCGACCGGCCCAAATTCCTAGTCCGTGAACAAGGGCATTTGCGGGGATTCGTCGTCAGTGTCCTGTTGCGCTGGTGATGACCGAAAGTCGAAGCTTGCCTGGCGATCTTCGACCGGACGTTCGAACGGCGCCGTGGCGGCCAAGCGCAGCACACGGATGTTGTGCTTCAGAAGCGCGCGCGTCTCGCGTCTGGAATCGGCCTGTACCGACACATAGGACGCCTTGCCACCCGGGTTCACATAGGCCTTGCGGCGTTTCATCGCACGCATGTACGGCGTGGAGTCGATGATGACCACCTGCTTGAAGGTTCCGCGTAGGGACCGAGCAGCTTCAGCGTTGCCGCGCACCACGAGTGTTAGGTCGCGCCCGACTTGCTTGGCAAGCTCGGTCAGCCGCTGACAGTGTTGTCCGATGCTCAACTTGGTGGCTGTGCCGGTCAGGAACTCATAGGCGATGGCCTTGACGGCAGTCTGGTTGCGGATGAAAGCCGCCCAGCGCACAAAGTCGTGATCGGTGCGGCCGTTGACATGAAGGGCCGTGCAGAGCCCGCCTTGGGTCATGTGGTACCAGACCCAGGCGATGCGCTTCATTGCGTGAAGGTTGTCCTGTCGAGGGCAGTCAATCACCGTGCTGAAGTCCGGCGATGTCGCGAAGATCGCACCCGCGTGGACCATCTGTCTCGCGATCCTGCCGATGTCGGGCAGCGGCCAGACCCGTTCAACGGCGGGATCTTCCTGGACGCCGGACAGCACCCAGCCATGCCGCGGTCGCACGCCGTAGGCGCTTGCCAGTTCCTGCTGAGTCCTGGCCCGAGTGGCGTGCTTGCGACCTTTGAGGGCGTATGTCAGCGGTAGTGCCACGCAGTCGTCCACCGATGTGATGCGAGGACCGACGAGGTTGCCCTGGAGCAGGGGGATCCATTCGGGCAGTCGGGGCATGTCGACATCGCGTGCCAATGGGATCGTGCTGAGGTCCCAGCCGTCCACCTCCTCATGACGCCTCACGTACTCAGCGGGCTTGTTGGGGCAGACCATGTCGCACTTGCTGCGGTCCTCGCAGTGGCAGAACGACAGGCAGTCCACCAGCAGTGCGCCGGTGTCGCGCAGATGCAGTCCGCCGCAGACGGGGCGGTCGATGCAGCTTCCGCAGCCAAGCAGTGGCTGGCTGGTGCCGACGTCCTTGAAAGTCGATGCGAATCGGACAGCATTCAGCGGCAGCAAGTCAACGCTCCACGACCAGATCGATGCAACCGGAGGATTGCAGTTGTGAGCGCACCTCGGCGACCATGAGTCCGGCGCCGCGTTCGAGACCCCGAAGAAGTTCTTCTTTGGGATTGCTGACTTCCCCGATGCAGACGTTTTGGTCGCGAACCTTGATCTCGCCCTGCATCAGCTGCAGCATCAGCTTGCTGCCAACCGGCGGCAGGTCGCCCGAGACGGTCGCGCGGCACCCAAGTTCCTGGCCGGGTGCGAGCGAAGCGAGCATGTCGTGCTCACTGGCGCGCAGCTGACGATTCCAGCCTTTCGCCCGGCCTTCACGCTGCTTTCGCAGAAACTCATTTCCCATACGACATGCCCTTCACTGCAGGAGAGTAGAACTTCGTCTTGCCGACTTTGCGCTCGGTGAGCAGACCCATTCGGGTAAGTGCAACCAGGCGGTTGTTCCAAGCGGTGATGACGGTGTTCTCGCCTGAGACCTCGCTGATCGCACGCGCGTCGGCCTCGCCGAGGCGCAGCGTCAGTTCGAGGGTGAGGGAGAGCTTGGCGTCCAACGGGCCTTGGGCATACGCTCCGGCAATGGCGCCGTCGTTCAACGAGCAGAAGAGCAAGACCACTTCGGATGTCGAAGCGGCCAGAAGTGCCTCTTCTCGGGATACCTCGTTCAGGTTGGCGACAAGGCAGGGCTGGCCATCCTGCGCGGCCCAGCGGACGATGGGCAAGACGGCTTCACGGAACGCGCTCGCCGTCACAAGCTCCATGTCGGCGAAGTCCAGGACCCAGGGATGTTCGAGCGTCGCTGCCCCGGCCTGAAGCTTGGCAGCGGCCTCGCGACCCGCCGCCGCGCCTGCCAGCGTCGACCTTCCGATGGTCGATCGAACCGACAACACATTTCGTTCACTCACTTGCATGAGTGAGAATGTAGCCGCGTTTCAGGTACGACGCAATCCCGAGCGGAATAGTCAGGTTCCGGGTGGTGGTGGGCGCTGCGGCCTGCCCCTGGTGATCCGCCCTGACTTGATGCCTACGCACGGCACAGAGACGACAGCGAGTGGTGTCTGCCGCCAGCTGTGACGAGTACTTCGACCGTGCTGGCCAAGGGTCCCAATCGGAGCCGGCCGACGCTTGCTGTGCGCCTTGCGGCGTAGAGCGGGATCGCGCCGGCTTCGAGGCGCGGCGCGAGATCACGGACCACCAGCGGGCGGTTATCCCCTCCGGTGGAAGTGCGCGAGGCTACGTCCCGCCAAGATGCCCAGCATAGCCATGACGCACGGCCCAACGACCGGATGCACGCCGATGGGCACGACCATCGAAACCACGAACGCACAGGCCAGCACGATCGCCACCGAGGTGTACAGCGCGAAGCGCTCAGGATCGTGGTGAAGAAACTCCTTCGACTTGATCACTCTGCTGATCGCGCCGTCCGCGACCGCTGCGACAAGGAAGGCCGCCATCCAAGGCAGCCACTCCAGCATTGCCGACAACCTGAAGGCGGCCAGCAGCACGAGCGCGTCGATCGCACGGAAGTAGCTGTTCCCGAACAGCCGCTGGTTGACGGAAGCCATCTCCCGCGCCACGGCGCCGTCCACGCCGCTGGCCGCCGACTCGCCGGCGGTCGGGGGAATGGATGTTGAGTCGCGTGCCGCGCCCTGTAGGCCCAGCGCTCGGTCGAGGATACGCAGCGCGGGCGTCTCGCCCCAAATCTCTTCCATCGCCTGGTGCTCGCTTCGAATCTGCGCCAGGAACCGTTCTGGCGGATGCGCCGATGGCAGGTAGAGCACCAGCACCAGCAGGCAGAGCAGGGCGGCGATGCTGACGATGCGGATCACGACGGATGTCCCGCTATTGCGGCTGGAGTCCGGTTCGGCTTGGGCGGTGCCGCACGTGTTGCTCTGGGTTCGTCCGCATCCGGGTCAAGGATCGGAAACCGCCCCTTGATGATCCGCCCGCCCGACACCGAGGCGAAGTACTGCAGGTTGGGCAGCTTGCCCAGCACGTCGGCGGGCACCATCTCCTCGAAGCTCTCGGTGAGCTGCGTCGAGTAGCTCGACGAGAAGTCGCCCAGGTGAGCGTCAGCACCGCTGCTCAGGCCCACGCGCACCGAGTGGATCGCGGTCTTGCCGAAGGTCTCGACCACGAAGTCCTGCGTCGGACGGTCCTTGGACCGTAGCGCGATCAGGTTGTTCAGGTTGCCCAGCGCCATGCGCGCCGCGTCTTCGCTGCCCAGGCGCTTGGCCAGGTCGGCCAGCGTCTGCATCGCGCAGGTGGTGAAGATGCCACCCTCGGCGCCCTTGTTCAGGATCTCGATCAGCGGCTGGTTGATGACGTTCGACACCTCGTCCACGAACAGCGAGATGCGCCGGTAGCCGCCCAGGTTGTAGCGCATGCCCGCACGGGCGGCCAGGTCGGCCAGGGCCAGTGCGCCGATGGCGGTGGCGACCGACGGGTCGGGCAGGGAATCCAGGCACATGTACAGCACATGCCCGGCGCGCTCGATCTTCTCGAAGTTCATGATCGGCCGTGCATCGCCAGCGTCGAAGGGGTCGGGCGACAGACTGCGGCCGAGGTCGCCCGAGGTCAGCATCGAGAGCACCGGCAGCAGGTTGGCTGTGATCTTCTGGTAGTGCTCGCGGTTGTGGCGGAAGGTGCGCACCTGGGCGTCAAGCACCTTGTTGCGCTGCGACTGCGGGACGTGATGTTCGTAGAAGGCGACCAGGGCCAGCAGGTCCGCACTGGCTGCCTCCGACGGACGCTTCATGTTGCCGCGGTGCGCATCGTGCAGCAGCTTCTTCATTTCCGGCTGGTCGCGCCAGCTGGCGCCGAGCAGCCGCTCGTAGAAGCGGCGCAGCGTCGCTTCCAGCACGGGCTCGATACCGCCCTCGATGTACTTGGTGAGCTTGACCAGATTCGGCCGCTCCTCCAGTTCGACCAAGCCCTGCACGACCACATTCACGGCGTCCCAGCCGAAGGCGGAGAAGGCGCCGGCCGTGTCCGGCGGCATGATTGACTGGATCCGCGAGGCGATCTCGGTGGGCTTCTGCCAGTTGAAGGTGAAGTCCAGGCGCACGCCGGCTTCAGGGAAGGCGGGGTGGAACTCGAGGAAGGTGTCGGGCTCGCGCCAGTCCTCGCAGGCGCGCTGCGTGACGCGCTTCAGGCGGCGGCTGTTCTTGGGGTCGATGACGATGACTACGTCGCCGCGACGTACGGCCTGCGTCACCAGGTTGGCCAGCGCCACCCCCTTGCCCGACTGGGTGGTGCCGACCAGCAGGGTGCCGCCTTCGAAGTTCTGCAGCGGCCGGTGCAGGGGCACCTCGCGCGGCTCGACGCCATGGATGTAGGGCAGGCCGATCTCGGCATCGGGTTGCGGGCGCGCGTCGTAGCCCAGCACCTGCAGCAGGCGGGGCGCCACGGTGAACTCCCGGTAGTCGACCTTGGCCAGTTCGTAGAGACGCTGCGAGTGGACGGGCCGCCACTCGAAGCCGAAGCCCAGGAACACCGCGTCAGGCTTTTCCGTCCAGCGGGCGACGGCCCCTGTGCTCAGCACCTGGATGCCGCGGCCGGAGAGCGAGGCGCGCAGCACGAGGGTGTGAACACCCTGCGCCAGCCGCAGGACGCCCATCGCCAGGCAGAAGCCGGCGAGCGGGAGTGCGAGCTGTCTCGGGAGCAGGCCCAGTCCGCCGGTGACTGCGAAGAACAGCAGGGCGGATGCCCAGACGGCGGCGGCGTACACCTCGTAGGCGCGCCGCCAGGGCATCTCGTAGCGGCGCATGAGCATGTCAGGGCTCCTCGTGCGCGGCCGGCTCGAAGGAGGCAAGGTCGAAACCATCGATGCAGGCTGGGGCAACGACCAGCCCGATCGTCGGCTCGCCGCGGAAGTCGGCCGTGACCGTGGCCGGGCCATCCCGCCTGGCATGCACCAGCAGGCGGACATCGGCCAGCGCCCGACCCGCAAGCGCAGGCTGCACGCCACGGACCTCCAGTTCAACCAGCGGCACGAACAGGCCGGCCGCGATGGGCGCGGCGGCCGCTGCGCTGCCCGGCCCGTTGAGGGTGTTGACGATGGCCGCGAGGGCTTCGCGCACGGCCGGGTTCAGGCGCATGGGCGCGTTCAGCTTGAAGGTCGGCGCCGCGGCCGGCGGCGGGGAGGGCGGAGGGGGCGGCGACGGGACTGCCTGGTCGGCAACGACAGCAGGGGGCGGTGCCGGGGTCTGTGACACCGGCGGCGACGGGGATGTGCGAGCTGCCGGTGATGTGGCCACCTGGGTCGCGTCGAGCAATGAGAACTGGGTGCCGGGCGGCGGTGCGGGGGCTGGCGCCGGTGCAGTCGGTGGCGGCTTCTGGGTGGTTCGCGTGGCGCCAGGTGGGCAGGCCAACGATATGGCCAGTGGCTCAGCCGGCGGCGCGACGCCGTGCAGCAGGATCGCCGGCGATGCCAGCTTCACCGCCTCCGCGGCGGTCTTCAACTCCGGCGGCAGGACGAACCAGGTCGAGGCGCCGTCCGGCTGCCGCACGAAGACCCCGGCCTCCAGCAGCAGGTCGAGCATCGTCTCAGGCGCCTTCGGGATGCCGGCCAGCTGATCGGCTTCGAGGAGTGCCTGGACATCGTGGGCCGCCTGCGGCCACAGCAGGAACAGCCCATCGGGCCCCAGCCAGGCGCGCGACTTCTCCCGGTTCGGGAACCAGCTGGGACTGCCGGATGCCAGTCGGCGCATGGCGTCGACCAGGTACCGCTCGAAGTGCGAGCCGAACTGCGGCACGCCGTAGCGATCGGCGTTGGCCTGCAGGTTCCGGTCGATCACCAGCGCAAGCGAGCGGCGGACCAGCGCGTCGAGGACGTTGTGGTCACGGAAGACCGGCTGCCCGCTGATGCTGGACAGGAGGTGCGGGACGATGACGCTGTTGTCCTGCGCCAGGTACTGGAGCGTGGCTCCCGGGACGACCAGGGGCAGCGCGAACACGCCCAGGCCACGCGACTCGGTGGCGTTCGGCCGCCAGCGAACGAAGTATCGAGAGGCACTCCGCGATGCCAGCCAGTCGCCCAGGGGGGCGAGGAATGGCGGCCACTCGCCACCCGCCTCGTCGGTCACGATCAGGTGGCTGAGCACCCGGTGCAGTTCGCAGCACATGCCGCCGATGAAGGTGGCCAGGCGCCAGCGCGGCTCAAGCTGGCGGCGCGCCGAGATCGTCGACCGTCCGGAGAAGATGTGCGCGTCGGTGCCTTGCAGGCTGTAGAACGCGACCTCCAGCCCCAGGTTCAGCAGGCCGGCAGGGGAACTGAAGTAGTTGTCGGCGGTGGCCGGCAGCAGGTGGACGTAGCTGGCATAGCGCTGAAGCAGCGGCTGCACCTCGGCGTCGAAATCGTCACGGGACAGGCCGAAGCAAAGGCGGATGCGGCTGACGAGGTCGTCGGCCGATGCCAACAGGTCAGGGACAGGCAGGGCGGCGAAGCCCGGGTCGGTGGCCGGGAACGCGCGGATCGAATCTGGAATTGGCATGGCGCGTTGCAGGGGATGCGCAGCCGATGCTGCGCGCCCATGGTGCGAGAGTGCCGGTAGAACGAGCGCGAAGATGCCGGCCTTTCGAGGTCTGCTTTCGATCGTTGGGCGTGCCGACCGTCGGTCGCATGCAAGGCAATCGATCAACGCATGTCGCATCAGCCGGCAGTCCTGGCCGCCGATCTGGCGGGTTGAGCGCGGATTCGGCACCTCCTCAAGTTGCCGACGCCGTTGCCGAGATTCCCGAGATGGCGCCTGCCGACTCCGAACTTTGGCCAAAACCTGCCGGAACCGATCCCGGTGGGTCGAGCGACGCCGCGCCGAGTTGGCGATCGAAAGCGACTCGAGCGCTGGGGACCCTGAAGGCCAAGCTGACAATCGCGGCCATCGGCTCGCTGGTCGTGGGCATCTCGGCGATCAGCGTGCTGTCGCTGAACTCGGCGCAGCGGGATCTGCTGGCGCAGGCGGAAGCACGCGAAGTGGCGCAGACCGCCAGCCTCGCCCGGGACCTGTCGCAGCGGGTTCTTGCGCTGCAGCAGGCCCTGCGTTCCACGGCCGATCAGATCGACCCGGCTCTGGAGCAGATGGACGACGCCCTCGAACAGCACTTCCAGTCGCAACCCGCTCTGCGGCAGCAGTTCTCCAACCTGTTCGTGGCCGCGCCGGATGGGCGCATGCGGCTCTATGTCGACGACGCGGGGACGCGACGTCCGCGCACATCACTTGCCGATCGCGACTACTTCCGCAAAGCAGTCACTGAAAAGCGTGCCGTCATCTCCGACGCCATACCGGGAAGGGTGTCCGGCGAGCCCGTGATCGTCTTCGTTCACCCTATCGTCAGGGATGGCGAGGTGACCTCGCTCATTGGTGGTGCACTCCGCCTGGCTAGCCGCAATCTCGCCGCCTCGCTCCTGGAGAGGGACGGTGCTCAGGGCAGCGAGGAATTGCTTGCCATCAGCAACGACTCGGGCATGGTCATCGCCCATCCCCGAGCAGACCAGGTCCTGAAGCGACTCGGGGGTGAACCTCGTCTGAAACAGGCGGTCCGGCACTGGGAGGATCAGGGAAACCCGGCTGAACCCACAGGCCTGCTGCTCGGACAGCCCGGAGAAATTGTCTCGGCGGCAGGCGTGGCGGCGACGGGCTGGGTGGTGTGGCGTGCGATCCCCGAGGCGACGTTGGTCGAACCACTGCAACGGGCGCGGTGGCAGGCCGCGCGCCAAGCGGCCGTCGTGATCGCGGTACTGGGCGCACTGACCTTTCTGTGGGTACGGCGACTCCTGATGCCGCTGCAACTGCTCCAGCAGAGGGCGCTGAGCCTCTTCGAGGCCGGCCGCAGCGTTCACGACGGGTGGCCCGACGCATCCGGCGAGGTCGCCGCACTGGCGCAGGCGCTCCGTCACGTGGGCGCCGAGCGTGCCCACCTGGAGTCGTTCACCAACGAGCTGCTGGGCCGCCTGAGGTCGGTGATGGAAGCGGCGCCGCTGGGCATCGGGTTCACGCGGAACCAGCGCTTCGAGCTGATCAATCCAGCTTGGTGCCGGATGCTGCAACTGGAGGACGCTGAACTTCTGGGACACCATGCGTCGATCATCTTCGCCAACACATCCGACTACGAGGCGCTGGGGCCCGCGGTGCGGGACGCCTTCGCCCGCGATGGCTCGTATGCGGGTGAGTGGCGCTTCCGGCGCGGAGACGGCTCGATCTTCTGGGGTCAGCTGAATGCACGGCCGGTGGATCGCAGCAACGCCGCGGCGGGAACGATCTGGACCTTCTCGGATGTGACCGCGCTTCGCGCGAGCCGCGAGCACCTGCAATGGCAGGCGACACACGACCAACTGACCGGGCTGGGCAATCGGGTTGTCTTCGAGGAGCGGCTCAAGTCGGTGCTCGGTCATCCGCCGGCAGCCTTGCTGGTCATCGACCTGGATCGATTCAAGCCCATCAATGATCAGCACGGCCACGCGGCCGGCGACGAGATGCTCAAGATGGTGGCATCCGCGCTGGTGGCCCACGTGCGGGCCGGCGACCTTGCCGTCCGAACGGGCGGCGACGAGTTTGCGGTCGTCCTGGAACGATGTCCACCCGAGGCGGCCCAGCGGGTGGCAGGCGAGGTTCAACGGGCCATCACACGAACAGAGCTGAGGTGGGAAGACAACACGCTCAGTGTCGGCGCCTCGGTCGGAGTAGCGCCTCTTTGCGACGACTATGCGACCGTGGAAGCGTGGATCAGCGCCGCGGACGCGGCCTGCTACGCGGCGAAAGCGGCGGGGCGAGGCACCGTCCGCGTGGCGCGCGCAGGCTCGTCGAACGTGATCCCGCTGCCTCGGCACGACGCTGCCGGCTGACCTGAGTGCGGCCAGTTGTCCTCTCAACCACTTCAAGGTCCCCCGCAATTTGCCGAAAACCGTTCGGAGTTCGGTGGCCGCGCGGAGCTGGCGCCGGGCGACTGCACGTGACGAAAGGACAACAACGATGACGACCGAGGCAATGCACGCGGCTGGCATGGCGACCGCAGCCCAAGATCAACGGGAGCCGCGAGCCGGGGCAGATTCCGGCTTTTTTGCGCACCATGGCCTGTGGGCACCAGGGATCCGGCTGTTTCGTGCGCTTCGCTTTCGGGCGAAGGCTGCCATCATCTCGCTGGCCTTCGTGCTGCCGCTGCTGGGTCTGATGGCCTGGCAGTTGACCAACCAGGCGGTGCTTTCGATGGAGGCGAGGAAGGATGCGACCCGCCAGCACGTCGAGATCGCCCATGGAATCCTGGAATCGGCCCACCGCCAGGAGGTCTCGGGAGCGCTGAGCCGGGAAGCCGCCCAGGCGCTGGCCAAGCAGACGATCAAGGGTCTCAGGTACGACGGGGCCGAGTACTTCTGGATCAACGACATGCGCCCGCACGTCGTCATGCACCCCACCAAGCCCGAGCTTGACGGGCAGGACGCTTCGTCGATCAAGGACCCGGACGGGCTGGCGGTCTTCCAGGCCTTCGTCGCCACGGTACGCAAGCAGGGCAGGGGGTTCGTGGAGTATCAGTGGCCGCGGCCTGGCAGCGACAAGCCGGTCGACAAGGTCTCCTATGTCCAAGGTTTCGAGCCGTGGGGTTGGGTGGTTGGTTCCGGCATCTACGTCAGCGACCTTCAACAGGCGATTCGTCATCAGCTGGCGTGGATGGGCGCCATCGTGATCAGTGCCCTGCTGCTGGCTGGTTATCTCTTTCTCTCGTTCTACCGGGTGATGGAGGGCGGTCTGAACGAGACGCGGCGGCATTTGCGCGCGATGACGGCCGGCGACCTGACCACCTCTCCGTCGCCATGGGGTCGGGACGAGGCCGCACGGCTCATGTTCGACTTACGGGACATGCAGCATTCACTGCGCCAGATGGTGCTGAACGTCAGACGGTCGAGCACGGAGATCGTGCACTCCAGCAGCGAGGTGGCTTCGGGGGCACTGGACCTTTCCGCGCGCACCGAGCAGGCCGCGGCGAACCTCGAGGAATCAGCGGCGTCGATGGAGCAGATCACAGCCACTGTGAAGAACAGCGCCGATCGGGCCAGCGAGGCGGCTGCGGTGGCCGCTGGCAACTCGGCTGTCGCTACGGATGGCGGGCAAATCATGCGAACCGTCGTTCAGACCATGGACGGCATCCGCACTTCGTCGACGCGCATCGGCGACATCATCGGCACGATCGACAGCATTGCCTTCCAGACCAACATCCTCGCGCTCAACGCGGCCGTCGAGGCAGCCCGTGCCGGGGAACAGGGACGGGGCTTTGCGGTGGTGGCAGCGGAGGTTCGCTCGCTGGCGCATCGGTCTGCCCAAGCGGCCAAGGAGATCAAGGATCTCATCGGCACCAGCGTGGAGCAGGTCAACGCCGGTGCCATGGTGGTGCAGGACGCCGGCGCCAAGATGGACGAGATCGTCTCGGCATCAGGCCGTGTCAGTGGCCTCCTGGGCGAGATCGCGGACGGGTCCCGAGAACAGAGCCTGGGCGTCGCGCAGATCGGGCAGGCGGTCAATGAACTGGACCGCATGACGCAACAGAATGCGGCACTGGTCGAGCAGACGGCCGCAGCGGCGGCAGCGATGAAGGATCAGGCTCAGGCGCTGGCCCACGAGGTCGATCGTTTCAAGCTGCCCGCAGGCCTCGAGGTGGTTGCGGAGACAGAGGCGAATGTGGCTCCCGATTTCGACTTCGATCAGGCCATCGAAGCCCATCGGCAGTGGAAGGTCCGGTTGCGCAAGGCCATCGCCGAAAGCGCAAGGCTGGAAGCCGATGTCATCTGTCGAGATGACCGCTGCCCGTTGGGCAAGTGGTTGCATGGCAGTGGCGGTCAGCGATGGGGTGCACAGCCGGGATTCGTCGCGCTACTGCAAAAGCATGCGGAGTTCCACGACGTTGCTGGGTCGGTGGCGCGGCAGATCAACGCCGGAGCCATGGATGACGCAGAGCGCATGATTGGTTCCGGATCTCGTTTCGCGCAGGTATCCACCGAGGTGTGCACCCTGCTGACCCGGGCCAAGCGAGGCTTCTGAAGCGCTACCCCTACTGCGGCCGATTGATCACGGATCGGCGGCGGTGATCTTGGCGCCGGACGCGCTTGCTTGGTGCAGCAGGGTCAGCATGCCCATGTCCCCGGCGCTCGGCGCGGCCAGCGGCCGCACCGGAAACGCCCCCTGCACCCGCGGATCCGTCCCGTACCGTTGCAACAGCTTGCAGAACGGGCAGTGGTCGTTCGAGCGGGCCACGGAGCCGTAGGCCGCCAGGAACTCGCTGTGGCAGGTCGGGCAGGTGACGAGCGAGAAGCTTCTCGTGTCGGTAAGCCACAGGCCGTCCGTGTGCGCGGCCAGATCGAAGGCGCGGTCGAAGCTGATGCGGTGCGGCGGCTGGCAGATACCGACGTAGTGGCGGTAGGCGCCGACGAGAGCTTCACCTGTTGGAAAGTCGGCGTCTCGCAGACGGCGGTACAGGGCCACGACGATCGAGGCCTCGGTGCGGTGGAGCAGGTTGGCGCCGTGGTACCACTCCGGCGAGTCCGGCGAACGCCCTCGGGGCACGGCGAGGCGATCGGGGAAGAGCAGGCGCAGCGCCTCGCGCGGTGGCAGTCCCGTCAGATGACCGATGGTGCGCACGCGCGCACCGCAGGCCGCACAGGCCTTGGCCAGCGCCAGGGCGCGCAGTTGACGATCGACCCGCGTCTGCATGGCGTATGACCCGGCAACTGGGTGTCAGCCTGCCGAACTGGCCGCGACATGGCGGGGGGCGTGGACCGCGGCCAGCGGTCGCACCAGCGGCAGCGGCTTGTCGAGCAGGCCGACCAGGTCGCGGCGCGGCGGGAAGAGCGTCACGTCGCCCAGGTTGGCCACGATGGCCATCAGCTGCTGGACGCTCATGGTGCCGAGCCGCTCAGCCTGGACGGCGTCGAGCGCGAAGCGGCAGCACGCGGCCGTGCGGTCGTGGAGGATGCCGTCGCGGATGGTGAGCAGCAGGGTCAGGTTGGCGATCTGCACATCGGAGAGCTGGACCTGGTTCATGGTGAGTCCTCGCGTGGGGACCACGAGCCCGTGCAGGGCAGGGTGGAGGGGTTGGTCGGTGGCTGCGGGTCGTGTTGCAGTGGCTGAATGAATGGTTCCGGCGTTGTGCGGCCAGCATAGGGTGGGCGACAGGTCGACTTCAATGGGCGGCGCGGGCCTGTGCATCTGCTTACCGAATTGCCACTCGCAAGCCCTGGCGAATTCCGGCGAATGCGTGAGCGCCACCGTATGAAGCGATGTGCGGCGTGAACGACGCCCTTGTCGGGGCGCCGTGCAACGTCGGCGCCGGCACGGTCGGCGAACGGGGTTGCCCCCGCTCGCCGCCATGCCGGACTGCCTGCTCAGGCCGTGCTCAGATCGCTTCGGCCAGGCCCTTCCACTCGGCGGTGCCGAGCTCGATCAGCTTGCCGCCCAGCGCCTCGAACTCCGTGGCGCGGTCGTAGTCGTCGATCTCCTGGCTGTAGTGCGTCACCGCATTGACCAGCCCGTAGCCCGAGAGCTCGCCCTCGGTGATCAGGTGCCGCAGCACGCCCGAGCGCTCGACATCGTTGAGCGTGTAGCGCTGGGCCAGCACCTCGACCGTCTTCACCGGGTCGCCGACGAGGGGAATATTCAGCGTCTTCTGCAGCTTCTGCGCCGTCTGCCGGAAGCTCGCCTCCGACACCGCCGCCTGCACCACGTCGCGCACCTTCAGGAAGAAGGCCTTGTCGTCGGCACGCAGGGTGTCGTCCTGGTAGACCTGCAGGCCCTGTGCGTCGTCCATCTCGGTGCCGAGCGAACGGCCCACGTGTGTCTTGCGCAGCGATCGGTCGGCCGCGATCAGCCCGTTGCGGCAGACCAGCCGGTACAGCAGCGGCTGCACCGACAGCGTACCCTGGCCGACCTCGGAGTTCGAGATCACCACGCCGGCCTGCACCACGTCGCCCGGCGCCATCTCGTAGGTCAGGCGGGAGGTGATGCACTTCAGGTACATGCGCGTCTCGGTCAGCTCGACCGACTCGAAGCGTACGTCGGGCAGCTGCTGCAGGATGGGCAGCACGCTCTCGGCGAGGTCGAAGTTGTCGAGCCGGCGGTAGCGGTCCGACAGCACCGCGCGCACCTGGCCGTCCAGGGTGCGCAGCATGCGCCGGTCGTCCTCGCTCTGCAGCCAGATGTTGACGTTGCGGTCCAGTAGCACCGGTTGTTCCTCGCGCATGCGCTCGAAGTACGCGTGCGGGATCTTCAGCTTGTCGGCCAGCTGGCGGCGCGCCAGCGGCGTGACGCCGTAGCGCACCGGGTTGCCGGCTTCGTTGACGATGATGTGCGTCTGACCGTCGTCGCCGGTGCTGTGGTGCACCAGCTGCGACGGCACGATCAGGTCCTTCTTCGAGTGCAGCTGGCGCTCCAGTTCCTGGGCCAGGCTCACGAGGGTACGTCCGCTCTTCATGACTTTCTCCAATCGGGTTGGGGTGGGTGAGAAGCGGGGACGGCACGGCCCACGTCGGGGCACGGGTCCCCGCAGTGGGTTGACGACAACAACTCGCCGCATGCAGCGCGTCCTGGGTGGATTGGCGATGCATCGGCGAGGCAGGGGCGCGACTTCTGTGACACGGGTGTCGCCATCGGTCGCGCGGGATCTCCAGGGCTGCCTTCGTGGCGCCGTTTGGCGTCACCTGGTATGGCAGCTACCAGTCGGGAAACGACGAGAAGAGCGCGTCGGCCGCATGGCCGACGGCGCCTGACCTTTTCGCCGGCACCGGCAGGTCGTGGCGCAGGGCATGCGCCGACCCGTCCAGTGCCGCTGAAAAAGCGGGTGCGGCCCGCCGTGGCTCGCCGCACCCCAGGCTTTGTGACCTCTGCCTCAGCCACCGAGGGCCACCCGGTTGCCAGAGGCCCGGTCGGCCGACGACGATGCGGTCGCTTGCCCCCGGCCCTGGTCGGGGCCGGTGGCACGCTGGCACCACACATCGGCCCAGTCCGTGCCCGCATGGCGCGGCACGAACACCCGCACCTGGCGCGGGCCGGTGGTCTTCTCCTCCCGCTTCAGCCGCCGCGCGAGCGCGTAGGCGAAGCACTGGCCGGCGAAGTCGCCGCCGGCGTCGTTGTCCGCGTAGATGCAGACCTCGCGCACGGTGTCCGGCACCCAGAGCTTCTCCAGGTTGCCGGCGCTGATGCCGGCCCACACGGGCTTGCCGGTGGCCAGGTGCACCGCCAAGGCGGTCTCGATGCCTTCGCACAGCGCGAGCTGTGCGCCGGCATCGAACAGACGCACGGCGGCGCCGTGGATGCCCGCGGAGAGCACCTTCTTCGCGTCGGTTGCGTCGAGCTTTCGGCCATCGCGCAGGTAGGTCCGGTGCAGCGTCACGGCCTGACCATCCGGCGCCTGGATCAGCGCCAGCATGGCCGGGTAGGCCGCGATCTGCCGCGACTTGCCGTCCGCACCCTTCTCGAAGTAGCCGAGCGACGGGTGGAACCGCAGCACCGGCGGATGCCGATTCAGGGTCAGCCCGCGCCCGCGCAGGTAGCGGTCGACTTCGTCGCCGGCCACCACCGGCCGCGCCTCGTCCCAGATGCGCTGCACCAGCCGGCGCATGCGCTCGCCCGGTGCCGCCGGGGCACCGGCTTCGCTGGCCGCCGCCGCCGGCAGCACGCCCAGGCAGCGTTCCACCTCGCACAGGGCGGCATGGAAGTCCACGCCCCGCACGGCCTGCAGCAGCTTGAAGCCGCCACCCGGGCCGCATTGCCTGCAGTGGTAGTTGCCCTCGCCGAACTTGTCGGTGTACTGGAAGCGGTCGGTCCCTCCGCAGGACGGGCAGGGCCCGTTGCGGTGCCTGAGGATGCGCTCCTCGATGCCGGCCGCAGCCAGCACCTCGCTCCAGCGACCATGCGCGCGCTGCTTCACGGCGTCGATGCGGGCCGCGTAGTCAGCGTCCTGCATGCGATCCTCCGCCCGCCGCTGCGTGGTCGACCAGATCGACGGTGTGCCCGGGCGCGAGACCCACGCCCACCGTCAGCTGGAAGGTCTTGCCGTGGAGCAGCGGGTACTTGCCCAAGCGCAGGGGCTGCAGCAGCGAGTCCAGCGTCTGCACCGGGTCCACCGCCCGCAGCAGGCGCAGCAGATCGGCCAGCGCGTCGCGGTCGGCGTCGCGGTCGGCCTCCAGGAACTGGTCGTGCTCGTCGGTGAACGAGGACAGCTGTTCCACCGGCGCGCCCGTCGTCTCGCCGTCGGGGATGTACAGGTTGCCGTCGTGGCAGACCCCGGCGTCGCCGACCAGCGTCTCGTCGTCGCCGACGCGCAGGCGAACCTTCTCGCAGAGGATGACCGTGGGCCAGACCCAGCGGCCCTCCAGCGCCATGCGCAGCTTCTCGCCCACCGGCGTCACGCGCTGACCCTCTTCCTCGAGGAAGCGGACGTGGCGCATCACCCAGTGGTCGGCATGCACGCCGATCCAGTCGAACACCAGCCAGCCGCGGGCGCGCGCCATCATCCAGCGCGGCGCGTTGTCGTCGCCCACGTCGTCCAGGGCCACCAGCTGCACGGCACCCGACTCGATGGCCTCGCGCGAGGGCGCGGTCGGCACAGGCGTCAGATGGCGGCGCTCGCCATGCTCCACCTGCACCGGGTAGCCCGACACCAGGCTGCACAGCTCCGCCGGCAGGGTGCCGAGGTCGTTCAGCAGGTCGACGTGCCCCCAGCCGCGCATGACGCCGTAGTAGGTGTCGATGAAGTGGCGCGGCGGCAGTTCGGCCTTGGCGATCTCCAGCGTGCGACGCCAGCAGGCCTTCACCTCGGTGTCGATGCGCTGGCGCTGCACGTCCTCGTCGATCAGGCGGTCGCGGTCCGGCAGGCGCGCCATGAACTGGCGCGAGTCCAGGTGCACGACATTCACGTCCTCGCGTGTGGACCAGGCCGGCCGCAGCACGCAGAAACCCTGCAGGAACACCCAGGTGTCGTGGGTGTACCGGCCGTCGCGCGTGCCCGCGAGGTGCACGGCGCCGATGGCGCTGGCCTGGGTGGCCAGGTGGGCCTCGGCCATGGCTCGCTTGAGCGGCTCGCCGTTGAACCACACCGGCACCGGAAACCCGGCGCACAGTTCCTCGACGCGCTGCGCGAGGTCCGGCAGGTCGACGCCGTGCAGCTCGACCCGGGTGCCTGTCACCGCGTCATCCAGGGAGCACTCCTCGACCTCGACCAGTGCCTTGGCCAGTGCGGCCGCGGTGTCGATGTCGACGCGGCGTCGGCCCGAGGCCACCACGCAGCGCGAGGCGGCGTACAGGCACTTCGAGAACCCGACGCCGAAGGGGCGCTCCTGCGTGCAGGTGTCGGCGTCCCATCCCGACTCGTGGAAGCTGAGCAGCTTCTGGAAGTCGTCCAGGCCGTGGCCGTCGTCCTGCACGGTCAGGATCAGTGCCTGCGGATCGTGGTCGATCCGGATCAGGCGCGCGCCGGCACGGCGCGCGTTCTGCAGCAGCTCGGACACCAGCGTGAACCGGTTGCTGAAGGCATGGCGCTGGTTGCGCAGCGCGCCTTCTTCGTTGATTCGGACTTGGATCTTCATCGTTGATTCCTTCGGGGGTATCCCGATCGGGGAAGAACCGGCGGGTGCACCCCTGGCGGGATGCACCCGCCGGGGTGTGTGGGCCGGTCAGCGCGGATCGGTGCCCATCAGGGCGTCGTGCGGACCGGAGGGGTGAACAGCTGGCCGGCGGCCTGCGCCTCGACGAGGCTGTGCTCCAGGAACTCCCAGAGCTGCAGGTGCTGGCGACTCAGGACCTCGCCGTGGTGGCCGAGGCGCTCGACCACCGGCCCGGCGGCATGGCCACCGAACTCGGTGAGCGGCTGCCAGTGGACGCGGTAGACGAGCCGGTCGGCGCCGGCGATGACGAAGGTGCGGCCGGACCGACCGGTCAGCACTTCGCTCTCCTTGACGAGGTACTCGATGTCCTCGGGCGCCTGCACGGACAGCAGGCGCACGCGGCCGGGAACCAGGCGTGCATCGGTGTGCATGGCGGCTCCCCTCAGTGCCTAGTCAGCCGCATGGGCTGGTCCGACGCAGCGTCCGGGACGCAGGGTGCCTCCGGAGGGATGCCCTCGATGGGGCGGCCCACCGGCGGGTGCCCGGTGGGTCCCACTTCCGGGAGGGTGTCGTCGCCTGCGAGCGGATGGATGCAGTCGGCGCCGACCTGCTGCCGGACTTGCTCCATCAGCAGGGCGTCTTCGTAGTCCATGCGCCCGGTGATGCCGTAGGCGATGACGATCGCCAGCAGGCAGAGGGCTTCCTTGAACGTGAGCATGGTGAGTTCCTTCGAACGGATGGGCGCGTGCCGCCGCGGCCTGACCGGATCGGTCGGCGCGGCCCGAGGCACGGCGCCCGGGGTGGGCGTAATCACGCGAACAGGTCGCCCTGCACGGACATCTGCTTGAGCTGCTCGTTGATCCACTGGGGATTGCGGGTCAGCCGGGCCTCGACCCATTCGGGGTGGGTCGCCACGGCCTCGCGCACCCAGTCGGGGTAGCGGGCCAGCGTCGCGTGGAGCCAGGGCCGCAGCCCATGGCGGATGCGCTCGCGAACATCCTCGGCGTCGACGAGTCCGCAGTACGGGATCGGCGACAGCGGGCTGCAGCCGACCACGCGCAGGCAGTTCACGAACGAGAACGGCAGGCCGTCCTTCTCGCGTTCGGTGAACACCCAGCGCAGGGTGTCGAGCTTCTCCTCCAGCGGCGTGGCCGGGTCGGCCAGGTGCCGGATCTCCTGAAGCAGGCGCCAGTGCAGCAGGACGATGTCGTCCTCGCTCCACTCGTCCACCCACTCCTCGCGGGTGCTGCCCGGTGCGCCGATCGCCCTGTCGGCGCTGTCTGCGCCGGGATCGTCCTGAACATCCAGGGCGGTCGGGATGTCGAACAGGGCGTCGACGACGAACGGGGTCGTCGTCGAGCCGAGTCGGGCTCGGTTTGCGTCGAGGCTTGCCGTGTGTGGCGAGCCGAAAGGGGTGCCGGCCTGGCGGCAGGGGTTGGTGCTGTGCATCGTGGACTCCTTGGATGCGAAGGGAGCCCACGTGCACCCCGTGACGGGGGCGTGGGCCCCAATGCGGGTGACGGTTGGGTGATGTGGCGCCGGCCGCCTTTTGCTCGGGGCGCGGAACTCCAGGGCTGACAGGGTTCAGTGGCGCGCGCGAGCGCGGTGATCGGTGTCAGCGTCCGATCGGGGGGGACATCGGCGAGATCGGGACGAGCCCGGGAGGCAAGGGCGCGGTCGGTGCGGCGCTCGAGCGGATGCGCTCGGCACCGGGACGCAGCCCTTGCCTCGAAGGCCCGGCCTGAGGCGAATGCCCCGGCGTGCCTGACCGCTTGCGCGGTCCTCGGCACGGCGATGCACAGGGGCACCCGACGGAGCGACACCGCAACGGGTGTCCCCCATCGGTGGGGCGTGCATCACCGCGATTCGATCGTCCCCACGGGTGCCTGTGCGACCTGCACGGGCACCCACGCGGGGGATCAGTTCAGGAAATCTCCAAGGCTTGCCGGGTCTGGATGCAGGGCCAGCTGCTGCATGGCGCAAAGGTAGGGTGCCGTTTCCGCCCGGTCAATGGGCCGACGCCCGTCGCCACGCAACTGATCGCGAAAGCGCCCCGAGGTGCCGGGGCTTTCGTGTGGCAAAGGGTCGTGCACGTTCGGAAGATGCCATCGACCCCGTTGTCAGCACAAGGAGCCGCGGGCATGGCCAATGTCGAGATCGTGAAGGTGGACCAGGGCGGCGCCAACGCCCGCATCCTGGCCCGCGAAGCCAAGGTCGACTTCCGTCGCGTCGAGGCGGCCAGCCTCAAGATCGCCACGCGGTTCAGCAGTGCCGAGGGCAAGCGCATGTTCGTGCGCATGTTCAACACCCTGCAGCTGAACATGCACTTCATCTCGGTCATCGCCCGCACCCGGCTCGACCACGAGGACATCGGCCGGATCGAGACGGCGTTGCGCGGCAGGATCGATGCCGCGACCGCCAGCCTGAACGAGGCTATCGACGGCGCCGAGGCGCTGTTCAAGGCCCATGGCATCACCAGCCTGGCGTCCTACGACACGGTGCCGCTGGACGTGGACGTGCGCGTGCTGTCGTCGATCAGCCGCCGATTCCTGGAGGTGCTGGTCAAGCTCGACCAGCTGATGCCGCTGCTGCAGACGCTGGAGATCCACGAGGTGGTGTCGGCGCAGGCGGTAGACACGCAGCGTGCGGGCCTCAAGCGCCAGGTGCGCGACATCGCCAATGGTGCGCGCAGCTTTGCGACGGGCCTGCGGCGGCGCATGAACGCGCTCGATGCCCGCGCCGTTTCGCCCGACGATGCTGAAGGTCCTGACGATGCGCACGGTGCCGCCATCGGCGAAGCCGTCGATTCGACGACCAGGGCACCGGACGGGCCCGCAGATCCCCCACCGTCAGCGGGCCGCGACGTGGAGCCGCTGCCTGCGCCAACGGCAGTCGCTGCTGTGGCGGAGTAGGCGGTGGAACTGCAGGCCGTCCGATGTCTCTCCCAAGCGGCGGCACCCACCGACGCTTGCGCGGGCAATCGGCGCGGGCGTGTTGCCCTTGAGCGGTGCGGACGCTACCGTGTGCCCAGGCCATGGGCTGCCCGCAGAGGCACGTCGGCGCCACCGTAGCGCCGATCACCCGTTCGACGGGCGAATCGCCCGGGGCCTCCACCCGCATCGGGTGGCGTCGCAGTCGATACCTGCCTCGTCCAACGTCGGCACGCTGCCTCCGGCGTGCCGGCCAGTTCCGGCGGACCCGCCTTGCCCCGCTCGGCGACCGAACGCACCCGGTGCCGGACTCGGCCCTCCGCGGCATCGAGCGCGCGGACCCGCACCGCATGGCGGCCGGCATGCACCCCCAAGGGGGTGGCAATCGAATCACACCGAAGGGGGCCCTCGGCAGGGGCCCTCTTCGGAAGGCATCTTCATCCACCGCGCGAACGGAACGCCCGCGGTGGTCCAGGAGTCGAGCGTTCCCGGGCGGCTGGCGCGTTTCCTGACCGAGCGCCGTCGTCGCAGAGCAGGTCATGACCTTTGCCGGCTGCATGCCGATGAGAGGCCGCTCATGCCCCGCGTTCCTGTTCCCGCCACCCCGTTGGCGGATTCCCCGGCCGCAGCGCCTAGTGCTGCGCTGCCGGATACCGGCTTCCTGCGCCAGCCGCAGGTGCTGTCCTTCGTCCCCATCTCCAAGTCGACCCTGTGGCGGCGCGTGCATGCGCGCACGTTTCCGGAGCCCGTGAAGCTGTCCGAGCGAGTCACCGTCTGGCGCGCCGAGGACATCCGCCGCTGGATCGAGCAGCAGGGGGTTGCGTCATGAGACACCTGGAAAGGCGACGGACGCATCGCGCTGCACGCGGTAACGCCTCGGCAACACGCCGGCACGCATGCCCGGGCACATTGAAGCCGCAACGCGGTCAGGCGAGGTCTCGCCGCGGCCGCGAACGCGACAGGGCCTGGCGTGTATCGGTCGCGAAACGACTGGTCACACGGGAGTCGCAGGTTCGCGCGTTAGACGTGGGGACGCCGTGCATGTGCTCGGGCCGTGCGTGGTCCATGCCGTCGACATCGAGGAAGCGATTGGCGCGAAGCGACCACGACGCCGCGCCCCGCCAGCGTCCGTCGGTGATTCCGTCGTCCAGGGAGTAACAACAATGGAAGACGATCCGGAAGCCGCCGGCGATCGCCGGCAGACATTGCAGACGATCCAGATGCTGCGCGAGGTGATCGACGGCGATCCCTACGCGACCGTGGCACAGCGATGGGGGCTGTCGCGTTCGGCCGTCGACCGGCGCATCAAGGGGCTCGCGGTGCAGCTCACGCAGGCAGTGGGCGTCGATGGCCTGCAGGAGAGCGGCGCCGCCTTCGTGAAGCGCCTGCGCATGCACCGGGACGCGATCCTCCAGGCACTGGAGCACTTCGACCCGACGCAGGTGAGCTCCCAGCGCGAGGCCCGTGTGCTCAATCCCGACGAGGTCGATCTCGGGGCACGCCGCGTGCGCAGCCGATCCACGCGGCCGCTGCACGACCTGGCGCTCTACTACCTGCCCTTCGCGACCGGCCTGCGCCCGCTGGAGGTCGCGCGCCTGACGGTGGGCGATTACCTGCTGGAGGACGGCAGCGTGCGGCGAGAGTCGAGGGTGCGCGCCGATGTCGCGATCAACGGCAGGGACCGGCCGCTGTTCTTCAGCCACCGGCGTCTGGACGAAGCCCTCGGCGCTTACCTCGACGAGCGGCTCCGCGCCGGCCACGGTCTTGGCGCCGCCGAGCACTGGCGCGGCCTGGATCCGCACGGCCCGCTGTTCCTGGGCTCGGAGGGCGAGGTCTATCCGATCACGCCGAACGGCGGGGAGGGCCAGAACCGCTACGTCTGCCGTCCCCTGCTGGAGATCTACCGCAAGATCTTCCGCCAGGCCGACATACCCGGTCTGTGCACGCAGTCCGCACGGCTGACCCTGATGTCACGGATGTACGAACGCGGCGCCGACGAGGATCAGGTCGGGCTGGTGCTGGGCATCGCCGATCGAAGTGCCGTGCGCGAGCAGCTGCCGAGGCCGCGACCCGAGCTGTCCAAGGTGCTGGAGGAGCTGGCATGACACGGCGCGCCGGCTGAAGGGCTGCAACGGCGATGGAGTCGGGGATGGCGTCGGGGGTGGACGGGCAGCGCTTTGCGATCGGTGGGCGCGTGGTCGACGCCGACGACCCGAAGCTGCAGGACCTGCTGGCGCAGGCCTACGAGGCGCCGGGCCGGCCGCGCTGCCTGTGCGTGGCCGGCGGCGTCGAGATGTACGTCGCCTTCCATCGCCACTTCCAGATCAAGCGCATGCCCGAGACCGGGGACCGGCACCACCCCGCCTGCCCGAGCTACGAGCCAGGGCCTGCGATGTCGGGCCTGGGCGAACTGGTCGGCGAGGCCGTCGTCCAGCTGGATCCGGCGTGGGTGGAACTGCACGTGGACTTCCCGTGGGTGCGTGTGCCCGGGCGGCCTGGGGTGAGCCGCGAGCCTGCCGAGCCGTCGGAGGTCGGCCGCACCCGTCGCCGGATGAGCCTGCGGGCGCTGATGCACTTCCTTTTTGAGCGGGCCGGCTTCAACCGCTGGTCCCCGGCCATGGCCGGGAAGCGCAACCAGGCGGTGCTTCACAAGCACCTGATGCAGGCCGCCGAGGCGATCCAGGTGAAGGGCGAGCCGCTGTCGAACCGGCTGTACGTGCCGGAAGCCTTCAACGAGTCCGCGAAGGCCGAGCAGGCCGAACGGCGGCGTGCCCGGCTGTCGGTGCTGCAGCCGCGTGACGGGCGTCAGCCGCTGGCAGTGGTTCTGGGCGAGTTCAAGGGCTGGGAGTCCGCGCCCGCGGGCGCGCGCATCTGGATCCGCCACATGCCGGACGCCCCCTTGCTGGCAGACGCGCGGACCTGGGCGCGGGTGCAGCGCGGCTTCGCGCCACTCTTCGAGGCGCTCGACTCGGACGGAGGGCGCGGATTGCGCCTCATGCTGGCGGCGCTGATCCGGGCCCGCCGGGAGCACACCTACGAGGTCGACCTCGCCAGCCTGATGCTGACCAGCGAGGAGTGGATTCCGCTGGAGGGGGTGCACGAGGCGCCGCTGGTGCGTGCGCTGGTGTCGCAGGGGCGGCGGTTCGTGAAGCCCATGCGGTACGACGCGCGGACGGTGGCCGGGTTCGCGAATGCCATCCTGCTGGACGTGGGCGCATCGCCGGTCGACCTCCATGTCGTCAGCGGCTTCATGGGCGAGGCCGAACAGGGTGCCAAGCGAAGGGCGTTCGAGAACGCCCGGCCGAGGTCCTGGCTCTGGTCGCCTGGCGAGGCCATGCCGGTCCTGCCCGGCCCCTCGACGAGGCTCACCGCTGGAGCGGCGGCATGCAGGCCGCATGCAGGTCCGACAACTGTCCGACCGAACCCCGCAGGTCGGGGTCCTGGCTGACGATCACGATGACGTTGGCCAGCATCAGCGAGAGCAGGTTGCGGTTCTGCAGCACCGACGTCAGCTTTCCTGCCGGGTAGCCCCGCAGGGCGTGGACGACCAGGTGGACACCGCCGTGCACGAACGAGTGCATCACCTTGACGGTGCCATGCAGTCGCTTCAGTTCGGTGGCCGCCGGGCCGGCGACCGCGCCGATGGCATCGACCATGGCGGGGATCGGTGGCCCCATCTGGGGTTCTGAGAGATCGCCGTCCGGCACCGGCGCGGAGAACTTGTCCAGCCAGTCCTCCTTGGCGGCGTGAAGCACCCAGGCGGCACGGGCAACCGCCTCGAACTGCAGGCGGATCAGGCTGAGTGCGGTTCCCGTCAGGCCGGCTTCGATCAGGACCCGCTGCGCGATCGCATGCTCGATCGCCGAACGGCAGAAGGCCAGGCAGATGGTCGAGCGTCGGGACGACGTGTTCCAGCCGGCTCGAAGCAGTGCAAGCAGATCATCGTCGAAGGCCTCGGAGGCGGCGAGTACCCGCCGCAGTTCCTCGTCGTCTCTGTCTGCGCTGTCTTGTGGGCTGGATGGCGACTCGGCTTGCATGAAAGGGGCGGGTTCGGGCGATGTGATTGCACGGGACCATGGCGTGCGGACCGAGTCGCATCATGGCATCCGGACGGCACCCGGGGTTGAAAGCACGGGTCGAGGCGGGACGATGGTTCGTCGGAATCCCCCGACGCCCACCGAGGAACGCCGATGGCCTCTTCTCCATCCCCCGATCCCCGGCCTGCCGTCGTGCTGCACGGCGGGCCTGTGGCTCTGCCCACCCTGCTGGGCAACGGTACGAACGGAACGCCCCGCCTGCCCACGGGCGGAAAGATCCGCGCGGGCATCAAGGTCCTGACCCGCCGGGCCGCCGAGGTGCCGCGTGCACAGGCGATCTACGACCAGGGCCTGAACCAGGGCCAGTCGTTCGACCAGATCGAGCGTGCGCTGGCCGAGGCCTGCCCCGAGCTCAAGAGCCCGCTCGTTCCACGCAACGTGCCGTGGTTCACCGTGCGGGCGCAGGACTTCCCGAACCCCGAACTGGCGACACAGATCCTCGACCTCCATGGCGAGGATCGCGGCGAGGGCCGGCGCCTCTACCGCTTCCCGGTGGTGTTCCCGACCGATCGCTGGCAGAGCGTGATGCCGCATGAACTGGCCACCTGGGGTGCGCAGGACAAGCGCTTCTGGTCCGAGTATTCGACCGACGGACGGTGGCGCCACTGCATGACGCACGCACCGGTGCCGGTGGACGCGACGGGGCGCCGCACGGTGCGGCTGTTCGGCGGCCGCAAGGCGATTCCGCGCGAGGACAACGGCGGGCTGTGCCAGCCGGAGTCCTGCCCGGAGTACCAGCAGCGGCAGTGCAACCTCACCGGACGCCTCCTGTTCTTCATCCCCGGCATCCGCTCGATCAGCGCCTTCGAGCTGCACACGCGCAGCTTCTACGCGATGAATGCGGCGATCCGCACCTTCGAGACCGTGGCGTTCCTGCGGGGCGGCCGGCTCGCCGGGTTCCTGGACCGCCAGGGCACGCCGTTCTACCTGACCAAGCGGCTGATGGAGGTGGCGCACATCGATGACCATGGGCGGCCTGTCCGGGTGCCGCAGTGGATCATCGAACTGGAAGCGCCCGTGGACGTGGCGACGCTGATGCGGGAGCAGGACGATCAGGACACCGTGCTCCTGCAGGCCGATGGTGCCGCCCGCGTGCTCCAGGGGCACCGGAAGAGCGCTTCCTCGACGCCAGGAAAGGGGCCGGAGTCCGTCGACGAACCTGTGGCTGCGAGCGACTCCACGGCAGACGGCATGCCGCCCACGCTGGAGCATGTGCTCGGGCGGCTGGCGGCGATGGGCGTGCCTGCTCAGACCTGGATGAGCTATGCGGCCACGCGCTGGGGTCCTGGGTGGAAGCTCAATCCGCAGGGGCGGGCGCGGGCCTTCGGCGAGCTGGAGCGCTTCCGGAACGATCCGAAGGGCTACGCGGACAAGGTCAACGCCGAACTGCAGCAGGTGGCATCGTGAGCGCGCTGGGACGACTGCCAGGTGGAACCGGTGCGCAACGCGTGGAAGTGCCGCGCATCCCGGATGCTCGTCCGCGAGCGCACGGTTCGCAGCATCAGGCGCATCGATTGCGGGTGGCGCATCTGTCCGACCTGCACTACGGGCCGCGCCACCTGGAGGAGGCCGATCGCTGCTTCTCGGCGGCCGTTGACCGCGCCATCGAACTCGCCGTCGATGTGGCCGTGATCTCCGGGGATGCCACCGATCACGCCCTGGACCTGCATGCGCCCGCGGTATTGCGGCTGCTGGCGCAGGTGCGGCGGCTGGCCGATCATTGCCCGGTGCTGATGCTCCAGGGCACGTGGTCGCACGAGCCGCCCGGCACGCTGTCCGTGTTCAGGTTGCTGGGCAGCCGCCATCGGGTCTTCGTCGCGGATCGGATCGGTCAGGTGGCGTTGATGGGCAGCGGATCGTCTGGGGACCTGTCGGCGACCGATGCGTCTGCCGCCGACCTTTGGCTCGTGTCCGAAGGCCCGCGATTCGCAGAAGTCCCGCCGGGCGCCAGGGCACTGTTCACCTGCATTCCCTCGATCAACAAGGCGGCCGTCGCGGCAGCGGTCGGCGCCACCGCTGCCGCCGAGGCCCAGGGCGAGCAGCTGGCCCGGCTGCTGCAGGGCTACGCCGGCATCCACGGCGTAGCCCGTGCTGCCGGCGTGCCGACGCTCGCGGTGTCGCATGGCACGGTCTTCGGCTCCGTGACCGAGCACGGCGTGCCAATGGCCGGGTTCGACCACGAGTTCAACACGGGAGCACTGTTCGGCGCCGGCGCGGAGGCCGCGTTGCTCGGCCACATCCATCGGCACCAGGCCTGGACGCAAGGGGAGGGCGAACGTCGCCAGTGCATCGCCTACGCCGGGTCCATCGGTCGCTTCCACCACGGTGAGCTTGGCGACAAGGGGTTCCTGCTGTGGGAATTCGGACCGGACGGGGTGGACTGTCGCCTTGAGCCGACCCCTGCGAGACGGACGCTGGACATCGTGTTCGAAGGCCGGCCCGACCTGGACCGGTTGCGAGAGGCGGTTCGGGCGCAGGAACTGGCAGGCGTCAGCGTGCGGGTCCGATGGACGGTGGCCGACGAGGACCGGCACGAGGTGGACCGCGGCGCCATCGAGCGTGCCCTGTCCGGCGCCGCCGATGTCCAGCTGGAAGGGCGGATCGTGCCCGTGGTGCGCACCCGCGCGCCCGGCATCTCGCAGCTCGTCAGTCTGGCCGACAAGGTCAGGGCCTGGGCCACGGCGACGGAGGTCCACGCGCCGCCGCTGCTGGAGTGCCTGGAGCGGGTGACGACGATTGATCCCGAGGACATCGTCGCGGCAGTCCTGGCGATCCCCGATGCCGGTGCCAAGGCACAGGGTGGCCTTGACCCGGCCGAGAAGGGTCCGAGACTGGACCTCTTCGAGACGGCCTGACGCGGGGCCTGAACAGCGCCCGAAGGGCGCCCAGGCCGCTTCACTGCACCACACCCATCGCGCCGTCCAGCGGCGCTGGAGGCACGCCATGCAACCACTCTCACTCAGGCTCCGGGGCTTCCGGGGTATCCGCGACGGCCTCGGGCTGGACGAGCTGACCCTCGATCTGGAGCGGCTGGCCGATGGCGCCGCGCTGGTCGCCATCGCAGGCGCCAACGGCCGCGGCAAGTCCACGGTGATGGACAACCTGCACCCCTTATGTTGAATTCACTGTGTCAACAGTGGGCCAAGACGCGGCGTCTCACTGCCGCTGCAGGGTGGCAATCAATGGGCATGAAAGCTTGCCCCGCCTCGTGCAGCAGTCGCGAACGAGGCCAGCCAGCGCCGACTCGATCCGCCGCAGATCCTTCAGCTTCTGGCGCACGTCAGCGAGCTTTGCTTCAGCGAGCTTTCTCGCCTCGTCACAGTGCGTGCCGTCGTCCAGTCTCAGCAAGCCCGCAACCTCGTCGAGGCTGAAGCCCAGGCGCTGTGCGGCCTTCACGAACCGCACCCGTGCGACGTCCTTCGCCTCATAGCGCCGAATGCGGCCGTAGGGCTTGTCGGGTTCGGGCAGCAGCGCGCGGCGCTGGTAGAAGCGCACCGTCTCCACGTTGACCCCGGCCGCCTTGGCGACGGCCCCAATCGTCAGTCCCTGCTGATCGCTGTCCATGCCGCTTGACTCCGTACATGAGTACGGAAATAAGCTTACGCCATCGTCTCTCCGACCGAGGAAAGTGCATGACGGAATCGCAGACCGGGCGCGGCGCGCTCGTCGGCGGCGGACTGGCCGCGATCCTGGCTTCCGCGTGCTGCCTGGGCCCGTTGGTGCTGGTGACCCTGGGCTTCAGCGGTGCGTGGATCGGCAACCTCACGGCGCTGGAGCCCTATCGGCCGTTGTTCATCGGCGTGGCGCTCGTCGCCATGGGCTTCGCGTGGCGCCGCATCTATCGGCCTGCTCAGCAGTGCAAGCCGGGCGAGGTGTGCGCGATCCCTGAGGTGCGGTCCACCTACAAGGCCGTCTTCTGGATGGTGGCCGTGCTGGTGCTGATCGCGCTTGCTTACCCCTTCGTCCTTCCGCTGTTCTATTGACCAGGAGTGCTCCATGAAGAAGCTGATCGCCGTCCTCGCCCTGTCCGGCGCGGCCGCCGTCCAGGCGGCGTCGCAGACCGTGACGCTGGACGTGCCGGGCATGACCTGTGCGGCGTGCCCGATTACCGTGAAGAAGGCGATCTCGAAGGTCGATGGCGTGAGCAAAGTCGACGTGAGCTACGAGAAGCGCCAGGCCGTCGTGACCTTCGATGACGCTAAGGCCAGCGTGCAGAAGCTGACCCAGGCGACCGAGAACGCGGGCTATCCGTCCACCGTCAAGCGCTGACGCCGCAGCGATCGAGGAGGCCATCATGAGCGTCATGACGCGCGTCGCGGACAAGGCCGGAGCGCTGGGCAGCATCGTGTCGGCGATGGGTTGCGGGGCTTGCTTCCCGGCCCTGGCCAGCCTCGGCGCAGCACTCGGGCTCGGCTTCCTGAGCCAGTTCGAGGCCGTGTTCGTCACCGTGCTGCTGCCGCTGTTCGCGGCGCTGGCGCTGCTCGCCAACGCACTCGGCTGGTTCAGCCACCGCCAGTGGCAACGCAGCGTGCTCGGCATGATCGGTCCGGCCATCGTGCTGGTCGCCAGCTTCACCGTGGCCGAAAAGCTGCTCTACGTGGGCCTCGCGACGATGGTCGCGGTGTCGGTGTGGGACTTCGTCTCGCCGGCGAACCGGCGCTGCGGGCCGGACGGCTGCGAAGTCCCGCCCAGGCACGCCTGAAGCTATCACGCTGCGGCTGCCGGCGGAAGGTAACCCGATGACCGAACTCGCGATCAGCGGCATGACGTGCGAGTCGTGCGCCACGCACGTTCGCCAGGCCCTGGAGAAGGTGCCTGGTGTGCGTTCGGCGCAGGTGTCCTACCCCAAGGGAACCGCACGCCTCACGCTCGCCCCTGACACACCCGTGGCGGCACTCGTGTCGGCCGTGGCCGCAGCCGGCTATCGCGCGCGCGTGCCCGAGGCGGCGCCGGATCCGTCGCGCGACGGCTTCTTCGAAAGGGCGCGCCACTGGTTCGGCAGTGGGCAGAAGGAACGCGGCGGCGGCGAGGTGCTGCATGTTGCCGTCATCGGCAGCGGCGGCGCCGCGATGGCCGCGGCGCTCAAAGCGGCCGAGCGCGGCGCGCGGGTCACGCTCATCGAACGCGGCACGATCGGCGGCACCTGCGTCAATGTCGGCTGCGTGCCGTCCAAGATCATGATCCGTGCCGCGCACGTCGCGCACCTGCGGCGGCGCAGCCCGTTCGACGTCGGCGTGTCCGCGGCCGAGCCGACCATCCTGCGCGACCGCCTGCTCGCGCAGCAGCAGGCGCGGGTGGACGAACTGCGCCGTGGCAAGTACGAGAGCATCCTGGAGGTCAGCACGGCCATCACAGTGGTGCACGGCACGGCGCGCTTCACGGACGCTGGGTCGTTGACGGTGGTGCTGCGCGACGGTGGCGAGCAGGTCGTGGCGTTCGACCGCTGCCTGTTGGCCACCGGCGCCAGCGCGGCGGTGCCGCCGATCCCCGGCCTCGCCGATACGCCGTTCTGGACTTCGACCGAAGCGCTGGCCAGCAGCGACATTCCGCCGCGGCTCGCGGTGATCGGGTCGTCCGTCGTCGCGGTGGAACTCGCACAGGCCTTCGCGCGTCTCGGCAGCCAGGTCACGATCCTCGCGCGCAACAGGCTGTTCTTCCGCGAGGACCCGGTCATCGGCGAGGCGCTCACCGCGGCGTTCCGCGACGAAGGCATCGAGGTGCTCGAGCAGACGCAGACCCGCCGCGTCACTCATGCCGGTGGCGAATTCGTGCTGACGACGAATCATGGCGAACTGCGTGCCGAGCGGCTGCTGGTGGCCACGGGCCGCACGCCGAACACGCGCGGGCTCAACCTCGAAGCCGCCGGCGTGAAGGTGGACGAGCAGGGCGCCATCGTGGTCGACGATCACATGCGCACCAGCGTGCCGAACATCTATGCCGCAGGCGACTGCACCACCCAGCCCCAGTTCGTGTACGTCGCGGCCGCTGCGGGCACGAGGGCGGCGATCAACATGGCCGGCGGCGACGCGGCACTGGACCTGAGCGCGATGCCGGCCGTCGCGTTCACCGATCCGCAGATCGCGACGGTCGGTCTCAGCGAAGCTGAAGCGCATCGGTCGGGGATCGAGACCGACCGCCGTACGTTGACGTTGGACAACGTGCCGCGCGCGCTGGTCAACCTCGACACGCGCGGCTTCATCAAGCTGGTGGCCGAAGCCGGTACCGGCCGTCTGTTGGGCGTGCAGGCGGTCGCCGCCGAAGCGGGGGAACTCATCCAGACCGCCGCCATCGCCATCCGTGCCGGCATGACCGTGCACGATCTCGCCGACCAGTTGTTCCCGTACCTGACGATGGTCGAAGCCCTGAAGCTTGCGGCGCAGACCTTCACGAAGGATGTGAAGCAACTGTCGTGCTGCGCCGGCTGAGCTTCAGCTGGACTTGAACAGGGAACTGCGCGGCGCATCGCCGCCTTGCGGCCAAGCGTGTGAACGGTCGCGACTGACGACCGTTGAAAGCGTCGCCGGCCATGCGAGCCTGATCGGAGACCAACTCCGAGGCATGCCATGCAGCCACTCCGACTCACCCTCAAGGGCTTCCGCGGCATCCGCGACGGCCTGGGTCTCGACGAGATCACGCTTGACCTGGAGCGCCTTGCCGACGGTGCAGAACTGATCGCCATCGCGGGCCCGAACGGCAGCGGCAAGAGCACGATCATGGACAATCTCGTGCCATATCTCGGCCTTCAAAGTCGTGCCTCGATGCCGGCAACCGGCGGCTTCTCGTACTACGAGCACGTCTATCTGCCGGAGAGCCTGAAGGACCTGACCTGGGCGCACGAAGGGCGCTGCTACCGCTCGCAGATCGTCATCCGAGTCAGTGGCCGGCGACGCACAGAGGCGTTCCTGCACATGCTCGATGATGGCGGACGCTGGTCCCCCGTGACGCTCGAGGATGGGACCATCTCGGATGGCCGGGTCGAGACGTACACGCGCTGTGTGGAGAGCATCTGCGGCAGTGCAGAAACCTTCTTCACCTCCGTGTTCGCAGCCCAGGGCAAGCGCCAGCTCAGCACCTATCGCAACGCCGAGATCAAGACGTTGTTGGCCGACCTGCTGGGGCAGGAGGAGATCCAGGCGCTGGGCCAGAAGGCAGCGGAGACCGCCCGCCTGCTGAAAGCTGGGCTGGCAACACTGCGTCAGGAACTCGCCGCGGTCGACGCGGAGGATCAGCACCTCGAGGCGGCGCGCCGAAAACTCGACGGCGCCGGCGATCGCGTGTCGGCGGCCGATCGCGCGAAGAGGTCAACGCAGTCTGCCCTGGAGGCCGCCCAGACGGGGCATGCCCGCGTGGTGGTCGAACGCGAGCAGTCGCGAGCCACCGATGCCCGGCGGGCACAGCTCATGGCCGAACGGCAATCCAACCTGGCAGGCGCGGCACAAGCGCAGAGCGCGCTCGATGTTCAGGAACGGGCCGAGCACCAGCGGCTGGAGCGCCTCGATCAGCGGGTCGCCAATCGGCTGCAGCAGGAACGTTCGCGGCGCCAGGCCTTGACCCAATCCCGGCGGCGATGCCTTGCGGCGCTCGCCGAGGCCGGCGCGGTGCGTCGCGCCGAAAGGCGCCTGCCGCTGGCGCAACGTGTGCAGGCGCTGCTTGGCGCACGCACGCTCGCCTGCCGCGAGCAGGTCCATCAGCTGACGCAGTGCCAAGGCGCGGTGCGCCTCGCGGAGCAGCGCGCCGCCGCCATCGAACGGGATGCGGGTCGGGCTGCGCTGAAGGCCGAGGAACTCGCGCGCCGGTTTGGACTGACCGGCGAGGTGCCCTGCGCCGGCACGGACCTGCAGGGACGTTGCAAGTTGCTCGCTGACGCGCGCGAGGCGCAGACGCTGATCCCCAACGCCCAGGCCCAGGTCGCCCGTCTGGTGAGCGAGAAGTCCGAGGTCCAGCGGGAACTTATCGATGCCCGCCGGCGTTGCGGGGCACTGGCCGGCGCGCCGCACGCCCTGGCGCGGGCCGAGGTCCGCGAGGCCGTCGCACGCGAGCGGGCGAACCGCTTGTCGGTCGTGCGTTCGAAGGCCCAGGCGTGCGCGCAGGCGCAGGCGACCCTGGTCGAGATCGAGCAGGAACTTCAGGCGCTGGGGCTGCAGGCGAGTGAGGGCGCCGCTGCCGAGACCATCGACGAACGTGCGGAGCGCCAACAGATCGCGGCGGCACGAAAGGCGATCGAGGCGCAACGAGGTCAGCAGGCCAGGCAGACCGAAGCGGCGCTGGCGCGCCTGGATCAGGCGCTCGCAACGCTGCCGCCCGCCTTCGACGAGCAGCAAGCCGCGCGCGCAGCCCGTGCGCTGGGTGCCGCGAAGGAGGCCCTCGCTGCGGCGGAGCGGGCAATGCTCACCGCGGTGCGTGAGTCGCAGCAGCTCGAGGAGGTCTCCAAGCAGTCGGCCCGGCTGGGCGAACGCCGCGAAAGCCTGCGCGCGCGCTGCGCTCGAGTCGAGGATGAGCTGGGCAACTGGAACCTCTTCGCCCGTTGCATGAGCAATGACGGGCTGATCGCTCTGGCGATCGACGATGCGGGACCTGCGCTGTCGGCGCTGGCAAATGACCTGCTGCTGGCCTGCTACGGGCCGCGCTTCACGGTGTCCATCCGAACCTTGCTGGAGACGGCCAAGGGCGAGCAGAAGGAGGGCTTCGACATCGTCGTCCACGACGGCGATACCGGCGACAGCAAGAGCGTCGGCATGATGAGCGGGGGCGAGCGGACGTTGGTGGAGCTTTGCCTGACCCGGGCGATCGCGCTGTACCTGGCCCGAAACACGGGACGCCGATACACGACCCTGTTCACCGACGAGGCGGACGGCGCGCTGGATCCGCAGCGCAAGCGCATGTTCATGGCGATGAAGAGGGAAGTCCTGCGCCTGGGTGGCTATGAGCGTGAGTACTTCATCTCGCAGACGCCCGAGCTGACGGCGATGGCGGATGCCGTGATCGACGTCGACGCGCTGAAGGCGGATGCGTGCGATGTCGATCGCGGCGTGTCAATGGCGTAGTCGCGGTCGTGGCGCGAGCCCGGCGCCGACAGCGCTGGTCACTGCGTGCCGGACCCTGGCATGCGCGGCTGTGCGACACCGACCCGCGCACCAAGGCCCCACAGGTACGCTTGGTCGAGTATCGGCTCGCATGCCGGCTCGCTTCGGGCGAGTTCCTCCAGGGCGTGCAGCAGGTGATCGGTGACACCGGGGCGTCCGGCGATCATGGCCAGCTTGTAGAGCCGCAACAGCGCTCGCGCGAGAGCGAGGTCCGACATGAGGGCGCATGTCATCGCAGACCTCCAGCGGGGCACCTGTGCCCCTGTCCTTCGCAGCTTAGACCTTGCTCCTGTGTCAAGGTCAAGACTTGGCCCGCGGCTCAGCGGCGCATCGAAACCACCTGCGGGCCGGTGGCGCGGCGCAGCTCGGCCAGTTCTCGCTCTCGCCGTTCGAGCATGAGGTGAGCGTCCTGCCAAGCCGCGAAGTAGTGATCGACGAGCGCGGCCAACTTGCCCAACTGCTCGCGCAACTCGCGGTTCTCCTGGCGCAGCAGCTTCGCCTGACGTGCGGGGGCGCCTGACGGGCCGCGTGCGCTTCGCTGGGCCTCGTGCAGCGCCGCCAAGACCTCGGGGTGGTACCGATACAGCGCATTGCGGGAGATCCCGGCGATCTGACACAGGGTCGTCGCGGTGAGCGGCTGCACCGCGACGCCTGTGCTTGGCGTGCGAACCATGGTGGCCAACGCGTCCCGAAGCCGCTGCGCCGTGGTCCGGCTATCGGCGTCGACCTTTACCTCACGCATGGCTGTTCTCCTCGGCGCTTCCCGCGTCGAGCGTCCGAAGCAGGGCATGGGCCTCGTTCAGGCGCTCGCGGACGATGCGCAGCGTTTGCCGCGGCAGAGCGGGTTGGTTCAGCAGCGACTCGCAACGTCGCGCCTGCTCGAGCCAGTAGGTCCGATGCTGTGGCGAGACCACGAAGCTCCTGCAGCGCGCGCAGGTCGAAGGTTCGCGTCGCGCCGGGTTCGGCCCGGCGGCGTTGCCGAGGCAGGCGCTGTGTTCTTCGCGGTAGACGCAGAAACCCCAGTCGCACACGCCGAGCACCAGGCCCGCGTCGACCAGCAGGCGCGCGTAGCTCTTGAGGTCCTGCTTCAAGCGGCTGCCCCTGAAACGAGGGCGCTTGGCCACGATCTCGATGCCTGCGCGGCCGCCGAGGCCCGGTGCGGCCAGCATGTGCTCCCAAGCCGCCATGGACTGCTGCAGGATCTCGGCGTCGATCTCCTGATTGAGGCGATAGTCTGAGCCGACGTAACCGTGGTCGGTCTCCGCACGCTCGCGATGACCCAGGTGCTGGCTCAGCGCGAAGAGGCAGGTGCGGTCGCGCAGCGCCGCAAACCTGGCGAAGGTCTTGCGCCCCTGGTGGGTCGTCAGCCTCCAGGGCCGATCCTCATGGGTCAGCCCGAGTCTCGCGCCGAAGCGCTGCAACTGCGTGGCGACGCGCGACGGCGATGCGATCTCCAACTGATCCGCGCGGGCGTGAAACCACTCCGTCGCACCGTTGCCCCGGCGCCGGCGCAGCCACAGCTCATGGCGGCCCGATACCGTACGATGCTCCGCGGACAGTGCCTCGAGCACCGCAATCGCCTGAACGGCCACGGGCGGTGCGACCCATTCGTGAGGCCGGCCGTCGTATCCCGGCTGACGCTTGAAGATGCTGCCGACGATCACGGTGACCGGGGAATCGGCGCAAATACCGCCATCGTGCCGTTCCTGCACGCAGCCGGCCTTCAAGTGGAGGATCTCGCTGACCCGTGGCCCGACCAGATAGGACAGGACGACAAAACAGGCCGCGTAGAGCATGTCGATCCGCAAGACAAGCTCCGCCACCGACGCCACCGGCCGTTCGACTTCGGGCAGAGCACTGTTGGCCCGCTTCAACCTGCGCGTGGCCCGGTCGGTGTGAGCGTAGCCGCTTTGAGAGCATCCAGCGGTCGCAGTCATCGCCTGGCGGTAGGTCTCCATCGCCTGCAGGATCCGGCCGGCGTCGCGCGTGACGATGTCGACGGCGGCCTGGACCAGCGGCACGGCGACGCCGTCAGGGGTGGACGGCCACGGGCGGCGTAGACCCTCGCGATCACCGGCGGCCTGACGGTGGTTGCTGCCGGGGAACGGATCGAATTCCAGGCCGTCGTCCAGCTCCATGCGAAAGCGATGAAGGTAGGTGAACAGGTACAGATGGCGCTGCACCGTGGACGCAGACCGCAACGGTCCGCGCGCCATCGGCAGCTCGGCGAGCCAATGCTGAAACTGCAGCAAGGCTGTCGCGTCGAGCTCGGCAAATCGGCTGAGGCCCTCCTGGTCCATCCAGCGCACGAGGAATCGCAGGGAGAAGAAGTAGTTCAGGACCGAGCGCGGTCGCAGCGGCAGGCCCGTGCACAACGATCGGCACCGGATCAGCGCGACCAGTTGCTTGCAGGTCTGTCGCAGCGGCGCGTAGCGCGCGTCGGTGAAGCGGCGCCCCTCCTGCAGCGCGAAGTCCCAGGCCAGACTGACCGGCAGTTCCTCCTCGAGCGCGTTCGTCGGCGCGAAGCGCCAGACCGGATCCTCCCAGCGCGAGTCCTTCAGGAACCAAGCGCGATCGTCGGGTGCCGGTT
The DNA here is from genome assembly GCF_001293525.1 of Pseudideonella sakaiensis. Taxonomy (GTDB): domain Bacteria; phylum Pseudomonadota; class Gammaproteobacteria; order Burkholderiales; family Burkholderiaceae_C; genus Ideonella_A; species Ideonella_A sakaiensis. The sequence continues at coordinate 243,388 of NZ_BBYR01000006.1, read as the reverse complement.
CGATGGCGGGACGCGAAACCTGGAGTCGCGATGTCTGCATGGTCGAGCTGGTCGAGCCTCAACGCAGCTCCGGCAATGGCGGCAGGAGTGACCGCTGCGCTTCACCGGCCGCAAGGTCGTTCGCACCGAAGCGAGGGAGGATGTCTTCCTCGAGAATGCGCAGCGGCGGAGCGTAGACGGCCTCCCACCGCGCCGGGTGCAGCACCACAGCGGCCGCGCGCAAGTGATCGCGTGCCTGGAGCAGTCGGGCAATGGTGGCAGGGTCGCAGGGGATGATCGCGTTGGGGCAGGTGAAGCAGCCCATGAAGTGCGTGCAGAGCTCGCCGCTCCTCGATCCGGGCGCGGTGCCTGAGAGCGGATCCTTGCAGTCGAAGCCGAACATCGTGACCGCCGGCCCGCGCGGGGATGACGGCTTGGACGATACCGTCGGCAGGCTTGGAGGCAACGGCGTCTCGACGTGCCGCAGGAAGGCGCCCTGAAGATCCGCGATGCGCGAGCGATTGCGGGCGTGCACCAAGGGAGTCTGTACGTAGTGGACGGTCGTGGCGACGTTCACGTGGTTGGCGACGGCCTTGGTGCGCAACAGGTCGCCGCTGAAGCGATAGAAGCAGGCCAGCACGCTTGGACGAATGAGCGCGGGCGCGAATGGCGGCAGGCCGTGGCGCCTGCAGAACGGTCCGAGCCGGTGATGGACCGTGATGATCGACAGGGCGTTGACCGTGACGTGGCCCTTGAAGACGAACAGCCGATTGCGCTGCGCGACCGGCGCAAGAGGCACCAGCCGCGCGTTCCAGGCCTGGAGGTCCCTGACGAGTGCCGGCGGCTCGAAGGCCTGTGTGCTGTCGAAGGTCCGGCGCTGGATGCGCGATGCGCGCGCCTTGAACCAAACGAGCAGTTCGCGGTCGTCGAGCAGGGGCAGCGGCTGAAGGCAGTCGCGCGTGAGATCGGCGATGGCCTCCGGGTTGCCGGCGGTATGGATCAGGATGGCCAGGTAGTAGGGCAGCAGCGTCTCCGCTCGGGGGTACAGGTAGAGACCCAGCTGCTTGGCACCGCCGTATCGACGCACGGCTTGCTGGAGCCAGAAGTTGCCCTTGTGCTCGATGGTGTAGCGATCGGGAATGATGCCGCCGTAGCGTTCTTCGATCTGCGTGAGTACCCAGCCGAGCGTGCCAGGCTTGTCGCCTTCGGACACGCGCAGCCTGGCGGCCGACTCGCGAGCTGCGCGCATCGCGGCGATGTCCTCTTCGCAGGCACGCAGGATGGCGCGCAGTTGCTGCGGCGACAACGTTGCGCGCGGCGGCCTGTCGCGGCCCTTGCCGGGAAACGGGATGAAGGGGTAGTCGATGCTGCCGACGAGGTCGGGGCGACACCGCTCGAGCCATCGCAGCAGTTGGCGCAAGCACGAGTAGATCGACGCTCGGGTGGAGATCGCCCACGGTTCACCGTCGGGGCGTCGCTGCATGTTGAGCCACTCGATGTAGCGCACGACCGTCGTTCGATTCAGATCCGCAACCGACCTGACGGCGCCGGACTCGGCGGCGAACCGCTCGAAGACCAGCATCGAATTCCAGTAGGAGATGATGCCGCGGCTCGAGCGGGCTCCGACGTGGGCCCAGAACGCTTGGGCGATTGCGGCGCGCGCGTCCTCGGGCAGATTCAACGAAGAGAAGTCGACGACTGTCTTGCGAATCAGGCGAGGGGCATCGTGGCGCACCGGCCGCTGGACTTCGGCCGGAGCGGCAGCCAACTCGGAGGTGAACCGCCGCACAGCGACTTCGTGCCGGGAGGTCATGGTTCCTGCGCCCCCGACAGCAGCGTGTCCAGGACGCGCTTGAGCACGCAGGCATCGACGGCGATGGCGCGCAGGTACCGGTCCGTGGTCTCGACGTGCTCGTGGCCGAGCAGGATCTTGACGACGACCAGCGGGTTGACGTTGGCGCCCTCGTTGGCCAGATGTTCGAGCCGTGCCAGCAGCATGCATGCGAAGGTCGCGCGAAGCAGATGCGTGGTCGCCTTGAAACCGCAAGCCTGTCCGGCCGAACTGACGGCGCGCTGGTAGGCGTTCTTGCCAGCCGGGGCGCCGCGGGCGTTGATGAACAGTGGTGAGGTGTCAGTCGTTCGTCCGTTGCGGCGTGCGCGGCGAAGCCAGGCACGACGGAGCCCGGAACGATATCCGTTGGTCTCGTCGACCAGGCTCGCAGGTGCGACGACGTAGCCGGGCTTGCGGCCCTTGCGCAGAATCTCGATGGTGTGGTGAGAGGCGGCCGGGGGAGGTTGCTCGCCGATGTCGGTGACGCTGAGGCGCAGCAGTTCGCTGACCCGCAGGCCGGTGCACAGCTGCCAGCGCGCCATCAGGTCGTACGGTGGGGAGAGCGTTGCGAGCAACTCGCGGGCCTGCTCGGAGACGAGCGGCCGAGGCAGCGGTTCGTGCTGCCGCAGTACGAACAGGTTGCGGGCCCCGTCCGGTGCATACCGCATGCGAGTCGAACGGTGACGTCTCGCGACGCCGAAGTCACCAGCCTTGTCTGCCAGTGGCGACTCGCTCAGCCAGTGCGTCCGGACAGCCCAGGCATAGAACCTGAGGACGCCGCGGACTCGATGGTTGATCGTCGTGGTGCAGTAGGGGCGGCCCGTATGAGAGCTCGGCTGCGTCATCATGCGGTTGCGATAGGCGACCAGGTCGACGGCGTCCGCGCTGTTCCACGCGATATCGTTCTGCTCGAGCGTCTCGAACCAGTCGTAGAGGATCTCGGCGTAGGTTCGGAGCGTGTCCGGGGTGTGCGCGCGCTGGATCGAGTGCTCGTGCAGATAGGCGACTGCCGGTTCGATCAGTTGCCAGTGCTTGGTGAAGAGAAGCGGGAACCCGGCGGGACGCGGCTCGCGAAGCGAAAGCGTCAACGCCTTCGCTGCCATCGGCGCCAAGCGCGTGGCAACGTCGGCGGGATTCGGCAATGAGGCCTTGCGAAGGATCGTCACCATCGCGATCTACCTCGCGGTCAGATGCTTGACAGCCTCGACGAACGACATGTCGAGCAGGTGCATCGCCAAGTCGATGGCGCCGCCACCGCCGGCGCGAGCGCGCGTGTCGTACCACTTGACGCCGGTGGTCAGGATCTCGAACTCACCGCGCGCGGTACTGGCATGCCAGCGCAGGCTGTGCTCGGCCTTGAGCGGCTGGTACGTGGGGTCGGGCTTGACGTGATCGGCCAGCAGCGCGAGCGCGTCGCTGGCCGGCATCTGGCGAAGCCGTGTCAACGTCGAGGCACTGAACGATCTGCGTGATCGGCGCGCAACCATGCCGCGAACCCCTTCATGGGAGTTGCTGAAAACGCGGGACGCGCCGGGCTACTCGCCTCTGAAAGAGGCTGGGGCTGCTCGGGCTGTGGTCACTTTAGGCAGTGATGGCTCAGGAGGCAATCGCGTTGACACGCGCGAATGCAACCTAACATCCCTACCTGACCATGCCGTCGCGGGCGGCGCAGGCCGGACCGGGCGGATTCTCGTACTACGACCAGGTCTGTCTGCCCGAGAACGAGAAGGACCTGCACTGGGCGCACGCCGGGCGCTGCTACCGCTCGCAGGTGATCATCCGCATGAACGGCCGCACCGGGAGCCGCCGCAGGACCGAGGCCTACCTGCTGACGCTGGATGACGCCGGCACGTGGTCTCCCGCCGCGCTGCCAGACGGTACCGTCTCCGACGGCAAGGTCGAGACCTATGCGCGATGCGTCGAGGCCATCTGCGGGCCGGCGGACACCTTCTTCACCTCGGTCTTCTCGGCGCAAGGGAAGCGGCAGCTCAGCACCTACCGCAACGGCGAAATCAAGGCCCTGCTGGCCGATCTGCTGGGGCAGGAGGACATCCGCGCGCTCGGTCAGAAGGCCGGCGAGACGGCGCGGCAGCTGAAGGCGGCGCTGGCGGCGTTGCGCGCCGAGGGAGCCGCGTTCGATGCCGAGCGCCAGCGATTGGAGGATGACGCCCGTCGATGGCACGGCGCGGACGAGAGGGTCAAGGCGGCGCACGCCAGCCGGCAGGCAGCCCATGAAGAACTGGAAGCTGCGCGAACGCACGAGGCGTCATTGATGGCCCTGCAGGAGCAGGCGAAGGCCATCGAGAGCCGGCGAGCGCAGTTGGTGGAGGAACTGGCGGGCGCCCGTGCCGAGGGTGATCGCACCCTGCAGGACCTGCGCACGCAGGACCGGGAGGCAACGGAGCAACTCGCACGGCTCGAAGGTCGTGTGGCGCAGCGTGTCGCGCAGGCCAGGGCGCAGCGCGAACGACTGGAGGCCCGCATCCGGTCCCTGCATCGGGTGCTGGCGGACGAGGGCGCGGTGGCTCGAGCCGGCCGCCGTCTGCCGCTGGCGACAGAGGCGGTGCGTCGCCGCGAGGACCGCGTGCTGGCGCTTCGCGATGCCGTCCAGGACCTTGCGCGTCGTCGCGATGCCGTCGCAGGGCTCGGGCAGCGGCTGGCATCGCTCGAGCGCGAGGCGGGCCAGGCCGCGCTCCAGGCGGAGGACCTGAGTCGCCGACTGGCCCTGAGTAACCGCGTGCCGTGCAGCGGCATGCCCATGCAGGGCCAATGCACCCTGCTGTCGGACGCACGCGAAGCGGCCGCGCTGGCGCCGAGCGCCCAGCAGCGCATCCGTCAACTCGCTGCGGAGCGGGACAGTCTTCGGCGTGAACTGCAAGCCCTGCAAGAGGCGGTGAGCCTCAACGTCGGCGCACCGCAGAGCCTGTGCCGGGCCGAGTGCCAGTCGAGGCGAGCCCTGGCCCGTCAGACGGCCTCAGCCGCCATGGCTGCGCGCGAGGCGGAGATGCGCCAGGCGCGCGCGGGTCTTGTCGAAGCGGAGGACGAACTCGCCGCTCTTCCCTCCGCTCCAGACCCGTCGGCCGGGGCGGACATCGCGATCGACACCGACTCCGAAGCGGCCGAGCGTAAGCAGATCATCGCCAGCCGGATGCGCGTTGCCGAGCGTGTCTCGCTGCTGGAAGCTCAAACACGGGCGGCCATCCAGCGACTCCAGACTGCGATCGATGCACTGCCGTCACCGCCGGATGCAGCGCGGCTCGCACACGCTCTAGCCCAGGTGGATCGCTGGCAAGGTGTCCTGGATGAGGCGGAGCGCTCGCATCTGGCTGCCGTCCGCGACGCGCAAGCGCTTGCCGCCCTGTCGACCCAGATGGAGGAGCATGGCCGGCGGCGCGACGCAGCCGCGGCCCGCACGACACGGGTGGAGCAGGAACTCGCCAACTGGCTGCTGTTCGCCCGCTGCATGGGCAACGATGGCCTGATCGCGCTGGCCATCGACGATGCGGGGCCGACCTTGTCCGGCCTGGTAAACGACCTGCTGCTGGCCTGCTATGGCCCGCGCTTCACGGTGGCAATCGAGACCTTGCAGGAGACGGCCAATGGCGAGCAGCGCGAGGGCTTCGACATCCGCGTCTACGACGCAGAGTCGGGCGAGGACAAGAGCGCCACGGCGATGAGCGGAGGCGAACGGGTCTGGATCAACGAGTGCCTGGTGCGGGCCGTGGCGCTGTACCTGGCGCAGAACACCGGCCGGCGCTACGACACCCTGTTCTCCGACGAGACCGATGGACCGCTGGACCCGGAACGCAAGCGCATGTTCATGGCGATGAAGCGGCGGGTGCTGGAACTGGGTGGCTACGCGCGAGAGTTCTTTGTGTCGCAGACGCCGGAGCTGACGGGGATGGCGGATGCGTTGATCGACCTGGAGGCGATGTCCGTGGAAGGATGTTCTACGTGATTGACAGTCAACGCATCGCGGTGGGGGATGTCCTGAGAAGTGTTCTTATCAGGACGTCATTTGGTAGGCGATAAATTGGCGGCAACACTTTGCGGGTGATGGGGTAGCGGGGTAGGGCAACGATTCCACAACGCTGAAAGCGTTCTTCAGCTGGAAGCGACGAACTCGGGGCGACCAAGCAATCCACTCAGCCGCACTACACTCTCCTTGACACATGCTGCGCCGCCGCCACGTTCGCCTCGCCACAGCGCTCTTCGTAGCGCTGTCGCTGATGCTTTCTCAGCTGGTGCTGGCGATGTACGTCTGCCCGCAGCAGGCGAACGCCGAGGCGATGGCCGCCAAGATGGAAGCCGGCCAGCCCTGCGAGGGCATGGATCCCGACCAGCCGGTCCTGTGCAACCAGCACTCCGCCGACCCGGCGAATACCTTCGAGGCGGTCAAGCTGCCGGCGGCAGCACAGCCGGCAGTGGTGCAGGTGCTCGAACTGCCGCTGGTGCTCGAGGCCCATGCGCTGCGCGCCGTCCCCCCGACTGCCACCTCCGAGGCGCAACCGCCTCCGGACCCCATCTTCCTGTCCACGCTCAGACTCCGGGTCTGATCAGCTCCGTCGATTGACCGGGGCTGGCGCGGCGTGTCCGCTCGCCAGCTGCCTTCGGTTCGTCCTCGGAGTGACCCATGTCCACCCCCATCCTGCGTGCAGCCGTCATGGCTGCCGCCTGGCTTCCGGCGCTCGGCGCCGTCGCCGCGCCGCTCACCCTGGAGCAGGCGGTCGAACTGGCCGTCCAGCGTTCACAGATGACGCAATCCGCGCGCGCGAGCGCGATGAGCGCCGCGCAGATGGCGCGGGCTGCCGGCCAGCAGCCCGACCCGATGCTCACGCTGGGCATCGACAACCTGCCGGCGACCGGCCGCAGCCGGTTCAGCACGAACGCCGAGGACATGACGATGAAGCGCATCGGCCTCGCGCAGGAGTGGGTCTCCGTCGAGAAACGCGCTGCACGCGAAGCGGCGGCACAGGCGATGGCCGGGCGCGAAACGGTGATGGAACGGGTCGCCGCCGCCGATGCGCGCCTGCAATCCGCGTTGGCGTACATCGAGGCCTACTACGCCGGAGAAGCGGCCCAGCTTACCGCGCTGAACGAGCGGCATGCTCGGGAGGAACTGGAGGCGGGCAAGGGCCGTCTGGCCACCGTGTCGGGCAGCAGTGCCGAGGTGCTCGGCCTGGCGAGCGCGCTGGGCGCCGCCGAGGACGAGTCCGCGGAGCTGCTGCAGCAGAAGGGTGGTTTCATGGCCACGCTGCAGCGCTGGACCGGTGTGACGGGAGACGAACTGTCAGAGCCGCGGCTCGCGGTCGCACCGTCGCAAGAGGGCTTCGTTGCCGCACACCCCTTGGTGGTCGCACGGCAACGAGAGATCGACGTGGCCCGCCAGGAGGTCGAGGTTGCGCGCCTCAACCGCAAGCCCAACTGGAGCTACGAGGTCTCGTATGGCCAGCGGGTGGGTCGGCCGGACCTGGTATCCCTCGGCGTCAGCATCCCGCTGCCAATCGCACCCGATGCGCGCCAGGACCGGGAGACCGCCGCGAAGCGGGCGCTGGTGGACAAGGCCGAGGCCGACGCCGAAGAGGCCCGGCGTGCCGCCGCGGGCGAGTACGCAGCGCTGGCGAACGATGCCCGCCGCCTGCAGGAACGCATCGACCGCCTGCAGGCCGCAGTCGTCGAGCCGCTGAAGCAGCGCACCGCCGCCACGCTCGCGGCCTACCGCTCGAACCGGGCGAGCCTCGTGATGCTGTTCGAAGCGCGCCACGCGGAGGTCGAGGCGCAGCGCAAGGTCCTCAACCTGAGGCGAGACCTCGCGAAGGTGCAGGCCCAGCTCGTCTTCAAGCCGATTGCCCTGGGAGCCCTGCAATGAGCCGCGTCCAGCTTTCCGTCATTGCCGTGGCCGCGGCGCTTCTGGTCGGCGGCGGAGCGTTCTACCTCGGTCGCGCGACGTCGGGCTCGCATGGCTCGGCCCAGGCCACCTCACCGGGCGCTGCGGCGTCTAGCGCCGGCGAACGCAAGATCCTCTACTGGCACGACCCGATGGTGCCGGGCCAGCGCTTCGACAAGCCGGGCAAGTCGCCGTTCATGGACATGCAACTGCAGCCGGTCTATGCCGACGAGGCGAGCGACTCTGGCGTCAAGGTCAGCCCGCAGGTGCAGCAGAACCTGGGCATCCGCACCGCCGTGGCGAAGAAGGTGGAGGTCAGCTCTTCCTTCGATGCCGTCGGCGCCGTGCAGTTCGACGAGCGCCTGACCGTCGCCGTCCAGACCCGCACGGCGGGCTATCTGGAGCGTCTCGCCGTTCGCGCGCCGATGGAGCGGGTGGCCAAGGGGCAGGTGCTCGGCACGGTCTTCGCACCGGAGTGGCTCGGGCCCTTGAACGAGATCGTGGCGCTCCAGCGCGCCGGGGCATCGGCCGAGCTGATCGCTGCGGCACGCGAGCGCACGCGCGCGATGTCCATCCCCGCAGACCTACTGCGCCAGGCCGAGGAGGGCGGCGTGCCGCAGGCGCGCTACACGCTGACCGCGCCGGTCGGTGGTGTCATCGCCGAGCTCGGCGTGCGTGAAGGCGTGGCGGTGTCGCCGGGCATGACGCTGTTCCGCATCGCCGGCCTCGAACGCGTCTGGGCCGTGGCCGAGGTGCCGGAAGCGCAGGCCGTGCGGCTCACGCGCGGCCAGAAGGTGACGGCCGTGCTGCAGGCCGACCCGAGCCAGACGTTCACCGGCACGATGCAGGAGATCCTGCCCCAGGTGAGCGCCACGACCCGCACGCTGCAGGCCCGGTTCGAGGTCGACAACAGGGCCGGTCGGCTGGTGCCAGGGATGCTGCTCCGCCTGCAGATCGCAGGACCGGCGGCTTCCCGGCTCGTGGTGCCTGCCGAGGCGGTGATCCGCACCGGGACGCGCGCGGTGGCCATCGTTCGCCAGGCCAACGGTTCCTTCGAGCCGCGCGAGGTGAAGCTGGGCGTCGACCTGGGGGACCAGTTCGAAGTGCTGGAGGGACTCAGGGAAGGCGAACAGGTGGTGGCCAGCGGGCAGTTCCTCGTCGACTCGGAAGCCCGTCTTCGCTCGGTGCTCGGCAGCCTTGCGGTGGCGTCGCCTGCATCGGCACCGGCTTCGGCCGCCGCGCCGACGAGCTACTCGACGCAGGGCAAGGTGGACGGCATCGACGCCGACAGCATCACCATCACGCACGGCGCCATTGCCGAGCTCAAGTGGCCGCCGATGACGATGCCATTCAACAAGCCAAGCCCGACGGCCTTCGCGGACGTGAAGGTCGGCGACACCGTGCACTTCGAGTTCAAGAAGAAGGGCGACGAATACGAGCTGGTGTCGGTGCACCGGATGGGAGGCTCCAAGTGATCGCCGCGCTGATCCGCTGGTCGATCGCCAACCGCGTCCTGGTGCTGATCGCGACCGCCTTTGTTGTCGCCGCCTCGCTGTTCTCGGTGGCGAACACGCCGGTGGACGCGCTGCCCGACCTGTCCGACACCCAGGTCATCGTGCGCACCAGCTACCCGGGCAAACCGCCGCAGGTGGTCGAGGACCTGGTCACCTATCCGCTGACGACGACCATGCTCAGCGTGCCGGGCGCGAAGACGGTGCGGGGCTACTCCTTCTTCGGCGATTCCTTCGTCTACATCCTCTTCGACGACAAGACCGATCCGTACTGGGCCCGCTCGCGCGTGGTCGAGTACCTAAACCACGTGCAGAGCCGTCTCCCGGCGGGCGCCACCGCGGCGCTCGGGCCCGACGCCACCGGCGTGGGCTGGGTCTACGAGTACGCACTCGTCGACCGCACCGGCAAGACCGACATCGGGCAGCTGAGGGCGCTCAACGACTGGTTCCTCAGGTTCGAGCTGAAGACCGTTCCCGACGTGGCCGAGGTGGCCAGCATCGGCGGCATGGTGCGCCAGTTCCAGGTGGTGCTCGACCCGGACCGGATGCGCCAGCTCGGGGTCACGCAGGGCATGGTGATGGACGCACTTCGCAAGGCCAACCAGTCCTCGGGCGGTTCCGTGGTCGAACTGGCCGAGGCCGAGTACATGGTGCGCTCCAGCGGCTTCCTCAAGTCGCTCGACGACTTCCGGGGCATCCCGGTCGCCCTCTCGGGCGCCACGCCGGTGCTGCTGCGCGACGTGGCCTTCGTGCAGGTGGGGCCGGAGATGCGGCGGGGCATTGCCGAACTGGATGGCGAGGGCGAAGTGGCCGGCGGCGTGGTGGTGATGCGATCCGGCAAGAACGCACGGGCGACCATCGACGGCATCAAGACCCGGTTCGCGCAGCTGAAGCCGAGCCTGCCGGCCGGCGTGGAGGTGATCGAGACCTACGACCGTTCGAAGCTCATCGACCGCTCGATCGACAACCTCAAGCTCAAGCTCACCGAGGAGTTCATCGCGGTGGCGCTGGTGTGCGCTGTGTTCCTGTTCCACCTGCGCTCGGCGCTGGTCGCCGTCGTCTCGCTGCCGATCGCCGTCGGCATCGCGTTCATCGTGATGCACGCCCAGGGCCTGAACGCGAACATCCTCAGCCTGGCCGGCATCGCGCTCGCGTGCGGCGCGGCGCTGGACGGGGTGGTGGTGCTGCTGGAGGCGGCGCACAAGCACATCGAGGCGTTCGAGCAGCAGCAAGGGCGACTGCCAACGGTTCAGGAGCGATGGGCCCTGGTCACCGAGGCCTCGGTCGAGGTCGGACCGGCGCTCTTCTTCTCGCTGCTGGTCATCACGCTGTCGTTCCTGCCGGTGTTCACACTCGAAGCCCAGGAGGGGCGGCTGTTCTCCCCGCTGGCGTTCACGAAGACGTACACGATGGCCGCCGCCGCAGCGCTCTCGGTCACGCTGGTGCCGGTGCTGATGGGGCTGCTGGCGCGCGGGCGCATCCCGCATGAAGCCGCCAACCCGCTGAATCGGCTTCTGATGCGGCTGTACCGCCCGGCGCTGGAGGCGGTGCTCCGCTTCCCCGTGGCCACGCTCGTGATCGCAGCCGTCGTGCTCGCGCTGACGGCGCTCCCGGCGATGCGCCTGGGCGGCGAGTTCATGCCGCCGCTGGACGAAGGGGACCTGCTGTACATGCCGTCGGCGCTGCCCGGCTTGTCGGTCTCGAAGGCCACGGAGCTGCTGCAGCAGACCGACCGGCTCATCAAGACCGTGCCCGAAGTCGAACGCGTGTTCGGCAAGGCCGGCCGTGCCGACAGCGCCACCGACCCGGCGCCGCTGGAGATGTTCGAGACCACCATCCAGTTCAAGCCGCGTGAGCAGTGGCGGCCTGGCATGACGCCCGACAAGCTGGTCGAGGAACTCGACAGCGCGGTGAAGGTGCCGGGCCTGTCCAACATCTGGGTGCCGCCGATCCGCAACCGCATCGACATGCTGGCGACCGGAATCAAGAGCCCGGTGGGCATCAAGGTGGCGGGGACCGACCTTGCCACCATCGACCGGCTGGCGACGCGGATCGAGTCGGTGGTGAAGGAGGTGCCCGGCGTCTCATCGGCGCTCGCCGAGCGGCTGACCGGTGGCCGCTACATCGACGTCGACGTGGACCGGGCGGCGGCCGCACGCTACGGCCTGTCGGTGGCCGACGTGCAGGCCATCGTCGCGACTGCCATCGGCGGTGAGAACGTCGGCGAGGTCGTCAGCGGTCGCGAGCGGTTCCCGATCAACGTGCGCTATCCGCGCGAGATCCGGGACTCGCTCGAGCGGCTGCGCACGCTGCCGTTCGTGACCGACAGGGGCGCGCAGCTGCTGCTGCAGGATGTCGCGAGGGTGCGGCTGGAGGAGGGGCCTCCGATGCTGCGCAGCGAGAACGCCCGCCTGTCCGGCTGGGTCTACGTGGATGTCCGGGGCCGGGATCTGCGCTCGGTCGTGCACGACATGCAGGCCGTCGTGTCCCGCGAGGTCGCGATGCCGGCCGGCAATGCGATCTCGTGGTCCGGGCAGTTCGAGTACCTGGAGCGTGCGACTCAGCGCATGAAGGTGGTGGTGCCGGCGACGCTGGCGGTCATCTTCGTGCTGCTGTACCTGCTGTTCCGCAACACGACCGACGCCGTGCTGGTGATGGCGGCGGTGCCGTTCTCGCTCGTGGGCGGGTTCTGGCTGGTCTGGCTGCTCGGGCACTCGATTTCCGTCGCCACGGCGGTGGGCTTCATCGCGCTGGCCGGGGTGGCTGCCGAGTTCGGCGTGGTGATGCTGGTCTACCTCGAGAACGCGCTGAAGCGCCGGCTGGCGGCCGGCGAGCCGGACGACGAGGACACTTTGCTCGCCGCCATCCGCGAGGGCGCGGTGTTGCGCGTGCGACCGAAGGCGATGACGGTGGCCATCGTCATGGCCGGCCTGGTGCCGATGATGTGGGGCCACGGCACGGGCTCAGAGATCATGGCGCGCATCGCCGCGCCGATGGTGGGCGGCATGGTCACCGCCCCGCTGCTGAGCATGCTGGTCGTGCCGGCCGCGTGGTACCTGATCCACCGGCGGCGGTTGCGCCGGTTCATCGCGGACGGACCCGCCGCGCTACCGATGGCTCAACCCACCCGCTAGGAGAACTTCTCATGCACAAGACTCCTGTCCTCTTTCTCGCCGTCGCGCTGGGCTTGGTTGTCGGCCCTGCCGCGGCGCAGGGAACGCCGCGCCCGCCTGCCGCCGCGTCGATGCCCGCAATGCCGCTCGTCCAGGGCGAGGTCCGAAAGGTCGATGTGGCCAAGGGCCTCGTCGTGCTGCGCCACGGCGACATACCCAACCTGGCCATGCCGCCGATGACCATGGGCTTCGATGTCGCCGACCCGCGGATGCTCGATGGCCTGAAGGTGGGCGACAAGGTGAGCTTCCAGGCCGAGATGGTCAAGGGAAAGGCCACCGTGATCGAGCTCAAACGCGAGACCGCACGATGACGGCGCCTGCGGCGCAAGGAGGCGGCCAGGGCGTTCATCGTGGACAGGGGCTTGAGCAAGGGGCCTGCCCGCAACTTTCCCGCTGATGCGACGCTCCTGCGATCGACTTCGAGGTCCGGCCTGACGCGAGGCGTCATCGAGTGACGGTGGGCGGTCCGTCGCATAGAGGGGTCGCGCTTGCGCAAGGTCAATCGTTCATGGCAGCTCAAGCGTAGGCTGGTTCGCCTGTGTCGGCTCGGCTCTGAGCCGAAAAGGAGACTGCAATGAAGGACCAACTTGTGGCCGTGATCACGGCAGCCATGCTCACGGCGGTCCCGTGGGCCGCGCAGGCACAGACGGCGAAGCCGCCCCAGTCATCGGTGGTGCCCGACGTGAAGACCTTCGACCAGCGCCTGGCCGAAGCGCAGGTTCACATGCAGCGGATGCAGGAGCAGATGGATCGCCTGCGCAAGACGCAGGATCCCCTGGAGCGGCTGAAGCTCCTGCAGGATCACTACCAGTCCATGCAGAACGCCATGGGCGCGATGCACGGGATGTGGGGTCCCGGCATGATGGGCGGTCAAGGGATGATGCATGGCCCCGGGATGATGGGCGGGTCCGGCATGATGGGCGGCCCGGGAATGATGGGTTGGGGCGGCATGCACGGCCACTACTCCAGGCTCACGCCCGAGCAGATGAAGCAGCGCCAGTACATGATGGACCAGTACATGGGCATGCAGCAGATGATGATGGACCACATGATGCAGCGTCAGCAATGGATGACGCCGCCACCTCCGCCCGCGGGCAAGTAGGAATCTCGCCAACGCTGGCGCTGCCGCCGAGTCGAACCTGTTCTTCGCGGCCGCAGCGCTGCATGGGTGCAATTCGGCTTCATCGGGCTCGACCCTCGGATAGATGCTGGCCAACGTGCCGGATGTCTTCCTCGTGGGGGGCCGTCGAGTTCTCTTGCCAGCTGGTCGCCGGCCGGGCCGAGCTATGAATCGGAACGGGGCCCGAACATGATGATGGCCATGCCTGCCAGACTGACCGCGACACCGATCCAGTCGGTCGTCGTCGGTCTCACCTTGTCGACCAGCATCAGCCACATCAGCGCCACGCCAACGTAGACCCCGCCGTAGGCAGCGTAGACCCGTCCCGCCGCGGTCGGGTGAAGCGTCAACAGCCAGGCGAACAGCGCGAGGCTCGCGGCTGCCGGCAGGAGCAGCCAGGCCGAGCGCCCCTGCTTGAGCCAGAGGTAGGGCAGGTAGCAGCCCACGATCTCTGCCACGGCGGTGACGACGAACAGGAGAAAGGTCTTGAACGCATCCATGCGCCGATTGTCGATGGCGGCTTGACCCTCAGGCGGCTTGAGGTCCTACCTTCGCAATGTGGGCGGCTTGCCCGGGCATTGGAGACCGTCGGATGAGACCTTGGAAGGCTGTTCTTGGCGTTGGCGCCGCGTGCGCCGCTTGCTGCGCGATACCTCTCGTCGGCGGCCTCGCTGTGCTGACCGCCGGCACGGCGGCCCTGGCGGCAGCGGGCTCGGCGCTGCTGGCGTGCGCCGACGAGTTCGCGCCGTTCGCGACGGGTCTGCTCGTCCTGGCCGGTGTGGGCGGTGCGGGTACGTGTTGGGTCCGCAGGCGGCGACGGAACCGCACACCTGGTCCGGACGATCCCTCGGTTCCCGCGCAATGCCAGCTGGGGCAGGAACTTCCGCAGGTGGTGGGGTCATCACCTCGAAAGAGCTGCGGCTGCAATCCCGGGGCGTGTGGGTGACCTACGATGCCGGCATGAGCGCACGTCTGTCCATCGGCCTGGTGGCTCGCCGCACCGGGGCCACGGTGCCAACCGTTCGGTACTACGAGGAGATCGGGCTGCTGCCCGCCGCCTCGCGGACTGCGTCGGGGCAGCGAAGCTACGACGAGGCGACCGTGCGGCGCCTTGTCTTCATCCGGCGCTGTCGCGACTTCGGCTTCTCGATCGACCAGGTGCGAGAGCTCGTCGGCCTGGTCGACGAGCCGGACCGCCCATGCGTGGAGGTGCGGGACATCGCCGCGTCCCATCTGCAGCAGGTGCGCAGGAAGCTCGACGAACTCAAGGCACTGGAGACTTCGTTGAGCGCCATCGTGTGCGGCTGCAATGTCGCCTGTGCGGGCGGTGCCGCGGTGGACTGCACCATCCTGGAGGACCTGGCCGTGCCGGGCGAGGACCCGGCACGCGCCCCCGGAACCGGATGCTGCCCGCCTCGCGCGGTCGAAACCCCCTCGTTCAACGAAACGCAGGGCCACGGCGTGCGGCCCTCGGGCTGATGCGTCATCGGCCTCAGCGAACCACCACGTCGGCCACGAGCCGGGCCTTGAGCGCTCGCTCCCGGGTCGCCGCCTCGGACTCGGCCACCCACTCGTAGGTGCTCTTCCAGGCCCACACCGTGCCGTCGATGCGGACGAAGCGGATCTCGCCGGCCTGGCCCGCCGCCGTCGTGCTCTGGCGCTTGCCGTCGAACTCGAAGGCGACGCTGTGGCTGCCGGGCTTGAACTTCAACCGGACCATGGTGTCGGGCAGCGTGTCGACGCCGGCGCCGCCATCGGGGTAGACCTTCACGAAGTTGCGGCCGTCTCCCCAGTTGCGCCGCACGACGTAGACGGTCAACGCATTGGGGTCGGGCACGAAGCGCTTGGCCTCGGCATCCGCGTTCAGGCTGGGCGCCGCCACCGGGGTGCAGGCAATCACCCGGCCCTTGTTGGTCTTGTAGCAGTGTGGGACCTCGGCTGTGGGGTCGGGTGGGCGCGGCGTGGCGCAGCCGGCCAGCAGCACGGCCGCCCCCAGTGTGGCCGCGATGATCGTTCGTTGCTTGTCCATGGCCATCACTTCAGCGTGAAGCGCGCAGTGGCGGGCTTGCCCGCCACCGTCACCAAGGCAACTGCCTTGGTGCCGGGGCCGACCTTGAAGCTGCCGGTGGCCTCGAGCTTGTCGCCGGCCGGCTTGAGTTCGACCTCCTGCTTCTCGGTGCCGGTCAGCAGCGTGACCTTGGCGCTGGCCTTTGACACGTCGGCGGCCTTGCCGTGGTCGCGGAGGAACAGCTGGATCGTGGTCGGCTTGGCGACGAGTTCGTAGTCCATGTCCTTGACCTCGACCACGACGCCACCATGCAGCGGCTTGTGCTCGTGGGCATGGTCGTGCTTGTCGCCGGCGGCGAACGCGGGGACCGCCACAGCGAGGGCGATGGAGGCGAGCAGGGCGTGCGTCTTCATGGGAGTCCTTTCAGGGGGTGGTGTCAACGGGAAACGGGTCAAAGCGCCTCGGCGTCCTTGTCGTCCATTAGCGCTTCGGCCGGCTTGCGCCCGAAGAGCCAGAACATCGCGGGCGTCAGGAAGGTGTCGAGCAGGGTCGAGCTGATCAGGCCGGAGAAGATCACCACGGCCACCGGGTGAAGCACCTCGGTGCCGGGTTGCTCGGCCTCGAACAGCAGCGGTGCCAGCGCAAACGCGGTGACCAGGGCGGTCATCAGCACGGGGCTGAGCCGCTCCAGCGAGCCGCGCAGGATCATCTTCTGGTCGAAGGCCTCGCCCTCGAAGCGCATCAGGTTGATGTAGTGGCTGACCTTCAGGATGCCGTTGCGCACCGAGATGCCCGCCAGCGTGATGAAGCCGACGAGCGCCGCGACGCTGAGCGGCTGGCCCGACAGCCACAGCCCGATCACGGCACCGACCAGCGCGAGCGGGATGTTCACCATGATCAGCGCCGACAGCGCCGCCGACTTGTAGCGGCTGTACAGCACCACGAACATCAGCGCCAGCGACACGATGGACAGCAGGCCGACCAGGCGCGAGGCCTCCTCCTGCGCCTGGAACTGGCCGCCCAGGGTGATGAAGTAGCCCTCGGGCAACTTGGTCTCGGCCACGACCTTGCGGATGTCGGCCACGATCTCCGACAGCGCGCGGCCGGAGGCGTTGGCCGACAACACGATGCGTCGCTTGCCATCGTCGCGGCTGATCTGGTTGGGACCGTCGCCGTCCTCGATCGTCGCGATCTTCGACAGCGGGATGCGGCCGTTGGGCGTCTCGATCAGGATCTGGCCCAGGCCCTCGACCGATCGCGCCGATTCCGGCAGCCGCACCACCAGCGCGAACCGTCGGCCGCCCTCGACGATCTGCGTGACCTTCTCGCCCTCGACGAGGGCCTGCAGCGCCGACAGCACCTGCGGCGCCGGCACGCCGTACTGGGCCGCCGCGGCGTAGTCGACGCGCACCTTGATCTGCGGCGCCAGCACCTGCTTCTCGATCTGCAGGTCGGCGATCCCTGGGATGGTGGCCAGCTTCGCTCGCAGCGCATCGGCCTGGCCACGCAGCGCGTCGAGATCCTCGCCGAAGATCTTGATCGCGATCTGCGAGCGAACGCCCGAAAGCATGTGGTCGATGCGGTGCGAGATGGGCTGGCCGATCTCCAGCGCGGCCGGCAGGTTCACCAGCCGCTTGCGGATGTCGGCCTTGATCTCGTCCATGCTGCGCGTGAGCTCGGCCGTGGGCTTGAGGCCCACGTCGAGTTCGCTGACGTGCACGCCCTCGGCGTGCTCGTCGAGCTCGGCCCGCCCACTGCGCCTTCCGACGTGCGTCACTTCGGGCACCTGCTTGATGAGCACTTCCGCCTGACGTGCCAGCGCCGAGGTTTCGCTCAGCGTCACGCCCGGGTTCAGCCGCAGGCCGATCAGCAGCGTGCCTTCGTTGAACGGCGGCAGGAAGGTCGTCGGGAAGAACGGCACTGCGGCCGCGGCCACCAGCACGGCCGCGCCCGCGGCCACCATCGCGGCCCTGGGCCGGTCCAGCACACCTTGAAGGCTGCTGCGGTAGCGTGCCTTCAGCCAGGCCAGGACCTTGGTGTCGCCGTGGTCCAGGTTCTTCATCCGCGGCAGCAGGTAGAAGCTGAGCACGGGCGTCACCGTCACCGACACGATCAGCGAGGCGAGCGTCGAGACGATGAAGGCGATGCCCAGCGGCACGAACAGCTTGCCTTCCAGCCCCGGCAGCGCGAACAGCGGGATGAAGACCAGCACGATGATGACCGTGGCGTACAGGATGGCCGAGCGCACCTCCATCGTGGCGTGCGCGACGATCTCGATCGGATGCAGCCGGCTGTGCGGATGGTTCGCCCGATCTGCCTTCAGCCGCCGCAGCACGTTCTCGACGCCGACCACCGCGTCGTCGACCAGGCCGCCGATCGCGATGGCCAGGCCGCCCAGCGTCATGGTGTTGATCGACAGGCCGAAGTACTTGAAGACCAGCGCGGTGATGAAGATCGAGACCGGGATGGCCGTCAGCGCGATGACGGTCGGCCGCAACGTTCCCAGGAAGAAGAAGAGGATCACCGCCACGAAGATCGAGGCACCGATCAGCTTGCCCTGCAGCGTCGTGATCGAGGCCTCGATGAAGCTGGCCTGCCGGAAGGTCACGCGCGGTGCCTCCATGCCCGCCGGCAGCGAGGCCTTCAACCCGACCAGCGCGTCCTCGATGGACTTGGTGAGCGCGATGGTGTCGGCCGTTGGCTGCTTCTGGATGCCCAGGATGACGGCCGGCTTGCCTTCGAAGCCCGCATCGCCGCGCTTGAGCGCCGCGGCGAAGGTGACCTCGGCGATCTGGCGCAGCAGGATGGGCTGGCCGTTCTTCGCCGACAGCGCGAGGTTCTTCAGGTCATCGAGCCGCGAGGTGCGGCCGAGGTTGCGGATCAGGTACTCGCGGCCGTTGAGTTCCAGGAAGCCGCCCGAGGTATTGGCCGAGTAGCCCTTGAGCGCCGACTCGAGCTGGTCGTGCGAGATGCCGAGTTCCGCCATGCGGGCGGTGTTCGGCTGCACCTGGAACTGCCGCACCTCGCCGCCGATCGGGATGACCTGCGCGACGCCGGGCACCGACAGCAGGCGAGGCCGCAGCACCCAGTCGGCATACTCGCGCACGGCCATCGGGCTGATCTTCTGCGGATCGACCGGAATGGCGATCTGCATGATCTCGCCCATGATCGAGCTGATCGGCCCCATGCGCGGCACCACGCCTTCAGCGATGCCTTCCTCCATCGAGGACAGCCGCTCCGACACCAGCTGCCGGGCGCGGAAGATGTCGGTGCTCCAGTCGAAGGTGACGTAGAGGAAGGACAGGCCGGCCGACGAGGTCGAGCGCACCGACTCCACGCCGGGCAGCCCGTTCATGGTCGTCTCCAGCGGGAAGGTGATGAGCTGCTCCACCTCCTCGGCGGCCATGCCGCCGGCCTCGGTCATGATGGTGACGGTCGGCTTGTTGAGGTCGGGGAACACGTCCACCGGCGTTCGGGACAGCGTGAACGCGCCATAGGCCATCAGCACCACGCTGGCGATGATCACCAGCAGCCGGTTCGTCAGGCTGTTGTCGAGTAGCCACTTGAACATGTCAGCGCACCTGGTTGATCAAGGTGGCGCCACCCGTGGCCACGCGGTCACCGGGCTTCAAGCCGACAGTCACCGCCACGCTGAGTCCGTCCAGGGCTTCCGTGGTCACGGCGCGGGGTTCGAAGCGCTCCGGTGCGGTCTTGACCCACACGACGGTCTGATTCGCCGGGTTCTTCATCAGCGAGGCGACCGGAACCGCAATGCCCTTGACCTTTTGCCGGGTCTGCACGAAGACGCGGACCGGCTGGCCGACGGCCAGGCCGTTGAGTGCGACGCCCCGGGCACGGAAGCCCAGCGGCAGGGCCTGTTCGCGCAGGCTGCGCGCCGCACCGACGAATTCCAGCGGCACCCGCTGGTCGCCGACGGCCAGGGTGGCACTGCCGACATTGGCGGCCAGCGCCGGATCGAAGGCCAGTGCCTCGATGCGCAGGCGACCCGGGTCGACGATCTCGAACAGCAGTTCGCGGGCATCGACCACCTGGCCGGCGACCACATGGGCCGACGCGATCACGCCCGACACGGGAGCGACGAGCGCCTCGCGTGTCGCCAGCCCGCCGCCGACCGCGGCGATGCGCTCGGCCAGGCTGGCCGCTTCGCTTTCGGCGGCCTCGATGTCCTTGCGCGGCACGGTGTCGGCCAGTTCCTTCAGCCGCGCGACGCGCTTGTCGGCGAGCGACTTGGCCGCACGCAGTTCGGCCAGCTGCGCGGACTGATTCGATCTCTCGATGGGTGCGGTCGACGGCACCACGTAGGCCAGCACGTCGCCCTTGCGAACCACCTGTCCCGGGTTGGGCAGGCCGCGCGGGCCTGGCTCGATGCGCCCGGCGTTCAGCGGCTGCACCTTACCGCCGGCGTTCGGGTCCATCAGCACCTTGCCGTTCAGCTCGACCGAGCGCGGCAGTTCGGCCTCCTTGGTGACCATCGTGCGCACGCCGAGTTGGCGCTGCGCAGGCTTGGGCAAGAAGACGCTGCCGTCGGGCTGGCGCTGTGGGCCGTTGGCGCTCGGCGCGGCCGGCGCATCGCCATGGTCGTGCCCTTCGCCGGCCTGCGCCGGCCACGCGGCCGCCAGGGCCAGCACGACGCCGAGCCTGGCGAGGTGGTTCGTGATCGCGCGCTTCATGCTGCGCCTCCGGTCTGCGGCTGGCGGGCCGCCATCAGGCGCCTGCCTCCGAGCACCAGGACGGCCAGCGCGGCCAGGCCGCCGACGGCCCAGCCGGCGTACTCCTTCCACGAGTGTTCGTGGACTGCTTCGTCGGCGTGCGGGGCCTCGTGCAGATCGAGTTCACCGGCCAGCAGGTCGACCTCGGCGCCGGCCGTCACCGTCGCGGTGATCGGCAGCACGCCGGGCTTCGGCGCTTCCTTCAGCACCACTTCGTAGGCGTCGTCGCCGTGGGCCTGGGCGCTGAACTTCGCGCCCGCGATCTCGAGCTCGATCTTCGCGCCGCGCACGGGTGCGTTGTCGGCAAAGCGGTCCAGGTACAGGGTGACCTGCTTGCCGTCGAGCACGCCGACCAGCTCGAAGGTCTCGGAGACGGCTGCGAAGCGGGGCAGCGCCGTGCCGGCAGCGGCCGGTGCCGCGTCACCGTGGTCGTGGCCGTCGCCGGCAGCGGCTGGCATTCCGGCACCGAGCAGGAAGGCCGCGAGACTGAGCGCGGCCAAGGGGTGGGTGGACTTCATGGGGTGGGATTCCTGAATGGGTTCGCTAGAGCGTGTTCGTTACGTGCGCGATGCCAGGGCTCATTGCGGCAGCAGGCCCAGGGCCTGGCGCCAGGCGGAGATCGCCGCGGCGAGTTCGATGCGCGCACGCGCAGCCTGGCGCTCGGCCTCAGCGGCCTCGGACTCGATGCGCAAGCGCGTGGGCAGGTCGGTTTCGCCGAGCCGGAACGACTTTTCGAAGAAACCGCGCGTCTCGCGTGCCAGCGTTGCCCGGCGCTCGGCCGCCGCGAGCTGGGCCCGCGCCGCACCGACCCTTGCAACGGCGGCGTCGCGCTCGGACTGCAAGCGCGTGCGGTCAAGTGCAAGCTGGGCCTGGGCCTCGGTGGCATCGGCACGCGCGCTGGCCACTCGGCTGTCATGTCTCGGGCCGCCACCGAACGGAATGCGCACGGCCAGCGTCACCGTCTGGCCGTATCGCTCGCCGGACGCCCCGCGGTCGCGCGTCGTGGCCAGGGTCAGTTCGGGGTTCGCACGCGACTGCGTGGCAGCCAGCACGGCGGTGCGCTCGGCGGCGCTGGCGCGGTCCTGCAGCTCCGTGATCGCCGGATGGGTGCCCGCCTCAGTCGCAGCGGGCTCTGGTTCTGCCGTGGCAATCACCGCGGGAGTCATCCCGATCGCGCTCCCCGACAGGGCCTTGACCTGCTGCAGCGCCGCCGTGGCCGCAGCCTCGGCCTGCGCTAATCCGGCCTCCGCCGCGGCCACTGCGCCATCGGCCTGGTGCTGGTCGGCGCGGGCGAGTTCACCGGACCTGGCGCGGCGCGAGACGTCAGCGGCGAGCTTGCGTGCGTTGTCGAGCTGGCCGCGCGCAATCTCGACATCGAGGCCGGCACGCTGCCACGCCCACCAGGCTTCGCGGACCACCGCGGCCAGGCGAACGCGGGCGGCCTGGGCGCGGCTTTCGACGGCGGCTGCCTCGGCCTCCGCGAGCGCGCCGCTGCTGCGGCGTTCGCCCGGAAGCCACAGCGGCACGGCGAGACCGACCTCGAGTTCCCGGGCACCATCGTTGCGGGTGAGGCGGTCGGTCTTGTGACTTGCCTCGAACGCAGGAGGCTCCGGGGTCCAGGCTTCGGCCGCACGGCGCTGCGCCTGCGCGGCTTCTCGGCGGGTCTGCAGCGCCAGCGCCTCGGGTTGACGTGCCCAGGCGGCCTCGAAGAGTTCCCTGAGGCCGGGCGTTCCAGGTCCGCCGGGCGCTGGGGCTGCCTGCGACTGCGCCACTGCGCCAGCAACGGCCCCCGCCAGGGCGGCGGCAAGCAAGGCATGCCGCACGCCGATTGTTGTTCGTGTTCTCGGATACATCCGATGCTCCAGTGTGAGAGAAGGGGAACACGGGAGACCGGCGAGCCGCGACCCATGCGGTCGCGCCGACCCGAACGGGTTGCCGAGAGCGAGCTACGGCAACGCGCTCAGGCGCGGACGAGGTTCAGGAGGAGAACGAACCCGCCCCGCCGATCAGGCGAGGCGCGCCCACTGAGGGCGTTCAGGTTGGGCTGCCGCGTGGGCAGCGCACGGGGCATCGCCGGCGGGAGTCGGCGCCGACGTGGCGCGGTCGTGCGTTGCGGTGGCGAGCGACGCCAGCATGCCAGTGCACTGCCCGTGGCAATGGCCACAATCCGCGTCAGGCGTCGAAGCGGCACCTTCGTCAGCACCCGACTGATCGGAAACATCCACCGTTGCGGGCGCATGCCCGTGATCGGTGTGATCGTGGTGCCCGACATGGTCCGCCGCCGCACCCGTTTCATGGGCACAGTAATCCGCCACTGCCGCCCAGGACATCTGGGTGGGCAGCAGAACCAGCAGCAGGATGGCAAGCCAACGACGCATGGAGTCAGAGTGTAGCGGCTACAGGGTTGACCCTTGGCATACGAGGCCAAGCGGCGGCGTGAAGGACATCACCACTGCCCGGCGCGGACGCGCGCCACGTTGTCGTTCATCCAGCGGCGGACCGCGTGCACGAACAGCCATCTCTTCGGACCGCGCAGGTTGGCGCCGTGCCGGGCATAGAACGCGTCGGGATCGTCGAAGGTCCCGAAGTCGTCGACGATGCCCTCTTTCTGGATGAAGGTGTCCTGGCCACGCCACTCGACGTCCGGCGCCGACAGGTCCCGGGTGGCGGCGCCGAAACCGCAGAAGCGTCGCGCACCGGGGAATCGGCGTTGCAGGCTGCGAAGGTACTGCGCATCGAGGATGAATCCCTCAAGACAGACCCATCGCCCCTCGAACCAGACCTCCACCCAGCTGTGGAGGATGCGCTGCGGCGCGAGGACATACGCAACCCCAGTGATCGCGCCCTTCTGGAGCGCCTTGTCGATGGTGAGGCCGTGGAACCGGCACGGCACGCCGACGCTGCGCAGCAAGGCCATCAGCAGCGTGCCCTTGGTGTTGCACTGCCCATGGCCGTCGGCCAGCACGCGGGATGCCGGCAGATCGTCCGCCTCGTTGTAGCCGAATGCGATCTCATTGCGGACGAAGTCGTAGACCGCGCCGATCCGCTCGTGCATCGGCAGCACGCGCCACCCCCGTTTGGCGACAAGCCGCTCGATGTCGGGATGTTGGGTGTCGAGCAGCGGCGTGCTGCGCAGCAGTGAAGAAGGTGCGTCGGACATGACTCGATCAGGGTGGCACCAGGCGGCGACCGCCGAATTTCAAACCCTGAAGCCACTACCGGGTCAAGTCCGCCGCGCCGGCCGACCTCGGCCGGCGCTTGGGCGCGCGTTGGACCGCGCTCAGCGGCGGTTGGACGGATCGCGCCCGACGTAGGCGATGGCGGATTTCGCGCCGAAGCCCGGCGGCGCGATCTTGGCGAGGTCGACGCCACGCCGGTCCAGGCCATTGAAGGTCCATGCGAACTGCTGTCCGGCGTCGCCGCGGAAGGCGACCGTCTCGCCGTAGGCGATGTTCGGGCGCGGGGCCTGCGCCAGGTCGACGACACGAGCCGCGCTCGACACGGCGGCTGGTTGGCCGTAGATGGATTGGCCGTTCATAAAGGTCTCGCCAGCCGCGAAGCCGAAGGCAGGCGCGGCCGCCACGACCAGCACGGCCGACAGGCGGAGAAGGGATGACGAAGGTGATTGCATGAGTTCCTCGTGGTGGTGTGATCGGCTTTCACTCAGCCGCATGCCCCGATGGCATGACCACGGACTCTAGAAATCGCGTGGCAACCGTTTCGGAACCGGCAGATGACAGTTCGGTCATCTGGTCCGGTGCCCGCACCAGCTCAGGCTCAGTGAGCGCCGTGAACGTGGCGCCGCTTCGCCGGGGCAGCTGGCGCGGCGGCGGCGCGGTCGAGGCCGTTGAGGATGCCGCAATCCGCCAAGGCTTGGGGCGACGCGCACCGCGCGCGCAGCGACTTCAGATCCTTCTCCAGCGCCCGTAGTTCGCGAATGCGGTGCGCCACGTGGCCGATCTGCTCGTCGAGCAGAGCGTTGACCTCGCCGCAATCCTGCGCGGGCGATTCCCGCAGTGCGATGAGGGCCCGGATCTCGTCGAGCGTCATGTCCAGGTTGCGGCACTGCCGGATGAAGGCCAGCCGCTCCACGTGCGCCGGCAGGTAGACGCGGTAGTTGTTGTCCGCCCGGGCCGGTGGCGGCAGCAGTCCCTCGCGCTCGTAGAAGCGGATCGTCTCGACGGGTGTTCCGGTGGCCTCGGCCAGCGCTCCGATCTTCATGGCTCCAAGCTTTCAGGTTTCCTGATGGTGAGAGGGACTTGACTCTACACCGGCTACAAGGTTTTCAATGGAAGCAAGGTCAAAGAAGATTCTTGCGATGAGCCATTCCCATACCGAAGGCGGCAACACAAACCGGCACGATCACGGCGATGGTCACGTCCACGTCCACGACGCCCGTCCCATTCACCCTCGGGGGCAGGCGAAGGAAGCCGCGTGCGAGTGGCCGTGGCGTTGTTCGATGTCATCGGCTTGAGTACCACTGCGGCAACACCCGCAAGTTCACACTCCAGGATCTCGCATTCGGCAAGACAACGTCGCTGACGCATGACGAGGCCATCGCGCGCGTCACAGCGGATCTCGCCAAGGAAGGGTTTGGGGTTCTGACCGAGATTGATGTCGCGGCGACGATGAAGAAGAAACTCGGGCTCGAAATGCCGCCGTACCGCATTCTCGGCGCCTGCAACCCGCAGTTCGCCCAACGCGCCCTCGAGGCCGAGCCGCAGATCGGAGCCCTGCTGCCCTGCAACGTCGTGGTGCGCACCAATGACACCGGCGCAACGGTGGTCGAGGTCATGGACCCGGGCGCGGTGTTGGGTCTGGTCGGGCGCCCGGAGATCACCCTGATCGCGGCCGAGGTGCGCAGCCGCCTCGAGAGAGTGCTGCGCGGGGTGTGACGCCTGGGGCCTGGAGTAGCGCCCACTGTCGCGTCCAGTGGCAGAAGATCTTGGGTGGGAGTTCGATTCCGGCGATGCCCGGAATTGGCGATGTCGGGTCTCTCATCAACCCTGGGTAGCGATGTTGGCGAGCAAACCTGTGACTGAAGCGGCACAACCTGCCTGCAAGCAGTGTGGGTGACTGGTTTCCTTCGCTCCCTACACCGGCTTGGCGCCGGCCTCCCGAGCTGCGCGAGCGTTCCACAGGAAGCCGGCGACCACCAGCGCGGCCATCAGCAATTGGGCGATGACACCTTGCAGGGACGGATGGAGGCCCAGCAGGTCGATGCGCGGCCCGTCGAATGAGGACGCGCCGAGCCATCCCGCTTCTTGCAGGCCGGCGATGCCCTTCCCGGTGAGGACCACTGCCAGCACGGCGACCAGCGCGGAACTCCAGGAGAAGAACTTGCCGATCGGCAGGCGTGCACTGAAACGCAGCAGGGCCAACGCGACGATGCCCAGGATGGCAACACCACTGGCCAGTCCGCCCAGCACGGACTGGTGATTTCCCTGCTCCCACAGCGCGGCGTAGAACAGGATCGTCTCGAACACCTCGCGATAGACCGCGATGAACGACAAGCCGAACATGAACCATGCGGACTTGCGGCTCAGCGCCGCGGACAACTTGTCGTGGATGTACTTCTGCCAGGCACCGGCCATGCTCTTCTGGTGCATCCACATTCCGACGCTCAGCAGCACGACGGCAGCAAAGAGCGAGGACAAGCCCTCGGTGACCTCGCGGCTGGCGCCGCTGATGCCAACGAAGTAGGTTGCGACGCCCCAGGTCACGACGCCCAGCACCATCGCACCGACCCAGCCTGCATGCACGTAGCGCAGCAGGTCGTTGCGCTCGGCCTTGCGGAGGAAGGCAATCATGGCCACCACCACCAGCAGCGCTTCCAGCCCTTCGCGCACCAGGATGGTCAGGCTGCCCAGGTAGGCGGCGGTCGCGTCCGCGCTGGAGCCGAGCAGTTCGTCGGCTTCCTTGAACAGGCCATGGATGACGTCCACCTGGGCCAGCAACTCCGGCATGGCTGCGTTGCTGGTGAGCAATGCGCGGTACCTGCCCATCGCGGTTTCGATGCGCCCCATCAGCGCCGAGTCTCGCGTGGCCAGCGTGGGCTCGATGGGTTCGACACCGTCCAGATAGGCGGAGAGCGCCAGCTCCGTGGCCTGGCCGGGCTGGCCTTTCTCGACCGCGGCAAGACTCTGCGCCAACTTCTGGCGCGCCACATCGAAACTCAGGACACGCTTCTGAACGACGGCTTCCGGGTGCGCGTGCAGATAGGCCATGGCCAGCGACGCGGGTTCGTCACCCACCTGCTTCGCGAGGTCGGCCTGGGTCATGCGCGATAGCGCGCTCAGGCTGGTCAGTTGAGCCCGCACGGCGGCGTTCTCGGCCCAGACTTTCTGCCCTGCAACTGCCTCGCCATTGGCGTGGGCAAACTGGCCGATGAAGAACGCCAACGCCCATCGGTCGGGCTCGAGGATGGTGGCGAAGCCAGGCATGGCAGTGCCCTCGATGCCTTGGCTGATGGCCTGGTAGAGCGCGAACGCACTGCGTTCTCGCGCTCGGTCCTTGTCGGTGAAGGCCACCGGTCGCGGATCCAGCTTGAGGCCTGCAGGCCCATCACCGTTGCCGGTCGCTCCGTGGCAAGACGCACACTGGGCTTGGTACGTCGCCGCAGCCGTCCCCACCAGCGGCGGGGCGGCGGGTGCGGACGGCACCGGGTAGACGGCAAGAAGATGATTGGCCAGCGACTTGGCCGAGGCCGCGACCTCCTCGGAACTCTTCTTCGCTTCGATGGCAGCGGACAGCATCTGCGCCTCGGCGACCAGGGCGGCTCGCTCGGGATGCGGTTCAAGCGCCGCGATCTTGGTCTGGCTCGTCTTGGCGAACTCGCGCATCTCCTCGAACTCTGAGGCACTGGCCACGGCCCCGTTCTTGACGGCGCCGCCGTAGTCCACGGCCAGGTAGTCCAGCATTTGCCAGATGCGGCGGACATCCGCTTCAGCCGCATGAGCAGCCGTCGAGAAGAACAGGGCCAGCGCCCAAAGCAACGAAGCGCAGACCCGGAACCAGGATGGGAGTGCCATGAGCTTGAAGTGCAAATGAGAATCATTCTAACAACAATGCGGGTGTTCGGCACTGCTGCACCGAAGGTGGATGGCGCGGCCCTCCAACTGCTGGACCTCGGCCATTGAAGCCCTCCTGGGGCCAGGTCGCCAGTACCCGAAGAAACCGCTTGACCCTGTAGCGGCTAGAGGGTGTAACTTTGATGCAGTCAGAAGTTCGGAGAAAGACGCGATGACCTCGAGCAACGCCTCATGCGGCAGCGCCGCGTGCGAGTCCCTGTCCAAGGAACCACTGGTCGGTAGTGCCCAGTCGGCTACGACGACGGTGTTCCATATCCAGAAGATGGACTGCCCGAGCGAGGAGCGGCAGATTCGTCAACGCCTGGGGCAGATCGCCGGTGTGGAGTCCCTGGCGTTCGACCTGACACAGCACAGCCTCACCGTCTCCCACCGACTGCAGGACCTGGGGCCGGTGACGACCGCGCTGGCCGAAATCGGACTGCCTCCGGAACCACAGGGGCGTGAACCGCGCACCGATCGCTTCCATGTGCCCAAGATGGATTGCCGCAACGAGGTGGCGCAGATTCGAGAACGCTTCGCTCAGTTGCAGGGTGTCGACGGGTTGGAATTCGACCTCGAGCAACACGTCCTGACGGTCCAGCACGGCTTGCCTGACGTCGCCGCCCTCACCGACGCGCTCGCGTCCATCGGCATGCCGGCGACGGCGCTTTCCTCCGAACAGCCGGTGACCCGCTCGCAGTTTCATGTGCCGAACATGGACTGCGTGAATGAGGAGCGACAGGTACGCGAGCGACTGGGAACCATCGCAGGCGTGGAGAGCCTGGAGTTCGAGTTGCCCAAGCGAGGGCTCACGGTCTTGCACCGGCTGGCGGACACGGGTCCGATCGTGCAGGCCCTCACCGAACTGGGCATGCCGCCGAGCAGCGACACCGCTGCGGTGCGCCCCGAACCAGCCACTCCAAAGACGGCAGGCGCTGCCGCAGCGGCCCGCACGGATACCTTCCTCATCGAGAAGATGGACTGCCCCACGGAAGAAGGCCTGATTCGCAAGCGGCTGGGCAACATGCCCGGCGTCGCAGGGCTGGACTTCAACCTGATGCAGCGCAAGCTGACGGTGAACCACACGCTGCCGTCCACCGAGACCATCGTGCGGGCGCTCAAGGATATCGGCCTGCCACCCGCCGAGCCGGCGGCGCCGGCAGCCGGTAGCGGCCAGCAAAGCGTTTATCGCATCGAGAACATGGACTGCCCGACCGAGGAAGGGTTGATCCGCGAGAAGCTGCAGCACATGGCAGGGGTGCAGGGCCTCGAGTTCAATCTCATGCAGCGCAAACTGACGGTGACCCATTCCCTTCCTCCGGCGGAAGTGGCGGCGGCGTTGCATGCGATCGGCATGAAGGCCGTGCCCGACGTGGATCGGGCTGCCGAGAGCGAGACGGCCCCCAAGCCCTCGGTGAGCCGCCGCCAGTGGGCCCTGATGGCGGTGGCGGGAGTCAGCGCGGCGGTGGCCGAAGTCATTGCTTTCAGCACTGGCAAGGACAACGCCTGGCCCGTCATCGCGCTGGCGCTGGTGTCGATCGCCACGGGCGGCTGGCCCACCTACAAGAAGGGCTGGATCGCCCTGAAGAGCGGCATCCTGAACATGAATGCGCTCATGTCCATCGCCGTGACGGGAGCGATCCTGATCGGGCAATGGCCCGAGGCCGCGATGGTGATGTTCCTGTTTGCGCTGGCCGAAGTCATCGAAGTGCTGTCCCTCGACCGCGCGCGCAACGCGATCCGCGGATTGCTCGCGATGGCACCGGAGAAGGCGACGGTGCAGCAACCGGATGGCAGCTGGCAGGAAGTGCCGGCCAAGACGGTGGCGCTCGGGGAACTCGTGCGGATTCGGCCCGGGGAGCGCATCCCGCTGGACGGCGTGCTGGAGAGCGGCCAGTCCGCTGTCAACCAGGCGCCGATCACCGGCGAGAGCATTCCCGTGGCGAAAGCCGTGGGCGACACGGTGTTCGCGGGGACCATCAACGAGACCGGCTCATTTATCTACAAGGTCACGGCCGAGGCCACGCATTCGACCCTGGCCCGCATCATCAAGGCCGTGGAGGAAGCCCAGGGCAGCCGCGCGCCGACGCAGCGCTTCGTCGACCAGTTCGCGCGCGTCTATACGCCGGCAGTCTTTGCCGTGGCGCTGACGGTGATGCTCGTGCCTCCGCTGTTCCTTGGCGGAGCGTGGATGGACTGGATCTACAAGGCGCTGGTGCTGCTGGTGATCGCCTGTCCCTGTGCCCTGGTCATCTCCACGCCCGTGACGGTGGTCAGCGGCCTGGCCGCCGCGGCGCGCCGCGGCATCCTGATCAAGGGCGGCGCCTACCTCGAGCAGGGCCGCCAGCTCAAGGCGCTCGCCTTCGACAAGACCGGAACGATCACGCAGGGCAAGCCCGTTGTGACCGATGTCGTGGCCCTCGGCACGCAGGAGCGCGATGCCCTGCGGCTGGCCGCGAGCCTGGCCACACGGTCCGACCATCCGGTTTCCGGTGCGGTCACCGCACATTGGAAGGGAGAGCATGGCCAAGACCTGGCCGAGGTCGACGGCTTCGAGGCGATCACGGGTCGGGGCGTCAAGGGCCGCATCTCGGGTCAGTGGTACTACCTGGGCAACCCGCGGCTGCTGCAGGAACTGGGGATCCGCAACGAGGCGGCCGAGGCCGCGCTGAAGAAGCTCGAGTCCGAAGGCAAGACCGCGATCACCATCGCAACTGAGTCGGCTGTGCTGGCCGTGATTGGCGTGGCGGACACGGTGCGCGAGACCAGCCTGCAGGCCATCGCCGAATTGCATGGCATGGGTGTGCGCACGGTGATGCTCACGGGCGACAACCAGCAGACCGCGAACGTGATTGCCAGGAACGTGGGCATCGACGATGCCCGTGGCAGCCTGTTGCCGGAAGAGAAACTCGCGGCCGTGGAGGCTGAACTGGCCACGCACGGCACGGTGGGCATGGTCGGCGACGGCATCAACGATGCGCCCGCACTGGCCAAGTCCAGCATCGGCTTCGCCATGGGCGCGGCCGGCACCGACACCGCAATCGAAACGGCCGATGTCGCCCTGATGGACGACGACCTGCGCAAGATCCCGGAGTTCATTCGCCTCAGCCGCAAGACCGGCGCCATCTTGAAGCAGAACATCGTGTTTGCGCTGGGGATCAAGGCCGTGTTCATGGCGCTTGCCCTGATGGGGATGGCCACGCTGTGGATGGCTGTCTTCGCCGACATGGGGGCGAGCCTGTTGGTGGTCTTCAACGGCCTCAGGCTGCTCAAGGCCAAGGTGGCCTGAGCGGCATGCAGGCGCTGGCATCCGCAGGCGACTGGTTCAGGCACTGGCTGTACGACTGGGGCGGCGCGAACTTGGACCTCTTCCTGTCCATGAACCGCGCCGTTCCCGACGCTTGGCTCTGGCTGCCCGAGTCGCTGACCTGGCTGGGCAGTTATTGGGGTGCACCTGCTGTCGTTGCGGTGCTTCTGCTGTGGAGTCGCAGCCAGTCCAGCGGCCACGCCATGCGGGTCAGGATCGTTTTGACCAGGTTTGTGGTCGGTCTCCTGTTCGCCTTGTCGGTCGGTGCTGCCGCCAAAGCGGCCTTGTCCTTCCCTCGGCCTTCGACGGTGCTGGGCGAAACAGCCTTCCGTGTCCTGGGCACGCCTGAAAGCCTCTACACGCTGCCCAGCGGGCACGCGACGTATGCAGCCGTGCTTGCGACGACGCTCTGGCCTTTCTTCGGCTGGCCAGCAAGGGTCGCCCTGCTGACGTTCATGGTGGGGGTCGGCTGGTCGCGTGTTGCGCTTGGAGCGCATTTCCCTGCGGACGTGCTGGCAGGCTTCACTCTGGGTTGGGCTTGCGTGGTGGTCGTCAACCAACTGGCGCGCTGGGTTGACGTCGGACTCCCTGTCTGCGGGCGAAGGCGATGAGCGCTTGCTTCGCGCTGAAACTGGTCGCCGACGTCAAAATCGACAAGAGCATTCGGCGATGGCCATGTCGATGCGCTGAGGTCGCTGGTTGGTGCGGTGCCAGATGCAGGCCGTTCGCTCAAACCTTCATGCACTCCGACAGTGAAAGCCACGGTCCTCTGCGACGCCATGCACCGATTCCCGCGACCTTGTAGATGCAAATGACAGATCCAGATCGCAAAGCCCGTTGGTACGGCATGGCGTTCCTCGTACTGGTCCTCGACCAAGCCGCCAAGACCTTCATCGACCTGACCACTCCGTTGGGCTGGTCACTTGAGGTGACGTCGTTCTTCAATTTGGTCCATGTCCTGAACCCAGGCGCGGCATTTGGCTTCCTGGCAGGTGCCGGAGGTTGGCAGCGCTGGTTCCTCTTCGCGATTGCGCTGGGAGCATCGATTTGGTTGGCATGGATGCTGGCCAGACCGATGCGCCACCTCGAAGCCCTTGCCTACAGCTTGATCCTTGGCGGAGCGCTGGGCAACGCCTTCGACCGCGTCGCGCGTGGGCAGGTGATCGACTACCTCGACTTTCACCTCCGCGGCGTGCACTGGCCAGCGTTCAACATCGCAGACATGGCGATCACCGGGGGCGCTGTCGTACTGGCATCGCTTCTGGGGTACGGCGATGCGAAGCCGGCCTCACCTGCTGGCTCCTGAATCTCAGCCGGCGCAGACCTCGGAGCGGCTGCTCTGGATGGGACGATTGAAGCGAGAGGTGGCTATCGGGCTGGCGAGGCACCATGTGCGTTCCTGAATGGAGTTGTCCATGAGGATCGGCGAACTCGCAAAGATCACCCAGACCCAGGTGGAGACCATCCGCTTCTACGAGCGCGAGGGCCTGCTTGGAGAACCGCCGCGAAGCGAGGGCAACTTTCGGCTCTACAAACCCGAGCACCTGGAGCGCCTGGCCTTCATACGGCATTGCCGTTCGCTGGACATGACGCTTGATGAGATTCGTGCGCTGCTGCGCTGCCAGGATGCGCCGCGCGACAACTGTCAGGCCGTCAATGACGTGCTGGACGAGCACATCGAGCACGTCGCCCGGCGCATCCGCGAGTTGAAGCAACTGCGGCAGGAACTCAAGGCGCTACGCAGACATTGCGATGGTGTGGCCGCCGAGTGTGGAGTCTTGGATGGCTTGAAGAGCGTCAAGTCTCGCGGGCAGGGCGCTGCACATGGAACCGGCGCCGCTGCCCTGGTTGGCCACCGCCAGCCGAGGTTGCGGTTCGTGTCCAGGTAGGCAGCTGGTTCTGCGCTTGCGCACCGTCCGGAACCTTGGAGCGGTGGGTGTTGAACGCGACAGGCGCTTCGGATTCGAATGCCCTGGGGATAGGACATCACTTCTTCTCAAAGTCTGGAAGGCCGGGGTCCGGAACAGGGTTGGCGGGCGGCGGGCGGAGCGCGTCGTCGATCTCCTGCTGAGTGGCGCGGTGCTGGACCCGATCCGGGGCCGCCAAGCCCGGGAACACCACCAACAGGACCACCATCAGCAACTGGATGGCCAGGAAGGGAATGGCGCCCACATAGATCTGCGTGGTCCGGACGGTGGCAGGCGCCACGCTGCGCAGGTTGTAAAGGGCGATGCCGAACGGCGGATGCATGAACGAGGTCTGCAGCACCACGGCGATCATCACCGTGAGCCAGACCATGTCGACACCCAGCTTGCGCGCGACGGGAGCGATGAGCGGCACCACGATGAACGCGATCTCGAAGAAGTCCAGGAAGAAGCCGAGCAGGAAGATGCCTGCCGTGACAGCCAAGAGGAACGGCAGCTGCCCCTGCGGCAAGTGGCTGAAGAGCCCTTCGATCCAGACCGGTCCGTCGAAGCCGCGAAACACGAGCGTGAAGAACGATGCGCCGAGCAGCAGGAAGATCACGCTGGAGCACAACACCCCGGTGTTTGTCAGCGCCTGGCTGAGCCGACCCTGCGCCAGCCGCTTCCTGGCCGCTGCGATCGCCACCGCGCCGCACACGCCGATGGCACCGCCTTCCGTCGGCGTCGCGACGCCGAAGTAGATGGACGCAAGGATCAGGAGGATCAGCCCCAAGGGAACGCCGGCCGCGCCTGCCGCCTGCAGCCACATCCTCATACGCGACGATTCACCTTGGGTTGAGATGGGCGGGGCGAGCCGTGGCAGCCAGGCCATTGCGACCAGCACGAAGACAAGGTACAGGCCCACCAGCATCGCACTGGGCAGCAGCACCGCGTGGAAGATGTCGATCAGCGGGACTTCCACCTGCTCGGCAAGGACGATCAGCACCAGGCTGGGCGGCAGCATCTGCGCCAGGGTGCCCGCGGCCGCGATGGAGCCGGTGGCCAGGCGCGCGTCGTAGCCGGCCTTGAGCATCGCGGGCAGTGCGATCAAGCCCATGGCGATGACCGAGGCCGAGACGAAGCCGGTGATCGCGGAGAGGCCGGCGCCTACGGTGATCGTGGCGTAGAGCAAGCCGCCCGGCGCGCGACCGAACAGCCGGCTCAGCGCGAGCAGCGTGTCTTCGGCAACGCCTGTGCGCTCGAGGATCAGCCCCATCAGCACGAACAGCGGCACGGCCAGGAAGTTGTCGCTGTTGAAGATGCCTTGCACCCGCAGCGACATGGCCAGCAGGAACGGTGGGTTGAACTGCCCCAGTGCCACGCCCAGCACCGCGAAAGCGGCAGCCACAGCCGCGAGCGAAAACGCCACGGGAAAGCCGGCCAGAAGCACCACGACCAATGTCGTGAACATCAAGGGCGCAAGCAACTCCGGATTCATGCCAACCCCCTGCGATCCGGGTGCTCGATGCCCAGCGGCCTGGGCGCGACGCCGGCCAGAAAGGCCACGCAGCGCACGGCCTCAGCGGCGCCCTGCGTGGCGAGGCTGAAGAAGCCGAGCGGCAGCATGCCCTTCATGATCCAGGCGGGAAACTCGCTGAGGCTCTCGCGGCTGGCACGCGTCTCCCCCGTCATGAACGAAGCGACCGCCTGCGGCCAGGTCACCCACACGGCGGCGGCACAAAGCGGCAACAGCACCAGCAGGAGACCCGCGAGATCGAGCCAGGCCATGCCGCGCGACCCGAGCAGCCCCGAAAACACGTCGATGCGCACATGCTCGTCGCGCTTGAGCGTGTACGCGGCCATCAACAGGACCGCAGCCGCGAAGAAGTGCGGCTGCACGTCGTACATCGACGACGAGGCGACGCCGAACAGCTTGCGGCTGACCGCGTTGCCGGCGATGAGCACGGCGTTCGCGAGCAATCCCCAGCGAACCACGAAGGCGAGTTGCCGGTTCGCCTGGTCTACGCGGTCGGCGACCTGCAGAGCGGCGAGGAGCGCTCGCTTCACGGGCTGACCTCAAGCTGGCCAAGCCTCGGTCCGCCTCGGCACGGCGACACGTCAATGATCTTGGATATGCCGGTTCCGCGCGTGATCCTCCAGGGCAGGAGGACGCCCAGCACGGCAGGCGCCCCCCGCAATTGCCGATCCACCCCAGGATCCCCGGCAGCCAGGACCACCGATCCGGCAGCGCGCGATGGATGCGAGCGGGATGTGGCAGCTGAGCCGCATTCGCTGCGATTGGGCGTGGTTTGGTTCATGGCTTGGTTCCGAATCGCGCAGGGAGCTTCCATTGGACAATCTCCAGTTGCTACTGAGTCAAGTCTTGTTTCCGAAGCGTCCATCCACGATGCTGATCGGCGAACGGGCCGGGCGGGCGGACTGCTTGGCGCAGACCGTACGGTCCCGTTCATCGAGACGATCTTTCGGACGCTCGGCAACAGGGGGCTGCGACGGCTACAGGATGACGCGCGACGCTGCCGGGCAGTGGCGCCGCGAGGGCCGTTTGGATCTGGTGGCGGACACGACCTACAAGCGGACTCGGCTGCCGGCGGGTACGGGCACGAACGGCGTCGCGCCCTCGGCGGCGCAGCCGACGCAGCGGCTGATGAGGCGCTCGGCCGCAGCCAGTCCTTGACATCGCCACCCACGTTGCACTGTCCTTGCCCTGATCTCACGGACACGGACGGACTAGGTTTTCAGTTCACCGGCTGAGGGCAGCGCAGCGACGGTTTGTATAGCGGCCGTTGCGTTGTCGTGCAGCTCCTTCTCGAAGCAGCCAGGTTGCGCTTGACTCTGTAGCGACTTCATGTTCAAGAATTTTGGGGACCGTCACTTCCAGCGTTCACCATGGACCGCCGCCAGTTCTCCAAGATCACCGCCGTCTCGCTTGCCGCCCCACCTGCGCTCGTTGCCGCACAGGAGCGGCTGGTCGAAGGCAAGCACTACGTTGCCGTGTCACCGCGCCAACCTACTCTGGACCCGAAGCAGGTCGAAGTGCTCGAGTTCTTCGCCTATGGCTGTGAACACTGCCATGCTTTCGAGCCCACGATCGACGCGTGGCAGAAGAAGTTGCCTGCCGACGTTCGGTTCCGGCGCATCCCGGTTGCGTTCCGTGCGGGCCCGATGGTGGTCCACCAGCAGTTGTTCTTCGCGATCGAAGCGCTCGGTCTGGTGGAGCAGCTGCACGGCAAGGTGTTCACCGCCTTGCACGTCGAGCGCAGGCGTCTCGACAGGCCCGAGGACCTTGCCGATTTCGCGGCCAAGAATGGGGTCGACCGAGCCCGCTTTGTGGGCGCTCTGAACTCGTTCTCGGTCGCAACGAAGGTGAAGCAGGCCACCTTGCTGGCTACGGGGTACAAGTTCCAAGGAACGCCGTCGATCGGGGTCAACGGCCGATGGCTCACTTCCGGGTCAATGGCCGGTTCCAACGAGAAGTCGTTGGCGGTGGCCGAGCACCTCATCGGTCTCGAAAAGAAGGGTGCCTGAAGCGCGTCGTTGGAGTCGCTGGCGATCCCAATCAAGCGCCCGACCTCGCCCTTGATTGACTCATGGGGTCTCAAGGTCTCCTGTGGGACGCCGACAGAGGTGGGCTCGTTGTTGGTCTTTCTCGCTCGCAAGGCTGCACGAGCCTGCGGATCCAGGCTCCTCAACCATGGTACTTGATCGCTTCGGGCCGTTTATGCAACCGGGGCGACAATCCAAACTCCTGCCCGACGGGCTGACGACGAGCGCGATTCATGAACGGAAGCATGAGAAGACAGGCGGTCGTTGCGGCGGTCGCATTGACCGGCACGAGCGTCGCACCGGCACAGGCTGACGAGCCCATCAATGCCGACCGTCCGGGCATTGCCGACGGCAGCAAGGTGGTCGGCCACGGTCGCTTGCAGATCGAGGCGGGTGCTCAGAAGGCTTCCGGCGCGCTGAGGGGGTTTCCGATCAGCGCGTGATGGCGCCGCTGCTGTTGCGTGCCGGCATCGGGCAGGATCGGGAGTTCAGGTTGGAGACGAATTCCTATGTCTTCCAGCGCTCGGGCGACGGCCTGCGCCAGGAAGGCGGCGCCCCTGTCGCGCTGGGGGCAAAGTACCAGATCACGGACCCGTCAGACAGCGCGACGCCGTCCTTCGGCGTCATTGCGCGGCTCATCCCTCCTTCGGGATCGGGCAGCTTCCGCAGCCGACGCACGAGCGGCGACCTGCGGCTGGCCGCTGACTGGGATTTCGCGCCGAACTGGTCGCTCAACCCGAACGTCGGCGTCGCCCGCGTCGAGTACGAGGAGGGGCGGACATTCTTCGCCCGGACCTTCGCGGCAACTGTCGGCTACAACCCGACGGCGTCGCTGAACCTGTTCGTGGATGCGGGGCTGCAATCACCCGAGACAAGGGGTGGACGATCTGCCGTCATCGTGGACGCTGGCATCGCCTACCTGCTCACTCGGGACGTACAACTGGACCTCAGCGCGGGCAAGGGCTTGCGGGGCAGCACATCGCCAAGGGGTTTCGTGTCGGCAGGCATCAGCACCAGGTTCTGAAGAGCAGTCGCATCGCCTCCGATCGGCTGTCGGCCTTGATGCAAGTCCGAGCCACCGCACCGGACGAGACCCTGACTTGCCTGCGAGAACCGGCAGGCGCAGACTCCGCCCGAGCCCTGCGAATGCAAGCTGGACGGGAGTGCTGCCATGAAGTTCATCACCCTGTGCCTGTTGTCCGGCCTGTTCTTGTCGATGGGCGGATGCGCTGCCTCGACGCCGGTCGACCCCGCTCCTGTGCCGATGCGTTTGGATGAACTGGTCGCCTTGTCGAAGTCAGGCGCGAGCGACGACGACGTGATCGCCCAGCTGACCCGGCGCGGCGCAGCCTTCGTGCTGTCACCGCAGGACATCCCGGCGCAGCGCGAGGCAGGCGTCAGTGACGGGCTGCTTCGCTACCTGCAGGGCAAGGCGGACGCGGAACAGGTGCTTGCGGCGCGCATCCAGCGTGGCCGCTACCATGTCCCCAGCTATGCCGGCCCCAGCTATCTCGGCTACCCGTACCTCGGCTACTACGATGGACTGCACTACTACGACTGGGGCGGTGCGTATGTCATCGGCGGCCACCATGGTGGTCACGGCGGCTTCTACCACCACGGCGGTCACCACGGGGGCCGCCATTGAGAAGCACCGCCGGTATCGCGCGAGGCGCTTGCTCCGCCGGCGAAGGAGCGCGCTGAGTTCGCGCAGAACGCGATCCTCTATCAAGTGGCCGTCAACGCGCTCGATGACGAGTTCAAAGAGTTCAAGCTCGCGTCGTCCGATCCTCGGCGTTGACACTGACGGGCGCAACAACAGCGAGATCTGCTGCCGTCACCTTGGCAACGGGATCATCGGACCGGTGACCACGAGCGCGCCATCGAACCGGTCCGCCCTGAAGATGACGCGATCTCCTGCTTTCACGCGCAGCACGACGGTGGGGTGGTGGTAGCGGAAGACGGTGCGCTTGCCAGGCAGACGCAGGTACGGAATCGGTTCGTGCTGCAGCTCGACCGTCCCGCGCTCCGGATCGATCTTGACGATTTCGCCGCGCAGGGGATCGGAGGGCAATGGCTCGGCCATTCCAGCCGACATGGCTGTCGCCGCGACGGCAGTGCCCAGGCTTTGCAACAAGAGACGGCGCTTCATCAAGTGACCCCCATCAGACATTCTGCGCGGCGGTTTCCGGGGCCGTCTGCGGGGGCGGCAGCGCCGCCTTGAATTCATAGGTCAGCAGCCGAAGGGCGTTCATGACGACCAGCAGCGTCGACCCTTCGTGGAACAGCACGGCCGTGCCGATGTTCAGTCCGAGGATCGTCGATGGAATGAGCACGGCCACGACGCCCAGGCTCACCCACAGGTTCTGCCGGATGACCCGGCTGGTGCGCCGCGACAGCCCGACGGCGAATGGCAGCTGCGCCAGGTCGTCGGCCATCAAGGCCACGTCGGCGGTCTCCAGCGCGACATCCGAGCCGGCCGCACCCATCGCAATGCCGACCGTGGCGTTGGCCATCGCCGGCGCGTCGTTGACGCCGTCGCCCACCATGGCCACCTTGCCTGCGTCGACGCGCAGCGCCTTGATGGCGTCCACCTTCTGCTCGGGCATCAGATCGCCCCGCGCTTCGGTGAGACCGACGCTCCTGGCGACCGACTCCGCCACGCGCTGGTTGTCGCCCGAAATCATGATCAGGCGCTGAATGCCCAGTTCCTGGAGCTGGCGCATCACGGTGGCGGCCGCCGGGCGCGGGGTGTCCATGACCCCGAGGACACCGAGATAGCGCTCGCCGACGCGCAGCACCATGGTGGTCCGGCCGTCGGCCATCAGCCGCTCGTTGGCAGACGTCAATTCGACCGGCATCGGCCGTCCGGGCACTTCATCGAACAGCGCCGCCTTGCCCAGGTGCACCTCCTCGGCGCCCAGTCGCGCCTTCAGGCCGCGACCGGTGATGCTCTGCAGCCCCTCGATGCGCACCTGCTGCGGCTTGCCTTGCAACCGCTCGCGCGCGCCCTGCACGATGGCGCTGGCCAGCGGGTGGTCGCTGTGCTCCTCCACCGCCAGCGCCACCGCCAGCAGTTCCTCCTCGCCGCCTGGCTGCGCAGGCACCACGTCCACCAGGCGCGGCTTGCCTTCGGTGAGCGTGCCGGTCTTGTCGAAGGCGATCGCCGTCAGCGTGCCCAGGTTCTCCAGTGGCCCGCCGCCCTTGACCAGCACGCCGCTGCGGCCCGCCCGGGCCACGCCGCTGAGCACCGCGCTGGGCACCGAGATGGCCAGCGCGCACGGACTGGCGGCCACCAGCACGGCCATCGCGCGGTAGAAGCTGGCACTGAAGGGCTCGTCGATCACCAGCCCGGCGAACATCAGCAGCACGACGAGCACCAGCACCGCCGGAACGAAGATGCGCTCGAACTTCTCGGTGAAGTTCTGGGTCGGCGAGCGCTGGGTCTCGGCTTCGGTCACCAGCTTCACCACCCGTGCCATGGTCGACTCGGACGACCGCCGGGCGACCATCACCTCGAGGACACCGCTGCCATTGATGGTGCCGGCAAACACCCGATGCGCGGCCGCCAGCTTGTCGAATCCCTGGAGCGCCTGCTCGCGGTCGTCCACCGGCTGCTTGTCCACCGGAACGCTTTCGCCGGTGACCGGTGCCTGGTTCACGCTGGATTGCCCTTGCACGACAAACCCGTCGGCGGGTAGCCGCTCGTTGGGACGCACGATCACCACATCGCCCACCTGCAGCGCCTCGACGCGGACTTCTTCCACCCGCGCGTCGTCGCGCCGCACCTGCGCCGTTTCGGGGGCCAGCTTGGCCAGCGCCTCGATCGCCTTGCGGGCGCGGCCCATCGCGTAGTGCTCCAGCGAGTGCCCGAGGCTGAAGAGGAACAGCAGCAGACCGCCTTCGGCCCACTCCCCCAGGGCCGCCGCGCCTGCAGCGGCCACCAGCATCAGCGTGTCGATCTCGAAGCGCTTGGCGCGGATGTTCTCGATCGCTTCCTTCAGCGTGTAGTAGCCGCCGAAGACGTAGGCCGCCACGTACAGGCCCGTGCTGACGACCTGTGGCGCCAGGCCGCGCCATTCGAGCAGCCAGCCGACGAGGACGGCGGCGCCGGCCAGCAGCGCGAACACGAGTTCGGTTCTTTCGCCGAAGAGGCCGCCGCCATGTTCATGGCTGTGCCCGCCATGCCCGGCTTCGTCGCCGTGCTCCGCGCCGTGGTCGTCTGCGCCATGGTCATGCGCTTTGGCGGCGCTGCTTTGGGCCACCGTGCCGGCCGGGCGGCGGCCGTGTTCTTCCTGATGATCGTGATCGTGCTGGTGATCCTTGTCGTGGCCATGAGTGTGACCGTCGCGGTGGTCATGGCTGTCGGGGGCCGTGCCCGCCGGCTCCTGCGCCCGCGCACTCGGTTGCGGATCGAGGCCCATCTCGCGCAAGGCCTCGTCCAGCTTGCCCGCAGTCGTCTGTTGCCGGTCGAATTCGATGCGCACGGCGCCGCCTGCCGTGACCTCGGCTTCGACCACACCCGCCAAGGCCTGCACCCGGGAGGTGAGCGTGCGCGCGGCGCGGGCGTGCAGCGTGGACGTTCGCAGCAGCAGGTGCCCGAAACGGTCGCTCAGCTGCGCACCGGCCGCATGTGCCAGTTCCCGCACGCGGCTGAGGGACAACACCTTGGGGTCGTAGTGAATGCACAGTTGGGGCGCGGCTGCTTCCTGTGCGTCGGCCACATGCACCGTGGAAATGCCGTCGCGGCCCGCCAGCGCCTGCACCAGCCGCTGCACGCACGGGTCCTGCACCTCGGTCACCGACGGCAGCAGCAGGCGGATGTCGAGTCTGAGTTTCAGCGGTTCGGCCATGTCGTTCTCCTTGTTCATTCACCGCTGGAGCAAGCTGCATCCCGGCGCAGGGCATGTGCCGCAGCCGGTGCTGCACGCAGCACCGGCAACGGGCAGCCATGGTGCCATGGTGCCTCTATCCCGTCACCTTCACCGCGACGCACGGTCGCCCAGGCCGGGCTCGCGAACGGCCCTCGCCTGGACCAGCAGGTCCAGCTCGGCCCGGTAGGCGCGGGTCTGCACGCCGAACGACCCGAGCAGGGTGGGCGCGAGGTTGTCGTGCGAATAGCTCTTCGACGCGGTCTGCTGCAAGGCGGCTCGGCTGACACCCAGACGCTGCTGTGCGCCTGCCGACAACCAGGCGATCATCGGAATGCTGGTCTGCTCGGCGGGGGCCATGATGCGTGGCAGGCCGTGCAGGTAGACCCCCTTCTCGCCCAGGGACTCACCGTGATCCGACACATAGAGCAGGACGCTGTCGACCCGGTCGGCCTGCGCGGCCAGCAGATCGATGGTCTGGGCCAGGACCTCGCTCGTGTACACGATGCCGTTGTCGTAGGTGTTGCGCAAGGCGTCCTGGCTGCAACGCTGGATCTCGTTGGTGTCGCAGGTGGGCTCGAATCGGCGAGACGAGGGCGGATAGCGTC
Source organism: Pseudideonella sakaiensis (assembly GCF_001293525.1). Taxonomy (GTDB): domain Bacteria; phylum Pseudomonadota; class Gammaproteobacteria; order Burkholderiales; family Burkholderiaceae_C; genus Ideonella_A; species Ideonella_A sakaiensis. The sequence continues at coordinate 201,828 of NZ_BBYR01000006.1, read as the reverse complement.
GGTGGTAGGCCGGCCCGTGGCTGCCTTTCATGTGCAGCACGATGAGGCCATCGGCGCCAGCGCGGACCGAGGTCGCCAGCCCTTCGCGCAGGCCGTTCACGAGCACGCCGTCGAGGCACTCCCGCCCGTCGCACAGCGCCGGATCGGTGCTGCGTGACAGGTCGGCGCTGGGGACGCGGCGGCACACCCCCTTGCATCCGGAGTTGTTGTCGAGCCAGCGCACCGACACCCCTGCCCGGGCGAGGATGTCGAGCACGTTCTCGCGCGCCCCGGCCGCAGCCGCCGAGAAGCGCTCGGCGCCGAGATCCGAGAACATGCAGGGCAGCGACGTTGCAGTGTCGGTGCCGCAGGCGGTGACGTTGGGGAAGTACACCACCTCCTTGTCGGCCAGGGCCTGGTTCGTCGGGCGCCCATAGCCGCCGAGAGAGAAGTTCGCGGCCCGGGCCGTCTCGCCGACCACCAGCACCACCAGCAGCGGTCTGGCCTGCGGCAGCATCGGCGCGCGCCGGGCATCCTCGCCCACCTGCGTCAGCTTCACGTCTGCCCGGCTGCGCTCCTTCCACAGGCCGTAGAAGCCGTTGAGCACATTGGTGGGCGTCAGCAGGTGCCGCAGTTCGCGCTGGTTGCGCGCGGCGCTGGCGTAGTCGCCGTAGAACGTCGCGGCGAAGGCCAGCGCCAGACCGATCGTCAGCGCGGCGTGTCTTGCGATGCCCATGGTAGCCGCGCGCCACGGGCCGAATTCAATGCGCAACGCGACGACCAGCGCGGCGGGCAGGAGCCCGCGCAGCGCCAAGTCGATCAGCAACGGCAGGGAGACCAGATCACCGGCCTCGCGCCAGTCGGTCTGCAGCACATTGCGAATCATGCCTTTGTCGATCAGGATGCCGTAGCTGCCGATGAAATGCGCTGCCGCCGCTGCCACCAGCAGCAACACGACGATGGCGGGCTTGGCGAGCCGTGGCCAGCACAGCAGCCGTACCATCAGGCTCAGCAGCGCCCATAGCACCAGCGCCACGCCTGCCAAGGCGAACAGACTGCGCGAGGACGAGACGTCGCGACCGGCCCAAAGCGTGCGCCAGAACGCTGGGTTGTCGATGGCGAGCATCCACAGTCCTGCCAGCCAGGACAAGCTGGCGGCGGGGACCTGACGGGGTAGCCTCATGGCGTCCGTGAGAAGCCTATCTCGGCGGCGAATAGGAGGCACTCTCTTCCCTTCCCGACTATGTCTCGTGACGACGCGCACGGACCAGTATGACGCGGCTTCGGTGGTTGCGCCGCGCAACCGCCGCGCGCCTGCCCGGCATAGTCTGGCGACCTAGGAGCCTGGGCGGCAGAAGGGAAGTCCCTGACTGCCGTTGAAGGCTGAGGTGCGTTTATTGGCCATGGCCGCGAACTACCTTCCCTACGAACCGCAGCAGATGCTGCTGCTGCCCGAGTCGATCCAGGACTGGCTGCCCGAAGGGCACCTGGCGCACTTCATCAGCGACACGGTGGACACGCTGGATCTGGGTGCGTTCCACGCCCGCTACGACAAGGACGGCCCGCGCAACCAGCCCTTCCACCCGGCGATGATGGTCAAGGTGCTGGTCTATGGCTACGCCACGGGCGTGTTCAGTTCGCGCAAGATCGCCAGGAAGCTGCACGAGGACGTGGCGTTTCGCGTGCTGGCCGCTGGCAACTTCCCCGCGCACCGCACGATCCGCGACTTCCGGGCGTTCCACTTGAAGGAGTTGTCGCAGTTGTTCGTGCAGGTAGTGCGCCTGGCCCGCGAGATGGGCCTGGTCAAGCTGGGCACCATCGCGGTGGATAGCACCAAGCTCAAGGCCAACGCCAGCCGCCACAAGGCCATGAGCTACAGCCACATGCTCAAGGCCGAGGCAGAGCTCAAGGCGCAGATCGACGCGTTGCTCAAGCGCGCGCAGCAGGCCGACGAAGCCGAGAAGAACGAACCTGAGTTGGACATCCCGGCGGAGATCGCCAGGCGCGAGGCTCGGCTGGCGGCCATCACCGAAGCCCGCCAGCGCCTGGAGCAGCGCCAGCGCGACGCCGATCTGGAGCGCGGGCGCGACCCCGACGAGCCGCCGCGGGGCGGGCGCTACAAGCGCGAGTTCGGTGTGCCCGAGGACAAGGCGCAGGACAACTTCACCGACCCCGACAGCCGCATCATGAAGCGCGCCGGCGGGGGCTTCGACGCCAGCTACAACGCCCAGACGGCGGTGGACGACCAAGCGCACATCATCGTGGCTGCGGAGCTGACCAACAACGCCAGCGACGCGGGCGAGTTGCCCACGATGCTGCAAGCGGTCAAGGACAACCTGGGCGCGCTGCCAGAGCAGGCCTTGGCGGACACCGGCTACAAGGCCGAGGCGGTGTTCGAGGCCTTGGCCGGCCGCGGTTGCGACCTGGTGGTGGCCCTGGGGCGCGAGGGCAAGAAGGCCCTGCGCTTCGATCCAGACCGCTCACCCCACACCGCAGCGATGGCAGCCAAGTTGCAGACCGATGAAGGCAAGGCGACTTACCGACGCCGCAAGTGGATCGCCGAGCCACCCAACGGCTGGATCAAGAACGTACTCGGCTTCCGCCAGTTCAGCCTGCGCGGGCTGCACCGTGTCCAGGCGGGGTGGAAACTCGTGTGCCTGGCGCTGAACCTGCGAAGAATGGCGACGATGTAGGCCGCGACGGCGGCCGAAGGCCCCTCAGGCAACGGTTCGTGCGCGACAACCGCACCGCCCAAGACGCACGCCGCAGCCACTGTCGTGCCCCGCAGCCGCGATCGGCGGCCAGCAGCGCCTCAGCCGGGTGCTTCAGCCGGTCACAAACCGTCTGCCGCCCAGACTCCTAGAGGCTGTTCAGGAAGTCCATGGGCTGGTCGCTGGGTCGATATCGACCCGGTCTCCCGTGAAGGGGTGTGGCTTTGACCAGCGCCTGTTCCTTCATCGCGAGGGATGCATCGAGATGGATTTGCGTGGTCTCGGCGCTCCCATGCCCGAGCCAAAGGGCAATCACGGAGCGCCTGGCGCCGGACTGCAGAAGGTCCATGGCCATGGTGTGCCTCAAGCCGTGGACGGTGACGCGTTTGTGCCGCAGCGACGGACAGGCACTCGATGCCGTCGATCGATGTTTGTCCAGCAGGTACTGCACACCATGAACTGGAACGGTCGGGGCGCAGCAGTTCGAAGGCCACCGAACGGCTCGGCATCAGCCGCAAGACACCGTGGGAGAAGATGAAGCGCCAGCAGATCCCGACCGACCTGGATCGCGGAAGTACGCGGCGGCCGTTGCCGGCAGCCTGCGGTGCTCAATCGTGGTGGTGCGCGGTGCGCCAGCCCAGCCGGATGTCCAGCGCCTCAGCCTTGCGCACGACGGGGTCGTAGTCCATGTCACCGAAGTCCGCCGCGTCCAGACGCAGGTAGTCGGCCGAGCGCTGCCCCACCACGGGCCATGTGGCCGGGGCGACGGCAACCTGTTGTTCGAGCACCAGTTCAGTTTGGCGACCGTTGCGTTCGGTCCGCAGCATCCGGGTAGGCATCTGCAAGGCCGGGCTCCATTCGACCCGGTATGCATCGCTGCCTGCGCGACCGACGAGCACCACGCGCTCGGCGGCACCAGTGCCGCGCCGGGAGACCACACGCAAAGACCGGAGCACCTGTGCATCCACCAGACTCGACAGCGCCGCCCAATCGGTTGCGACGCCGATCGTGGCCAGTTCACCGGCGGTGTAGTCCACGGTACGCTGGTCGTCGTGGAAGACCCGCTCGAAGCTCACGAGGCCCTGCCGATCGCGATGCCAGACTTCGTCGATCGTGCCCTTCAACAGTGCCACCTGCTCCGCATTGCGGTGGAAGTGCCAGATCTGTTTGACTGGGGGCCGCGCGGATCGGGCCGGCGTCGTGACTGTGACGCGGTAGCGGGCGGACAGAGGAGGTGGCGTCTCGCTGAGCGTCAGCGCGGTGGCTGCCACGGCCCCGGTGTTGGGCGCCTGCGGTTCGCGCGCCTCGACGGTACTAACCAACGCCGGCGCCAGCGCGAGGAGGCAGGACAGCGCCGAACGCCGAATCAAGACGACGGGTCGATTCATGGTTGATTGGAAGTGGTGCCGGGAAGTGAAGAGACCGGGCCAAGGCCCGGTCTGCACGGCAAGGGCACAGGCCCTGCAACGGGACTTAGAAGCCGAAGGCCTCGCGCATCACGTGGAAGATCCAGTTCTGCTCCATCGTGCCGCGCACCAGATAGGCCTTCGGGCCCCGCGCGTAGATGCCGACGTCCTCGGCCGCGTGGGTTTCGGAGCCGAGCGGCACGGCGGCCTCCTGCAGGAACCCCAGGTCGGTCGTGTCGACGCTGGTGAGGTTCGGCCGGCTGGTCGGGCCACGGTAGCCCGGGCCGTTCTGGTAGCCCAGCGTCGTATAGGGCAGGCCGTTGGCGTCGGACGAGTTGGCGAGCGGCGCGCCGTCCTTGTCCGGTACCTCACGCACCAGACCGAGGATGTTGTTGCCGCGGCTCGGGTAGCCGGCGATCGTTAGGGTGTGGCTATGGTCGGCGCTGACGATGATCAGGGTCTCGTCGAGCTGACCGTTCGCGCGCAGCATCTCCACCGTGCGGCGGATCGCGTTGGAGAACTCGATCGTCTCGAGCAGCGCGCGCTTGGCATTGCCGGCGTGGTGCGCATGATCGATGCGGCCGCCTTCGACGTGCAGGAAGAACCCCTTGCGGTCCTTCATCAGCATGCGAAGGGCCTTGTCGGTCATCTCGGTCAGCGACGGCTCGCCGCCCGTGTCCCTGGCGCGGTCTGCTTCGTACTGCACGTGCGACGGCTCGAACAGGCCGAGCAGATACTCGTTGCTGGCCGGGTCGAAGGCGTCGAACTGCGACTTGTTCCAGACATAGGCTGCGCCGCCCATGGTGCTGCGGGTGCTGACCCACTCGCCAGCCAGGTTGCGCCCGTCCAGGCGGCGGCCCTTGGTTGCCGGGTACTCCGGGTCGGTCACGCTGTTGGGCAGGAAGTAGGTGCGGCCGCCACCCATCGCCACCTTGAGGCTGGATCGAACCGCCGGCGAGGCCTCGATGAGCTGCCGTGCGATGTCCTTCACCGCCGAGGCCGAGCCGCGGCAGGGTGCGCCGGTGTTGACGTCGGTCACCGGCATGTTGGCGTCGGCCTCCCAGTCGCGAACGGAGGTGTGCGAGTACAGGGCCGCGGGCGTGGCGTGCGTCAGGCGGGCGGTGGACACGATGCCGGTCGACTTGCCGCGCTCGGCGCTGTATTCGAGGATGGTCTTGAGCCTCTTGGCGTCGATCACCGACGCGTTGCACTCGCCGCGGGCCGTCGTGTGATCGACCGACAGCATGCCTTCGCGGGCCTTGTAGCCGGTGACCATCGCGGTCATCGTGGGTGCGGAATCCGAGGTCTGCTGGTCCCAGGAGTAGGTCTTCGAGAACGCCGTGTGCGGATAGTTCTCGAAGGACAGCCGGTTCTCTTCGCCGGGCTTGCCCGTCAGCTGGCCTTCGAGGATGCGCGCCGCGGTGACGGTCGACACGCCCATCCCGTCGCCGACGAACAGGATCACGTTCTTCGCGCGGCGATGCTTCTCCTCGACGCGCTCGCTGTCGCGGACGAACTTGTCACCGGCTTTGTACCAGTCGGACACCGACTCGGGGCCTTGCACGACCGGTGCGGACTGCGCGACGGCGTCGACGCCGGCCAGTGACGATATCGCTGCGGCAACTGCCGTGGCGAGTAGAAACTTCGACATGCTCGACTCCGGTGAATTGGGATGCTTCTAGTGGAGGACGGAGCGCCTCCCACGCGCCCGCGACCACTTTCGAGAGTCTTCCCATGCGTTGTTTCAGCCGGATGACACGGGCCCGCGCTGGCCAACGCGGGCGCCGTTCACGGTTCCGTCATGGCCGGGTCCGACACCCATGGCCGTCGATGGTCCGTGGTGCCCATCGCCGCGACAGGGGCGTCTCGGCAAGCGATTCGCGTCGGCGACGGTGATGTTCGAGAAGGATGGATTTGGACGGCATGGTGGACGTTGCATCTTCGGAGTCGCTTGCGCGGCTTCGCGCGCTGGCCGAGCGGGGCGCGGCGCGATGCGCCGGCGAGGAGCCAATGTCCTGCCGAAGGCCGACCAGACCCGGCAAGCCGGACGATGGCTTCCTTTGGCCAGCGAGCCTCGGCGCCATGGCGCTGTCGGGCCTGGTCTGGTGGCTTCTCACCTCCAATGGCGCCCGCCTCCGTGGCTTCCGACGTCGTTCCGGAGCCGTTGCCGATGCGCCTGGAACCGCAATTGATCGTGCCCGATCGGGCGCCTGTGCTGGGCGCAAACGCCGGGTCGGTGGCGCGACCCGCGGATGCACTGGGGATCTCGCGTGAGCGTGGCGTGTGGCGCATTCAGGCTGATTCCGCGTCGCGGCACGATGTGGCGCGGACGCTCGCCGAGCTGAGTGGCACTTAGCTACCCTTTGGCATTGATGCCCTTCGCTCGACTCCCCCGCTGGATCTTCAATGGGAAGGGCACGAACTGGCGCAGGCCTGGCGGGCAGTCATCGGTGGTGAGGCGAACTACGCGCTGAAGTGTTCGCAGACGCGCTGCATGGCATGGATCGTCGCGGCGGCATCGGCCGTCGAAGGTCGCCAAGTCGCCGAGGGGCAGGAGGCCGCGGCGGCGCCTGTCGCTTTCGTGTCGCGTACCGGACGGAGCACACAGGTTTCCGAACCCTCGGCTTACGATTGAACCGCGGCTTCCAGTGATCATTGCACGTCTGCTGCTGAAGGGTGTCAGCCCGTCGACGGGCCGTCCCTTGCGGTGCCCTCGGTGGTCATGACGGGCAGTTGCTCCAGCCGTTGGAGCGGCCGTTCGCAGCCCTGAAACAGAGCGCCAGGGCATCGAAATTGACAACTGCCCCAAATGCCGCGGCGTCTGGCTCGACCGCGGCGAACTCGACAAGATCGTCGAACGTTCGACCATCGAATCGACTGCGGCGGCTCCCGTCCCGGCGCCCGCCGCCCCGCAGTTCTCTTCAGCGACACCTGAGCGCGGCCACGGAGGTCACCATTCCGGGCATGACGACCGCTACGCCAGTGGGCACAGGCGCAAGTCGTTCTTGCGGGATCTGTTCGATTGAGCGCCGGGTCTGCGAACCCACGCCATTGACCAGGGCCTTCGAGCGATGACACATGCACCTGCGGGTCTCGCCGCACCAGGCGCAGCGAGGGCTGCCCGGCGCGGGCACTGGTGGCGTCTCATGGCTGCGGCTGCTTTGCTGCTCTCGCTGGACCAGGTCGTCAAATGGCTGGTGGCCACGAACCTGCCCCGTGGCGAAGTCATTTCCGTCACCACCTGGTTCAATCTGGTTCATGGTCTCAACCCGGGTGCCGCGTTCTCTTTTCTGGCCGACGCAGGCGGTTGGCAGCGCCATGCACTCAGTGCGGTCGGCGTCGCCGTCAGCGGGACGCTGGCAGTCCTCCTCTGGCGCGGCATCTGCTCACGACTCGAGACGCTCGCCTACGTCGGCATGATCGGCGGTGCGCTGGGCAACGTTGTCGATCGGATGCGCATCGGCGCCGTGGTCGACTACCTCGATCTGCATTGGCGCGACATGCATTGGCCCGCCTTCAATCTCGCGGACATCTTCGTCGTCGGCGGTGCGGTACTGCTGATAGTGGCATCGTTCCTGCCCGGGCGGGCTGGGCGCCGGGCCGGTCAAGGACACTCGACGTGAATGCCCAAGCGCCACGCACGGTTCCCGGGGCGAGAATGATGGGCATGAGTTTCCCTGTTGCGAACCGCGTCTTGTCCCGCTGCCTCGCTGCGCTGTTGGCCGCTGGCCTGGCGTCCGCGGTCCACGCGCAGGTGACCGTCGACGGCGCCTGGGCGCGTGCCACCGTGCCGAACCAATCTGCCACCGGTGCCTTCATGCGGCTGACCGCCCAGAAGGACGTCGTGCTGACGGGCGCCAGTTCCCCGGTCGCCGGCATCGTCGAAGTGCACGAGATGTGGCTGGACCGGGGCATCATGCGGATGCGCGCTGCAGATCGTGTGACCTTGAAGGCAGGGCAGACGATCGAGCTCAAGTCGGGCGGCCTGCACATCATGATGATGGACCTGAAGCAGCAGATCAAGGCGGGAGATCTCGTGCCTTTGACGCTCTCGTTCAAGGCGGCCGACGGTACCCTGTCGACGGTCGAGACGAACGCGACGGCTGGTTTCGCGCCACCGCCACGATGAGCAAGGAACGCACCACGCAAAGCGGCGAGGGCCTGAAGGCCGCGTTCTGGACGCCGCTGTTCCTGGCCTGGCTGCTGGCGCTGCTGGCCACTGCGGGCGCCTTGTTTCTTGGCGAGGTGATGGGCAAGACACCCTGCGTGCTGTGCTGGTACCAGCGCATCGCGATGTTTCCGCTGGTGCTGGTCCTCGGCATGGGCCTGTTTGCGTTGGACGCGCGCAGCGTGCGCTACGCACTGCCGCTGGCCTGCGTGGGATGGGGCATCGCCTCTTACCACCTGCTGATCTTCTGGGGCGTGGTATCGGAAGACCTGGTGCCGTGCGGCAAGGGATCGTCCTGCGCCGACGCCGACGTTCAGATGGCCGGCGTGGTGCCGATTCCGCTGCTGTCGCTGGCGTCGTTCACGGGCATCCTGGTGGCGTTGTGGGTGGCAAGAGCAAGGGCTGGGAGGGCGAAGGCATGAACAGGAAGTGGATCGTTCTGGGCACCGCCGCGGCGGTCGTTCTGGCCTTCGTGGTCGGCGTCGCGGTCTTCACGAACCGCTCGAACCAGGAAGTGAAGCAGGCGGCGCAGACAAACAGCGATGCACTCGTCAGGCCGCACTCGGCAGTTTTCGGCAACCCGGCGGCGAAAGTGACGATCGTCGAGTTCTTCGATCCGTCCTGCGAGACCTGCCGGGCCTTCTACCCCATCGTCAAGGGCATGGTCAACGCGAGCTTCGGCCAGGTCAGGCTCGTGATGCGCAATGCCCCGTTGCATCACGGGTCCGACACCGCCGTCAAGATTCTCGAGGCGGCAAGGGTGCAGGGCAAGTACTGGGAGGCGCTCGAGCGTGCCCTGGCTGCCCAGCCTCAATGGGCCTCTCATGACCGCCCGCAGCCCGACATGATCTGGACGCTCATCGGCGACATCGGTCTCGACATGACGAAGGCCAGGGCGGATGCCGACGGGCCGACCATCGATCAGCTGCTGCGGCAGGACATCGCGGACATGCAGGCCCTGAAGGTGGACAGGACGCCCGGTTTCTTCGTCAACGGCACGCCGCTGCGCGAGTTCGGTCAGGCGCAGTTGAAGGCACTTGTCGAGCAGGAACTCAAGAAATCAGCGACTCGCTGACCCAGTGGCCCGATAGCATGTCCCGATGAGCGACATCAGAAGCAGCCTCGAAGAACGACAGATTTCCATCTACTTCGCAGCCGTGGCGGTAGCCGTGGGCGCCGCACTGCTGGTACCGGGCATGACGGCCCTGGAAGGCGCCATCAACCCGGCCCTGGCGCTGATGCTCTACGTGACGTTTCTGCAGGTGCCGCTGGCTGAGATTGGGCGGTCGTTTGCGAGCGGCAGGTTCCTGACCGCGCTTGTGCTGGCGAACTTCGTCGCGGTCCCGCTGCTGGTGGCTGCGATGCTCCCCCTGATGCCGACCGATGCGCTGCTGCGGTTCGGCATCTTGCTGGTGCTGCTCGCCCCATGCATTGACTACGTCGTGACATTTGCGCATCTGGGCCGCGCAGACGCCCGGCTGCTCCTTGCTGCAACGCCGATTCTGCTCATCGCGCAGATGCTCTTGCTGCCGGTCTATCTGAAAGTGCTGCTCGGCGAAGACGCCGCCGCGCTGGTACGGCCCGAACCGTTCGTTCACGCGTTCGTCTGGCTGATCGGCGTCCCGCTGGTGCTGGCCGGTGTGACCCAACTGTGCGCGAGCCGCTCGACAGTGGGGCGCCAAGCGGCATCGGCTCTCGGCCTCCTGGCGGTGCCCGCGACGGCGTTGGTGCTCTTCGTGGTGGTCGCTGCCGTGCTGCCACAGCTGGGCTCGGCAACGAGCTCGGCGCTTGCCGCTTTGCCGTTCTACGTCGCCTTCGCGTGCCTGGCACCCATCGTGGGGTGGCTCCTGGGATCGGCCCTCGGCCTCCAGCCGCCGGCCGGCCGCGCAGTCGCGTTCAGCGCCGGTACCCGGAACTCCCTGGTCGTGCTGCCGCTGGCGCTTGCGGCGCCTGCTGCGCTTCCGGTGCTGCCGGCCATCATCGTCACACAGACACTGGTGGAACTGCTGGCAGAGCTGGTTTACGTGCGCTGGATCCCGAGATTCGGCGCCCATCGGACACGCGCCGGCTCAGGCGGTTCGTAGCAGCTGGGCAGGGGAGCGCTGTCGCGCTCTGGCAGGGCGTCTACCCGGGACATCATGGGCAGTTGCCTCTGACCGTCAGGCCGCTTCGGTGGGCGTCGTCGGGATGACGAGCCCGATGGACGTGGTTCCGTCGCTGGAGGTGGCCGCCACCCGCCCATCGTGCATTCGCGCGATGGCGGCCACGATGGCCAGGCCCAGCCCGTGGTTGCGGGCCGCTCCGCTGCGAGACGCATCGACGCGGTAGAACCGATCGAACAGACGCGGAAGGTGCTCGGGCGCGATCGTCGCGCCTTGATTCACCACGCTCAGCGAGGCCTCGTCGCGGTTCGCCTCGATCCTCACGACCACTTCGCTGCCCCGTAGCGCGTGCCGCGTGGCATTGCCGATGAGATTGGACAGGGCCCGCTGAAGCAAGCGGCTGTCGACGGCGCCGGCTGCGTCGCCGTCGACGCGCCAACGCAATCCAGCCTCTTCCATGTGTGCCTCGTGCAGTTCGGCCACCGCGCTGGCGACGTCGGCAAGGCTCTGCACTGCCTCGCGCCGCGCCTTCGCGCCGCGGTCCGCCTGGGACAGGAAGAGCATGTCCTGTACGATGAGCGACATGCGCTGCAGTTCTTCGAGGTGCTCGCCCAGCACGTCACGCAGTTCATCGGCTTCGCGGGCCTTGCGCAGGGCGACCTCCGTACCTCCTATCAGCGTCGCCAGCGGCGTGAACAGTTCGTGCGCGACGTCGGCATTGAAGGCCTCCAGCTGCTCGTAGGCCCGGTGCAATCGGTCCAGCAGATCGTTGACATGCTGAACCAGTGCGGCGAGTTCCTCCGGCTGGGCCGATCCATCGAGCCGGCGATCCAGTGTGTCGGCCGCCAAAGCCTGGACCTGCAAGGCAAGGTTACGGACCGGGCGCAGTCCAAGCTGCACCAGCGTGAAGCCGCCGATTGCAATGACGATCGATCCGGCCAGCGCGGCTGCGGCGAGCGTGCGGGCGAGTCGGGACAGCACACGATCGTCTTCGGTGGTGTCCAGAGTCAGGGTCGCCTGGACCGGCCCGGATGCCGTTGCCGCCTCAAACCGCGTGACCAGGGTCTGGCGCAACGGCGGTGCGGTGGGTCCGGCATACAGGACCTGGCCCTTCGCATCGGTGAGCACCAGCGTCAGGTCCTGCCGGCCGACCATCGCATCGTCGAGCTTGTGCGTCAGCGCCGCATTTCCCACCACGCCGGCCTCGGCGATCAAATGACGCACCTGGAGTTGCTTCTGGCGCAGCGTGTCCGCCTGCCGGTCCTCGAAGCTCAGGGTCGTCGCCGTGTAGACGCCCAGGCACGTCAGTGTGAGCCCCGCCAGGGCCAGCAGTGCGAGCCAGCGAGCCAGGCGGCGGTCGAGCGATCCAGCGTGCAGCCGACTCATGGGCTGCGGTCCTCGAGCACGTAGCCCATGCCGCGCACGGTGTGCAGCAGCGGGTGCTCGAAGGGCAGGTCCAGCTTGCCGCGCAGGCGCCGGATGGCGACGTCGATCACATTGGTGCCGTGGTCGAAGTTGACGTCCCAAACCTGCTCGGCGATCTCGGTACGGGAGAGCACCTCGCCCTGGCGGCGCATCAGCAGCGTCAGCAGCTGGAACTCCTTCGCCGACAGCTCCAGCCGCTGGCCGGCGCGCACGGCACGTCGCCGCGCCAGGTCCACCTGCAGGTCACCCAGCGACAGCAGCAGGGCGTCGGGCGCCGGCGCGGCGCCGGCGGCGCGGCGCAGCAGCACCTCGATGCGGGCCACCAGTTCGGAGAAGGCGAACGGCTTGACGAGATAGTCGTCTGCGCCGGCTTTCAGGCCGCGCACCCTGTCCTCCACACGGTGGCGCGCGGTCAGCATGATCACCGGCGTCTGCTTGCTCTGGCGAAGCGCTGCGAGCAGGCCGAGCCCGTCGATGCCGGGCAGCATGGCGTCGAGCACGATGAGGTCGTGGCTGCCTTCGGTCGCCATGTGCAGCCCGTCGATGCCGTTGCCGGCCACCTCGACGACATAGCCCTCTTCCACCAGTCCCTTGCGCAGGTAGTCGGCCAGCTTGGCCTCGTCCTCCACGATCAGGAGCTTCATGGCCGTGCCCCCGCCTGTTGGCGCACTAGGCCTGTCCGAACTGTCATCTGCTCGTTTCCTTCGTGTGGGGCGCCGATTCCTACAGTGGCGGCATGCCTTCGGGCATGCCATCGCAGGTCTCCTGCTCTTCCTCCTGAAAGGATCTCGACATGAATGTCTTCCGCCTTGCTCTGGTCCCCGCCGTCGCCGTCGCGTTCACGCTGCCGCTGGCGGCGCAGGCCAATTCGGTCTGGCACCCCGCTGCCGGCGAAGCCGGTGTGACCTACCACCCCGAGCACTTCAAGAGCGCCAAGACCCGTGCCCAGGTGATGGCCGAGGTCGACGCAGCGCGCAAGGACGGCACGCTGGCGCTGTTGCAGCCTGGAGCGCCGCTGCCGGTCAAGAGTTCCGAGCCGCCGAAGACGCGGCAGCAGGTCATCGAGGAGATGCGGGCCGAGTCGCCCGATGCCCGCCGCGCGCGCCTCGAACTGCTGACGGGCGGCTGATCTCGGCACACCCTTCACCGGTGGCGCGGCGGCTGCTTCTTCGCGGGTTTGCCGCGCCGCTTGCGCTTCGTGCCGTTGGTCATGTTCTTCTGCAATCGCTGGCTCAGTTCGGCGGAGTAGCTCGGCGGTGCTGGTGGCTGCTTGCGCGGATGTCCACGGCGCCACCAGCGGAAGATCCCATACGCCACCAGCGCGGCCAGCAGCACACCGATCCAGATCCAGGTCATCGCGAGGGAGAGCTCGGGATCGGCCAGTCGGGGTCTCATGCTGGAATTCGCTCGCCCGTGCTGTTCGGGCACCGGCAGTCGCTCGCGTCACGAGGCCGCAAGCGCCTTCAACCAACGTCCGCAACCAGTCGGAGGTTGCGCGTGCGTTCGCGGGCGTCGTCGATCGTTCCAGGCTCGAGGCGGTACTTGCTGCCCCAGACCCAGACTTGCCCGATCACTTCCACCACCAGCACTTCGCCAGCCTTGCCCGAGATGTCGAGGCCTGCCGTTCCTTCGGGCCATGTGGCGGTCAGCACATGCTGTCCGGGCGCCAGCCGCAGGCGCGCAAAGCTCGCGGGCACGGTTTGCGCTGGGGCCGCCCCTGGGGTCGACACCGAGATCACGTGCTCCGTATCACCCCAGCGCTTGCGAACGAGATAGACCGTGAGGCGATCGGCCGATCCACCGAAATCGCGAGCCTGCGACTCGACTTGCGCGGAGGGAACGGGACCCGGCGTGCAGGTCAGTTTGGGGCGGTAGCTCTTGCCGATGCGGTAGCAGTACGTCCCATCGGCGTTGGCCGGGCGCAGGGGTTTGGTCATGCAACCGGTGGTCAGCAGCGCCGTGCCGCCCAGGGCTGCGGCCAGCAGCTTGCGTCGATCAAAGCTCATTCAGTTCTCCTTCAGTTGGCGGAGATGGCGTGTGGTCGCCGCGTTGACGACCTGACACGTCGGTGGTTGCGGCTGCAATCGCCGCGGCTTCGGGCGCAACCTGGCTCCATGGCGCACGCCGGTCCGGCTGCCCACGCTGCGGGTCTAGGCATGGGCATCCTCACGCGATGCGGGTTCGTCGCCACTGCCCCCGGGACCAACGGCCACGCCGGCTTGTGCGCAGGGCTGCGTCTCGAGCTGAACCGTCGTGTGGGTGATGTGATGTTCCGCCGCGAGGACTGCGCGTGCCCGCTCGAGAAGATCTGCCGGCACTGTCACCTCGCGGGCATGCACCAGGTGAACCGTGAGGCTGGGCCGGCCGCTGGTGACGGCCCACACGTGAAGATCGTGCACGCCCAGCACACCCGGCAGGCCCAGCAGGGACTGCCTGACCGCCGCCATGTCGATGCCTTCGGGAACCCCTTCCAGCAGGATGTTCAGGGTGTCCTTCAAGAGCACCCAGGTCCGCGGCAGCACCCACAGTCCGATGGCCACTGCGATCACCGAATCGACCCAGTTCCACCCGGTGATGCGAATCACGATCGCGCCAGCAATGACGCCGATCGATCCCAGCATGTCGCTCCACACCTCGAGATAGGCACCCTTCACGTTCAGGCTGGCGTCCTTGCCCGAACGCAGCATCCACATGCTCGCGAGATTCACCACCAGCCCGAGCGCTGCCACCACCAGCACCCCGGTCGTCTGCACCTCCTCGGGCTGGCGCCAGCGCTGCCACGCTTCGAAGAGTATGTAGCCGGCGACGCCGAACAACAGCAGCGCATTGAAGGCCGCTGCCAGGATCTCGAAGCGGTGATAGCCAAAGGTCCGACGCTGATCCGCAGGCCGGCGGGCAATCCTGATGGCCGCCAACGCGATCGCGAGCGCAGCCACATCGGTGAACATGTGCGCGGCATCGGACAGCAGCGCAAGGCTGTTCAGGACGACGCCCCCCACGACCTCGGCGATGAGGAAGGCCGAGGTCAGCACCAATGCCCAGCGCAGCGAGCGCTCCTTGGTCGTCGCCGGCAAGGCGTGGTCGTGCCCCGCGCTCATCGCCCAACCCTCTCGCGCGGCCGAGCCGGACAGACTTGCTGTCGAGTCATCGGATCGGCTCGGCCGAAGCAATGTCCATCACGTAAATCCAGCCGGCCACGGCCGACCCGGTCCTCGCCGTGCGCCGGATGACGTCCACCAGCGCGGGGACATCTTCGTCGTGGCAATGCAGCTCGACCTTGTACTCGTTGATGATCTCTTCACCGAGTTCCAGCGAGTAGTGACGCTCGGCATCGTCCAGGGGCACGAGTGACCCCTTCACCACGTAGACCGCCAGGTTGTGTTCGTCGTGATTCGGATCGCCCCAGACCGTCGAGCCCTTCAGCCCGGCGATGACGTCGGCGATGCGGCTGGCGTGGACGTAGGCCTTGATTTCCTTCATGGTGTCGCTCCTTCGATGGCGGGAACCGGCTGGGGCTGTCGGCGGCGCTCGGCACGCAGTTCAGCCCACTCGTAGATCAAGGGAAGCAGCAGCAGCGTCAGCGCCGTCGAGGTGATCAGGCCTCCGACGACGACGGTCGCCAACGGCCGCTGGGTCTCGGCGCCGACGCCGGTGGACAGCAGCATGGGGATCAAGCCGAGGATGGCCACCGACGCCGTCATCAGCACGGGCCGCAGCCGGAGCGCAGCCCCTTGCCGGACCGCCTCTCTCACCGACAGCCCGTGTCGTCGCTGATCGTTGAGGAACGAGACCAGCACGATGCCGTTCAGCATCGCGACCCCGAAGACCGCGATGAATCCGATTGCCGACGGGACCGAGACGTACTGTCCTGTGACGAACAGGCCGATGATGCCGCCGATGATCGCGAAGGGCACGTTGGCGATGATGATCGTCGCGTGCCGCAGCGAATTGAACGCGGTGTACAGCAAGAGGAAGATCAGCCCGATCGTCAGCGGAACGATCAGGGCCAGACGGGCCAGCGCGCGCTGCTGGTTCTCGAAGGCGCCGCCCCACTCGACCCAGTAGCCCGCCGGCATCTGCACCGCTTCCTTGAGCTTCGCGTCAGCCTCCTTCACGAAGCTGTCGACATCGCGGCCCTTGACGTCCATCTGCAGCACGGCATAACGCTGCAGGGCCTCGCGACGCACGAACGAATACCCTTCGTCGAGCTCCAGCGTGGCCACCTGCGAGAAGGGTACGAGCGCTCCCTCGGCGGTGCGGATCGGGATGGAGCCGATGGCCTCCGGATCGGCCCGGAAGCCGTCGGCCAGGCGTACGGCGATGTCGAAGCGCTTGGTGCCATCGATGAGCGTGGACACGGCGCTGCCGCCAATGCCGGCCTGCACGACCTCCAGGATCTCGTCGGCATTGATGCCGTAGCGCGAGGCCGCTTCGCGGTTGACCTTGATGACGAGCTGAGGCTTGCCCTTGTTGGCCTCGGCTGACAGGTCGGTGACGCCTGGCACCTTCTCCAGCACGCTCTTGGCTTGCGCCGTCAGGCGGTCCAGGGTCTCCAGATCCTCGCCGTACAACTTCAGCGCCAGCGTGGCGCGCACCCCCGAGATGAGCTCTTCCACCCGCATCTGGATCGGCTGCGTGGCACCGAAGACGGAAGTCGGGACGACCTTCTCCAGGTCCTCCTGCATCTGCGATGCCAGCGCCGAGTAGGTCGTCTTCTCCGGCCACTCGGCCTGCGGCTTCATGTCCACCAGCACTTCCATGTAGTTCACGTCCGCGGTCTCGCCCTTCTCGGCGCGGCCGATCGTGGCGAGCACGGAGCGAACCTGCGGGTACTTCGTGCGCAGGGTGGTGTCGACCGCCTGGGACACCTGCAGCGATTCGTCCAGCGAGGTCGACGGGATGCCAGTGACGCGGAACATGATGGCCCCCTCCTGAAGCTGCGGCATGAACTCCTTGCCGAGCAAGGGGAACAGGGCCAGCGTGCCGACGAGCAGCACGAGTGCCGTGCCGATCACGCGCTTTTTGCGCTCCAGCGCCCAGTCCAGCAGCGGTACATAGGCCTTCTTGGCCCAGCGAACGAGAAAAGTGTCCTTCTCTTCCTTGGGCTTGAGGATCAATGCGGCCAGCACCGGCACGAGCGTCAGCGACAGGACCAGCGAGCCGGCCATCGCGAACGTGATGGTCAGGGCCATCGGCTTGAACAGCTTGCCCTCGAGGCCGGTCAGGGAGAAGAGCGGCAGGAACACGACGATGATGATCAGGATCGCAAATGCGATCGGGTTGACCACCTCGCGCGCGGCTTCCAGCATCACGTGCGTCTTGTTGATCGGCTTGCCGGACTCGCGCGCATGCGAGAGCAGCCGGAACGCGTTCTCGACCATGACCACGGCGCCGTCCACCATCATCCCGGTGCCGATCGCCAGCCCGGCGAGCGACATGAGGTTGGCCGACAGCCCGAAGCGCTGCATCAGGATGAAGGCGATCAGCATCGACAGGGGCAGCGTGACGATCACGACGATGGCGGACCGGAACTCCCCCAGGAAGAGGAACAGGATCACCGCCACCAGGATCGCGCCCTCGACCAGGGAGCTCTCTGCGGTCTTCAGTGCCTTCTCGACAATCTCGGTCCGGTCGTAGATCGGCTTGAGCGTCACGCCCTTGGGCAGCGCGGCCTGCGCGATGGCGAGCTTGGCCTTAACGGCGTCGACCACGGTCTTGGCGTTCTCGTTGACGCGCGACAGCGCCATGCCCAGCACGGCTTCCTTGCCGTCGCGGGTGACGGCACCGAAGCGCGGTGCCGGCGCCTCGACGACCTTGGCCACGTCGCGCACGCGGATCGGCGCACCGCCGCGTTCGGCGACCACGATGCCGCCGATGTCCGTCACATTGCTCACCAGGCCCAGGCCGCGCACCAGGTACTGCTCGCGGCCCAGATTGATGGACTGCCCGCCGACCTGCTTGTTGTTGGCCGTCAGCGCTTCCATCACCTGCTTGAACGACAGCTTGTACTTGACGAGTGCGTTCGGATCGATCTGCACCTGGAACTGCTTCTCGTCGCCACCCCAGGTAATGATGTCGTCCACACCGGGCGCCGTGCGCAGGATCAGCCTGACAGTCCAGTCGTGCAGTGTCCGCAGGTCCATGCTGGACAGGTTCTTGTCCGCCGACTCGACCGTGTACCAGAAGACCTGGCCCAGCCCGGAGCTGTTCGGGCCGAGAACGGGTTCGCCGTAGCCCTGGGGCAATCGGCCCTTCACGTCCTGCAGTTTCTCGCCGACGAGGCGGCGCGCGAAGTAGATGTCGACGTCGTCATCGAAGTAGACGCCGACATAGGACAGGCCGAAGAGCGAAACGGACCGCACCTCCTGAACGCCGGGCAGGCCGGCGAGGGCGCCTTCGATCGGGGCCGTGAGCAGTTTCTCGACGTCTTCGGCTGCAAGGCCGGGTGACTCGGTGTAGACGTTGACCTGGATGGGCGTGACGTCCGGGAAGGCATCGACCGGGACCTGACGAAACGCCTGCACCCCGAGACCGATGACGATCAGGAAGGCGACGATGACCAGGACCTTGTATCGAAGCGAGGCATCGACAATGGCGTTGAGCATGATGGGTGATCTTTCTCAGTGGCCTTCGCCGATTTGCGACTTCAGCAGCCGCGCCTTCAGGGCGTACGCCCCTTCGGCAACCACCTGCTCACCGGCCTTGACTCCGGCCTTGACCACCGTGCGTCCGCCGACCTTGTCCCCGGGTTCGATGGCCCTCGGCTCGAAGCCGCCGCCTTCGGCCACGAACACCGTGGGCTGCCCTTGCAGCAGCAGAATCGCCGCGCTGGGCACCGACAGCGCCGGCGCACGCGCCGCACCGGTCTCGATCGTGGCGCTGGCGAACATCTCCGGCTTCAGCCGGCCGTCCTTGTTGGGGACCTCGATGCGTGCGGGCGTCGTGCGGCTGTCCTTGTCGAGCATGCTGGCGACGTAGGTCACGCGACCGGAGAAGCGCTCGTTCGGGTAGGCATTGACGGTGACCGTTGCCGCGGCGCCGACCTTCACGCGCGCGAGCTTGTCCTCGGTCAGATCGGCCTCGATCCAGACCGTCGAGAGGTCGGCCACGGAGAACAGCGGTTCCGCAGGAGAACCCAGTTCGCCGATCGTGGCCTTCTTCTGGACCACTGTTCCGGCCAGGGGCGCGGTGAGCGCGAACGTCGATGCGGCACGCTCCGTGTGCGACGCGGTGCCTCCCAACAGGCGCAACTTGTCCTCCGCTGCGTGGAGGTCGGCGTTTGCCGTCTCCAGCGATGACTTGGCGCGCAGGAGTTCGCGTTGCGGGATGATCTCGTCCTTGGCCAGCGACTCCGCACGGGCGTAGTCGGCCTGCGCGACGCGCTGTGCCGATCGCGCCCGCTCCAGGGCAGACTGTGCTTCGCCAAGGGCCAGGCTGTCGAGGACGGCCAGCACCTGACCGGCCTTGACGCTGTCACCCAGCTTCGCGGTGACCTGCACGATGCGCCCTTCGACGCGCGGCGCCACGCGGGCTACGCGATCCTGGTTCGGACGGATCGTCGCGGTGACGGTCACCGAGTCGGCGAAACCCTGCTCAGCGAGCTTCTCGAGCTTGATGCCGGCACGCTGCGCTTCTTCGGCCGACAGCTTCAGCCCGCCTTCCTCCTTGTGCCCTCCCTCGGGAGCGGAAGCGGCCTTCTCGGCGGACTTGGCCTCGGCGGATTTCTCGCCGCCGCCACAGGCGGTCAGGGCGCCTGCCAGAGCGAGGGCCAGCGTCGTCAGCACCAGCGACGCGGATGAGCCGTGCGGTTTCGAGTTCTTCATGGTTGGGTTCCTTCTTGCGGCCAGCCGGCCGCGAGTTCGAGGGCAATGCGGGTGCTCTGGTAGTCGGCGAGCGCGTCGATCAGGTCGCGCCTGGCATCCAGGGATTGCCGGCTGACGACGATCAGTTCGAGCAGGCCGATCTGTCCCGCTTGTTGCGACTTGATGGAGAGTTGCTGGTTGTCCGCCAGGGCAGGAAGCACGGACTCTTGCAGCCGGCGAATCCGATCCTCGAGGCTTGCCAGCCGCGCCCACAGCGAACTGACGCTTGCGCGGGCATCGCGCTGCGCCGCCTGCCGCTCGATCTGGACCTGCGTGAGCTCGGTCTGGGCTGCGCCGATGCCTGCGGAATTGCGCTTGAACAGCGGCAAGGGAACGGACAGGGTCAAGGTCGTCAAGCGTTCGCGCGCCGCCCCGGGCCCCTCGCGACCGACGTTCAGCCCTACGGTCACGTCCGGGTAGGTGCTGGCCCGTTCGAGCTTCAGCCGCGCGGCGGCACTGGTCTCGCGCGCGGCCAGAGCGCCGGCGCGTGGCTGGTTGTCGGCGCTTGCAAGCAGGGCGTCGAGGGAGTAACCGGCGCGCTGCGCCGAGAGTTCACCTGTCGCCATCGGCAGGCTCCCGGGCGGCAGTTGCAATTGCTTGGCCAACTCGGCGCGTGCTTCGAGCAGTTGCTCTTGAATCTGGGCCAGCTGATTGCGCGCGCGCTCGGCTTCGACGCGAGCGACGTTGGCGTCGAGCCGCGTGTCCTCGCCCGCCTGCCGTCTTCGCTGCACCGCCACGGCCGTGTCATCGAACAGCTTCAGTGCCTGCGTCTCCGTGTCGGCCCGCTGCTGCAGCGCGAGCACGCGCGTGTGTCGCTCGGCCACCTCCGCGCGGACGTGGCGGCGGACGTCGGCGATCTCCAGCCGCAGGGCGGTCAGCGCAGCACTGGTGGCTTCGCGACGGTAGGACGGCTGTCCGCCCACCTCGAAGGTCTGGGACAGACCCGCACCCCACTCGCTGCGGCGTTCCGACCCGGTGGTCGAAGGCACGGACCGTCGCGTCTGGTCGACGGACAGCTGCGGGTTGTTGTAGAGCCATGCGCCTGCGTCGGCGCGCTGCCCTTCGGCCGCCGACAGTTCGGCCATCTTCAAGCGCAGGGTGGGGCTTGCCGACTCGGCCAGCGCAAGGGCCTCCGCGAGGCTCAGACGCGGCTGCGCCTGAATCGGTGCGGTTTCCGGGGGGAGGACGCCAGGCTTTTGCGCCGGGACTTGCGCCTGCCCGATGTTGGACAGGCAGAGCAGGGCACCGGCAAGGGCCAGCGACTTCGTTCGCATCGAATTCTCCAGGTTGCTATGAACAACAAAGCGGAAGAATTCGGCGAGGCGTCAGTCGCTAGGGGGCAAACTCAATGGATGTGACAGTCCCTCGCCGAATCAGGCGGCGAGGAGCCATTTGGGGCGTTCGATCCGGCCAGGGCGACCGGAATCCGGAAGAAGAAGCGTGGGCAGCGCCAGGACAGAGGACCGGATCGCAGCAACCGAAGCGGTCTGACTGGCACAGGGTTGCACGCAACCCAGGTGACAAAACGCACAGTCAAGGTCGTCTGCAAGCACCGAGGCCTTCTTGGCAGCGGACCCTGAATCGGACTCGGCCTTCGCCTGGTGCTGATGGCTGTGGTGCCCGAAGTGCCCTGAACTCGGAGCCTGCTCGTGGCCGCAGTACGTCGCTGCCGCACCCCAGGCAAACTGGAGAGGCAGGACGGACAACAAAAACAGAAGGATCAAGCGACGCACGGGCGGAGTTTAGCGGACGTGGACGGAACCCTGCTAGCCGAGCCTCGTGGCGGACATTCCGGTGGAAGTCAAACGCCCGCTTGGCGCGACATGTTGCCGGTTCCAGTGGAGCGACGTCCCGCCGCATCGGCCGCCGCTGCCAACGTCATCTGCTTCATCGTCATCCCCCGCATCCTGCGTCGCTAGCTTCAACGCACACAGTTACAAAGCCGAGGACTTGATCAGCGATTCCCTAATGCACAGATGAACGTGACGCCAAGAACTGGCTGTTCGCTGGCAGCGCGCTGGCCGGGCAGCGCGCGGCTGTGGTAATGAGCCTGGTGCAGTCGGCCAAGCTCAACGGCCTGGATCCCGGGTCTACCTGCGCGACGTTCTGGCGCGCATCCACACGCACCCCAGCCACCGGCTGGAAGAACTGCTGCCGCTTCGCTGGCGGCCGGCCTGACGATTGGGACGCTCACGCAGTGGGTGGTGATCGAGGCCGACGTCGCCGTGCGCCGCATGAGCCACGACCAGAAGGTGCGCCTGGCCGACGAGATCTACGCCCAGCAGCCCAACACGCTCGCCGCGTTCCTGGCGCTGCCGGGGATGGGGGTGGACATGGCGCAGTTGGAGGTCGCGCTGCACATCCCGTTCGTGACCTTCCAGGCGATGAAGCTCAGCGGCCACCAGTGGCCGCTGGTCACCGAGGACATCCAGGACGGCTGCCTGCAGCGCCTGACGGCGCGTGCGCGCTTCAACGAAGGGCTGCCGCAGGAACTGGCGACCAAGCTCGTCGAGCAGTTCCACACCGAGCACGCCGAGCGCTACCTGCTGGCCTTCGTCTACAGCTGGCTCGACGAGCACGACCTGATGGCTGTGCGCACCGAGGCAGAGAAGTATCTGATGATGGCCGCGCTCAACCTGGTGGAATGCGTCGCCTTCGTCGGGGCGGTCAAGCCGACTCGATAGGCAGCGGGTCAGGCCGCCCGTCAATATGTGATGGCCGGACGCTCACCGAGACGGCGCATGTCGAGAGTTTATCGGCAACTGGATGCGAAACTGAAACGAGGCCACTTCGGGCGGCAAGATGTGGATTTGAAACCCTGTAGCAAGTGCAGAGTCAATCGCGCTCCCTGCGCGATGGGGCTGCTCGGCCACGAGCCCTGCTTCGCCCGATGCTAGCCAGGGGCACTCGGGTCACCCGGCGCCACTGAGTGCCGGGAGCGCGCCGACATGCCAATCCAGTGATGTTTGCTCAAGCGTCTCTTCTTCCATCGCAGTGAGCTGTTGCCGGGCAAATTGCGCGACGCAGCTTGGGCCTCTCCACTGCAGCACGCGTTGTATGCAAATCGGTTCTGGCGGCGTCAGTGGCAACTACCGCAGCACAAGCCCGTCGGCTTGCCGGGAGTGGCCGAACCGGCCTGCACGGGCACCGGCGTGTAGCCCGCGTCCTTGATGGCTTCGGCCAGTTCCTCGGCGTCGGCCGAGGCCGGCTCCACCTGCACACGGTGCGAGGCCAGGTCGATAGCGACTTTGGCGTCCTTGTCCGTGGCCTTCAACGCCTTGGTGATGTTGCTGACGCAGTGGCCGCAGGTCATGTCGTTGACTTCGAAGGTGATCATCGCTATCTCCAGTGGGACGGTTGGTAACGCTCATACTGTCGACCTTTCCATCGTTGTAAGGTCAAGCGATGATCTGGAGAGACCCCTCTAGCTGCAGGCAGAAGCCAACGATACTCTTGACCTTTCCATTGTTGGAACCTTGACGATGCGTAGACACTGAACGGCATATCGAGGCACTCATGAGCACCGCTGCACTGTCCAACCCACTCGGAATCAAGCTCCAGGTCACCGGGATGACCTGCGCCTCGTGCGTCACGCGCGTCGAGAAGACGCTCAAGGCGGTTCCGGGAGTCAAGGAGGCGAGCGTCAACCTGGCGACGGAGGAGGCGTCTGTCAACGCCGATCCCTCCGTGACGGCGGACTCGCTGGCAGCGGCCGTTCGCAAGGCCGGCTACGACGTTGCCATCACAGAAACAACGCTGCTGGTGGAGGGCATGACCTGTGCGTCCTGCGTCGCGCGGGTGGAGAAGGCGCTCCGCAAGGTACCCGGCGTCTCCGGCGCCACCGTCAACCTGGCGACCGAGAAGGCGACCATCCAGGCGCTTTCGACCGTGCCGGTTTCGGCGCTGAAGGCGGCCATCGAGAAGGCGGGCTACGCGGCGAAGGACGTTCAGCACGACAGGCCGCCGCCAGCCACTCGGCTGCCGGTCTGGTGGCCAGTGGCGGCAAGCGCTGTGCTGACCCTGCCACTGGTCGCTCCGATGCTGCTGTCGCTCTTCGGCATCGAGTGGATGCTCAGCGGCTGGGCACAACTGGCGTTGGCAACGCCGGTCCAGTTCTGGCTGGGCTGGCGCTTCTACCGGGCCGGCTGGAAGGCCGTGCTCGCCAAGACCGGCAACATGGACCTGCTGGTGGCGCTGGGCACCTCCGCGGCCTACGGACTGTCCGTCTACCTGCTCTTCAAGCACGCCGGGCACGGCATGCCGCACCTGTACTTCGAGGCCTCGGCGGCCGTGATCACGCTGGTCTTGTTGGGCAAGTGGCTCGAGCACCGGGCCAAGCGGCAGACCGCCGACGCCATCCGTGCGTTGAACGCGTTGAGGCCGACCACCGCCCGGGTCCGCCGAGACGGCGCGGAAGTCGACATTCCGGTGGAGCAGGTCGTCGTGGGTGACCTCGTCGTCGTCAGGCCCGGTGACCGCGTCGCTGTCGACGGCGAAATCGTCGAGGGGCGCAGCCACGTCGACGAGTCGCTCATCACCGGCGAGAGCCTCCCAGTGCCCAAGGCCCCCGGAGACAAGGTCACCGGCGGCGCCATCAACGCCGAAGGCGCGCTGACCGTTCGCACGACCGCCATCGGCGCGGAGACGACGCTGGCCCGCATCATCCGCATGGTCGAGTCGGCGCAGGCGGCCAAGGCGCCGATCCAGCGCATCGTCGATCGCGTGAGCGCGGTGTTCGTTCCGGTCGTCCTGCTGATCGCGCTGGCGACCTTCCTCGGTTGGGCGGCCTTCACGGGGGACTGGGAACACGCACTGATCAACGCGGTAGCCGTGCTGGTCATCGCCTGCCCCTGTGCGCTGGGCCTCGCGACGCCGACAGCCATCATGGCCGGTACCGGGGTCGCCGCGCGACACGGCATCCTCATCAAGGACGCCGAAGCGCTGGAGGTCGCGCATGCGGTGACGGTGGTCGCCTTCGACAAGACCGGTACGCTCACCGAAGGCAAGCCTTCGCTCGCGGCGGTGGCGGCGGCCGAAGGGACCAGTCGTGATGAGGTGCTGCGCCTCGCGGCCGCGCTCCAGAAGTCGAGCAGCCATCCGCTCGCGGTGGCGGTGATGGACAAGGTGCGCGAGGAGCGGCTGCCGGTGCCGGAAGCCCAAGATGCGAAGGCGCTTCCGGGTCGTGGTGTCGAAGGCACGGTCCGAGGCCGGAAACTGGCGCTGGGCAGCACGCGGATGCTGCGCGAGCTCCAGTTGGACGAGGGCCATCTGCTGGGCGAGGCGCGGCGGCTCGAAGGGCAAGGGAAGACCGTGTCCTGGCTGGTCGGCTCGGAAGGGGACCAGTGGCGCCTGCTGGGATTGCTGGCGTTCGGTGACACGATCAAGCAAAGCGCCGCTGCAGCGGTGGCGCGGCTCCATCAGCTGGGAATCAGGACGGTCATGCTGACCGGGGACAGCCGGGGCGCGGCCGAGGCTGTCGCGAAGGCACTCGGCATCGACGACGTGCGCGCCGAAGTCTTGCCGGGCGACAAGGCGGCCGTCGTGAAGGAACTGCGCGACGCCGGCGCCGTGGTCGCGTTCGTCGGCGATGGCCTGAACGACGGCCCCGCACTCGCCGCGGCGTCCGTGTCGTACGCGATGGCGGGCGGCGCCGACGTAGCGACCGAGACGGCTGGCATCACGCTCATGCGCGGCGACCCGCGGCTCGTGGCGGATTCACTGGACATCTCGCGCCGTACCTACTCGAAGATCAAGCAGGGCCTGTTCTGGGCATTCGGCTACAACGTGCTTGGCATCCCGCTGGCCGCGCTGGGGATGCTGAGTCCCGTCATCGCTGGCGCGGCGATGGCCTTCAGCAGCGTGAGCGTCGTGGCCAACGCATTGACGTTGCGGCGCTGGCAGGGTGCCGCTGACGCGCCGGCCGCGCAGCGCCCGGAGCAATCGCAGCCCGTGGCCGTGTCAGGGAGCACCAGATGAGCATGAACATCGGCGAAGCGGCGAAGGCCTCGGGCGTTTCGGCGAAGATGATTCGCCACTACGAGAGCGTCGGGTTGTTTCCGGAAGCCGTACGGACCGAGTCCGGCTACCGCCAGTACACGGACAAGGAAGTCAGCACGCTGCGCTTCGTCCGACAGTCGCGCGATCTGGGTTTCTCCATCGAGCAGATCCGCGAGTTGCTTGGACTGTGGCAGGACCGCATGCGCCCCAGCCGACAAGTGCGCGCGCTGGCGCAGGCTCACATCGAAGAGCTGGACGAGAAGCTCAAGGAACTCCAGTCCATGAAGGCGACGCTCGAGCACCTCGTGCATTGCTGCCATGGTGACGACCGGCCCGATTGCCCGATCATTGACTCGCTGGCGCAGGAACGACGGGGGCAGGAGAAGAGCCCTACGGCGGCGACCGGACTCGGACACCGCAGGACGACGGGGCTGCAAGTGGGACGGCGAGCGCGCCAGAGCGCTTGACCGTGGGTACCTTGGCTTGGCCAGAGGGACTCGGCTGTCGCTGAATCCTCATGCGATGGCTACAGAACTCGCGTAGACGGTCAACGCACTGGGATCCGCTTCGAATCGCTTGGCCCCGGCCTCGACATCGAGGCCGGGAGTCGACTCCGAGGTGCAGACGATCGGACGCTTTCGGGCGTTTCGATAGCAGTAGGGGCCGCCGCGCCGGCCGACATCTGAGTTCGTACTGGCGCAACCCAGGAGCACCAGCGACGTCGCCGATGCCGCAAGCGCCAGGACGTGCCGGCGTGTGGTCACGGCGCAGCCCCAGCCGAGCTTACGGGCGCTTGTCTGCGTCGGGCTTGGCGGTCGCCACGGGTTCGTTCGAGCACCAGCCGCGATTGCTGGTCCGGCAGCGCCACGTGCCGTCGCGCATCGCCTTCTCGACCTCCGCGCGGACCTGCTCTCGCGTGAGCGCCGCGGGCCGGGTCGATTCGGTCGTGTTGGCAGTGCCGGGCGCGCCCTGGGCCATCTGGTGTTGGGCCGCTGCAAAGAGCGGGGAGCCGGCCATGACGGCGGCGGCCGCAAGCGCGCGGGTGGCTGTGAAGATGGTATTTCTACGCATGGTGAACCTCGTGAGTTGTTGATGAATGCGAGGCTTCACTCTATGGGCCGCGTGCTGACCAGATGCGGACTGGAAGATGACCAAGTCGTAATCGAGGAGACGCGACGGCTGGTGGAGAATCTGCCCATGAAAATTCTCGTGATCGAAGACGAGGTCCGCTTGGCGGAGTACCTGCGAAAGGGCCTGTCAGAGAGCGGCTACGTGGTCGACCTGGCTCACGACGGCATCGACGGACTCCATCTCGCCGTCGAGGGCACGTACGACCTGATCGTCCTCGACGTGATGTTGCCGGGCCGCGACGGCTTCGAGGTGCTCGCAGAGCTGCGTAGGCAGCGCAGGACGCCTGTCCTGATGCTGACGGCCCGCGACGCCGTCGAAGACAAGGTCAAGGGGCTGACCGGTGGCGCAGATGACTACCTCGTCAAGCCGTTCTCGTTTTCCGAGTTGTCGGCGCGGGTCCAGGCCCTGTTGCGCCGCGGCGGGGGAGATCGGGAGGGGCAGCTTCCCACCAGCCTCCGGCTGGCGGATCTGGAGGTCGACCTGGCACGCCGCAAGGCGACACGGGCCGGCAAGCGGCTCGAACTCACCCCGAAGGAGTTCAATCTCCTCGTGCTTCTTCTGCGTCGGCGCGGAGAGGTCCTGTCGCGCACCGTGATGGCGGAACAGGTGTGGGACATCAACTTCGACAGCGACACGAACGTTGTCGAGGTAGCGGTGCGCCGGCTGCGCGCGAAGCTGGACGAGCCGTTCGAGTTCAAGCTGATCCACACGGTCCGCGGAATGGGCTACGTGATGGAGGAGCGTCAGGAGTGAGGTGGCGCGTCGTCGCCGCTGGTGATCAATCCCTCGGGACTCGTCTGTCCCGGTGGCTGGCGCTGCAGGGGTTGGTCGCTGCGCTTGCGGTCTCCGGAACGGTGTACGCCGTCAACCTGTGGGTTCTGCAGAGCCGCCAGCACGAGGAACTGGCGCTGAAGAGCGCGGTTGTCCGCCATGCGCTTGCCGAGGCGGCTGGGACATCCGCAGCGGAAGAACTGCAGCACAAGCTGAAGGACTTTCTGGCGGGCCATGAGGACATGACGCTGTCCATCACGTCGCGCGAAGGGCTTGTTCTCTTCCGCGCTCCGCCGCACGCCGGGCATGGCGACGAGGGTTCGAACCGCCGTTTCAAGCAGAGCTCCTGGGATGACACATGGCTCGCGGGCACCGGCGGCGGTGTCCGGGTCGTCTTGGGGTTGGATGTCACCCGCGACCTGGATCTGCTCCAGCGTCTCGGCTGGATCCTGCTGGCAGCCTCCCTCGTCGGCGCGGGTCTGGTCAGCGTGACCGGGTACCTGCTGGTCCGCAGGGGCCTCCTGCCGGTGCACGCCCTGGCCGCCCAAGTGGATGCCGTCGCTCTGGGACGAGCGGGGCTGCGGCTGGACGGAGCGGGGCAGCCACTCGAGCTCCGGCCGCTGGTCGATCGCTTCAACGCGCTGCTGATGCGGGTCGAACGCGCGTACGCGCAGTTGGAGGGCTTCAATGCCGACGTTGCGCACGAACTTCGGACACCGCTGACCACCTTGATCGGGTCGAGCGAACTGGCGTTACAGCGCAACCGTCCCGCTGCCGAACTGCAGGACGTGATCGCCGGAAACCTGGAGGACCTGAGGCGGCTCGCGATCATCGTCAACGACATGCTGTTTCTTTCGCATGCGGACCGCGGCGCGTCCGCGCGCCGCGCACCGGTCACGAGCCTCGCTGCCGAGCTCGGCGAGATCATCGAGTACCACGAGGCCGCGCTTCAGGAGCGAAGCCTGTCAGCGGTTTGCGAAGGGGATGCGAAGGGTGCGTTCGACGTGTCACTCCTGCGTCGCGCGCTGTCCAACCTGTTGAGCAACGCGACTCGCTACGCGAAAACCGGCTCGACGATAAAGGTTCGGATCGCGTCGAACGCAGGCAGGGTGCGGATCGCGGTGGAGAACGAGGGCAGTTCGATCGAGCAGGAGCACCTGCCGCGATTGTTCGACCGCTTCTACAGGGCTGAGCGGTCCCGGCGCCAGACGGGGACGTCGAACCATGGGTTGGGCCTGGCCATCGTCGCCGCCATCGCCCGAATGCACCAAGGCGAACCGTTCGCCAGGTCGGCGGATGGCGTCACAGCGATCGGGCTGGACGTGCCGTCGAGTTCGGCAACGGCATAACGGGCGCAGTCCCGACGACGGCAACTCCCTCGACCGGGTCCACGCTCGAGGGGGTGTCTCCGGCCGGAAGCGTCAATCCGACACGATTGGCCTGGCCGATGCGTTCGACGAAGACAGTCCCGCCGTGCATCCGTGCGACGGCCGCGACGATGGCCAATCCCAGGCCGTGGCCCGCTTGCCCTCGTGAGCGCGAGGAGTCTGCACGATAGAAGCGGTCGAACATCTGGGCTCGGACCGGCGCCGGTATCTCGATTCCGGGGTTGAGGACACTCAGCGCGACGAGCCCGTGGTCCGGCTCGATGAGGACCTGAATCGTGTCCCCGGCTCGGCTGTGGCGGATGGCGTTGGTGAGTAGATTCACGAGGGCGCGCAGCACGAGCGGAGGGTTGCACACCGCCGTGGCGTCGCCGGAGCGTTCCGCGGCCACGCCCGCTTCCTGCAGCAATGCGTCGCAGTAGCGGATGGCCTTGTCCGCCTCGGACCCGAGCGCGACATCTTCCAGTCCCTCCGCCCGGTCGCCGCGATCTGCGCGGGAGAGAAACAGCATGTCGTTGACCAGCGCGTTCAGGAGCTGCAGTTCCTCGAGATTCGACATCAGAACCTCGCGCAGGTCCTCGCGAGATCTTGGCGACGACAGCGTGACCTGCGTGCCCGTGACCAAGGAAGCCAGGGGCGTCCGCAGCTCGTGAGCCACGTTGGCATTGAAGGCCTGCAACTGCGCATAGGCGTCCTCGAGCCGGTCAAGCGCCTGGTTGAATGCGCGCACCAGCCCTGTCAGCTCGGCGCCTTCGGGAGGAACGGTCAAGCGCCGTCCCATGGAACTGGGCGTGATGTCGCTGGCTTCCGCCGAGAGCTGCGACACCGGCCTGAGGCAGCGACCGATGGCGACCCAACTCAGCAGCACGGTCGAGCCGACGCCCAAGGCACAGATCAGGACCAGCGTCGCGAGATGCGAACGGAGGAGCTCATCGCGGGGGCCGGACTCGATGGCCACGCGCAACCGGCCGGCCGGCCACAACGATGCCGACGGCAGGGCAGCCTCTGTCACATCCGCGCGGACACCGGGCGCTGGCCGTGGCGCGACCGTCGTTCCAGTGGTGCTCGACGCGCCGTAGATAGTGTCGCCTCCTTCGTTGACCAGCCATATGTGGAGGCCGTCGTGGCCGATGCGTAGGTCGTCGAGGTGATG
This sequence comes from Pseudideonella sakaiensis, assembly GCF_001293525.1. Classification (GTDB taxonomy): domain Bacteria; phylum Pseudomonadota; class Gammaproteobacteria; order Burkholderiales; family Burkholderiaceae_C; genus Ideonella_A; species Ideonella_A sakaiensis. Next base: position 171,738 of record NZ_BBYR01000006.1, on the reverse strand, counting down.
AAACAAGGCTGCACGATCGCCTGAACGATTGGCTTCGTCGATGAAGTGAAGGACGACGCTGACCTTGCCTGCCAACTTCATTTGATCCGCATCGACCAATTCGGACTGGAGGGCCCGTTGCAGCAGCCAACCTGCAGTCGAGAAGACGACGAGTGCGACCACGCCAAGGCCGGCAGTCAGCCGGGCTGCGATCGAGGGATGGCGCCAGGTCATCACGCATCCGTGTCGTTGCCGCGGTCCAGCTCGAGGACGTAGCCCATCCCTCGAACCGTGTGAAGCAGCTTCGTCGGGAACGGCTCGTCGAGCTTGGAGCGCAGACGCCGTATCGCGACTTCCACCACGTTCGAGTCCCCGTCGAAGTTCATGTCCCAGACGAGTTCGGTGAGCACCGTGCGTGACATGACTTCACCGCGATGGCGAAGCAACACGGACAACAGCGTGTACTCCTGGGCCGTGAGATCCAGGCGCGTGCCGGCGCGAAACGCGCGTCGACGTATGGTGTCCAGTTCCAGGTCCCCGAGCACCATGCGGTCGGGTTCGTGGTGCGCACCTGCGGCACCGCGGCGCAGGACGGCCTGGATGCGCGCCAGCAGCTCTGTGAAGACAAACGGTTTGACCAAGTAGTCGTCGGCGCCGGCGCGCAGGCCTCGCACCCGGTCTTCCACGCTGTCAGCGGCGGTCAACATGATCACCGGCGTGTCCTTGTGCTGCCTGAGAGTCTCGAGCAATGTGAAGCCATCGGCCCCAGGCAGCATGACGTCGAGCAGAAGCAGGTCGTAGCTTCCCTCCATCGCCATGTGGCGCCCGTCGATCCCATCGGTTGCGACATCGACGACGTAGCCGCTCTCGGCGAGCCCCCGATGCAGATGGCCTGCCAGCTTGGCGTTGTCTTCGACGACGAGGATTCGCATGGGAGGCTGCAGCGAAGCGCGTGAAGGGATGCGATGCCGACCGCCGTTCCTAGGCGGCCAGTGCCATGCGCAGAGGCTGCTGCGCATGGAAGGCCCACTTGGGACCCTGTCGCAGGGCGTTGAGCGCCGTCGACCTGACTTTCGCAAAGAACAGGGATTCGTCGATGCCGGATCGCTCGAGGCAGTAGCGCAGACGGTGGGTGCGCTTGCGGCGGTCGCCCTCGATCGGCGATCCGTCCTGGCGCGACTGTTCGAGGAAGGTAGCGGATCGCCGCAGGTTCTCGAAGGCCTGGGGCCGAAGTGCCGGGATGGCTCGAGGCGCCGCCAGCTTGGCCTGCGCAATGGACGGGTTGGGACCGACGACCAGCCCCCAGGGCCTGAGCCCTGCGACGATGTCGACGCTCATCGCTTCCAGCTTGGTCAGGCCGAAGTCCCGCGCCGTCCGCAGGCGGCAGGCCAGCCAGGGATCCTCGCGGCGTACGGCATCGATGGCTGCGTCTGCTTCGGCGTCGGATCCCGCAACCGGGAGCACCAGTGAGCCGAGCAACTGCGCTGCCAGCGCATCCTGCCGGCGTGCCGCCTGGTGAAGCCAATGGATGCCCTGCTCGGATTCGTGCACGGTGGTCGCCGACCGCAGGATCAGCGCGCCGAGGCGCCGCTGGGCGCAGAGTTCGCCCGCGAGCGCGGCCTTCTCGAGGAAGAACCGCGCCATCTGCGGATTGGAGACCGAGGAATGGTTGTCTGCATGAATGCGGTAGAGGACCATCCACGCCGCGCTTAATCCTGCATCGGCCGCACGGAGCAGAAGCGCGGCGCCTCTGCGCAGGTTCTGCCCCGTGGTCAGCAAGGACGCCGGCAGTGCGGGTGTATCGACCGCGCTCAGCGCGCGCCCGAGCAGCAACTCCGCGGTCGCATTGCCGCGACGGATGCAGTCTTCGAGAAGAGCCTCGACAGCGCCGTTCGCGCACGGGAGCCGCGGCTGCGCTTCGTCTTCCAAGCGGGCGATGGCGGAGCAAGCGGCATCCGCGAGTTCCGGCGTGATGGGCAGGCGCGCCGTCAGCGTGCCGCTCAGCACGCGCGCGATCTCCTCTGGATCGTCCGACTGGACCGCATTGCTCAGGGCCAGCGGTACCAGGCGAGCGAGGTCGATCCCCGGGGCCGCTTTCAAGGCATCCAGTACGCCGGCGGCCGCATTGGAGGGGCAGTTTTGCAGCGCATGCGCGGCTGCGCGTGCGCCGGCGTCGCCAGCGGCAGCGGCTGCGTCGAGCCACCGTGTCGTCTCGGCGGGATCGGCGTTCGTGAGAGCGCGCCACAGACCGAGTTTCACCTGCGCCGATATCGACCCTCCGCGCGCCGCCTTTGCCAGCGGGAGCAGCAGCTTGCGGCGCACCAGTTCGTGCAGGGGCAGCGCATCGGCGATCGTGCGAGCGGTTCGCTCGGAGGGCTCGAGCGACGGGTGCGCCAGGTACTCGAGCCCGGTGTCGGTGTGCTGCGGAAAGCCGTCGACACCAAGCAGGTAGCGTCGGCCGACTTCGTACCGCGCTTCGAGGTCACCCTGCCGGGCACTGGCGAGCAGCTGGATGTCTTGTCTCCGCATGTCGTTGTCCTTTTCTTTCGGGCCCGCATGCGACGGCCCGAAAGACAACTCGTGAGGGTTGCTAGCAGGGCACACCACTTTGCGGTCCGAAAACGATAGGAACAAGCGACTGACAAAACACTTGCCGGAACATGACAGGCCGGTCATGTTGATGCTCGGGGCCTCTCCTTCACGCCGCTGCGTCGGAGGCCTTGGCCCGTTCGGGTTCGACCGTGTCGGGCCGTTTGCGGTGGCTGCTGTGCAAGCTGCTGTGGAAGGGCGGCGACGGATGCCCGCCGAACCGAAGAGGGTCTGCTAGCCACCTCCGGGCCGCTTCTCGCGAGCAGGTCGCCTCGGCCGCACCTCGTCCCTAGGCTGCTCGCCAGCGCCTTCACGTCTCGTGCCGCAGCGCGCCTCGCACTTCATCCGAGTCCGATGGCTCGTTCGTCGCGTGGAAGGTGTTTCCTTGTCCCACAACGGAGATTGCTCTCATGAATAAGTCCTTGTTCACCCTGGCCGCGTTGTCCGCCTTTGCGGCGGGCGCCTACGCGCAGTCGTCGGTCACGCTGTTCGGCATCGCCGATGCCGCCGTGCGTCAAGTCAAGAATGGAAGCGCCGGATCCCAGAAGCAACTGGCATCGGGCTCGAACGCCACCAGCCGGTGGGGTCTGCGCGGCGTAGAGGATCTGGGTGGTGGCATGAAGGCCGGCTTTCACCTGGAGTCCCAGATCAACTTCGACAACGGCACCGCCGATGCGAACAAGTTCTGGGGTCGCCGTGCAACGGTCAGCCTGATGGGCAACTTCGGTGAAGTGCGCATGGGTCGGGACTACACGCCGACCGCGTACAACACTTTCGCCGATGAGTTCGGCATTGTCGGTGTCGGCTCGCGCGGCATCTTCAGCTACGGGGCGGGTTCGAACCTGGGCAGCCCCGCCACGACGGTGCTGCGGGCCGACAACACCGTGGGCTACTTCCTGCCCAACATGGGCGGGCTGTATGGCCACCTGCAGATGGCCGCGGGCGAGGGCGTCAACGGCAACAAGTACGTGGGTGGGCGGTTGGGATACGAGGCTGGCCCGATCAATATCGGCTTTGCCTACGGCAAGACGGAGACCGGGGCGACCACGCCGGACTTCAAGAACTACAACATTCAGTTCAACTACAAGTTCGGCTTCGCCACGCTGCACACGCTGTACGACGTGAAGGAGTGGAGCCCGCGCAAGACCAAGGATCTGTCGATCGGCGCCACGGTGCCTGTCGGCCCGGGTGCACTGAAGGTCGGCTACACCAGGGCAGATCGCTCAGGTGGCACCGCCGGTTCCGGCTTCTCCGACGCCGACGACAGCACCCGCCTCGGCATCGGGTATGTCTACGATCTCTCGAAGCGCACCGCGATGTACACCACCTACGGTCAGGTCTCGAACAAGGGCGCGGCGCGCAGCTCCGTTCTCTACACACCGCCGGCGGGCATGCTGGGCGGCGAGAAATCGTCCGGTCTCGAGTTCGGCGTTCGCCACACCTTCTGATCGGCAATGTGTTGTGCGGTGACCCGCGCTGACCTCGACGGGCCAGCGCGGGTGCGCCGCGGCGAGCACGGGCGAACGGCGCCGAAACGCGCCCTCCGCATTGGCCGAACAGAAGATGCGATCGAGGACACAGGCACGACGTCGTTGGGGCGCCGCATGACGAAGATGTAATGGATCGGCAAGCAGTCTGTCGGCGCGCGATTCCTACAGTGGCTCCACGGTGCACGAAGGCACCGCAACCGGTGAACCTCCTGGAGAGGTGCACCTGCAACAGGAGTCCATCATGAAGTTCCGTTTCAGTCTGATCGCGCTGGTGAGTGCCGTGTCTCTGCCCGCGCTGGCAACCTCAGGCATCACCCCGGTCGGGGGTGAAGCCGGCTTCACGACCCATGCGATGCCGTCGACGAAGTCGCGTGCCGACGTCATCAAGGAGCTCGAGGCCTGGAAGCGCAATCCGGTCACGGCTGACGGCTGGCGCGAAGTCGGAGGCGATGCAGGTTGGGTCTTCGTCGGAACCAACCTACCCGGCAAGACACGCGCGGCGGTCATCGCCGAAACGATGCAGGCCAAGCGCAACCCGGTTTCCTCCGACGGCTGGCTCGATGTCGGTGGCGAAGCGGGAGCGGTCTACGTCGGTGTCCAGGGCGACACGCGCAGCGCTGCGAACGCCGAGAAGCCTTCCCGGGCCGGCGCGACCAACGTCCCCGGTGGGTTGAGTCGCAGCGGCCACCAGAGCGGCGTGACCGCCACCTCGCACGGGCATCGCTAATGCCTGCCGGGAGGCGGAGGACGACGGGGCGACCTGGCCGATCGGCAGAGTCGCCCCTGCGTCCGCGTCGGCCTTTCACGGGCCTTGCCTTGAAGCGCTGGCGCCTTCGAGTTCCCGATCTCGATTGCGCGGTCAGTGCCTGGAGAATCACTTGCAGAGCACTCCGTCCACGCTAGGGCGCCGAGTTGCGCTGATCGCACTCGGCTCAGGCACGCTGTTCCTCGCCGCATGTGTGTCCAAGCCCGTTCGGCAGGCAAATGCCGACGGCACCTGGTGCCATCGGGTCGGCAAGGCGCCGCGCTACAAGCTGACCTGCACCAGTGCACCGGTGCCGCCGCCGGCCGTGGAAGCTGATGCGAAACGGTTTGCCGCATCTGCGGAAAGAGTCACGGTCTACGTGGTGCGCAAGCGGTGGGCCGACGCCGCCAACGTCGTCGAGCTGACTGTGGACGGCGGTGCGCGGGCCGAAACGGTGCCCGAGTCCTTCGTGCGCATGAGGCTGCCGCCCGGCGACCATGTCCTGCGGGCGAGCTGGCCAGAGGGAGAGACTCAGATGGCGTTTCGGGGCACTGCCGGCGAGATCCGCGTCATTGAACTCGCTGGCTCGGCCTGGGCCTGGGGGAGCGCGTACGCGTTCGAACCAGGCGATGCGGGAAGCCGGGAGCGTGTGCTGCGGGTTCGCATGGTGGCCGACATCGATTGACATCCTCCGCCGCTGGCAGGGTGGCCGGAGCAGCCGAGGACATTACGAATCGGTAAGGTTCCTGAGCGCATTGTGTCGGCATGCGGTCCATAGACTGCCGAGCAGGCTGATCTTTCTCAATGCGCTGAGGTAAAGTTCCGGGTATGTCGGGTGTGGTTCGCCTCCTTCTGATCTGGTTCATCGCTGCTGCCGTTCCTCTGAAGGGGCTGGCTGCGGTGACCATGGGTGGATGCGGGCCGGGGCACCACTCTCCTCGTGAGGCTGTGGCGACCGTCGCGCACGCGACGCATGGCGACTTCCACGAAGTCCTGCTCGAGCTTGGAGCCGGCAACGTCGTGGCCGGGAACCAAGGTGCCGAGACCGGGCTCGATTCATCGACCGGGCATTCGGCGCAGCTGAAGATGAAGTGCAGCAGCTGCGCGCCGTGTTGCAGCGTTGCAGCGCCCGCGTTCGCGCGGACGACCATGGTGCAGGCGGAATCGGCGTCTAGCGCCGTCGCCTTTCTGGAGATTCGCTTTCCAGCCGTCTTTGCGGACGTACCGCATCGACCACCCCGCCTGATCCTCGCCTGACCGTCACGCTGGTCGATCGCCCTGGCGGCGCTCTGACCGGCATCGTAGACCGCCGCACCCTGCGCAGCAGGCGTGTCGAGCCGGTCCGACTCACGCGAGGATGTCATGAAGATTGTCGTGTTCCGCTGGCTTGTGCCGGCATTCCTGATCGCGGTCAGCTCGGCGACTCTGGCTCAAGCCGTGCCCGGCAAGAGAGCCGATCCATTCGATCCTTCGGCCCCCGTGGCGCCCCTGGTGTACCAGTCCACGCTTACGGGCTACCAGCGTCACGCTGAACAGCCCGTGGGTTCCTGGCGCGAAGCCAACGAGACCGTGAACCGCGTCGGCGGCTGGCGGGCCTACGCGCGCGAGGCGCGCCAGCCCGATGCGCCCGCCACGAACAACGCGCCCCCGAAGCCGGCAACGCCGGCGCCGGCAAGCGCACCCGCCGGTCATGGCGGGCACAAGATGAACTGAGGTCAAGCGGATGAATTCACCTGCCAATCCCGGGCGCGGCGCGCCCGACCGCCCGAGCGTGCGACGTTCGGGAGTGCTCGTCGTTGTCCTGGTTTCTGCCGTGCTGGCCGGATGCGCCAGCTTCTCCCCCGATGCCGGGTTCTCGTCGATCGAGTCCGCGGCCAAGGACAAGCTCGGCAAGGACGTGCGCTGGGCGCGCAGCGATGCCGACGTCGACACCATCGATCGCCGCGTACGCGAGCTGCTCGCGAAGCCGCTGAGCGTCGACGATGCCGTTCAGGTGGCCCTGCTCAACAACCGCGGCCTGCAGGCTCGATTCCAGGATCTCGGCATCACCGAGGCCGAAGTCGTGCAGGCCGGGCGCCTGCCGAACCCTGGCTTCACGTTCGGGCGCCTTCGGCAGGGCGACGAGGTCGAACTGGAACGCGGGCTGCACCTCAACCTTGCGCGGCTGTTGACCTTGCCCATGGTCTCGCAACTGGAAGCGCGGCGCTTCGAGCAGGTCAAGCGCGAGGTCACGATGGATGTCCTGTCGCTGGCCGCGGACGCGCGCAAGGCCTACTTCCAGGCGGTCGCGGCGGAGGAGACGGTGCGCTACATGCGGCAGGTGAAGCAGACGGCCGAAGCCAGCGCCGAACTGGCTCGCCGCATGGAGCAGGTGGGCAACTTCAGCAAGCTGGCGCGCGCCCGCGAGCAGGCGTTCTATGCGGACGCTGCCCTGGGCTTCGCACGTGCCGACCAGGCGCAGCGCGCGTCGCGCGAGCGGCTCGCGCGTCTTCTGGGCGTCTGGGGCGACCAGCTCCAGTTCCAGTTGCCGGAGCGCCTGCCGGACCTGCCCGCCGAGGCGCGCAACCAGCCGGACATCGAAGCCGTTGCGATGGCTCAACGACTGGACGTGCAAGCCGCCAAGCTCGGCGCGGAGCAGACCGCGAAGAACCTGGGCTTGACCCGCACGACGCGCTTCATCAACGTGCTGGAACTCGGACTCGTGCGCAACACCTCCAACGAGGCTCCGCGGCAAACGGGCTGGGAGATCGGCCTGGAGCTGCCCCTGTTCGACTGGGGCGGCGCGCGGGTGGCTCGCGCCGAGGCGATCTACATGCAGGCGCTGCACCGCGCAGCGCAGACGGCGATCAACGCCCGCTCGGAGGTGCGCGAAGCCTACGGCAACTACCGCTCCGCCTACGACATCGCGCGCCATCAGCGTGACGAGATCGTGCCGCTCAAGAAGCGGATCTCGGAGGAACAGGGGCTGCGCTACAACGGCATGATCATCGGAGTGTTCGAGCTCCTCGCCGACGCGCGCTCCCAGATCACGAGCGTCAACGCGTACATCGAGTCCCTGCGGGACTTCTGGCTGGCCCAGTCCGATCTCGACATGGCGCTCATCGGCAAGGCGGCGATGGCCGCGCCCGCCGGCCCCGCAGCTGCGGCGGCGGATGGCGGCGGCGCCGGCCACTGACACATTCATTCAAGGAACTCGAACATGGTTTCCCGACGCAATTTTCTCGGCGGTGCCGGCGCGGTGACCGCTGCGGTGAGTGCCGCAGCGGTCAGCAAAGTCGCCATGGCGGCGCTGCCCGAGCCGGTCATTCAATCCAAGCCCGACACGATGCCGCCGCTGGTGCCCAACACGGGCCGGCCCTACAACCCCGTGGTCACGCTCAACGGCTGGACGCTGCCCTGGCGCATGAACAACGGCGTCAAGGAGTTCCACCTGGTGGCCGAACCCGTGGTGCGCGAGATGGCACCCGGCTTCAAGGCGCACTTGTGGGGCTACAACGGTCAGAGCCCGGGGCCGACGATCGAGGTCGTCGAAGGCGACCGCGTGCGCATCTTCGTCACCAACAAGCTCGGTGAGCTGCACAGCGTGCACTGGCATGGGCAGCGCTTGCCCAGCGGCATGGACGGCGTCACTGGCCTGACACAGCCTGGCATTCCACCCGGCAAGACCTTCGTGTACGAGTTCGTTGCACGGCGACCCGGAACCTTCATGTACCACCCTCACGCCGACGAGATGGTGCAAATGGCCATGGGGATGATGGGCTTCTGGATCACGCATCCGAAGGGCAAGCACCCGCTCATCGACGAGGTGGACCGCGACTTCTGCTTCCTGCTCAATGCCTACGACATCGATCCGGGCAGCTACACGCCCAAGATCATGACGATGCTGGACTTCAACTTGTGGAGTTGGAACAGCCGCATCTTCCCGGGCATCGATCCGCTCGTGGTCAGCCACATGGACAAGGTGCGCATCCGCATCGGCAACCTGACGATGACCAACCACCCCATCCACCTCCACGGGCACGAGTTCCTGGTCACCGGGACGGACGGCGGGCCGACGCCGAAGAGCACGCGCCGGTACGAGGTGACGGAGGACATCGCAGTCGGGCAGATGCGGCAGGTCGAGTTTCTCGCCGACGAAGAGGGCGACTGGGCCTTCCACTGCCACAAGAGCCACCACACGATGAACGCCATGGGCCACGACGTGCCGACCATGATCGGCGTGGACCATCGCGGCGTCGCCAAGCAGATCACCAAGCTCGTGCCCGACTACATGGTCATGGGCGAGCGCGGCATGAAGGACATGACCGAGATGGAGATGCCTCTGCCCGACAACACCGCGGCCATGATGACCGGGCAGGGTCCCTTCGGGTCGGTCGGCATGGGCGGCATGTTCAGCGTTGTGAAGGTTCGCAAAGGCCAGAAGCGCGGCGACTACGGCGACCCGGGTTGGTTCAAGCACCCACCCGGCACGGTGGCCTACGAGTTCACCGGCGAACTGCCGGATCCGGCACGCTTCAAGGCGGAAGGGACAGGCTCGATGTCCCCGGTCTCGAAGCCGGCCCAAGAAGTCGAGGTCAAGGTACGCAAACCCGGTGGCGGGCACGGCGGCCACAACTGAGCGGCCACGAGCCGACATCCATCTGTCCCATCGGCAACAAGAAGGAATCCTGATGAAGCAGTTCAAGTCATTTGTCGCGGCCGCGCTCGTGGCCATTTCCGCCACTGCCATGGCGCACGGCGACGAGGACCATGCCAAGAAGGCCGGTCCGATCAAGAAGGAACAGAAGGACTGGGGCATCGCTGGCGATGCCAAGTCCGCCAAGCGAACCATCGAGATCGGCATGGCCGACAACATGCGCTTCACGCCGGACAGCATCCAGGTCCGGCAGGGAGAAACCGTCAAGTTCGTCGTGCGCAATACCGGAAAGGTGATGCACGAGTTCGTCATCGGCACGAAGGCCGAGAACGACAAGCATGCCGAACTGATGGTGAAGTTCCCGAACATGGAACACGACGAGCCGTACATGGCGCATGTGGCGCCCGGCAAGACGGGCGAGATCGTCTGGACCTTCAACCGGCCCGGCGACTTCGACTTCGCATGCTTGATCGCCGGTCACTACCAGGCCGGAATGGTCGGCAAGATCAAGGTCGCCGCGTCGAGCGCCAAGGGTGACGGGCATGCGCACAAGCATTGATGTGACGCGGAGAGGACAGACTCGGCGGGCACTGCTGGCGGCTTCTGGAGCCGTCGCATTGCTGGGGCCGAGCCTGCTGCGTGCGCAGACGCAGCCGCTCCACATGGAGGTGTGGAAGAGCCCGTCCTGCGGCTGCTGCAAGGAGTGGATAGCGCACGTCGAGTCGCACGGCTTCCGCGTGACGGTGCACGACGTCGGCAACACGGCGATTCGCGCCCGCATGAAGCTGCCGACGAATCTCGGCTCCTGCCATACCGCGGTGGTCGGCCGCTACGCCGTCGAAGGTCATGTGCCCGCGGCCGATGTGCTGCGCCTGATCAAGGAGGCGCCCGACGCCGTGGGCCTAGCGGTCCCTGGCATGCCCGTCGGCTCTCCCGGCATGGACGGCCCGGACTACGGCGACCAGCGGGATCCCTTCGACGTGCTGCTAGTCGCCAAGGACGGCAGCACGCGCGTCTTCAGTTCTTATCGTTGACCCATGAAAGGATCGTCATGAAGTTTGCACTCGCCGCCCTGATGGCTTCCATCGCTCTGAGTACACCCGTCTGGGCCCAGCAGAAGGCCGACGAGCACGCGGGTCACCATGCCGCGAGCAGCCCGACGGCCACGGCCGACGAGATGACCGACGCGGAAGTCCGAAAGGTCGACATCGATGCGGCCAAGATCACGTTGAAGCATGGCGACATCAAGAGCCTCGAGATGCCGGCCATGACCATGGTGTTCAACGTGCGTGACAAGGCCATGCTCGGCCAGGTCAAGGCCGGCGACAAGGTGAAGTTCAAGGCCGTCAACGAGGCGGGCAAGTTCACTGTCACGGACCTCAAGGTGGTTCGCTGAGACTGCGAGGCGGCGCGATGCGCTCTTCGGCGGCCAAGGCACTCAGCGTCGGAGTCGTTGCCACGCTGAGCGCCGCGGGTATGGCGTGGCATGAGTGCGTGTTGCTCGCGGCCGCCGCGGCCGTGGGGCATCGGCTCTTCCTGTGGCGCATGGACGACGGCGCGCCATGGGATGCATGGCGTGCCGGCGTGCGATGTCTCTTCGCGGGTTTGCTCGGGCTGCTGGCTGCTGTGGCGCTGTTTGCCGTCATCGCGGCCGGCTTGGCGGGCTACTGGGAGATGGGGCATCAGCACGCGCGCGCCACGCTCGCGTTGGTGGCCGCCGCTGCCGCCCTACTGGTGCTTGTCCAGGTGGACTGGCAGGCCCGTTGGGCCGAAACGCGCTTCTGGGCCTTCGTCGCCGGAGGCCTCGCGCTGACGTTCGAGACATGGCGGCCCGACCTCGAATGGCTCCCGTGCCTGGCATCCGCAGGCATCGGGATGTGGCTGGCCTTGGCAAGCTGGCGGATGGTCCGAACGCAGGCGGGCGATCTCTTGCGTTCGGATGCTCGGATGTGAATCAGGTCAGGAAGAGCCCATGAAACGAAGCCCGTTGCTGCTGGCTGTCGCGGCGATCGGCGCGGTGGTCCTGGTCGTTGCCATCTCGAGCCTGGCGCCAAAGCCGGCAGACACCGGGCTGCTCAAACCTGACGATGTGCAGGTGACGGCGTTGGGCCGGCAGGTCTACGCGACGCACTGTGCCGCCTGTCATGGGGCCAAGCTCGAGGGCCAGCCAGACTGGCGCCAGAGAGACGCTCAAGGCCGCCTGCCGGCACCGCCGCACGATGCGTCCGGGCACACGTGGCACCATCCCGACGAGACGCTCGTGCGTATCACGAAGTTCGGCGTTGCCAAGGCGGCCAATCTGGCGTCTTACGAGTCTTCGATGCCTGCGTACGAGGGTGTCCTGAGCGATGCCGAAATCGTGGCCGCGCTGTCCTGGATCAAGTCGCAGTGGCCCGCCAGCATCCGGGTCAAGCATGACGAGATGAACCGCAGCACGCCACAGCAGCGCTGAGCCGATGCCGCACGAGTTCAGAAACCTCTCGAGTCTGTCGCACGGCGAACTGGGGCTCATGCTGGTCGGCGGCTTGGCGAGCGCTGCGGTCATCATCGGACTGGCACTGGTCCTTGCCTGGAAGAACCGTCGCAAGAATGCCGACGGGAGCCGGCCGCAGCGGCCGAAGCCTTGGAAGGTGAAGCGCCGAAAGCGACGATGAGGATGAGTGGGGAAACGTGTCGCGCGTCAAGGCAGCACCGTGCGACGTCGAAGATGATGCTGACCCAACAAGGACCAAAGTTCATGCAGACCGCCAGAATCGCCATGGCCGCCATTGCGTTGGTGACGGCAAGCCAAGCCTTCGCGGCCTCCCACATCGTCGACATCGCCTGGAGCCGGGACGGCGCATTCGCTCACGGCGCCAGCGTCGAGCCGGGCAAGTTCGTCGAGCTTTGCGGCAAGCTCGCGCCGGGGGACGCCATTCGCTGGGAGTTCGCCGCGTCCGTACCCGTCGACTTCAATATTCACTATCACGTGGGCAAGGAGGCCGAGTTTCCGGCCAAGCAGGCTCAGGTGAGTTCCGGACAGGACACCTTGCGGGTCGCGGTGCGCGAGGACTACTGCTGGATGTGGAGCAACAAGTCGCCGAGCCGGGCGCGGATCGACGTTCGGCTTCAGCGTCAGAACTGAGGTCGTGGCAGCCGATGCGATGGGGACCGAGACACTGCCGCTGAAGCGCTTCGACGCGGGGCACGGTCAGCATTGCGCAGTCCTGCTGCACGGACTGGGCGGGACCCATCGCTACTGGACCTGCGGTCCGGTGCCGTTCGCTCTGCCGGGGCACCGCACCGTCCTGATCGACCTGCTCGGCTTCGGTGCGTCGCCGAAGCCCTGGATGCGCTACAGCGTCGAGCGCCACGTCGCCGCTCTGCATGCGAGCCTGGCCGGGGAGCGCTCCCTGACGCTGGTCGGGCACTCGCTCGGCGCTGCGCTGGCGCTTGCCTATGCGGCGCGCTATCCGTCGGTCGTCAGGCGGCTGGTGCTGATCAGTCTTCCCAACTTCGGCGGCGCCGAAGGAGCCGTCGCCTGGTTCGCCCGGCAACGTGGCGGCTGGATCTACACGAACATGTGGGCAACCGCACTCGCGTGCATCCTGACGCGGCGCGTGGTCGGACGCCTGTTGCCGCGTCTTCTTCGCGACATCCCGCGCGAAGTCGCCGAAGACCTCGTGGCACACAACATGGTGTCGTCGACTTCGTCGTTGTGGGAAGCACTGTACCGCCATGACCTGCGCGCCGAGGCCGCGGCGACGGCGCAGATCCTGCCGGTGCTGATGTTGCACGGCGGTGCGGACCTGACTGCGCCTTTGGCTGGGGCGCAGGAACTGGCGGCCTCGCGCTCGACGTGGGAAATGCGCGTTCTCGGCGGCGTGGACCACCATCCCTGGTTGCGGGTGCCGCAGGAATGCCTGCAGTATATCGAGCAGTGGCTGTCGCGACTCAGGGAGCAGGCGCCGGCGAGCCCCGCGGAGCCCTGTGATCGCGCCGCAGGACCCGGCGTGAAGGCGCACCCATGAGTGGCGTGTCCATGTCGGACCTGATGGGTGTCGGGATCGCGCTGGCGGCAGGTCTGCTCATCGGCTTGGAACGCGGCTGGCATCAGCGCGATCTGCCCGACGGCCACCGCGTGGCCGGCCTGCGCACGTTTGCGCTGATCGGCTTGCTCGGCGGCCTGAGCGGTCTGCTCGCGCAACGATGGGGGGCGATCATTCTGGTCGTCGTGCTGGCCGTGGTGGCGCTGCTGATACTGGCCGGCTACATCGTGACGGCGCGCATGCACAGCGTCATGGGCCTGACCACGGCGATGGCAGCCATCACCACGTTCCTCGTCGGCGTGCTGGCAGCGGGTGGCAGCACACTGCTGGCCGCTGCCGTCGCGGTGGTGACGGTCGCGCTGCTGCAACTCAAGCGGCCGATGCACAGTGGCATCGGCAAACTCACCGAAGGCGAGTTGACCAGCGGCATCCAGCTGCTGCTGATCAGCGTCGTCATCCTTCCGGTCCTTCCCGATCGCGGGTTCGGCCCCTTCGAGGCGCTGAATCCCTACAAGCTCTGGTGGGCGGTCGTGTTGCTGGCGTTGCTCTCGTTCCTCGGATTCGTTCTGATGCGCTGGCTTGGCGCGCGGCGTGGTCTGACCTTCACCGCACTGCTGGGTGGACTGGTCTCCAGCACGGCCACCACCGCGACGCTGGCGCGCTGGGCCAAGGAAGCCCCGCAGTGGCGGCCCCTGGCGGCTGGCGGGGCAACCCTCGCGTGCGCGGCCATGTTCGGCCGCATGGCGGTGCTTGTCGGCGTCGCCGCGCCGGCTCTCGGCATGGCGACGGTCGCGACCCTGGGTGCCATGGCCGTCACCGGGGCCGCGTTCGGTGCGTACCTGACCACTCGCGAACATGCGCAGGATCTGCCCGATCTGTCTACACAGAACCCACTGAAGCTGACCGCGGCCGTTCAGTTCGCGCTGTTCCTTGCCGCGGTGCTGCTCGCCGGGCGATTCCTCGCCGACCGGTTCGGCGACGCCGGGTTGCTGGTCACGGCGGCGATCTCGGGCCTGGTCGACGTCGATGCCATCACGCTGTCGGTGGGCCGCATGGTCGGCGATGGGGTCGTGGGCGGCTCGGTCGCTGGCCTGGCGGTCTTTCTCGCGGCCGCCGTCAACCAGGTCACCAAGCTCGGGCTGTTGTGGGCACTCGACAGTCGATCGCTGGCGCTGAAGGTGCTGCCGGCTTATGCGCTGATGGCGCTCGTCGGTGTCGGAGCAGCGTTCGCATTACGCTGAGCTGCGTTGACTTTCCAGCTGTGGCACCTGTTCCTGCTGGCTAGCGCGTCGCTGCTGGGCCTGCTGGTCATGCTCGTACTCGCCGAACCCGGTCTGCCTTACGACATCGACGACCGCCTCCCATCGCCGGAGGATCACGAGTTCATGGGCTTGCTCGCGGCGCTGGTCGACGCTCCCGTCGCGAAGGCAGCCTCGATCGAGGTGCTGACGAACGGGGTCGCGTTCTATCCCGAGGAGTTGGCCAGCATCGCGCGCGCCCGTCACAGCGTGCACCTGGAGGCCTACGTGTTCCACGTGAGTGCCGTGACGGGCCAACTCGTCGACCTGCTGACCGAGCGTGCGCGCGCCGGCGTTCGCGTGCGCCTGGTCATCGACGCGATCGGCAGCTGGCGAACGCCTTCTACGTACTTCGACGGGTTGCGCGCGGCCGGCGGCGAGGTCGCCTGGTACCAGCCGGTGCGGTGGCACACGCTGAAGCGGTTCAACAACCGCACGCACCGCGAACTGATCGTCGTCGATGGCGAGGTTGCGTTCGTCGGCGGCGCCGGCTTTGCGAGCTGGTGGGACACCGGGCCGCCCGGTCAGCCGCCTTGGCGCGACACCATGGTGCGGCTCGAAGGAACCATCGTCACGTCGGTGCAGGCCGCCTTTGCCGAGAACTGGCTCGAAAGTACCGGCCAGCTGCTCACCGACCCCGGATCCTTTGCCCACTGCCGCGCTCTCGGCAGCCAGCCGGCCGTGGGCACCGATGCGATCATCGTGACAGGTACGCCGTCGGCGGGCCGGGCTACGCGGGCACGCATGTTGTTCCAGTTGCTGATTGCCGGCGCGCGCCGGTCGATCCGCATCACCTCGCCGTACTTTCTGCCGGACCGCAGTATGCGGGCCGAACTGCGAAAGGCGGTGCGCCGCGGCGTGCGTGTGCAGGTCGTCGTGCCCGGCGCTTTCAACAACCACCCGATCGCCCGGCGGGCGAGCCGGCGCCGCTATGGGGACCTTCTCAGCGCCGGCGTGGAAGTGCTGGAGTACGAACCCGGCATGAACCACTGCAAGGTGCTGCTCGTCGACGAACTGTGGGTCGTCGTCGGGTCCAGCAATTTCGACAACCGGTCGTTCGGCCTGAACGACGAACTCAATCTTGCCTTGCCCGATCGCGCGCTGGTAGCACGCCTGCGCGAGGACTTCGAGCGCGACGCCGCGCTCAGCAGGTCCGTTGACCTGCGCGACTGGCGCCGGCGGCCGATGTCCGAGCGGCTGCTGGCGCTGCTCGGGGCGCTGGTGGAGCGGCAGCAGTAGGGCGATGGGGCGGTACCGCGACTCGTTGGCGTCAGCGGTCGCCCAGGACCGGAGTCCGTAGTCGACTACGGAGGCATTGTTGATGCCGATCAAACGGCGTTGGCGAGTCCGCGCCTATTCTCGATTCAACGAATCTGCCTTGTTTCGCCCCGCGTCATCATGTTCAGCGATCGCCGACGTCTCCGCCGATGGGCAGCCCAGGTGCTGCTCGTGTGGCTGTTCGGCCTCGCGATGGGTGTGGCCAACGCCTGCGCTCTGGGCGAGCCGGCGCATCACCGCTCCGATGCGGCGACGCCTGTTGCCGCCGACGCTGTTCAGAAACACCAACACGGCGACGAGCAAGGTGACCTCGCCAAGGTCAACTGCCTGGACTTCTGCGAGAAGCCCTCTCTCGGTGCTCCGCAGTTGAAGGTGGTCGGTGATGGCTTGGCTGCGCTGGGTTTCGCGCTGCCGGTCTCCCACACGCTTTCGGTAGCCGGCCAGGCCGATCCCGCAGTGGGTCGCCTGATGGTCGACTCGCCGACCCTGCCCGGCGGGCCCCCGCCGCGCATCGCGTTCCAGCGCCTCGCGCTTTGACACCCCCGGACGCCACGCGGATCTGATCCGCGTCGCGCCCTGCCTTCCGTTCGCCATCGCGCCCGCAGCGGCGCTGTGAGGCAGCGGCATTCCCCGTTCGTGTTTGCGTTCCGTGTCGTTCCTTACATCAGGAGTCTTGTCATGCGTACCCCCTTCCTTCTGACGTCCCTTGTCGCCCTCGCGGTCGGCGCTTCTGCCGCGGTGGCACAGGAACGTCCCGCGGCCGACCCGGCTGCCGCTGCCGCGGCTTCTGTGCCGATGCCCATGGACTGCAATGCCGGCGCGATGAAGCGCCATGACCACGGCGCCGAGCGCAATGCGCCTTCGGCCAGGTCCATGCCCTGTGCGCCAGCCGAAGCGGCATCGGGCGCCAAGTCCAAGGCCAGGACCAAGCCCGTGCACGACCACGCGAAGTTCCACAAGAACCAGTGACCGACGCATCAACGCAGCCAGGAGATCTTCCATGAACCACTCCCATGAACACGGCAACGGCGGCCCGTCCGGCCCGAACTGGTCCCGCATCAATCAATGGGTGCTGTGGATCGGTCTGGCTGCCGCAGTCGCCTGGATGTTCTTCCGCCACAACGCGCACCTCGGGCAACTGCTGCCATTCCTGATCCTGCTGGCCTGCCCGCTGATGCACCTGTTCGGGCACGGCGGGCATGGTGGCCACGGTGGACATGGCGGCGGGTCGGAGACGAAGCCCAAGGACGACGCGCGCCAGCTTCCCCCCGGTGGCCAGGGTGGCCACCAGCACTGAAACCCAAGGAGTCCCAACATGCAAACCACTGAACTCAAAGTCGACGGCATGACCTGCGGGTCCTGCGTCGCGTCGGTCACCAAGGCGCTCAAGCGCGTCCCGGGCGTGCAGGACGTCGAGGTCGATCTCGGCAGCGGCATCGCGCGTGTCCGCGGCGAGCATGCCGCGCACCAGGTGCCGGAACTGGTCGCCGCGCTGGGCGAGGCCGGCTATCAAGCCGACGCTGCGACCGGCGCGCAAGCCGCGCATCAGCATCCGACCGGCGGCTGTGGCAGTGGTGCCGGTGCGGCCACGAAGGGTCGCGGCGGTTGCTGCTGCGGTTGAGACGTCATGCCGACACCGAACACCGCCGTTGCGGCCGATTCTGCGGGCCTCGCGCCCGGTCGCCTGGCCTTCCGCTATTGGCTGGATGCACTGTGGCGCGCCACCGCGGCGGCAGACTCGCTGCGCGAGCGTGCAGCCAACATGAGTGCGCACGAGGCCGCGGGCATGCCGCCCCTGCTGCACTTCGAGTCCGAGCCGGTGGCGGACGGGCGGGATCTCGATCCGCCGTCGAACTACCGGCTGCTGCGCGTCACGCGCTGCGGCACCGACGCGCTGGAGAAGCACGTGCGCAAGGGCGCCGCACCGGTGATCGTGGTTGACCCGCGTGCCGGGCATGGCCCCGGCATCGGCGGCTTCAAGCGCGATTCGGAAGTCGGCATGGCGCTGCTCGAAGGCCACCCGGTCTACTTCGTCGTCTTCGACCCGGAGCCGGTCGAAGGACAGACGATGGGGGCCGTCGTGCAGACGCTGGCGGCCTTCATCGACGTCGTTGCCAAGCGCCATCGCGGCAAGGCGCCGATCGTCTACGGAAACTGCCAGGGCGGCTGGGCGATCACGCTGGCCCTGTCGCATTGCGAGCACCGGGCGGCGCTGGCGGTGCTGAACGGCTCGCCGCTGTCGTACTGGGCGGGCGAGCGCGGCATCAACCCGATGCGCCTGCTCGGTGGTTTCACCGGCGGCGTCTGGCCGGCGCACTGGATGTCGGACCTGGGCAACGGCCGCTTCGATGGCGCCTGGCTGGTGCAGAACTTCGAGGCGTTGCGGCCCGAGGGCGTGTTCCGGAAGTACGACACGCTCTTTGCGCAGCCGGAGGCCGAGCGCGACCGCTTCCTGGAGTTCGAGCGCTGGTGGAACGGCTTCTACCAGTTGGCCGGCGACGAGATGCTGGCCATCGCCGGTGAGCTGTTCGTCGGCAACCGTCTCGAGGACGGGGAGGTCGTGGTCGACGGCCATTGCCGTGCGGATCTCAAGCGCATCGGGGCGCCGCTGGTGATCTTCAGCTCCTACGGCGACAACATCACGCCGCCGCACCAGGCGCTGGGCTGGCTGAAGGAAGTGTTTGCCACGACCGAGGACCTGGTGGCTGCCGGCCAGCGTGTCGTCTACCTGCTGCACAAGCAGGTGGGCCACCTCGGCATCTTCGTGTCGGCGGGCGTGGCGCGGCGCGAGCATCGCGCCATCCTGCACCACGCCGGAACGATCCAGGACCTTGCGCCCGGCCTCTACGAGATGGTTCTCGACGACGCCGCCACGGGCGACGGCGCCACCGCGGCCCGCTTCGAACCACGTCGCCTGGAGGACCTGCCGTTCGACGCCAACCCGGCTGGATTCGACAAGGTGCAGGCGCTGTCCGAGGCCGCCGAGCGTGCCTATGCGCAATGGGTCTCGCCGTGGGTCCGCATGGCGGTCACGCCCGAGTCGGCGCGCCTGATGCGCGAACTGCATCCGATGCGGGTCAGCCGGCAGATCTGGTCCGAGAAAGCGACGCCGGCCCTGGCCTGGCTGCCGTGGACGCAGCAGTGGCTCGACCAGTGGGGCGCACACGACCCGGATCGCACGGCCAACCCCTGGTACCAGTTGGAGCGCGTCGGCGCGGACGCGTGCGCCCAGGCCTGGGAGTCGTGGCGCACGAGCCGCGACCTGTGGGCCGAGGTGGTGTTCCAGCAGCTCTATGCCCGCTGACCGGCCGACCGGCCGTCACGAGGAGCCCACCATGAAAACCATCCTGCTGCCAAAGACATGCCGGCGTCTTGCGGCCACCATGTGGCTGTTGCTGCTGGTCGCGATGCTGAGCCCGGCGCTGGCCCAAAGCCGGATGGAGCGGTCCGGCGTCACCCTCTACTGGGGGCTCGTGCCGGCCGCGGTCGTGGCGGACAAGCACGCGCTGGCCGAGCTGCACGGCGGCCCACCCAAGGGCGGCGGCCAGGTGCACCACCTCGTCGTGGCGCTCTACGACAGCGCGACTGGCCGTCGCATCGAGGACGCCGTTGTGCGCGCGCAGCTCAGCGAAGCCGGCATCGTCGACGAGCCGCCGAAGTACCTGCTGCCGATGAAGGTCAACGACCAGGCCAGCTACGGACAGGTCTTCGGCGTCGCCAAGGAAGGTCCGTACCGCTTCCGGGTCTGGGTGCGGCTGCCGCAGCGCACCGACGAGATCGAGTTTGCGGTCCAGGCGTGGTCACCGCACCGCAACGAGCGCTGAAGGACAGGCCATGACCGCTCCGAAGAAGCAGACCGGCACTGAATCAGGCCGCGCCTGGCGGATATGGATCTTCTGGATCTTCGCTGGCGTCGCGCTGTTACTGCTCGTGCTGGAGCACCGGGCCCATGTGCTCGGTTGGGGGCTGCACGGGCTGCTCGGGCTGTGCGTCGTACTGCTGTACCTCGTGGTCCGCGCCGACAGCGGTGGCGACGGCCCTCGCTGACCGCCCGCGGGCTTTGCATCGACCGGACAAGGAGGACTTCATGGAAGTGATCGATCTGGCGGGCCGCAGAGGCCTCGTGGTCGGCGTGGCAAACGCCGACAGCCTGGCCTGGTCCGCGGCGCGGCACTTCCGCAATGCCGGCGCCGAGCTGGCCATGACCTACTACAACGAGAAGGCCCGGCCCTTCGTCGCGCCGCTCGCGGAGGAGGTGCAGGCGCAGCTGCTGCAGTGCAACGTGCTGCAGGAGGGGCAACTGGAAACGGTCTTCGACGCGCTGCGTGACCGCTGGGGGAAGCTCGACTTCGTCTTCCACTCGATCGCGTCGGCGCGCAAGGAAGACCTGCAGGGCCGCCTCACCGACTGCTCGGGCGCCGGGTTCGCCGAGGCGATGCTGGTGTCCTGCCACTCCTTCATCCGCATGGCGAAGCTGGCCGAGCCGCTGATGCGCGATGGCGGCAGCCTCACCACGGTCAGCTACTACGGTGCCGAGAAGGTCGTGGAGCACTACAACGTGATGGGGCCTGCGAAGGCCGCGCTCGAGGCCTCCGTGCGCTATCTCGCGCACGAGCTCGGGCCAGCCGGCATCCGCGTCAACGCCATTTCCGCGGGCCCGGTGCGCACGCGCGCGGCCTCCGGCATCACCCACTTCGACGAGCTGCTCGACGAGGCCGCGCGCCGCTCGCCCCAGCGGCGCACCGTGGACGGCTGCGAAGTCGGCCGCGTGGCACTGCTGCTGGCCAGTCCCTACGCATCGGCGATCACCGGCGAAATCGTGCACGTCGATGCCGGCTTCCATGTCGAAGGCATGGTGTTCCATTGAAGCCATCGGGCAGGGCCATGCACATCCTCTCACTCAACGCCGGCAGCGCGACGCTCAAGTTCGGCATCTTCGACCCGGTGTCGGCCACGCCGCTGATGGAGGCGACGATCGAACGCCCCGCGGTCGATGTGGCGGCGTTCGACGAGATCGAGCGGCGACTGCGGGATGCTGGCATGCCGGCGATCGATGCCGTCGGCCATCGTGTCGCGCACGGCGGACCCCGCCTGAGTGAAGCCGTGCTTGTCGACGCGGACACCGAGCGCGAGATCGATCAGGCCGCCCCGCTGGCGCCCCAGCACAACCCGGTCGCGCTGGCCGGCATCCGCCTGGCGCGCGAGCGCTGGCCTGGCCTGCCGCAGGTGGCAGTGTTCGACACCGCGTTCCATGCCGGCATGCCCGAGCAGGCGTCGCTCTATGCGGTGCCGCAGGCCTGGCGCGACGCCGGCGTGCGCCGCTACGGCTTTCATGGCCTGTCGCATCGGCACGTGCTCGAAGCGGTGAGCGGTGCGCTGGAACGGGCTCCTGAGGACCTGCGCATCGTCAGCTGCCACCTCGGCAACGGTGCCAGCGTCTGCGCGATTGACCGCGGCCGGTCCATCGACACCTCGATGGGGATGACGGCGCTGGAGGGGCTCGTGATGGGCACGCGCAGTGGGGATCTGGACCCCGGCGTGCCGGCGTTCGTCGCGCGGACGCTGGGACTCGACCCGGCGCAGATCGAAGCGGCGCTGTACCACGACAGCGGATTGAAGGCGCTGTCGGGCATCGGCCCGGACCTGCGCGAGATCGAGGCCCGGGCGCGCCAGGGGCATGCCGGCGCCCAGACGGCGCTGCAGGTTCACGCCTACCGTGTGCGCAAGTACATCGGCGCCTACGCCGCGGCGATGGGCGGCTGCGACGCCGTCGCCTTCACCGGCGGAGCCGGCGAGAACTCTGCCGCGCTGCGCCGGCGCATCCTGGAGGGCCTGGAGTTCCTCGGCGTGCGCCTCGACGAGGACCGCAACGAATCCTTCGGCGCGTCCGGTGCCGCGGTCGCCGAACTGCAGGCACCGCGCTCGCAGGTGGCGGTGCTGGCGGTGCGCTCGCGCGAGCAGTGGGTCATCGCCCGCGAGACCGCGGCGATGCTGCGCCACGCCGAGCACCCCGCGTCGCGGCAGGACTTCTCGATGCCGGTGGCGATCTCGGCCCACCACGTGCACCTCACGCAGGCCGCCGTCGAGACCCTGTTCGGCGCCGGCCACGCGCTGCGCGTGCTGCAACCGCTCAGCCAGCCCGGCTTCTTCGCCGCCGAGGAAACGGTTTCCGTGATTGGCGAGCGCGGCCGGATCGAGCGCGTCCGCGTCGTCGGGCCCTGCCGAGCGGCCAACCAGATCGAGGTCAGCCGCACCGAGGCCATTCGGCTGGGCATAGAGGCGCCGCTGCGCCTGTCCGGCGATCTCGCGGGCAGCGCCGAGGTCACGCTGGCGGGGCCGGCCGGGACCTTGCGCAGCACGGGTTTGATCGTCGCGCGCCGCCACCTGCACCTGACGAGCGCCGATGCACGGCGGCTCGGCGTCGGAGACCGTGGCGAGATCGAGGTCGCGCTCGACACGCCGCGCGGCACGGTACTGCGCCATGTCGCCCTGCGTGTCGACGACGGCGCGGCGCTCGAGCTGCACCTCGATACCGACGAAGCCAACGCGGCCGGGCTGCAAGGCGCCGGCGAGGGCGTGCTGCAGCGAAGCGAGTGCACGGCCCGCGTCTGCGCCGAGGCCGAGCACCAGAACCACGCGTTACTGCACGCGCATTGATCCACGAAAGGAGAGATCCATGGCTACCCACGAAGTCGTCCTCTGCGGCGCCGTCCGCACCCCCATCGGAACCTACGGCGGTGCGCTCAAGGAAGTACCCGCCAGCGAGCTCGGGGCCGCAGTGATCCGCGAGACGCTTCTGCGCAACGGCCTTGCCGGGTCCCACGTGCAGTCGCTCGTGATGGGCAACGTCATCCAGGCCGGCAACCGGATGAACCCGGCCCGCCAGGCGGGTCTCGCCGCGGGGCTGCCCGTCGAAGTGCCCGCGCTGACGGTCAACCGCGTCTGCGGATCCGGGGCGCAAGCTCTTGTCAGCGCAGCGCTCGAGGTGGCCGCCGGCATGATCGACTGCGCGGTGGCCGGCGGCATGGAGAACATGGACCGCGCGCCCTACCTGCTGCCGCAGGGGCGCTGGGGCGCGCGCATGGGCGACGTGACGCTGTTCGACAGCATGCTGCTGGACGGACTGCACGACGCCGTCAGCGGGCAGCATGCCGGCTGGCACACCGAGGACCTGGTGATCCGTTGCGGCATTTCCCGGGAGGACCAGGACCGCTGGGCGCTGCGCTCCCAGCAGGCGTTCTCGGCCGCGCAGGCGGCGGGCCGGTTCGACGCCGAGATCGTCACCCTGCAGGTGCCCGGTCGCAAGGGGCCGGTGCCGTTCGCGCGCGACGAGCACAACCGGCCCGACACCACGGTGGAGTCGCTGGCGCGGCTCAAGCCCGCCTTCCGCAAGGAGGGCACGATCACCGCGGGCAATGCGCCAGGCCTCAACAGTGGCGCGGCCGCGATGGTGGTGGCCGAGCGCGGCTGGGCCGAGCGCCAGGGGATGCAGCCGCAGGCGCGCCTGGCGGCTTTCGGCATCGGCGCCGTGGACCCGAACTTCTTCGGGCTCGGGCCGCTGCCGGCCGTGCGCCAGGCGCTCGAGCGTGCCGGCTGGACGATCGGGGATGTCGACCGGGTCGAGATCAACGAGGCCTTCGCGGCCATCGTGCTGGCCTGCCAGCGCGAACTCGGTTTCGCCGAGGACGTGGTCAATGTCGAGGGCGGCGCCATCGCGCACGGGCACCCGATCGGAGCGACCGGAGCGGTCCTCACCACCCGGCTGCTGCACGCGATGCAGCGCGACGGCCTGCGCCGCGGCATCGTGACGCTGTGCATCGGCGGCGGCCAGGCCGTTGCGCTGGCGCTCGAGCGGATCTGAGCAATGCAAGCCGGCCCGGTCACGCTGGGACTTGACCCATGTGCAGCACCCAGGTCGAGACTCGCTGCCCGGGAGTCGGCGCGGCCCTGCGGCGACGGAGGAATGCGATGCGATTGATCGAATGCGCGCGGCAGGCCGGCGTGACCACCGACACGCTGCGCCACTATCTGCGGGTCGGCCTGGTGGAGGCGGACGGTCGGACCGAGAACGGCTATCGCACGTTCTCGGAGCGCGGCGTCGCGCGCGTGCGCTTCATCCGCGGCGCGTTGGCGCTGGGTTTTACGCTCAGGGACGCTGGCGAACTCGTCGAGATGGGGCAGCGTGGCGAACTGCCGTGTCCGCGTGCGCGCACCTTGCTCGACCAGCGCCTCGCGGAGCAGGGTCGTCAGCTGGACGCCGCCCTGCGCCTGCATCGGCGCATGCAGCGGGCGGTGGCCGACTGGAAGCGGCGTCCCGACGGCGTACCCGACGGCCACTCGGTGTGTGGCCTCATCGAGGGGTTCGCGCAGGACCCGGCTTCGGCCGCGCGACGCGACCGCGGAGCCTCCGCGCGGCGAAGGGGCGAGGGATGAACCAAGCCGCCGGCCCGACCCACGAGCTCTGGACTTCGGAGCCGTACAGCGACCCGGCAGTCCGGCAGGCCATCGCCCTTGCACGCGTCTGGACGGCCGAAGCGAGTCGGGCACTTGTCTGGGAGTCGACCCGCGTCGTCGATCGGCACGGGCTGGACCGGATCCCCGGACACCGGACGACGCCGATCGTTGCAGCGATGGTGGCTGCAGCGGGCGCGACGATGCCGCACTTCTCGCTGCGGTCTGCCACGGGGGCTTGGAGCAGCGCCGACGCGATGGCGACGCTGACCGGGGTGGAACTCGATCGTGCGACTGCGGCCAGTATCACCTCGCGCGTGGGTGTGTGCGTCGCCCGCGCGGACGCCGCGGGCGTGGCAACGAACGTGCCGTGGAGTCCCACGGCGGATGACGCCCGCCTCGTGGCGTCGGCACTGTCGCGCCGGGTGGCTGCCGGCGTGGGGAGCCTGCTCGTCAACGTGGCGGTCGGACGGGGTACCGGCGTGCCCGACGACGAACGCTTCCATCGCCTGCAAGCACTGTTCAGGGCCGTGGGCGCGGCGGTCGGCGTGCAGGTTCGCGTCGCCCGTTTGGCCGGCACGCAGCCGGTGGGTCTGGGCATCGGTCCGGCACCCGAGGCGCTGGACGTGTTGGCCGTGCTGCGCGGCGCCGCGGCGGCGCCGGTCGACCTGCGCATGCACGCGCTGGCCGAAGCCGGCCAGTTGCTCGAGATGTGCGGCGCGAGCCGACCCGGACATGGCGAGCTCGACGCCTGGCGACTGCTCGACAGCGGCGCTGCATGGGCGCGCTTCCAGGCCCTGTGCGAGGCTCAGGGTGGGATGCGTGAGCCGACGCTGGCACCGATCGCCGAAACCATCACGGCCGAACACGCTGGCCACGTGAGGGCGCTGGACGGCGCGCATGTGCGGCGCGTCGCGGTGCTGGCTGGCGCACCGCAAGGAGCCGGCGCCGGCGTCGTGCTGCATGCCCGGATCGGCGAGCGAGCGCACCGGGGCCAACCGCTGTTCACCGTCCACGCAGCGAGCCGGCAGTGCCTCACGGCCGTGACGAGCGAACTGCGGCGCGTACCGCTGATTTCCGTTGACGACCTTTCTACCGCGACCCTGGCCGAACCACAAGACATGCACTGAAGGGACCTGCCGATGGACCACTCGACCACGCTCGCTCGGCCCCTGCCGCCGGACCTGCACGCTCCGGCGCTGCGCATCCTGCGCCGCTTGCTGGCGGGCATCGAACGGCCACCGGCGCTGAGGCTGGGCGATGCGATCCTGCACGAGCTCGAGACCCACCCCGAGTACACGCTCGTGATCCGCGACCCCGGGCTGCTGCGTCGCCTCGTGCTGCGGCCCGATCCGCTGTTGCTGGCCGACGCCTACTTCCGCGGTGTGATCGATGTCGAAGGCGATCTGTACAGCGCACTGGCATTGAAGGACCACTTCGGGGCGGTCTCGCTGACCTGGCGCGACAAGCTGGCGCTGTGGCGTGACGCGTTGATGCTGCGGGTGTCCGAGCAGGACGCCCTGAAGCCGGTCGGGGGACTGGCCTCGCGCATGGCCCGGCGGTTCGCGCATCGCCATTCACGCCAGACCGACCGGGCGGCGATCTCCTTCCACTACGACGTGTCCAACGCGTTCTACGGCTTGTGGCTGGATGCCGAGCGGGTCTATTCCTGTGCCTACTTCGAGGCCGCCGACGACTCGCTCGAGCAGGCCCAGCGCAACAAGCTGGAGCACATCTGCCGCAAGCTGCGCCTGCAGCCCGGCGAGCGCCTGCTCGACATCGGCTGCGGCTGGGGCGCGCTCGTGTGCTGGGCGGCGCGCCACCACGGCGTGCGCGCGCACGGCATCACGCTCAGCCAGCGGCAGCTCGAATACGCACGCGAGCGCATCCGGGCCGAAGGGCTGCAGGATCTCGTCACGGTCGAGCTCCGCGACTACCGCGACCTCGACGGCGTTGCGGTCTACGACAAGGTGTCCAGCGTCGGCATGTTCGAGCATGTCGGCCTGGCCAACCTGCCGGCCTACTACGCCGCGGTCCAGCACGTGCTGCGGCCGGGCGGGCTGTTCCTCAACCATGGGATCACCCATGACGAGGAGGGCTGGAACCGGACCGTTGCGACCGAGTTCATCAATCGCTACGTCTTCCCGGACGGCGAGCTCGATTGCGTCAGCAACATCCAGCTCGGGATGGAGCGGGCCGGCTTCGAGATCCATGATGTCGAGGGGCTGCGTCCGCACTACGCGCTGACGCTGCGGCACTGGGTCGAGCGGCTAGAGGCGCGTCGCGAGGAGGCGCTGCAGGAGGTCGGCGAGGTCACTTACCGCATCTGGCGGCTCTACATGGCGGCGTGTGCGCTCGAGTTCGAGGCGGGCGGCACGGGCATTTACCAGATCGTCGCCTCGAAGCGCGATCGCGGCACGTGGCCGGTCCCGTTGACCCGCCGCGATCTCTACCGTGAGTGATTGGTCATGGACGGTGCCGTCTCCGCGGCCGGCGGGCGAGATGCGTTCGGATCTCTCGGCCGGCGCCTTCGCGGCGCTGCTCGCGGCCGCAATGGCGGTGTCGATGGCGTATGGCGTGACATTGCCTGTGCTGCCCGGGTTGGTGGAGCGCGCGGGGGGCGGTTCGGCAGCCGACGTGGAAGGGCACACGGGCTGGCTCACCGGCACGTACACGCTCGCCCTGTTCCTGTTTGCGCCCGCCTGGGGCGCGCTGGCCGATCGGATCGATCGCCGCTGGGTGCTCGTCGCCGGGCTGGCCGGATCGAGCGCGGCGCTGTGGGCCCTGACCGGTTCGCTCGGACTTCGCGGGCTGTACGTGGTGCGTGCGATCGCCGGCCTGACCGCGGCGGCGGTGCTCCCGGCGGTGTTTGCCTATGTCGTCACCGCGTCGGCGCCGTCCCGCCTGCAGCGCCGCTTCGCCTGGATCGCATCGGCCACTGCCTTGGGCTTCCTGCTCGGTCCGGCACTCGGCGACGGGCTGGCCGCGCCGATACGCGCCGTGGGTGGCCATGGCGCGCTCAGTGCACTGGCGCTGCATGTCGTCGCTGTGGTCGGGTTGGTGGCGGCCGCAGGCGTGCTCACGCTGCCGGTCAACCGGGCCGTGCCCCCTGGCTTGGCCGGTGCGGCGCCCGGCGACGAGCGGCGCATCGTCCGCTCGCTGCTTTTGACGGCCGTCGTCGTGCTGGCGATCACGGTGGCCGAGGTCGGTGCCACCCTGGCGGCCCGCAGGGTGGCGGTCGCGGACGCGTGGCCGGTTTCGTTGTACTTCGCATTGTGCAGCGGCGTGATGATCGCCGTGCAGTTCTGGGCCCTGCCACGCCTGGAGCGCAGGCTGGGCGAGCCGCGGCTCGTCGTCGCCGCGCTCCTCGTGCTGTCGGCAGGCCTCGGCCTGCAGGCCGGCTCGAACGGGGGTGTCGTGACCGCCGCCGCGTTCGTGCTGGCAGCAGCCGGCATTGGCGTGCTGATCCCCTCGCTGGCCGTGCGTATCTCGAGCGCAGCCGGCACGCGCCAGGGCTGGGCGATGGGGCGGCAGGCCGCGGCGGCCAACCTCGGGCAGGCGGTCGGCGCCGCAGCCACGGGCAGCCTGTTCGCGCTGGCGCCGCCGCTGCCATTCCTCATCGCGGGCGGGTTGACGGCTCTTGCGGCCGGCGCGGCGGCATGGGAGGGCGCCGCGCGCCGCACGCCATGACGCCAGCCGCACACCCCTTTCACGCATTGAACAGGAGTAGGACATGACCCAGGCAGCGCTTCACGTCGAACCCACTGCCGCCGCGTCCGTCGACCCGGTCTGCGGCATGACCGTGGATCCCGCCCGCGCGGCAGGCCGTGCCGAGCATGCGGGGCGAATCTACCTGTTCTGCTCGGCGCACTGCCTTGGCGAGTTCCAGCGCGATCCGGCGCGATACGCCGGCGTGACCGCAGGCAGTTCGGATTCGGTGCCTGCCACCCCCACACCGCCACTCGGTGCGGACATGCACGCGGCGGGCCGGCCGCTGCAGAGCGTGCTGCGGCGCGCCGAGTCGGGCCAGGCAAAGGACCCGGTGTGCGGCATGGTGGTCGACAAGGCGACGGCGCTGCGCACCGACCGTGCCGGGCGCAGCTACTACTTCTGCAGCGCCGGCTGCCAACGCACCTTCGAGTCGCCGGAAGCCGAACTGAAGTCGATGCGCACGCGCGTCACCATCGCGCTGACCGGCGTGCTGGCGCTGGCGATCATGCGCGCCGGCGCCTTCATCGCACTGGCCACCGGCGCAACGCTGCTGACCTGGGTACCGATTCCCGCGCTGCCCTGGTTCACCTGGGGCGTGTGGCTGTTCCTGCTCGTCACGCCGGTGCAGTTCATCGGTGGCTGGAGCTTCTACGTCGGCGCCTTCAATGCGCTGCGCAACCGCTCCATCAACATGGACCTGCTGATCGCCCTCGGCACTTCGGTCGCCTACTTCTACAGCGTCGCCGTACTGTTCTTCCCGTCGGTGCTGCCGGTGAAGGTGGAGGAACGCGACGTCTATTTCGAGGTCTCGGCGGTGATCATCGCCTTCGTGCTGCTGGGCAAGTACATGGAGGAGATCATCAAGAAGCATTCCTCCGCGGCGGTGCGCAAGCTGCTCGACCTCAAGCCCGCGACCGCCCACGTGCTGCGCGGGGGCGAGGAGGTCGAGATTCCGGCCGAGCAGGTTATGGTGGGCGAGACGCTGGTCGTGCGCCCGGGTGAGCGCATCGCGACCGACGGCGTGGTGCTCGAAGGCTCGTCGGCGGTCGACGAATCGATGCTAACCGGCGAGTCGATGCCGGTCGACAAGCAGCCTGGCGCAGCGGTGATCGGCGGCACGCTGAACCGTACGGGGAGCTTCCGCTTCCAGGCCTCGCGCATCGGCGCCGAGACGGCGCTGGCGCAGATCGTCAAGATGGTCGAGGACGCGCAGACCAGCAGCGCGCCGATCCAGCGCATCGCCGACCAGGTGACACGCTACTTCGTGCCGGCGGTGGTGGGCACGGCGATCCTGTCGTTCGCGCTATGGTGGCTCGCTGGCAACTTCCCGCAGGGCCTGCTCGCCTTCATCGCGGTGCTGATCATCGCCTGCCCCTGTGCGCTCGGCATCGCCACCCCGGCGGCCCTGATGGTGGGCGTGGGGCGTGGCGCGCAGGCCGGCATCCTGATCCGGGGCGGGGAGATCCTCGAAAAGGCCGAGCGGCTCACCACCGTCGTCTTCGACAAGACCGGGACGCTGACCCGCGGCGAGCCGGCCCTGACCGATCTGAAGCCCTGTGGGCACTGCGACCACGACGAGGCACTGCGCCTGGCCGCCAGTCTGGAGGCCGGATCCGAGCATCCGCTGGCCGAGGCCATCCTGCGCGGCGCCCGGGAGCGCGGCATCGCGCCCTGCGCGGTGAAGGGGTTCGAGGCGGTACCGGGGCATGGCGTCCGCGGGCAGGTCGACGGGCGCAAGGTGCTGTTCGGCAACCGGCGGCTCATGGAGGGGGCCGGCGTCGACGTCGCGACGGTTGGCCCGGACATGGAGCGCTTCCAGGCGGACGGCAAGACGGCGATGCTGCTCGCCTGCGACGGCGAACTCGCCGCCGTGATCGCGGTTGCCGACACGATCAAGCCCGAGGCGCGCGAGGCCGTGCGCTCGCTGCGCGCCGAAGGCGTCGAGGTGGTGATGCTGACGGGCGACAACGCGCGTACGGCCGCGGCGATCGGCCGCGCGCTGGAGATCGACCGCGTGATCGCCGACGTGCTGCCCTCGGACAAGGCGCGCGTGATAAAGGAACTGCAGCAGGCCGGCAAGGTCGTCGCGATGGTTGGCGACGGCGTCAACGACGCCCCGGCGCTGGCGACCGCGGACATCGGCATCGCGATCGGGTCGGGCTCGGACGTCGCCAAGGAGACCGGCGGCATCATCCTCGTGCGCAGCGACGTGCGCGACGTGGTCACCGGCATCCGGCTGTCGCGGGCTACGATGCGCACGATCAAGCGCAATCTGTTCTGGGCCTTCGTCTACAACACGGTCGGTGTGCCGATCGCGGCCTTCGGGTTGCTCAACCCGATCATTGCCGCCGCGGCGATGGCACTGTCCTCGCTGTCGGTGATCGTCAACTCGGCGCTGCTGAAGCGGGCGCGCCTTCAATGACGACGGAGGTCACGATGAGATTCGTGAAGTGGCCCGAGTTCGCCAACCGCTGGATGTGGTTGTGCCCAGCGGCGGCGGTGCTGCTTGCAGCGTGCGTCCTGTGGTCGTTCGGGTGGTCGTGGTGGAGTGCGCTGTCGGCCGCAGTGCTGCTCGTGTGCCCGGCGCTGATCCTTTGGGGCGCCATTCAGGTGGTACTCGATGAACGGCATTCGCGACGGCGTCCTGGCGCGTAGATCGAAACTCTGGAGGAGCAAGGTTGATGGACCAGAAACAGACGTTCTCGTTGTGGTACGTGCTCGCCGCGCTGGTGGGCATGATCCTCGTGCAGGAGTTCTTCGCGACACGTCACACGCAGACACTCACCTATAGCGAGTTCAAGCAGGCGCTCGTGGCCGGCAAGCTTGATGACGTGGTCATCGCCGACGGCATCGCCACTGGAAAGCTGAAGGCCGAGGGACTCGAGCAGATCCTGCCGAAGGACAAGCTCGAGGCGCTCCAGCGCGCTGGTGGCGAGCACGGCTTCGCGACGGTGCTGGTCAACGACCCGGGGCTCGTGGCCCAGCTAGATGCCGCCAAGGTGCGCTACGGAAGCGTGCGCGAGAGCAAGTGGCTCGGCGCGCTGATTTCCTGGGTCGCGCCGGCGCTGGTGTTCTTCGGCATCTGGTGGTTCCTGATGAAGCGCATGGGCGGTGGCATGGGGCATGGCGGCATGCTGGAGATCGGCAAGAGCAAGGCCAAGGTCTACATGCAGACCGAAACCGGGGTCACCTTCAAGGACGTCGCGGGCATCGACGAGGCGCGCGAGGAACTGATGGAGGTGGTCGAGTTCCTCAAGAACCCGGACCGCTACAAGCGTCTGGGCGGCAAGATCCCCAAGGGGGTGCTGATCGTTGGCGCACCGGGCACGGGCAAGACCCTGCTTGCGAAGGCGGTGGCGGGCGAGGCCGGCGTGCCGTTCCTTTCGCTCAGCGGCTCCGAGTTCGTCGAGATGTTCGTCGGTGTCGGCGCGGCGCGGGTGCGCGACCTGTTCGAGCAGGCCGCGGCCAAGGCGCCCTGCATCGTCTTCATCGACGAGATCGACGCGCTGGGCAAGGCGCGTGGCGTCGGTGGCTTGTCGGGTGGCCACGAGGAACACGAGCAGACGCTGAATCAACTGCTTGCTGAGATGGACGGGTTCGACACGAACCGCGGCGTCATCATCCTGGCCGCCACGAACCGCCCCGAGGTTCTCGATCCCGCGCTCTTGCGGCCAGGGCGCTTCGATCGGCACATCGCGGTGGACCGTCCGGACCTGAACGGGCGGCGCCAAATCCTTCAGGTGCACGTCAAGAACGTCAAGCTGGCGCCGACTGTCGACCTCGCCGCACTCGCGGCGCGCACGCCCGGCTTCGCGGGTGCCGACCTCGCCAACCTGGTCAACGAGGCCACGCTGCGTGCGGCCAAGAGCGGCAAGGACGCGGTCGACATGCAGGACTTCGAGGAGGCGCTGGACCGCATCGTTGCCGGCCTCGAGAAGAAGAACCGGGTCATGAACCCGACCGAGCGCAAGTTCGTCGCCTACCACGAGGCGGGCCATGCGCTGGTGGCCGAGCACCGCAAGAACTCGGACCGGGTGACCAAGGTGTCGATCATCCCGCGGGGCATCGCGGCGCTCGGCTACACCCAGCAATCGCCGACGGAGGACCGCTATCTGATGCGACGCAGCGAACTGCTCGATCGGCTTGACGTGCTTCTCGGCGGCAGGGTTGCGGAGCAGCTGGTATTCGACGATGTGTCGACCGGCGCGGAGAACGACCTGCAGCGTGCCACCGACCTGGCGCGCCACATGGTCACGCACTATGGAATGAGCGACGCACTGGGTTTGGCGACCTACGACGCACGCCCCGCACCCTTGTACTTGAACGGTCCGACGCTGCCCGAGCCGCGGACCTACAGCGAACGCACGGCCGAAGCGATCGATGGCGAGGTGCGCCGACTGCTGGACGAGGCGCGCGAACGCGTTTCTCGGACGCTGAGCACGCATCGGGCGGCGCTGGAGTCGCTGGCCAGCCTCTTGCTGGAAAAGGAGGTTGTTGACCGGGCGATGCTGGACGGGCTGATGGCATCGAGTGCCGCTCCGGCCCAGCTCCGCGTGGCTGCCGTGGCGCACTCACCGGCGGAAGGTGCGTCGTGAGGGCACGTCGAAGGCTGCTCCGACTGATCGCCGCTGCGGTCCCGCTCGCCGTGTCGGGCGTCCGGGCCCAACCGTCCGAGGGGCGCGAAATCCTCGACAAGGTCGAGAAGCTGCTGTGGGGCAACACCGTGCAGGGCGATTACGAGATGACGATCGCCACGCCGCGCTGGCAGCGCACGCTGGGCCTGCGGCTTTGGATGGACCGGCCCCGGCGGTCTTTCGTTCGCATCGTCTCGCCCGCCAAGGAGGCCGGCATCGGCTCGCTGCGCATCGGCACCGAGATGTGGAACTACCTGCCCAACGTGGAGCGCATCGTCAAGATCCCGCCGTCGATGATGTTGCAGCCGTGGATGGGCTCGGACTTCACCAACGACGATCTGGTCAAGGAAAGCAGCATCCTCGAGGATTACACCCACAAGGTGATCGGCACGGTGCCGCTCGATGGTGAGACTGTCGTACAGATCGAGGCGGTTCCGAAGCCCGACTCGGCCGTGGTCTGGGGCCGCATCGTCTACTGGGTGCGGCGCGCCGACACGATGCCGCTCAAGCAGGAGTTCTTCAGCGAGCGCGGCGAGCGCGTGCGCGTGCTGGCGTTCTCCGACGTCCGGCAGGTCGGTGGGCGGATCCTGCCAACGCGCTGGGACATGCGGCCCGACGCCAAGCCCGGCAACTCGACGACGGTGGTGCTCAAGGACGCCACGTTCGACCGTCCGGTGGACGACGAGATCTTCAGCCAGCGTAACCTGCAGAAGCGATGAAACCATGAACCACAACCTTCCCTGGGTCGCCGAGCGCGTGCGGCTGTTCCGCGAAAGCAATGCTGACTTCGCGCGCTGGGCGCGCGGTTTCGGACCCATCGTGCACAACGACCTCACTCAACTGCGCGTGCACGACCTCGCGCAGGTCCTGGTCGCCGGCGGCAAGGCGAGCGACACGGCCAGCGTCTACCGCACGCTGTGGGCCGCGGATCGGCTCGCTGCGGCCGGCATGTGGCTGACCGTGCACATGACTTACGCCGACCGGGTCTATCCCGACGGGCGCGAGATGGCGGCCGACGACTTCAAGGTGACGCCCGAAGGCCACACCGGCGGCTCGCTGAACATCGTGCCGGCCTACGTCGGCTATCTCACCGCGAACGCGCTCAGCGGCCTGACGCGCGGCTGGTTGATGGGGCAGGGGCACTGCGTGGCGGGCATCGATGCCTGCAACCTGCTGGTGGGCAACATGACGCCGCGCCACGCCGAACGCTACGCCCGCAGCGAGGGCGCGCTGACGCGCTTCGCGCGCGACTTCTACAGCTACGCGATCGACGCGGCGGGGCGCCCGGCGTCGCCGCTGGGCAGCCACGTCGGGCCGAACACCGCCGGTGGCCTGTCCGAGGGCGGCTACCTCGGTTTCGCGGAACTGCAGTACGTGCACATGCCGCTGCCGGGCGAGCGCCTGGTCGTGTTCCTCAGCGACGGCGCCTTCGAGGAGCAGCGCGGCAGCGATTGGGCACCGCGCTGGTGGCGCGCCGAGGACTGTGGTTTCGTGGCCCCGTTCATGATCCTGAACGGACGTCGCATCGAGCAGCGCAGCACGATGCAGCAGCAGGGCGGCCAGGCGTGGTTCCAGCAGCACCTGCGCCTGAACGGCTTCGACCCGATGGAGATCGACGGCACCGACCCGGCTGCCTTCGCCTGGGCGGTGCACGCCATGGAGGAACGGCTCGCGGCCTGCGCGGCGGCGGTCGCCAGCGGGTGCATCGAGTATCCGGTGCCGCTGCACTACACCATCGCCGAGGCCCCGAAAGGTTTCGGCTTCCCCGGGGCGGGGACCAATGCGGCCCACAACCTGCCGCTGGCGGGTAACCCGCACACTGATCCGGCCGCGCGGCAACAGTTCAACGACGGTGCCCGCGCGCTGTTCGTGCCGCCCGCCGAACTCGACGAGGCGCTTGCCGCGCTCTGCAATCACCAGGACCAGCAGCGCCCCCTCGAGCGCGACCATCCTCTGGCGCATCGACAGGTCGACGCGCCCGCGCTGCCTGCGGCGCAATGGCACGCCGTCGGCGCGGGCCAGGTGTCCCCGATGGGCGCGCTGGACGCCGCCTTCGCCGCCATCGTGCAGGCGAACCCCCAGTTGCGCCCGCGCGTCGGCAACCCGGACGAACTGCGCAGCAACCGCATGGGCCAGACCCTCGACCTGCTGAAACACCGCGTCTTCGCGCCCGAGCCCGGCTTGGCGGAGGCGGTCGACGGCGCGGTGATCACCGCACTCAACGAGGAGGCGGTGATCAGCGCGGCGCTCGGCAACAAGGGCGGCATCAACCTCGTGGTCTCCTACGAAGCCTTCGCCGTCAAGATGCTCGGCGCGCTGCGCCAGGAGATCCTGTTCGCCCGCCACCAGGCGGAGGCGGGCACTCCGCCGGGCTGGCTGTCGGTCGTCACCGTGGCCACCTCGCACACGTGGGAAAACGGCAAGAACGAGCAGTCGCACCAGGACCCGACGCTGGCGGAGGCGCTGCTGGGCGAGATGTCCGACACCGCGCGCGTGCTGTTCCCGGTCGATGCGAACAGCGCCGCTGCCGCGCTGCGCGCCGCGTATGCCACCCATGGCCAGTTCTGGACCTTGGTCGTGCCGAAGCGGCCGATGGCCAATCGCCTGACCGGCGAGCAGGCGCAGCGCCTGGTCGAAGAAGGCGCGTGCGTGGTGAAGGCTTGCGCGGCGCCCGAGGTGCTGCTGATCGCCATCGGCGCGTACCAGTTGCAGCAGGCGCTGCTCGCGGCCGATCGCCTCGATGCCGCGGGGCATCGCACCGCGGTGACCTGCGTTGTCGAGCCCGGCCGCTTGCGGACGCCACGCGACGAGCGCGAGCGCGCCTTCGTGGCCGGCGACGTAGCGGTGCAGCAGTTATTCCCGGCGGCCGTCGGGGCGCGCGTGCTCGTCTCCCACATGCGGCCGGAGCCGACGCTCGGCGTGCTGCGCCGGATCGACACCGGGCCGCAGCGGACCCGCGCGCTGGGCTATGTCGCCCGCGGCGGCACGCTGGATGTCGCCGGCATGCTGTTCGCCAACCGCTGCACCTGGGCGCACGTGGCCGCCGAGGCGGCATCCGCACTCGGCGTCGATGCGGCGCAGGTGCTGCGCGCCGACGAACTGGCCGCCGTGCGGGGGCAGGGCGATCCGCGCACCGTGATGACGTCCGAGTGACGATCATGCCGACGCCCTCCATCATCGTGCGCGCCGACAAGGCGACGAAGGTTTACCAGCGCGACAGCATCCCGGTACCGGCGCTGCACGAGACGAGCCTCGAGATCCTGGCAGGCGACTTTGTCGCGCTGGTCGGCCCGTCCGGCTCCGGCAAGACGACGCTGCTGAATCTCATCGGGGGTCTCGACCGGCCGACGAGCGGCCGCATCTGGGTCGGCGAGCAGGACATCACGAGCCTCGGCCGCAAGGCGCTGGCGGAGGTGCGGT
Source organism: Pseudideonella sakaiensis (assembly GCF_001293525.1). Taxonomy (GTDB): domain Bacteria; phylum Pseudomonadota; class Gammaproteobacteria; order Burkholderiales; family Burkholderiaceae_C; genus Ideonella_A; species Ideonella_A sakaiensis. The sequence continues at coordinate 135,479 of NZ_BBYR01000006.1, read as the reverse complement.
TGCGCCGCATCGGCTTCGTGTTCCAGGAGTACAACCTGGTGCCGGTTCTGTCCGCGCTCGAGAACGTCGAGTACGTGATGCTGCTGCAGGGCGTCGAGGAGGCGCTCCGCCGCACCGAGGCCATGCGGCTGCTGGCAACGCTCGGCCTCGCGGGCATGGAACACCGCCGCCCGAACGAGCTGTCGGGCGGCCAGCAGCAGCGTGTGGCCGTTGCGCGCGCGATCGCGGCGAAGCCGGTCATCGTGCTGCCCGACGAACCGACCGCCAACCTCGATTCGCAGTCGGGGGCGACACTGATGGACCTGATGCGTCGCCTCAACGAGGAGCAGGGCACGACCTTCGTGTTCTCGACGCACGACCCGATGGTGGTCGAGCGTGCACGCCGCGTGATCCGTCTGCGCGACGGTCACATCGAGGCCGACGAACGGAGGCCGGCGTGATGATCTGGACGCTGGCGGTGCGCAACGTGATGCGCAACCGCCGCCGCTCCGTCATCACGGTGCTGTCGATCGCGGTCGGCCTGGCGGCGCTGACCTTCCTGTGGGGCTTCATCGACGGCATGAACCGGCAGATGATCAACAACACCACGCGCTACTTTGCCGCGGACGCGCAGGTGCACCTGAAGGGCTACCACGACGACCCGAGCCTGGACCGTGCGATCGAGGCCGGCGCGCGCGTGCTCGAGACGGTGCGCGCCGATCCGTCGGTGGCCGCGGCGACGGTCCGCCTCGAGACGACCGTGCTGGCGAGTCGTGCCGATCGCTCGCGCGGCATCCTGGCCTTCGGTGTCGACCCGGCGCAGGAGGCGCGCGTCACGGACCTGTTCAAGGCGGTGGTGGATGGCCGCGGTTTCAGCGGCGCCGACGACACCGGGGTGCTGATCGGCGAGGGCATGGCCGAGGCCCTCGCGTTGCGGGCCGGCGACGATCTGGTGCTGGTGGGCCAGGCTTACGATGGCTCGGTCGCCAGCGCGCGTGTACCGGTGCGCGGCGTGTTCCGCACCAAGATCGATGACCTGGACGGGTATGTCGCGGTGATGCCGATGGCGGCGATGCGCGACTTTCTCGCCGCACCCGAGGCCGTCACCGCAGTGGCGCTGCGGCTGCGTGACCGCGGCGCGCTGGGCGACGCAGTCCAGACCCTGTCTGCGCGCGTGGGTGCCGATCACGAGGTGGTGGGCTGGCCGGTCCTGCTGCCGATGGTGGCGATCAGCATCCGCTTCCACGAGGTGATGGGCTTCGTGGTCCTCACGATCTTCTTCGTGATGGTCGCCGCCGGCGTGGCCAACCCGGTGCTGATGGCGGTGCTCGAGCGCACTCGAGAGTTCGGCATCATGCTGGCCCTGGGCACCGGCCAGTCGATGCTGTTCCGGCTCGTCGTCGCCGAGGCCGCGCTCCTCGGCGCGGCCGGGCTGCTGCTGGGCAACGCGATCGGGCTCGGCGCGACGGCGGCGTTCGGCCGTACGGGCATCGATCTTGGCGCCTTCGAAGCCGGGCTGCGGGCGATGCCGGGCCTGGCCGACGTGATCTACCCGGTCGTGCGCGCCGAGCGCAGCTTGGCCATCTCGGTGCTGGTGTTCCTGATCGCGTTGGCCATGGCGCTCTACCCGGCGTTCCGCGCGGCGACGCTCGAACCGGTCGCGGCGATCCGCGGCATCGGCGAGAAGTTCTCCGGCGGCCGGCGCGGTTCGCGCGGCCAGACGCGCTCGCCGTTGCCGGTCTTCGCCCTGATCGCGACGCGCAACCTGCTGCGCAACCGAAAGCGCAGCGCGATCACGGTGTTCGGCGCCGCCTTCGCGATCGTCGCCTACGTGTTCCTCTACGGCTTCTTCGACGGCTTCGGCGAGCAACTCGTGGACAATTCGACGCGCTACGTCACCGGTCACCTGCAGATCGAGCGCGAGGGGCTGCGGCGCGATCTCGCGCCCGAGCTGGCCTTCGATGCCACTGCCGCGCTCGCCGCGGTGCGCAGCCAGCCCGGCATCGCCGCCGCCGCGCCGCGGGTGCAGGCGCAGGCACTGATCAGCAGCCCCACGAAGTCGGTGGGGGTCGTGCTGTACGGCGTCGATCCCGCACTCGAACGCGGCCTCACGATCCTGCACCGGACGCTCGTGGAGGGATCGGCGCTGGAGGCCGGCGCGGACCGTGACGTCGTGATCGGGCGGCGCCTGGCCGAAAAGCTCGGCATCCGCCTGGGCGAGAAGCTGGTCGTCATGGCCCCCGGCGTGGCCGGCGAACTCGGCACCTCGGCGTTTCGGGTCCGGGGCGTCTTCGCGACCGAGAGCAGTTCGTTCGACGGTGCGATGGTCTTCGTCACGCTGCGGGCGTCCCAGCGCATGCTGGGCCTCGGCCAGCGGGTCTCGTCGATCAACCTGCGCCTGGAGGACCGCGCCGATGTCGACAGGGTCGCTGCGCAACTGACGCCGTCGCTGGGAAAGGACGGTCTGGTCGCGTCGCCCTGGCCGCGCCTGCTGCCGCGAGTGGCGGACATGCTGGGCCTGGTGCGCGCCATTCGCACGGTCATCGTCGCGGTCTTCTTCCTCGTCGTCGCGCTGGCGGTGATGAACACCGTGTTCATGGCGGTGGCCGAGCGCACGCGCGAGTTCGGCGTGATGATGGCGTTGGGCACGCCGCCCGACGCCATTGTGCGAATGGTGGTCTACGAGACGGTGGCGCTGATGCTCGTCGCGTCTGTCGTCGGCTACGCGGTCGGAGCGGCGGTCGTCTCGCTGTTGGGTAACGTCGGACTGGACCTGTCGGGCTTCTACCGCGACTACAGCGCCATTCCTGGGCTGACCGGCATCGTCTATCCGAGGCTGGTCGCCGGGAGCCTCGTCGGGCCGGGCGTCGGCCTGTTCCTCGCCAGCGTGGGCGTCTCGCTGTACCCCGCCGTGCGCGCCGCGAGGCTGGACCCGACCGCGGCGATTCGGCACACGTGATGACGCGTCGACAGCGGGGCTTCGGCTGGGTTGCGACCGCGCTGGTGGTGGGCCTGGCGTTCGGTGCCGCCCCGTCGATGGCGCAGACGCGGCCGATGGACCTGACCGGAAGCCTGAAGAGTGTGTTCCTGCGCTCGCGCGCCTCGACAGGTGAGGACTACGCGCTGAGCCTGAACCGGTTGCGCGTCGAGGCCAAGGGCGATCTCGCGCCGGGGCTCGCGCTCGATCTGCAGTACGACAACGAACTGCTGCTGGGCAGCTACTTGGACACGGTGGAGTTTCGTGCGCTCAAGGACACCGCGCAGCCGCAGTATTGGCGGGCCGACGCGAACTACGTCGAGCGCGGCGATGTCTACGGCCGCCATCGCCTGTATCGGGCGGCGGTGACCCTGACCCGCGGCAACGTCGATCTGAAGCTCGGCCACCAGCGCATCGCATGGGGGACCGGCCGCTTCTGGAGTCCGCTGGACATCCTGAACCCGGTGAACCCGCTGGCGCTGGAGCGCGAGGAGCGCGTCGGTGTCGATGCCGCATTGCTCGAAGCCAAGCTCGGGCCGCTGTCGCGTGCATCCCTCGTGGTCGCCCCCGCGCCCGACCGTAGCTCGACCAGCCGGGGGGTGCAGTGGCACGGCAATGCGGGCGGTGTGGATGCGTCGCTCGTCGCCGGCCGGCTGCTGGGCCTGGACATCGTTGGCATGGACCTGGCCGGTCAGATCGGAGACGCCGGTATCCGCGGCGAGGCGGCGCGCCTGCGACCGCCCGGCGGCAGCGCCTTCAATCGCCTGATGGTCGGTGCGGACTATGCGTTCGCGAACGGGCTCACGCTGAGCGTCGAGCTGTACTACAACGGTGCGGGCTCCCGCGATTCGGCCGGCTACGACAGGGCAGGGCTGCGTTCGGGTGGGGCGGCGATGCTCGCAACCCGCTACGCGGGGCTGTACGCGTCATACGAGTTCACGCCGCTGCTGAAGTGGGTGAGCTACGCGGTGCGCAATGGCGACGACCGCAGCCGCGCGATCGACAGCCGCCTCGTGTGGTCGGTCGCACCCTCCGCGGACTTGGCGGTCGGCGTGCAGCGCTATGACGGCAACAGGGGAAGCGAGTTCGTGGCGGTGCCCGATGCGTTTCAGCTGCAGTTGCAGTGGTTCTTCAGATGAACCTGCGGCAGGAGGGTCTCCGGCGGGGACCGGACTTCATGGGGCAGCGGGTCACTTCTGCTTGGCCAGCCACTGATCGAACTGCGCAATCTCCTTCTTCTGCGCCGCGATGATCTTCTTGGCCATCGCCTTCATTTCCGCGGACTTGCCGTGCGCGAGTTCCATCTCCGCCATGTTCAGGGCCTGCTGATGGTGCATCTTCATCATCATCGCGAAATCCTTGTCGGCGTCGCCGGACGGCTGCATCTTCTGCATCTCGTCCATTCCCATCATCATGGACGCCTTCATGTCATGCCCACCGGCCGCACCCTCGTGCATCTGTCCCATCGGCATGCTGGCCGCCGGTGCCGTGCCGACCGCCTTCTGCGCCTGCACCGGGGCCGTGGCAAGACACAGCGCCGCCAGCGGCACCAGCGAGAGGCTCTTGAAGCGTCTGAGTGTCGCGAGGTTCATGGCAATCTCCTTGTGAGTGTCTGGGGCTCAGTTCGACATTTCGATGCACGCATCCGCACAGCGCTTGCAGGCCGCGGCGCAGTGCTGGCAGTGATCCATGTCGTGCTTGCCGCACTCCGCGGCGCAGCGGCTGCATGCCTGCGCGCACACCGTGCAGATTGCCTTCACGTTTTCGTCCCCCCTGGCGATCGAGGCGACGGCAAGCTGGCAGATGTCGGCACACTCCAGATCCAGTGCGATGCAACGCGCCATCGGTTTGGGATCCGGCTCTTTCAGGCAGGCGGTGGCGCACTGCAGGCACGCGACGGCGCATTCGTGGCACGCGCGCAGGCAGGCTTCCTCATGTGGGCTGGGCATGTTGGTTCTCCAAGTGTGTGTGGCGGGATCGAACGATGGTCGTCCAGACGCCGCCCGTGAGGTGTAGGACGGCAGCGATGACGGGCGTAGGAGAGCTTCGTGGTGACCTGCTGGGCAAGGGGCGTTCCAGGCCTCGCCGCATAAGAGACCGCGCGTCAGGCCCGGCGACGCGTCGGTCTTCGCGATGGGGCATGGCCGCTTCCTTCCCATCGGGCCAAGTGACACGTGTCACCCCGTAGGAGGCCAAGATCGGTCATCAACTCGGCCGAGCTGATCAGCGCCACGATCCTTTCCGACGAGCGCACCAACGCGATTCGTGGAGCCGCCCAGAGAACGGGGGCAATGGCGGCGCGCACGTCCGGACGCCGATGGCTGGAAATGACCTTCTTCCGGACCATCGTGTTGATGATGTCGTTGGCAGAGGCCCGTCAGTGTCGAGCCACAGCCCGAGGGAACGAGGCGTCGCTGGGCGGCGCCCCAAAGAGCGTCGGGGCACCGCGCCGCCCCTTGTGCTCAGAACATGAACCATCCCATCAAGAACCAGCTATTGTTGTCGGTCGCGTTTCGACCGAATCCGTCGTAGTCGCTTGTCCCGCCGTTGAACTTGCGGTAGGCCGTGCGGCGCAAGGCCAGCTTGACGTTCTCGACGGGGAGGTAGTCCAACTCGGCAACCCACCCCGCGGTGTCCGGCCTGCCGTTTGCGCTGCCCATGACCGGGCCCATTCCGTAGCGCATCGAGTCGGCGGTCCCGCGCGTCGAGAACACCTGAACCCCGCCACCAAGCACGCGGCGGTAGGCGTAGTGGGCTCCGATGCGGGCGGTCTTGAGGGTGTTGCTCTCGTTGGAGGCCATGCCTTGCGCAGATCTGGCCGCCAGACGCTGCCGCTCGCGCATATACAGAGCCTGGCTCGAGAACGCATGCTCGCCCTCGACGTACTGGTACTGGGCGTCGAGCGCGATGTCGCGAAAGCGGTCGCTGGACATCGAGGCGTCGTTCGGATCGAGCAGCACCTTCGTGTTGAGGCCGAGGAGGCCGACGGAAACGCTGTGGGCACCGAACTCGCGTTGGAGTGCGAGGCGCCAGTAGGGAGCGTATCCGTCGACGACGCGTGTCTTCTCGACGCCCCAGCCCAGCGGCCTCATCACGCCGGTCTTCGCGGACCGATAGAAGCCGGCCTCGGCATACACGAGGTTGTCGAACAGTGCATAGCCCGTGACCCCGCCGACCTGCGAGTTCAACTGCATGTCGAGCATCGTCGAGCCGGTGCGATTGGTGCCTCAGGGCGAGGCTGAAGCGCGCGTGGGGCGCGAGCGACCCGTCCCGGGTCTAGATGGTCAAGCGCATGAATCGCATGGTGAGCGGCGCCTCTGGAGGAGGCTCAGCGCCCAGGCGGGTTGGCATGGGCCAAGCCGCGGAGGTCGGCAACCACCAGACCACTGCCGCGGTCGAGCTTGCCATGGGAGTGACCTTGAGGGTCTTGTCGTGCTTGACGACCGTCGTGGCTTCGTCGTCGCAGAACTTCTGGCACGCCGGCTTGAGCGGGCGTGAGCCGTCGGCGCCGCCAGCCCGTTCGGAGCCGGTCGACGCGTGGGCGTCGTGGTCATGCCCGGCCAGGACCGGCTGCCGCGCGTCGCTGGCATGCGACGAGTCAGACCTGCCGGACGCGCACGCGCTGGCAATGCCGACCAGCAAGGCCAGCATCCACGCGCCGAGCATCACGATGGCGGTGTGTCGGCGGGTGCGGATGCGCGTGAAGAGTGGCATGGGCTGCACGAACAACGATCTGCTCAATGTCATTGCTTCGGCTTGGCCGGTCCTTGCACTGGATCAACGTTCCCAGAGTCGGGACATGACGCCTCGCGCGTGCGCGAGGAACGAAACAGCCACAGGCCTGCGATGCCGAGCGCCGCGTAGTTCAATGCCATGAACCACGGCGCGGGCCAGGCGATGCCGTCGAATCCGCGGTCGGTGATCGGATAGAACACCGGCGACGGGTAGTACTCGCTCGAATGCGTGAAGACGTCGATCACGATGTGCGACCACCAGCCGGCCAGCGGTACCAGCAGCCATCGCCATCGAAACCAAACCAGCATCGTAACGACAGAGGCGACGACGGCGCTGTGCATCACGCAGTGCAGCGTATGCGACCAGGCCTGCACTCCGGTGGGCAACCAGGGCTCGGCACCCGGCGTCGCGAACGCATAGCCCTGGAGCGCCTGCCATGAGCCGTCTCCAAACAGTCCCCAGAGGGCGATGGGAATCAGGTGAGCGATGTCGGGCAGGGCGGCCAGCGCCACGGCCGAGCGCACCTGGTCGGCACTGACTGGCCAGCGGCGCGCTGCAGCCACCGCGCCCAGGCCGGCCCACAACGAGTGTGCAACGATGTCCATCGCGCGCGTCTCCTACATCGCGTCGATGACCGCACGCAGCCGGCTCCGGACCTCCTCGGCAACCCCCACCAGTTCGGCATTGGCCACGGCCGCCATCGACGCCACGGGATCCACCGCGGACACCTCGATCGATCCGTCGGTGTGCTGCTGCACGATGACGTTGCAGGGGAGCATGGTGCCGATCTTATCTTCGGCCTGCAGCGCCTGGTAGGCGAACGGTGGGTTGCAGGCACCGAGAATCAGGTAGGGCCTGAACTCGACATCGAGCTTCGCCTTGAGCGTCTGTCGCACGTCGATCTGGGTCAGGATGCCGAAGCCGCGCGCCTTGAGTTCGGCAGTGACCTTGTCCACCGCCGCCTGGAAGTCCACTGCGACGGTCTTGCTGAAGTGATAGCTCATGGCGTCTGTTCCTCTCGTCGAACAATTTCGTGGTCGCGCAGGAAATCGCGCGTCAGGCCCAGCGACGCGTCGGTCTTCGCGATCGATCTGGCCGCATCCGGCTCGATGCCTGTGAGAGCCCGGATCGCATCGATGGTTTCGGGGATCACGATCGCCTGGTTGAAGACCTGGTAGGTGTAGTACGCCTGGTCGCCGTCGACGGCCAGCACGTCCTCCCACAGCGCCACCTCCCACATGTCGCCGCGCGGGCGGCCAAGGTCGGCCATCAACTCGACCGTGCTGTTCAATGCCACGATCCCGTCCGACGAACGCACGAACGCGATCCGCGGTGCCGCCCGGAATGCGGCGAGCACCTCGTCCCGCGTCGTCGCCCGCGTCAGTTCGACCCACCAGGTGTGCAGGTGACTGGAGTTGTGCGCGGCCTTCACGGCGATCGTCACGACGTCGAGGTCGGGGATGACGGTGCGGGCGTCCGGACCCTGATGGCTGGGTATGACTTTCTCAGGGACCAACGTGTTGACAATGCCGTCGGCATGTGCCTCCCAGGGGTCTGAGGCGCGCCGGATCAACGTCCCGCGCGCACGCTTCAGCAGGCCTGCCGTCCGCAGAGCGCCGAGCGTGCGCACGATCGATGTGGTGTTGCACGATACGACACGCGTCGACGAGCGCCGCAGCGCCGACGCGTAGTTCGCCTGCGCGACGAACGAATGGCCGGTCAGCGCATGCGATTCACCGCCATGGAAGATGGCCTTGACGCCTGCCGCCTCGTACACGCCCTTGTTGACCGCGGCCACCTTCTTCGGCGTGCAGTCCACGACGACGTCGGATTTCGCGAGCAGCTCGGCGAGCCCCCCCGCGATCGCGATGCCGGCCGCGCGCATCGGTCCCTCGGCCTGCGGTGCTGCCGCGTGCATGGGCAGTCCGGCCTGGGCCGCGACCTGCAGCCGGTAGTCGTTGACGACGTCGGCCACGCCAGCGAGCGCCATGTCGTCTTGCAGGCGAACCGCGTCGGCGACTCGCTTGCCGATGACCCCGTAGCCGTTGATGGCGACCCTGATCCTGTCCATGCTTGCTCCTTTGACGTCGAGACCCAGGTCAGCGCAGCGCGCGCCCGCGGGCGATGGAAAACGTGAATCGAATGGCGAGCGCATACCCCGCCAGCGCGAGCAGCGGCATACCGCCCCATTGCGGGCCCACGGCGTGCTGCATCAGCAGGCTGGAGGCGATGTACAGCCCGAGCGTCACGAGCGCGAGCGCGATGCGGCGGCTCGCCCGGTCGACGCCTACCTGCAGCCGTGCGTCGGGCACGATCGCGATCTCGAGCAGGCGCTCGCGAGTGAGTGCGGCGTGCAGCCGCTGGGCCACCATTGCGGGCAGATCGTTCGCCGCGCTGCCCATCTCGAAGGCCAGGCGCTTCGAAGCTTCCTGCTTGGGCGCAAGCTGGATGGAGCCGGCCGCGGCGTGGCGCGTCAGCGACTCGAAGATCGAAAACGCTGGCGCCAACGCGCGGACGGTGCCCTCCAGCAGCAGCATCGTGCGCGTCAGGACGAGCAGGTCCGCGGGCAGCCTTACTGCCTGAGAGCGGCCGGCGGCAACCAGCCTTCCGAGCGCCGCCGGCAGCGACCAGTCGCGCAGCGGCCGCTCCGCACAATCGGCCAGCAGCGACTGCACCATCGGCAGGAACGCACGGCGCTCCAGTTGCGAGCCCACCACGCCCATGTCGAACCAGGCGTCCACCACCCAGTCGGCATCCTGCTCGACGAAGGCCAGGGCGAATGCCGTCAGCGCCCGGCGTAGGCGGCGGTCCAACCGGCCGACGATGCCGAAGTCGTGGAAGCAGATCCGCCCGTCGGTCATCACGAACAGGTTGCCCGGGTGGGGGTCTCCATGAAACAGACCGTGCTCGAAGAACTGCGTCACGTAGCTGTCGACGAGGCGCCGCGCGCAGGCCTCGCGCTCGGGCGCGGCGACGGCGTCGATCCGCACACCGCTGCTGTAGCGCTGCACCATCACGGAGGCTGTGCACAGTCCGTCGACCACGTCGGGGATGTCGACGTCAGGCGAACCGCCCCACGCATCCGCGAAGCGCCGCACGAAGCGAGCCTCGCGCGCGAGATCCATCTCGAGCCGCAGGTTGCCGGCGATCTCGTCGACGATCGCCACGAGGCCCCAGCGCCGCAACGGCGGCAGCAGGGCCTGCGCGACCGTGGCAACCACGTGCAGGATGCGCATGTCGGATTCGACGGCCTCGGCGGCCCCCGGCCGGCGGACCTTGACGATGACCTCGGTGCCGTCGGGCAGTGCGGCGCGGTGAATCTGCGCCACCGACGCTGCGGCCAGCGGCGACAGGTCGAAGCGCGCGAACAACTGCGAGCAAGGACGACCGAAGGCAGCTTCGACAGCCTGCTGCGCCTGCTCAGATGGAAACGGGCCGACATGATCCTGCAGCCGCGCCAGGGCGTGCTGGGCCGCCTCGGGCAGCAGGTCAGCGCGCAGGCTCAGGTGCTGGCCGAGCTTGACGAAGGTGGTGCCCAGCCCCTGCAGGAGGACTGCGAAGCGTTCGGCCACGGGGTGGTCATCGCAACGCATGACGCCGCGGTGCCAGGCCCACCACAACACGAAGCCGGTGAGAGCCAGACCGATCCGCAGCGCACGCCCGACCGGGGATCGGCGTTGCGACGGCCGGGAAGTGGCCTGTGCGGTATCCAGCATGTCAGGCCACGCGGTGTCGCGGCCGGCCTGTCTGCCAGGCCGTGATGTTGTCGACCGTCTCGTGCAGGATGCGCGCGACCGCCTCGCGGGTGTTGAAGCCGACATGGGGTGTCGCGAGCACGCGCGGGTGGCGCAGCAGCGGGTGCGACGCAACCCAACCGCGGTCGCAACCCAGCCCGCCGCAGCCCATCGGAGCCTCGGGCGCGGCGCCGCCTTCGTGCTCGAGCACATCGAGGCCTGCTGCGGCGACGCTGCCGCGGTCGAGCGCGCGCAGCAGCGCCTCCTCGTCGATCAACCCGCCGCGCGCGGTATTGAGCAGCACGACACCGGGTTTGACACGGGCGAAAGCGGCGTCGTCCAGCAAGTGGTGCGTCTCCGGGGTCAGCGGCACATGCAGACTCAGGACGTCGCTGCGTTCGAGCAGTTCGGACCATCCGACGAAGTTGATGCCAAGGGCGATCGTGGCTTCCGGTCGCGGTCGCGGGTCGAACGTCAGGACTTTCATCCCGAAGCCGTGCGCGATGCGCGCCACCTGCGTTCCGATGCGTCCACAGCCAACGACTCCAAGCACCTTGCCTTCCAACTCGAAGCCGGTGAGCCCCCGGTACGAGAAGCTGCCCTGGAGTGCCCTGCCGCGTGCCTCGCACAGGTGGCGGGAAAGCCCCAGCAGCAGCGTGAAGGTGTGTTCGGCGACGCTGGCGGCCCCGTAGTCGGGAACGTGAACGACCGCGATGTCGCTTTCCCGGCAGGCTGCAAGGTCGATGTGGTCGACGCCGGCGGAACGCGTCGCCACCAGGCGCAGCGCAGGCATGCGCTGCAGCACTTCGCGCGTCACCGGCGTGCGGACGAACACGCACAGCACCTGGGCCAGCGCTGCGGCTCCGTCGTCCGCGTCGAGCTGCGCGTCGGGCACGAAGCGCGGCCACCAGGACCTCGGGCGCAGTGTCTCGAGCGTGGCCTGGTCTTCGGGGCCGACATCCATGAAGAGCACCCGCAAGGCCCCGGGAGCGCTGTCCGCAACTGGCCCCTCGTGCGACACGAGCTCGCTGGGTGGGGTGCTCATGCCGTGCCTCCTGCCGAGCGCTGTTCCGGTGCGCCTCCGCTCTTCACGGCCCGGTACAACGAGACGATGCCGAAGGCGGTGGGGATGCGGCGTGTTTCCTCGACTTGGCGGAAGCCCGCGGACCCGAACAGCACCGGCAGCAGCCCGGCGACGTTGTCGCTCGTGGTGTCGAAGCCGTCGAGAAGCTGGACCGCCAGGAACGCAGTCCGGCTGACCAAGCCGCCCGCGCGGCCCCAGTCGGCGACGTGCAGTTCGCCGGAGGGGCGCAGCACGCGGTGCATCTCGCGCGCGGTCAGCAGCTTGTCACCCCATGACAGGTGGTGAAAGAAGAGGCTCGACAACACGCGGTCGAAACGTTCGTCGGCATAGGGCAGTCTGGACGACCGCCCCAGGTCGAACGAGATGTCGGCGCCGGCATCGCGTGCCTTGCGCGCCCCGATCGCAAGAACCGCGGGGTCGGCGTCGAGCCCGGCCACTTGCACACCCGGCCGTTGCTGCTGTGCTGCGATCGCAAGCGTGCCGGTGCCGCAGCCAACGTCCAACACGTTCTGGCCCGGCTCGATGCCTGCCTGGTCGAGCAGGGCTCGCTTGAAGGTCCGCTCGCGTGTTGTCATCGCCACGACGCGGTCGTACAGCGGCGTCAGCACGTGAAAGCCGAGCGCGGGCGTGATGCCCCTCGTGCCGTCCATCAAAGCGCCTCCGAACTCCGTGTCGCGCCCAGGGCCTGCGCGTTCCGGCGCGGATTCGTGAAGTACAGGAACACGATGACGCTGAGCACCCCGGCGAAGAAGCACCACACCGAGATGAACCAGGTGGCGTAGAAGGCATACGCCGCCACCGCGGACGCAAACGCGGCCACGCCGAAGGCAACCACCCGCGCGTGGCTGGAGAACATCAAGCTCGCGCAGGTGCCGAGCAGGTAGAGCGACATCGCCGCCAGTGCATAGAAGTGCGGCGATTCGTAGGCGATGTGCTGACCGGTCACGGTGGCCACGATCGGCAGAGTGAACAGCGTGGCCAGCAGGTACAGGCCCACGGCGCTTCCCGCGAGAGCGATGCCGATCAGCACTCGTCGCCGCCAGGGCACGGTTTCCAGCGCCAGTGCGGCCAGCGGCACATAGATCGGCCACAGCACATGAGAGAAGAACGAATAGGCGTGCGTCAGCACCGTGTTGAGCAGCGGCGCGCGGTCCGGAAAAGTCAGCCAGAGCGCCCCCTCGAGCAGTTGCTGGATGCCAAAAAGAACGGGGATCCATGCGTAAGGAAGTTCCGAGCGAGTCCGCGCGCGCCGCACGGTCGCTACGCCGACGATCAGCAACGCAGCGCTGGCGGTAAAGCTTGCTTGCGCGGAAAAGCACATCAACATCTCTCCTGAAGGTTCGGATCGGCGAGTCAGGTTCGCGGGGCGCGGTGTGCGTTCACCGCAACTCCCCGGACGACGCCGAGTGGCCCTGGGCCACCGGTGTGGTTGACGTGGCGCGGGCGAGCATCGCTCGCAGGGCGTCCGCGTGTCGCTGTCCGCGCTGCAGCGCACGCTCCGGAAAGCGCGAAGCCAGCCACGCGTACACGAGGTACTTCGCAAGTTTGCCGATCCACAGCGCCAAAACCACCTCGGCGACCGGTAACCGCGAGATGGCGGCGAACATCAGCGCCGGTGTCAGCGGTACAGGCGTCGCAGCGATCACAAACAGGGCCGGAACACCGTAGGCCGAAAGCCACCGCGTCGCATCGCCCCAGGCGGATGACCGCACGACGTCGGGATAGGCTGCGAACAGCCGGGCCCAGCCAAGGTGATGGAACGCCAGGTACAGCAACGCCGCACCCAGCGCCGCGCCCAGGCTCGCCCACACGGCGATCGCACTCCAACGCCGCGGCGCCATCAGCACCGCCGTCACAAGAAGAGTCGCGAAAGGCACGGACATCGACAGTGTCGCGGCGACCGCGGCCCCACCGACGACGGCGGGGAAGGCACGGCTGTCGGCCCGCCGCAGCAGCGCGCGCATCAGCCCCGACTCGAGTGCGCCGCGCAGCATGGGAGGTCCCTTTCACTGCTTGCGCGCGACCGGGCGCTGGCCCAGCTCGACCGCCAGGGAACTGACCTCGCGGCCGCGCAGGATTTTGAACTGGGCCTTGGTGCCGGGGCTGAGCGCAGCGGTCTCGTTGATCAGTGCCGCTGTGTCGACGATTTCCTTGCCGTTGATCGAGACAATGGTGTCGCCGGCGCGCAGTCCGGCGCGGTCGGCCGGGCCGCCGCGCTGCACCGCAACGAGCGCCGCGCCGGCCGCAGCGCCTGTGGTCTCGTGGATGACGTCGCGTGCGCTCACGCCGAGCCAGCCACGACTGACGCGGCCGGTGGCGATGATCTGCTCCATCACCTGCCGCGCGAGACTCACCGGGATCGCGAAGCCGATGCCTTGCGATCCGCCGCTGCGCGAGTAGATCGCCGTGTTGATGCCCACCAGGTGGCCGGACGTGTCGACCAGCGCGCCGCCCGAATTGCCGGGGTTGATCGCCGCATCGGTCTGGATGAAGTTCTCGAAGGTGTTGATGCCGAGCCGGTTGCGGCCCGTGGCGCTGACGATGCCCTGCGTCACTGTCTGGCCGACGCCGAACGGGTCGCCGACGGCCAGCGCGATGTCGCCAATTTGCACCGAGGCCGGATCGGCGAAGGTGATGGGCTGCAGGCCCTTGGCTTCGACACGCAGCACCGCGAGGTCGGTCTCGGGGTCGGTGCCGACGACGCGCGCCTCGGCCACCTTGCCGCCGGGCAGCATCACGGCGATCTCGTCCGCGCCTTCGACGACGTGGTTGTTCGTCAGGATGAAGCCCTGGGCCGCGACGATCACGCCCGATCCCAGGCTGGACTGGCCCTGCGCGGCCTCTTCGTCGGAGCCACCGTAGGGCCGCAGCCAGCCGGGCAACTGCCGTGGCGGCGCCTTGCGCGTGTAGATGTTGACGACCGATGCCGAGGCCTTCGCGGCCGCGGCGCGGAAACCTGCCTCGAGGCGGGTCGCGACGGCCTTGCCGTTGGAAGCCGAGGCCGACGCGTCGGCATGGGGCGCTTCGCGCAATGCCACGACATCGGTGCGCGCAGGTGCGACAGGCTCGGGCCCGAACGCCTTCCAGGCGATCAGCAAGCCGGCCGACACCGCGATCACCTGCGCGATGAGCAGCCAAAGCCGCCAGACAAAGGATGGTCGATTGTTGTTCATGCTCCGGTTCCCTCCATCAATTCCTCCAGGGCACGCGCCATCGGTTCGACGACGCTGATCTCGTTCGAGGCGTGCGGTACCGTGTCGCAGCTGAGCACGCGGGCCGGTCCGCTGGCCAGCAGTTCTTCGTAGGCGCCCGGCGCGAACAGCGCGTGCACGCCGATGCACAGCGGCGCCGGCAGGCCGACGCGGCGTACGCTGGCCACGGCCTGGATCATGGTGCGCGCGCTCGAGACGATGTCGTCGACCAGCACCGGCTGGCGGTCGCGCCAGGCCGAGACGTCCGGCAGGCTGACCTCGACATCGCGGTCGCCACGGCGGATCTTCTGCAGCACGGTCCAGGGTGCCCCGGCGGCAGTGGCGACCTCCGAGACCCATTGCTCGCTTTCGGAGTCGGGGCCGATCAGCAGCGGGCGTTCAACCTGTGCCGCGACCCAGCGGGCGATCAGCGGCGCTGTGTGTACGACGCGAGTCGGGATGCTGTAGATCTCGGCGAGTGCGTGGTAGCGGTGCAGATGCGGATCGGCCGTCACGAGCGCGTCGAATGCCGTCGACAGCAGCGCGGCATAGGAGCGCGACGTCACCGCCTCCCCGGCATGGAAGCGTCGGTCCTGCCGCAGGTACGCGAGGTAGGGTGCCGCCAGCAGCACTCTTGCCGCGCCGAGGTCGCGCGCTGCGTCGGCCGCGAACAGCAGCGGGAGGGTCTTCTCGTCGGGCCGCACGAGGCTGCAGGTCAGGATCACGGTTCGGCCCGTCACGTCGGCATCCAGCCGCACCAGTGACTCGCCGTCCGGAAAGCGGTGCAGTTCCAACGCGGCACGCTCGGCCTGCAGCGCACGCACCAGCCGATCAGCGAAGCCCTCGTCGCCGGGCAGATAGAAGACGATCGGTCTCAAGACGCCTCCGAGATCTGGAAGATGGGCGGGCGGGCGTTGACGTATTGCTGCGCGTAGGCCAGTTCTCCCGGGGCCTGCGCATGCAGAGTGAAGAGCGGCTGTCCGGCCCGCACGATGTCGCCGAGGCGGACATGCACGTCGACGCCGGCCGCCGGTGCTCTTGGGGCGCCGGCGAGCTTGGCGGCCCGTGACAGCACCCGGTTGTCGATCGACGTGACGCGACCCGCCGATGGCGCTTCAACGACGTGGCGGTGCGACGCGACCGGTACCTCGCGCAGGCCTCCCTGGGCTTCGCAGATGGCGGCGAACTTCGCCCAGGCCCGTCCGTCGGCGAGAACCTCGGTCGCCAGGCGAAGGCCGGCGCCCGGCGGCGCGGCGCCGCCCAACTCGAGGATGTCGCCGGCCAGACGCAGCGCGCGCTGCCGCAGATCGTCCGGCGCGTCGGCCTGTCGGCGCAGCACGGCCAGCACGTCGCGCGCCTCCAGCGCCGGGCCGATGCCGCGTCCGACCGGCTGCAGGCCGTCGGTGACGCGCAATGCCACCTGCAATCCGATCGATCGGCCGACTTCGACGAGGCGGCGCCCGAGCGCCTGTGCGGCCTCGCGGCTGCGGACCTTGGCCGTCGGCCCCACCGGCAGATCGATGAGAACGTGCGTCGAGCCAGCCGCCGCCTTCTTGGACAGCACGGAGGCGACCAGCTGTCCCTCGCTGTCGAGATCGAGCGGACGCTCGACGCGGATCAGGACGTCGTCGGCCGGGCTCAGGCGAACCGAGCCTCCCCAGACGATGCAGGCGCCGGTGCGCTCGACCGTGCGCCGCATTGCGCCGATGTCGAGATCGACCGGGGCCAGCACCTCCATCGTGTCGGCGGTACCGGCGGGGGAGGTGATCGCGCGCGACGAGGTCTTGGGCATCGTCAGCCCGCAGGCCGCGACGATCGGCACGACGAGAAGCGTCGTGCGGTTGCCCGGCAGGCCGCCGACGCAATGCTTGTCGACGACCATGTCGCGGCCCCAGTCAAGCCGCTCGCCCACGTCGATCATCGCCTGCGTCAGTGAGACGGTTTCGTCGAGGTCGAGGTGGTCGCCTGCACAGGCAGTGATGAAGGTGGCCAGGTGCAGGTCGGAGTAGCGGCCTGCGGCGATGTCGCCGATGACGGCACGAAAGGCACCGGCATCGAGGCGGTGGCCGTAGACCTTCGAGCGCACATGGCTGAGCGAGTCGAGTACGGGCGCGTGGCTGACGGTGATCCACTGGCCCGGCTGGGGGTGCAGCGCCCTCCAGGCCGCCTCGGACAGACCCGCAACGCCGTGCCCGAGCCAGGGCCCATCCACGACACAGAGCGTGGCCACGATGCTTCCGGAGCCGGCAGTGAGCCGGATGCGCGCCTGGGTCGTGAAGCCCTCGGAGCGGCAGACGGCGCAATCGCGCCGCATGTAGACCACCGGCTCCTGGTAAGTGTCGATGCCGGCGCGCCAGGCGCGCAGCATGTCATCGGCGCTGTCACCGTGCGTGGGCTCCGTGCCCTTGTCCGGGCCGATGTCCGCACTCATGCCAGTTCCACCGTTTCCAGGTAGTCGGGCACGCGGCAGGGCCAGCCCAGTTCGTGTTCGATGCGCGATCGCATCGCGTCGGCCGCTGCCGGTTCGCCATGCGTGATGAAGGTCTGCGTCGGTGGCGCATCGAAGCCGTGCAGCCACTGGAGGATCTCGCCGGCGTCGGCATGCGCGGACAGGCTGTCCAGCGCCGCCACCTCCGCATGAATCGGCACGTCCTCGCCATGAATGCGCACCGAGGTCGCGCCCTGCAGGATGGCCGCGCCTCGCGTGCCGCCGGCCTGGTAGCCCGCGAACAGGATCGTGTTACGGCGGTCGGGCGCGAAGGCCTTGAGGTGGTGGACGACGCGCCCGCCCGTGGCCATGCCGCTGGCCGAGATGATGACCATCGGCCCACGCCGCGCGCTCAGCGCACGCGAGTCGTCGGGTTTGTTGACGATCGTCGCGGCATGACACATCGCCTCGCACTGCTCGGGGCTCAGCCGGTGCTCGCTGCGGTGCGCGTGGTAGATGCGCGTCGCGTCGGTGGCCATCGGGCTGTCGAGGTAGACCGGCAGATGGTGGATGACGCCGCGTTCCTTGAGCAGGTGGATGCAGTACATCAGGTTCTGCGCCCGCCCCACGGCAAACGCCGGGATCACCACGACACCGCCGCGAGCGGCCGTCCGGTTGATCACCTCACCGAGCTTGAGCAGCGGGTCGCTGGCCTCATGCTGGCGGTCGCCATAGGTCGACTCGACCACGGCGTAGTCGGCACCCGGGACGCGTGCCGGCGCGACCAGCACCAGGTCGTTCGGACGACCGATGTCGCCAGAGAACAGGATCGACCGCCGACCGTCGTCGATCCTCACGAAGGCGGAGCCCAGCATGTGCCCCGACGGATCCATGCGCGCCTGTAGCCCGGGAGCGGGGCTCCACGGGGCGCCGTAGGGCCGGGGGACGAACTGCTTCAGGCAGCGCTCGGCGTCCTCGCGGGTGTACAGCGGCAGCGCCGGCTTGTGCTTGGAGTAGCCGCGCCGGTTGGCGTACTCGGCTTCCTCCTCCTGCAGGTGGCCGCTGTCGGGCAAGAGGATGCGACAGAGCTCATAGGTCGCTTCCGAGCAGTAGATCTTGCCCTTGAAGCCCTGCCGCGCAAGCAGTGGGACGTAGCCGCTGTGGTCGATGTGGGCGTGCGTCAGCACGATCGCGTCGATGCCGGCGGCCGGAACGGGCATCGGTGCCCAGTTGCGCAACCGCAGTTGCTTGTAGCCCTGGAACAGGCCGCAGTCGACGAGCAGCGTCGCGCCCTCGTGGCGCAGCAGGTACTTCGAGCCTGTGACGGTGCCGGTGGCGCCGAGGAATTGCAGTTGCATGGAGTCCTCTTGTGGTGTTTGTTCAGAGCAGGAGCGGCGCGTCGGGCAACTCGTTGCGATCGCCAGGCGCAGGAGGGAAGTGGCGCGTCACCAACTGCGTGACGGCCTCGATGCCCTGGACGGCGCCGCGGCCGAAGTCGCCGGCACCGAAATGCGCTTCCATGCCGCGGCAGATGGCAGACCAGGCCTCGGCACCGGCCCTGGCATGGATGCCCCGGTCGGCGACGATCTCGACGCGGCGGTCCGCCAGCAGCACATAGATCAGCACGCCGGTGTTGTGTTCGGTGTCCCAGACATGCAGTCGCGCGAAGAGCTCGATGGCCCGTTCGCGCGCCGTCTGGCCACGCAGCAGCGGCAGGCCGTCGAGCGCGCCTTCGACGACGAATCGAAGCTCGCCCGCATGGGTGGCCTCGCTCGCGGCGATCGCCTGCTCGATCGATCGCAGCGCGGACGCGGGAAACGCGCGACGCACGCGCGCCGAGGTCGTCGCGAGGTGATGCAGGAGTCTTGCGAGATCCATGGTCACCACCTGCCGGAGGCACCGCCCCCGCCAAAACCGCCGCCGCCGCCGCCGAACCCGCCGCCTCCGCCGAAGCCACCGCCGCGGTGTCCGCCGTGACCGTGCATGCCGCCGTGGCCGCCCATGCCGATGCCCAGCAGCGTGACAAAGAAGCCGGTCAGGCCCGCGGTGGCTGCGATGGCCAGGGTGCCGAGCGCGAACCAGGCGACGACGCCCAGCACGCCGCCGACCACCAAGGCCCCGGGCACCCGACCCAGCACCTGCCGCAAAATGCCGCCGAGCACTAGCGCGACGATGAACAGCACCGGCCAGCTTTGCCCCAGTCCGTTGTCCGCGGCTGCCGGGCCGCGCCGCGTGGGCGGCGGCAGGGCCTCGCCATCGAGGACGCGCACGATCTGATCCAGCCCTGCCATGACGCCCCCATAGAAGTCGCCCTGCCGGAATCGGGGCGTGATGACTTCCGCAATGACCCGCGCTGCCGTCGCATCGTTCAGTGCGCCTTCGATTCCGTAGCCGACCTCGATCCGTACGGCGCGGTCGTCCTTCGCGACGAGCAGCAGCGCGCCGTCGTCGACCTTGCGGCGCCCCAGCTTCCATTGCTCGACCACACGCAGCGCGTAGGGTTCGATCGCCTCCGGCTGCGTTGTCGGCACGATTAGCACCGCGATTTGCGTGCCCTTGCGCTCCTCGAACGCGCGCAGCGACTGCTCGAGCGTGGCGCTCTGCTGTGCCGTCAGCGTGCCGGTCAGGTCGGTCACCCGGCCTTGCAGAGGCGGCACCGGGACGAGTTCCTGCGCGGCGCCCAGTGCTGCCCAGCACAGGAGCCAGAGGACGGCTAGCCAGCGCAGGAAGCGTCCGACCGGGACGCGGGCTGCTGTCACTTCTTGGCACCCGAGGCGCCGATGCCGCCGAGATCGACCTTCGGCGGCACGGCGAGCGCAGCCTCGTCGGTGACGGTGAAATTCGCCTTGACACCGTAGCCGAACACCATCGCCGTCAGGTTGCTCGGGAAGCTGCGAACCGCGACGTTGTAGTCCTGTACCGCCTTGACGTAGCGGCCGCGCGCCACGGTGATGCGGTTCTCGGTGCCTTCGAGCTGCACGCGCAGGTCCTGGAAGCCCTGGTTGGCCTTCAGGTTCGGGTAGTTCTCGGTGACGACGAGCAGGCGCGACAGCGCACCCGACAGTTCGCCCTGGGCGGCCTGGAACTTCTGGAAGGCCTCGGGGTTGTTGACCAGCTCCGGCGTGGCCTGGATCGAGGTGGCCTTGGCGCGCGCCTCGACCACCTTGGTGAGAGTCTCCTGCTCGAAGTTGGCCTCGCCCTTGACGGTGGCCACGATGTTCGGGATCAGGTCGGCGCGGCGCTGATACTGGTTGAGCACCTCCGACCAGCTGGCCTTGATCTGCTCGTCGGTGGACTGGAAGGTGTTGTAGCCGCACCCGGACAGCGCGAGCGTCAGCGCGGCGAGAAGGGTGAAGAGGAAGTGGCGCATGGTCATCGCTCCTGGGGATGTCGTTGGGGAAGGGGGTCGGAAGGAACACGCGGCGACCGGGGTAGAGGGTCCTCTGGTGACCACCACGCGGGCCGCACGATCAGGGTGCCCAGCGTGGCGAGCAGCGGGAGCGCAAGCCACGCGAAGCTGAGCTGGGCCACCGCGCCAAAGAGCCAGCCGGCGGCCGCCGAACCGAGCGTCTGCCCGAAGCCCGCTGCCGCGGCCAGCCCGCCCATCGTCGCGCCGAGCCGCCGCCGCGAGGCTCCCGCCGCAAGGTAGGAGATCGTTGGCAACACGAGCCCGGTGCCCGCGGCGGTGAAACTGACGCCGACGTACATCCAGGCGTCGCTGCGATGCTGCGCCAGCATCGCCAATCCGGCGATCGCCAGCACGAGCCCGGCCGCCATCACGCCGCGGCCGGCGGCACGTTCGAGCAGCCCGGTAAAGAACAGCAGCGCGTTGACGCCGAGCATCACGAGGCTGCACTCGGCGAACATCAGCGAGATCTCGCGCGACGACAACGTCGGGTGCTGCTGGCCCTGCAGCACGATGCCGAGTTCGAAGCCGGCCAGCACGAACATGACCGCGCCGTTCAGTCCCCACAGCGCCAGCGCGCGCTTGCGATCGGCAGACGCTGGCAGCGTGTCGTCTTCGGGAGCGGCTGGTGCCACGCGCGGCAGCGTGGCGGCCAGTCCCAGCATCATCAGCCCGCCCAGCGCCGCCGACATGACGATCACCAGATCCGTCGGATCGAGGGCGCCGGCACCGGTGCTGGCGAGCGCGGCGGACACCTGCGCGGCGCCGGCATTGAGTCCCGGTCCGAACAGGAAGCCCAGCAACGACATCGCGCCGAGCCACGCGAACCGGCGGGCGCGCCGGTCCTGCGGCGTGTGCTCGGCGACGAGCGCGGGCACGACGGGCACGACGGCAGCCACGAAGAAGCCGGTGGCCCCACGTGACGCGTAGATGCCGGCGAGCCCGATCCAGTCGGGCCACAACAGGGGCAGCAGGCTGGCGATATAACCGACCAGGCCGATCACCAAAATGCGTCCCCGGCCCCAGCGATCAGAGACCAGGCCCCACAGCGGCGCGCCGATCAGCACCCCGGCGGCGTACAGGCCGCTGAGCAGGCCGACATGGCGCGCGACCTCGGCCTGGCCGTCTGCCGCCATCAGCGGCGTCAGCCAGGCCGGCAACAAGGGCATCAGCGCGCCGTAGCCAGCGGAGACGACGAAGACAGCGGCCGCAAGCCACGCGAGTTGCCAAGCCCCCAGCCCGGCCGCCATTGGCGATCGCTGCCGTTCGAGGCGAGGTGGGTTCGTCATCGCGTCAACCCGGCGGTGATTCAGAGCACCAGCCGCAGCCCGGCCCGCACCGAGTTCGCG
This sequence comes from Pseudideonella sakaiensis, assembly GCF_001293525.1. Classification (GTDB taxonomy): domain Bacteria; phylum Pseudomonadota; class Gammaproteobacteria; order Burkholderiales; family Burkholderiaceae_C; genus Ideonella_A; species Ideonella_A sakaiensis. Next base: position 113,596 of record NZ_BBYR01000006.1, on the reverse strand, counting down.
CCCGCGCCGCCGTCGGTTCCGCGCTGCCACTGGCGGCCGATCTCGAGGTACGGGGCAACGGCGCGCGTGATTTCGTAGCGCACGTTCAGTCCCCACTCGGACGACGTCGCTCCGGCCTTGATGCCGTCCGACGGGATCGAGCGGGCCGCCCAATCGATGCCGACGAAGGGCCTGGCGATGAGGCGGTTCGTGAACAGCATGTCGTACTCGGCGCGGGTGCGGGCGAACAGGCGTCCGTCGCTGCGCACGAACGCGGCCACGTCGACATCGAACGCGTAGGGCGCCAAGCCGCGCATGCCGATCACAGCGTAGTTGCGTGCCGCGGGTTTGAGTTCGCGGCGCAGGCCGAGCTGCAGGTCCCAGAAGGGCGCGACATAGCGGCTGTAGAGCGCCTGCACCTCGGCGTCCTCGAGACGGCCGTCGCGGCGAGTGCCCTCGGTACGCCAGGCGAAACGGTTGTAGTCGGTGCCGATCCAGCCGTCGGCGCGCCAGGCCGCAATGCTCTTCGAGTCACTGCGGCCCGCGTCGACCTCGACGCGGGTGGCCTGGAAGATCGCATCGTCTTCCATCGCACGAGCGGGGCCGGCCAAGGGGGCCAGCGCCGCGGCGAGCGCGAGCGTCAACGAGCCGGTCCGGTGGTTCATTTTCGTGTTCATGCGTGCGTGTTCCATGACCGGCCGGTTCACTTGACGACGATGGCCTGGACCATGCCGGCGGCCGCGTGATAGAAGAGGTGGCAGTGGAAGACCCAGGGCCCCGGTTCGTCGAAGCTGGTGTGCACCGTGATGGTCTCGCCAGGCTTGACGATCACGGTGTGCTTGAGCGGAGCGCGCTCGCCCTTGCCGTTGTCGACCACGAAGAACGCGCCGTGCATGTGCATCGGGTGTTCCATCATGGTTTCGTTGATCAGGCGGATCTCCAGACGTTCGCCGACGCGCGCCTCGAAGAAGGTGGCCTGCGAGAGCTTCTTGTCGTTGATCGACCAGATGTAGCGGTTCATGTCGCCGGTCAGGCGCATGTCGATCTTCTTCGCCGGGCCTGCGGGCAGCCGCATCGGCGTCAGCGCCTCGAGATCGGCGTAGGCGAGGCGGTCCTTCAATCCGTCGGCGAGCGAGTCGGTCGCCTTCGCGCCTCCCATCGGCATGCCCGCCATGCCGGGCATGCCGTCCTGCATCGGCATGCCTTCCATGCCTTTCATGCCACCGTGCATCGCGTGCGGGTCGGCGGGCGCGGGGGCCGGAGCCGCGGGCGCAGCGCCGTGCCCGGCATGCGGATCCGCGGCCGCGGCGGCCTGGGGCGCCGGCGCGGCACCGTGGGCACCCCCATGCGCGCCGGCCATCTCGGCCAAGCTGCGCACGGGCCGAGGACCCATGGGCGGGATCTCGCCCTCCATGCCGAGTTCGGGCGCGAGCGTGCCGCGCGCGAAGCCGATGCGCCCCGAGGTCGCGGCGAACAGCGTGTAGGCCTTGCGCTCGGTGGGTTTCACGATCACGTCGTAGGTCTCGCCGTTGCCCATGCGCAGCTCGCGGACCTTGACCGGCCGCACGTTCTGCCCGTCGGCCTGCACGACGGTCAGGTCCAGGCCGGGGATGGAGACATCGAAGAAGTTCATCGCCGACGCGTTGATCAGGCGCAGGCGGATTCGCTCGCCGGGCTTGAACAACGCGGTCCAGTTGTCCTCGACGCGCTGGCCGTGCACCAGGAACTGCCACTGGCTCCCGCCGTCGGTGGCGTCGGTGGGATCCATGCGCATGCGCGCCCAGGCCACGCGCTCGTTCCAGATCGCCTCGCGCTCTTGCGGACTGCGCGCCGCCTTCAGCTCGGCATAGAGGTCGGGCAGGGTCTGGCGGCGGTCGTTGTAGTAGCCCTCGACCTTCTTCAGGTTCGCCAGCACCTTCTCCGGCGGCGTGTCGACCCACTCGGACAGCATCACGACGTACTCGCGGTCGTAGCCGAACGGCTCGCGGCCCTGCGGGTCGATGATCAGCGGGGCGTAGAAGCCGGCGGGCTCCTGCAGGATGGCGTGGCTGTGGTACCAGTAGGTGCCGCTCTGGCGCAGATCGAAGCGGTACTGGAAGGTCTCTCCTGGCTTGATGCCGGGGAAGGTCACACCGGGCACGCCGTCCATGTTGTTCGGGACCTTCAGCCCGTGCCAGTGCGCCGCGGTCACCTCGTCGAGACGATTGGTCAGGGCGATCGTGACTTCACGACCTTCGTGCATGCGCAGCAGCGGGCCCGGCACCGTGCCGTTGAGAGTGATGGCCGACGCTGGCGTGCCGGTGAAGTTGACCTGGGTGCGTGCCAGCGTCAGTTCGAACTTGGTGTCGACCCGCGAGGACGACAGCGGCAGGGCGAGGTGCGATTCCTTCACGACGGCATTGGCGCCGAGCGGCCAGGCCAGCATGGCGGCCATGCCGGCCGTGCCCTGCAGGAAGCGGCGCCGCGGCAGGGCGTGGCCTGCGGCGACCCGCCGGCCGGCGTTGTGGGGGTTCATCGAAAGGGCTCCTGTGGGTTCGACGATGGGGTAAGGGATGTGTGGGTCGGCCGGTTGCCGTTCGGCGTCAGGCCGACGCGCCCTGCGCGACCGGCGACGGCACGGCCGGCGAGGGGTGCGGATTGCGAATGCCGGCGAGCTTGGTGCGCTTGAGCATCAGCGCGTTGATCGCGACGATGGCCGAGCTGCCCGACATCGACAGCGCCGCGACCTCGGGCGAAAGCGTGAAGGGATAGAACACGCCGGCCGCGAGCGGGAAGGCGATCACGTTGTAGCCCACCGCCCACCACAGGTTCTGGTGCATCTTGCGCAGCGTCGCGCGTGACAGCTCGATTGCGCCGACGACGTCGTAGGGGTCGCTCTTCATCAGCACCACCTGGGCGCTTTCCATCGCCACGTCGGTGCCGGCGCCGATGGCGAAGCCGACGTCGGCCTGCGTGAGGGCCGGCGCATCGTTGATGCCGTCGCCGACCATGGCAACTTTGTGGCCCTGGGCCTGCAGTTCCTTGATCTTCGAGGCCTTCTGGCCCGGCAGCACGTCGGCGAGCACGATGTCGATGCCCAGTTCCTTGCCGATGCGCTCGGCGGTGGCCTGGTTGTCGCCGGTGATCATGGCCACCTTGACGCCGCGCTCCTGCAGCTTGGCGATCGTGGCCTTGGACGTCGGGCGCACCGCGTCGGCGATCGCGATCAGCCCGATCAGGCGGCCGCCGCGCGCCACGTGGACGACCGTGCGGCCGCCGCCTTGCAGCCGGGCCGCCTCGGCCGCCAGTTCCGCGAGGTTGACCTGCTCGGCTTCCATCAGCTTGCGGTTGCCGAGCAGCACGACGTCGTCGCCGATCATGGCGCGCGCACCTTGGCCGTCGATGTTGGTGAAGGCGGTCGCCGTCTCCGGCGTGTCCGGGCCGGCCTTCTTGAGCACCGCCAGCGCAAGCGGGTGCTCCGAGAACTTCTCCACCGCGGCCGCGGTGGCCAGCAGCTGCGCCTCGGTCACCCCGGGCGCCGGCACCATCTCGACCACGTCCGGCTGGCCCAGCGTCAGCGTGCCGGTCTTGTCGAAGACAACCACCGTCAACTTCGTGGCGTTCTCCAGCGCCGCGGCGTTCTTGAACAGGATGCCGTTCATCGCGCCCAGGCCGGTGCCGACCATGATCGCCATCGGCGTCGCCAGGCCGAGCGCGTCGGGGCAGGCGATGACGAAGACGGTGATCGTGAGCGTGAGGGCGAACAGCAGCGGCTGACCGAGGACCCAGAACCACACCGCAAAGGTCGTCAGGCCGACGAGGATGGCGATGAGGACCAGCCACTGCGACGCCTGGTCGGCGAGCAACTGGCCCGGCGCCTTCGAGTTCTGCGCCTCCTGGACCAGCTTGACGATCTGCGCAAGCGCGGTGTCGGCGCCGACCTTGGTGGCCTGGTAGCGGAAGCTGCCGCTCTTGTTGATGGTTGCGCCGATCACGGCGTTGCCGACCACCTTCTTCACCGGCATCGATTCGCCAGTGAGCATCGATTCGTCGACCTGGGATGCGCCGTCGGTGATCTTGCCGTCCACCGGGATCTTGTCGCCCGGCTTGATGACCACCGTCTCGCCGACCAGCACCTCGGAGGTCGGCACCTTGGTCTCGACGCCGTTGCGCAGCACTGTCGCCATCGGCGGCGCGAGATCCATCAGCGCACGGATCGCGTCGGAAGCGCCGGCGCGGGCGCGCATTTCCAGCCAGTGGCCGAGCAGGATGAAGACCAGCAGCACGGAGGCCGCCTCGTAGAACACCTCGCCCTCGTAGAAGAAGGTCGCGCCGAGGCTGAACACGTAGCCGGTGCCGACGGACAGCACGACCAGCGTGGCCATGTTGGCCACCTTGTTGCGCGCCGCGCGCCAGCCGGCGACGAAGAACGGCCAGCCGGGATAGGCGATGGCGCCGGTCGCGACGATGAACAGGAAGAGGTTGCGATCCATCCCGAACGGCGTCGCGAAGTCGCCGAACATCTTGCCCATCGGCGAGTAGAGGAACACCGGAATCGCGAACAGCAGCGCCACCAGGAAGCGGTTGCGCATGTCGTTGGCCATGTCCTGCATCGACATGCCGGGCGCGTGGCCCATGTCGTGCATCATGTCGCTCATCTGGTGGGCGGCCTCGCCGCCGTGGCCGGCGTGTCCCGCATGTGTTGCGGGGGGCAAGGCCTTCGCGGTAGCAGGGGTCGAGGCAGAGGCCGTCGCGGCGGCATGCGCACCGTGACCGTGAGCAGCATGCCCGGCGTGGGCGCCATGCGCGGCATGGTCTTCGTGGCCACCATGCCCTGCGTGCCCATGGGCCTCGGAATGCCCCTCGGGTGGGCAGACGTGCGCGGGCAGCATCTCGCCGCGGCAGTGGTAGCCGCACTCGATGACGCGCCGTCGGATGTCGTCCAGCGAGGTCTTCGTCTCGTCGTAGTGAACGGTGGCGCTCCCGGCGACGTAGTTCACGTCGACGTGGTGAACGCCCGGCAGCGCCGCGATCTGGTGCTGCACGCCGGCGGCGCTCAGGCTCGAGACCAGTTCGCCGACTTCAACGGTGCTTGTCTTCATGGAATAAGTCCTTTGGATGGGATGTCAGCGGGCCAGCCGGCCGGCCTCGAGGCAATCGGGGGAGAACTCGAACACGATGTCGGGGTCGGGTCGCACGAGCTTGTCCTTCCGGCCCGCGTAGTGGAGCCGCGAAAGGATGTCGCGCATCAGGTTGAGCCGGGCCAGGCGCTTGTTGTCGGCGCGCACGATTCGCCACGGCGCCGTCGCCGTGTGCGTGCGCATCAGCATGGCGTCGCGGGCGGCGGAGTACGCCTTCCAGTGCCTGACCGCCACCGCGTCGATCGGGCTCGACTTCCATTGCTTGAGCGGATCGCGGCGGCGTTCCTCGAGGCGCCTGACCTGTTCGTCCTTGCTGACGTCGAGGTAGTACTTCAACAGCTTGATGCCCGATCCGACCAGCATCTCCTCGAACTTCGGCACCGAGTGCATGAACTCTTCGTGCTGCTCCTTGGTGCAGAAGCCCATGACGTGCTCGACGCCAGCACGGTTGTACCAACTGCGGTTGAACAGCACGAGTTCCTCGGCCACGGGCAGGTGCGGCACATAGCGCTGGAAGTACCAGCCGCTGCGCTCGCGATCTGAAGGCTTGCCCAGCGCCACGACGCGGGTTTCGCGCGGGCTGAGGTACTCGACGATGCGCTTGATGCTGCCGTCCTTGCCGGCGGCGTCACGGCCTTCGAGCACCACGAGGATCCGGTCCTGGCAGCGGATGAAGTGGCGTTGCAGCTTGACCAGCTCGACCTGCAGCACGTGCAGTTGCGCCTCGTATTCCTCCCTCGACAGGGATCGGTCCGAGGGCGTTGCGTCGTCCGGCCTCGGTGCGGCCGCTCCGCCTGCGCTGTCCGCGCCGGAGCCGATCTTGTCGTGCTTGTCTTGCTTCTTGTGCTTCTTGGACATGGCGGGATCTTCAGGTGCTTGGATCCGCGCCGATCAGCAGCGCGGCCTCGGAGAGGAAGCGATGCGGTGGCACGGTCAGGTTTGTCGGTGCCGGCACGTTTTTGAACACGCGACCGGCGAGGTCGAACTTCGACCCGTGGCAGGGGCAGTAGAAGCCGCCGGGCCACTGCGCGCCGATGTCCGGGCTCCCTGGCGTGGGTCGGAAGGTGGGGACGCAACCCAGGTGGGTGCACACCGCCTCGATCACCGCCAGGTCGGGCCGGCTCGAGCGCAGCGCGTTGTGTGCGGCTTCGGGCTGCTCCGACCGCCGCGACTGTGGGTCGGCAAGCAGGGCGTCGTGCCGAACCAGCGCGTCGATCATCTCGGGCGTGCGGCGCAGCACGAACACCGGCTTGCCGCGCCACTCCACGGTGCGCAGTTCGCCGGGGCGCAAGCTGCCCAGGTCGACGTCGACCGGCGCGCCCAGTGCGCGCGCCTTCTCGCTGGGCGCGAATGAGGCCACGAAGGGCACCGCGGTGGCGACCAATCCAGCGCCGCTGGCGGCCGTTGCCGCGCCGAGCCAGAGCCGACGGTCCGCATCGTCTGGCGAACCGGCAGAGAGGACGGAATTCGTCACGATAGTCTCCCGCGAGGCTGTACTACGTTGTGGACCACGGTGCAGCTCCGGTTGTCTTTCTCACGCGATCGCTGGCCTCAGGCAGCCGAGGCGCGGCCGCCCAGCGCGGGGACGAAGCGCGGCGTGCGCGCGGCGTAGGCGTCGAACTCGGTGCCGAAACGCTCGCGCATCTCGCGTTCCTCCGTGACGGCAAGACGCCCGTACATGGCCACCAGGATCGGGAACATCACCAGCGTCAGCAGCGTGGGCCACTGGAGCAGGAAGCCCAGCAGGATCATCACGAAGGCGACGTACTGCGGGTGGCGGATGCGGGCGTAGGGGCCGGTCGTTGCCAGCCGGTTGGCGCGCTGGGCGTGGTACAGCACGTTCCAGGCCGCGGACAGCAGGTAGAAGCCGAGCCCCAGGAAGACGTAGCTCGCGATGTGCAGCACCCCGAAGTGCGGATCGCCCTTCTCGCCGAGCAGCGTCGACCAGAGGTGCCCGGTGTTGTGCGACATCAGGTCCAGGCTGGGGTACTTCGTCTGGAGCCAGCCCGACATCAGGTAGATCGTCAGCGGGAAGCCGTACATCTCGACGAACAGCGCGACCACGAAGGCCGCGAAGGCCCCGAAGGTGCGCCAGTCGCGTCCGGTCTGCGGCTTGAAGAAGCTGAAGGCGAACATCAGGAAGATGGCTGAATTGAGGATGACCAGCATCCACAGTCCGTAGCCGGGTTGGTCGTGACTCATCTGCATGTCCCCTCAGTGGTGGTGCTGCGTCGTACGGGAGCGCCCTTCGGACGCGCCCGCATCTGCGGCGCGGTCGCCCGAAGATCCCTTGCCGTCGTCTGCGCCGCCGTGACCGTGGCCATGTCCGTGGCCGCGGTGCATGAAGATGTGCAGGAACGGTGACGCAGCCAGCAGCAGGTAGGGCAAGGCGCCCAGGGTGTGCGCGCGGTGTTCGGTCAGCAGGAAGAACAGGGCAATCGCTGCGAACACCAGCAGTCCGATGGCATATCGGCTGCGCCAGAAACCGCGGGCTCGGCGGTTTGGCTGGTCGTGGTCATGATCCATGGAAGGACTCCTGTGCGGCTCTCGGTTCGGCCCGGCGAATCGAAGGGTTCGACCGGTGCTTTCGGGCGCGTACGAGAGTCACTTGGCCGGAGCGGCAGGCGACATGGGCATGCGGTCCATCATCATCTGCATCATCGACTGCATCATGTCCATGCGCTTCTCCATCATCTGCTGGCGCGCGGCAGCGTTGGCTGGCGCCTTCCCGGGCGCCATGCCGCCCATCATCGACATGCCTTCCTGCATGAGCTTCATGTGCTCGGCCATCAGGGCCTCGCGCTCCGCCGGAGTCTTCGCGCCGGCCATCTTCTCGTGCATGGCCTGCATGGCCTTCATGTGCTTGTCCATCATGGCCATGCCGGGCATGTCGGCCGGCTTGCCGGTGGCCGGCGCAGGCATCGCCGCGGAGGCGGCACCGGCAGGGTGATGGGCCTTGTGCTGGTCGTCCTGTGCGAACGAAGCCGTGGACACGGCAGCGAGAGTCGCGATAGCGGCGAGGGTGCGGAAACGGAACATGGAAGCCTCCTGGAAGCGAGAGAACGATCGGTCGGCGGGTGGTCGGCCTGACGGCCGGTCGGGGGTGTGATGCCGCGACTCGCGGTCCGACTTTGCAGTCCGTAGCCAGCTACGGAGTCAACAGGCCGGTGCCGCGTGGCGGGCCGTCGGCAAGGGACGCACTGAAGCGTCCGTCGCCGCGGCTAGAGGCCGCGCGCTACAGCGCGAGCCGGGAGAACTGCACCCGCGGAGGGGGTGAGGGCGGTGGAACCGCTGCAAGGGCGGCGCGGACCAGGGCGGCCGGCGCCATGTGCAGGTCGCTGACCTGCCTGTGAGTCGCAGGGACCAGGGCTTGCAGATCAGGCGTGTCGAACTTGGGAAGTTGCTTCAGCAGCGTCTGCGACGAAGCGTCGCAGGACTTCTGGCACGGTGCCTTGTCGGGGTGTTCGCCGTGCTGCGCTTGATCCGCATCGTGGGGTTGCAAAGCGGCTGGTGCCGGATGGTCTGCCTGCGAAACCTGCGTGCCGGCATGCGCCAATTCGCCGCGCGGTTCCGTCAGACAGGCGTTCGCCACTCCGGACAGCAGCGCGAACACCCACACGAGCAACATCGTGAGGGCGATGCTGCGCTTGTGGTGGCGGCTGGCGGTCAGGGTCATGTTGAAGCAGTTGCGTGCGTAGATTCGCAGAATCTACCGTGGAAGTCTCGCCGGACATCGCATCGGAAAGGTTGATCGTCGTCAAACCAGCTCTGGGGTCAACTACGGAATCCGGACGTACCATTCCGCCATGAAAAAAAGGGTGGTCGCAGGCCCCCCGTCACTGGAGACACCTTCTCCCTTGACCATTGGACGCCTTGCCAAGGCAGCCGGGGTGGGCGTGGAGACGGTGCGCTACTACCAGTCCCGCGGACTGCTGCGCGTGCCGGCGGCGAACGGCGGCTTTCGCGTCTATCCCGCTGCGACGATCGACCGAATCGCGTTCATCAAGCGCGCGCAGACGCTCGGTTTCACGCTGGACGAGGTGCGTACCCTGCTGGACCTGGAAGACGGCCGCAACCGCCGGGCCATCCAGTCGGTCACCCAGGCGCGGCTGGGCCAGATCGAGGACAAACTTGCGGACCTGCATCGAATGCGTGAGGCGCTGTCCGAGTTGCTGCATCGCTGCAAGCAGACTGGGCCAATGCAGGCCTGCCCGATCATCGAAACTCTGGCCGGTGCGAGGGCTCCCGTCTGATGGGGCGTGACCTGGACGGGAAGCCCATCTGTCAAGGTCGCTTGGCGCGCGCCAAAGGTACGCCCGACACATTCACCACCGACGCAAAGGGCGTCGCCGCAGTCAGTCGCTGCGCGCCCAGGCCGACTGTCGCTTGGCGCATCGGAACGCCCGACATCTCCACCTCGGCAAGGGCGGTCGATGGCGCGTTTCCGCCAAGGCGCTTGGCGACCACCAGCGCGACGCCGGTGGCGGCACCTTCCGTTCCGGCGGATGCCGCCGACGCCGAGCCGACCGCCAGAGCGGCGAGCGCCAGCAAGGCTGCGATAGTCCTCATGTCCTTCTCCTTCTTCAAAGTGCGCGCTTCCAGGGATTGGCAGCGACGTCTTCCCTGGCTTGCTGCAGGGGAGGAGATCACGGTACGCGGCCTTGGCCGACCAGAACCTGACCGATTGATGACGATATCGTCAGGATCGACCGACAGACGCTGCCGGGAGTGGACATGCATTGCACGCGGCTGCGGTGGCGCCAATAGCGATGGCGCTAAGCTTGCAGGCCATGGAACAAGCCGTCTTGCCGATGACCCCCGCCGCACAGCGGGACGCCCTGATCGACCGTTGGAAGGCCGATCCGCATGCGACGTACCGCACGTGGTTCCTGTGGGAAGAGCGCCTGAAGAACTTCCGCTCAATCCGGCGCGGCATCGCGCAGATCGTGCGCGAGATCGACGGTGGAAGTTTCGGCAACGTCTATCGGGGCTCGACGCTGGAGACTGTCGTGTCGTCGATCGCCGAGCAGCGGCAGATCTTCAAGGGTGCGGACCACGCCTTCTTGTGGAAGCCCAAGCTGCGCATCCCGGACATCTACGAGAGCGAGGACAACCAGCGTGCCTTCGGGCGACTGCTGCATGCCTGTGACTGCTGTGACACGGCCGAGGCAGTGATCGATGCGATCCGCCGGCTTGACGCCCAGCAGGTCAAGGGCCTGGGGCCGGCCGTGGCCAATCTGCTGTACTTCATCCACCCGACACTTGTCGTCCCGTTCAACACCGCGATCGTGCGGGGCTACAACGCGCTGACGGGCAGCAACGTCAAGCTGGGGCGCTGGGACCACTACCTGTCGATGCGCGAAGGGGTCATGCGCCTGAACGCCGACCATCGCTCGCGCCTGTCCAACGACCTTGGCGCGGTCGCGGGCCTGCTGTTCGACATCGGCTCCGGTCGCTACGACGCGCCGCCGCGCGAGCACGATCTGGCGGCGGCGCGGTCGTGGCAGGCGGACCTCGCGCGCGTGCGGGAGGAGACGGCCGCGCAGCACCGGCAGTGGTCGCTCGAGCGCGAGAGCGACACCACGCATACGGAGATCCAGGGTTGGCTGCGTGATCTCGGCCTCGGCCTGGGCTTCCAGGTGTGGATCGCGTCGAACGATCGCTCGCGCGACTACCTGGACGGACGACTCGGCGACGGCTGCCTCGAGTGTCTGCCCGTCGAGCTCGACGGCGCCGCCGAGTCGGTACGCCTGATCGACGTGGTCTGGCTCGAGGCTGCGGGCGGGCGCGTCGCGGCCGCCTTCGAGGTCGAGCATTCGACCTCCATCTACTCCGGCATCGTGCGCATGCTGGACTTGGCGCTTGGCAGCGCGGTGGCGGCGGGCACCACGATGTTCCTGGTCGCGCCCGACGACCGGCGCGACGAGGTTGCGCAGCAACTGCGGCGCCCTGCATTCTCTCGCGTGTCCGAACTCGGCATCCGCTATCTGCCTTATGGTGAACTGCGCTCGAACCGCGCTGCCATCAGCCGCTTCGGGACGGGTTTGAAGCCGCTCCTGGAGATCTCGCAGACCCTTTGACAGGCACGTCGCCGCCAGTGCCCTGCCATAGCGCGATGAGCGTGTCGACACCACTGCCCGCAGACGCCACCAGCGATTCCGGTCGAGTGCGGCTTTACCTGTGGCCACACCGTCTCCTCTACATCGGGCCTGGTCCTTGTACACGATCGCATCGCCATCATGCTGCCCAGGTCTGCTGGGGGGTCGGGGGCACGCTGCGTTCGCGCGCCGAGCCTCGGGGTCAATGGGACGAGTGGAACGGGTTTCTCGTCCTGCCCGACCGGCCGCACGCTTTCGATGCCATGGGGGCGACCGTGGCAATGCTCTTCATGGAGTCCGAGGGTTCCGAGTACGCCTCCATTAGGGCACTGGCTGGCACGGACGACGGCATCACGCCGTTCGAGCCGTCGCAACATGCGGCCATGGGATTGGCGACACTCGCGAGCGAAGGCGGTGCCATCGATGAAGCGGATGCCATATGCAGAGCTTGGCTCGGTCTGGACGGCATCGCCCCGCGCGTCCGTGACCGAGACGCTCGGCTTGCGCGTGCCCTGCATCTGCTGCAGGCAAGTATTGACCAACCTGTGCGACTGCAGTCGCTAGCGGACACGCTGCACGTCTCGTCGAGTTGGCTGAGTCACCGGTTTGTCGAAGAGACGGGCGTACCGCTGCGTCGCTATGTCGTTTGGATGCGGCTGCGACGAGCGGTGGAGGCCGTGCTTCAAGGGGCTTCCTGGACCGAGGCTGCTCATGCAGTCGGTTTCAGCGACTCGGCGCACCTGTCGCGTTCCTTCCGAGACAACTTCGGAATTGCGCCCTCTTCGCTGGTCGGTCGCCGGGATCAGATCTCGGTCTGTTTCGACAAGGGGTGACGGGCTGGCTCGGGTCGCTTGAGGCGTGTCGCCACGAAGCGCCGGATCGCATGTGCCACGGCGGTTGGCTGGTCTTCGGTCACAAACGGCCCGGAGTCCTCGATCACTTCGACAGTGGCGTCGGGAAACAGGCGTGCCAACCGATGGGCGTGCTCCAGAGGAAAGAATCGGCGTCGCTCACGAGCCCACGCCAGCAGCACAGGCCGCGGGAATGCACGTAGACGCGTTGCCACGTCCACCGTATATCTGGGGTCGATGGCGCGGACGAGAGCTGCGAAGTTGCTTCGTGTTCCGGTGCGTTCTCTCAGGGGGGCCGTGTAGGAAGACATGATGTCCGCCGGAATGGCCCGTTCGGTCAGCAATCCAAAGGCGACGGGCAGTCGTTGTACCCAGCGCCAGCGCAAGGTCTGCGCCAGCGCCCACAGACCCCAGGACGTTCGCCCAAACAATCGCAGGTGCCGAATCGGAAGCGGGACGAAGTTGTCGAATGCATCGCAGGGTGTCAACACGAGGCCCGCGATCCGCGCGGGACGGTCGGCGACGACATGCTGAGCGACGGCACCTCCCGTGTCGTTGGCCACGAGTACGACTTGGTCGAGACCGGCTGCGGCCAGGAACCCGTCGACCATTGCAGCAATGCCGGGTAGGGAAAAGTCGGTGCCCTGAAGCATGGCGAGGGCATGCGCGCCCAGCGGCCAATCGGGCGTGATACAGCGGTGATCGCGCGCCAAGTCTGCGACGACGCCGCGCCACACGTCTCCGTTGGCGATGATTCCGTGCAGAAACACGATCGTGGGGCCGGTGCCGGTGACGCGGTACTCGATCGGGCCTTCTGGAATATGAAGGATGTGGCGCTCACCGAGTACGGCTGAAATGGACATGAGGATCTTTGCGAGAGAGTCGAGACGTCGGATTGGAGTGCCGCTAGCGATCGCGGTGCTGGCGCCACGAAGTGATACCGGCCCATGCCAAGAGCCATCTCTCGCGCGCTTGCGAAGCGAGCCACCAGCCGATTTGGCGTGTCTGCGGGGTGCATGCCGGCGCTACATCCACAGCGACGCGGTGATACCCGCGTGCGCCGTCGGGATAGGGAGCCGCAGTCGCGCTGCACTGCACACCGTCTCGACCCCAGGCTCGGGCCTCGAGCGTGTGGCGACCGGGCGCTGCGTCCCAGGGTGCTTGCCAATGGACCCATGCGTTGGGGCCGAGTGCCGTGGCCAGCGCGCAAGCCCGCCATGGTCCGCCATCGACTCGCAGCTCGACCTTCACGAGGCCATGAGGAGGGCTCCAGGCGACCCCTGCGATGATCTGCGAGCCCGGCGCAAGCATTGCAGAGTGGGTCGGGACGTCGATCCTTGCGTTCGGCGTCATTCGGGATGGCCGTCGCGGCCAGCCTTTGCGCTCAGCGTAGTCGATCGCCCCGCTGAAGCGAGTGACTTCTACCGACGCCAGCCACTTGATGTTTGCGTCGTATCCGTGGATGCCGGGCACAAGCATCCGGACGGGAGCACCGTGCTCGCGTCTGAGCGGTGTGCCGTTCATTGCGTAGACCAGGAGCGGCTCGAAGCCTTGCTCGAGCAAGGACACACTCATTCCGGCAGAGAACCCGTCCACCGCGTGGAATCGGACGTGGTCCGCATCCTCGGACGCTCCGGCGCACGCGAGCAAGTCGCTTAGCCGCACGCCCTGCCAGCGGGCGTTTCCCACGAAAGGCCCCCCCACCGGGTTGTGCACACACATGAGAACCGCATCCACTTCGCAAGACGGCATCGTCAGCAGCTCGGCGAATGTCAGTGCGAGTGGACGCTCGACAAGGCCCGTCACCGCGAGCCTCCAACGTGGCACGCCCACGTTCGGCGCGGGAAACGTCACATCGGTGACGAAGAATCGGTCGACCGGAGTTATCAACTCGGACAGGCCCGGAATCTCCAGGGCAGCCGATCGGGGAGGCGGTGGCAGGACAACTGGCGGCCTGGGAAGAGACATGGGCCGTCCGCGCTGTTGTCTTCGGATTCGACGGAGGGTCATCGCGAGCCCTGCGATCACAAGTCCCAGCACGAAGGAGGCGACGGCGCCGAGCCAGATTGCCAGCGGGCCCGCGGCCAGCGCCAGCGAACCGAGAGTGAAGGCCGCGGCGCGTGGGAGCTCGGTGCGGCGCCACAACGCCCAAAGCCCGGCGGACCCGGACAACAGCAGTGCCGCCACGAGCGCTGCTTTCCCCGCGAACGAAGCAAGCGCCGGAAGACCAACTCCGAGCAAGACCAGGGTGGCCAGAATTGCCGGCTTGTCAGCGCGACGCAGCAGCGCAATGCCAACATCGATCAGGGGCGTAGGCAATGCGTCGATCAGCCACTTGCCGATCGCTCGCAGGGGTGAGGTGTGTGTCCCATGGACCGCCGCCGCGAGCTCGCCGGTCGCCAACTGAACGAAGGCTGCTCCAACCCCCAGCACCCACGCGTCGGACCAAGTAGGCAGCATGTCGTCATTTGCGTCTTGAAGATGCCTGCGAGCGTGCCTCAGATCCGCATGCGAGGCTTGAAGAAACTGGCAGATGTGCGGCGCGGGTGTGGGGGTCTGGGCAGCGGCCGAGATTACGCAACCGTAATGTCGCCGTCGGGCGTTCGTCCGTTGCGGCTCCCTAGAGTGCGTGTCATGCCACTTGGCATGACGCCGAGGGGCGCGATGCCCCGCTGTACCACGAAAGGATCGATCATGAAGTCAACCCTGTCCGTTCTGACCATCGCGATTGCGGCCCTCGGGGCCTCCCTGCCCTCATTCGCGCGTGATGCCCTGCCGCAGGCCACGCAGCAGGCGCTGGCGCTGAAAGACGGTTCGACGCTGTACGTCTTCAAGGACGGCAAGATGGCCAAGGAAGACCGCTACGGGCGTGCCGCCTACCTGACGCAAGGTGAGACTCTCGAGTTGGCCGACGGCCGGAAGGTCACGGCGGTCGGCAACGAGGTGGCTCGGCTGGATGGCCTGCTCAACGACGGGCATCGGAACTGAGGCCCGGGGCTCCAGGCTCGCCCTTTACCTGCAAGGATCCATCGAGAAGCACCCATGAACACATTCGGCAAGACCGGCGTACTGTCGGCACTCGTGCTCGCTGCGTCCGTAGCGATGGCGGGCCCCGGTCACGGCAGCAGTCCCGTCGGCGAACCCGGTGAGGCGGCCCAGGTCACCCGCACTGTCGAGGTCGACATGACGGACAGCATGCGCTTCACGCCGGGCGAGATCTCGGTACGACAAGGCGAGACGGTTCGCTTGGTCGTGAAGAACTCCGGAGCGGTCAAGCACGAGCTGGTGCTCGGCACGCCCGAGGAACTGAGGGCGCACTACGCGTTGATGTTGAAGACGCCGGGCATGGAACATGCCGACGACAACATGGTCAGCGTGGCGCCCGGCAAGGCCGGGGAAGTTGTGTGGCGCTTCACCAAGGCAGGCAATGTGCACTTCGCTTGCCTGCAACCCGGCCATTACGACGCCGGCATGAAGGGCTTGGTCAAGGTCGCGCAGGCGGCTGGCGCCTCCAAGACCGACGGTCACGGCGGCCACAAGCACTGAGTGACGGTCGTCACGGCATAGCGCTGGCGCGCGGCACTTGGCGGTGCACAGCGCCCTCGGCAGATCCTTTGTCTCAAACACCCTACGGAGTAAACCAAATGAAGACCTTCAAGCCTCTCCTCGTTGCCCTGGCCTTTGCCGCCTCGGCGCCGTTCGCGATCAGTGCCCACGCCCAGGCGATGGATCACAGCAAGATGGGCGGCATGAAGATGGAAGGCACGCCCGCCTCGATGACCGAGGGCGAGGTGCGCAGGATCGACAAGGAAGCCAAGAAGATCACACTCAAGCACGGCGACATCAAGAACCTGGACATGCCCGGCATGACCATGGTCTTCCAGGTCAAGGACGCCGCGCTGCTGGACAAGGTCAAGGCGGGCGACAAGGTGATGTTCAGCGCCGAGAAGGCCGACGGAGCCATCGTCGTCACCGCGATCGAGGCTGCGAAGTAGCACGAGAAGATCGAGCGCCCGGTCCGCGCACATGCGTTCCGGCTTGCAGGTTGATGCGTCGATGGCGAGTCCGTCATCTGGTGTCACCCATCTGTAGTGCGCGCGCCGGCAGGATGCACGGTTTCGGTCGTGCAAGGCCGGCGACACCGCCGTCCGCCGCCATTCAGCATGATCGAGGCAACAGACCTTCTCAGCGCGTCAGTCATCGGCGGAGATACTCTCGACTGCGTCGTGATTGGCGGAGGACCCGCCGGACTGGCTGCAGCAATTCATCTCCGACGGCATGGGCGCGGCGTGCGCTTGGTGGACGCAGGTGCCAGTCGGGCGCAGTGCATCGCGCGTGCCCTCAACGTTGCCGGATATCCCGATGGCGTGGTCGGTGGACATTTGCTCGAGCGGATGCGACAACACTTGCGCGCAGCGGGCGGGCACGTCACCTACGATTCGGTCGAAGGAATACGACGTTGCTCGGACGGCAGGCTCTTGCTCCGGCTGAGGCATGGAACGCTCCTGGCGCGCAACGTCATCTTGTGTGCCGGGGCCACGGATCTGCCGATCGGATTGCCCGGGATCGACGACGTGGCGTCGGCGAACCTGCTGCGGCGCTGTGCGTGGCAGCATGGAGTCGACGATCTCTTCGGGAAGCGAGTCGGTGTGCTGGGCGACTCGCTCCTCGACGTGCCTGGCATAGCCGATCTGCGGAAGGTGTGTGCGGAGGCGAGGTTCATCGACATCGACATCGACAGCGCGGCTGGGAAGGCTGACTACTCGTCATGCCATGCCGGACTCGAGCGTGTGCCCGGCGTCGCACGCCATGTCGCGTTGACTCACAACAAGGGCATCCTCGTGACATGCGACGATGGTCGGGTCCATGAGTTCGACTTGCTGCTTGCAGCATTCGACGCGCAGCCGCGAACGTACCTGGCGAATCAACTGGCTGTTAGGCTCGACGTGCATGGCGCAATCGCGATCGGTCCGACCGGACTCACGAGTGCGGACAATGTGTACGCTGCGGGCGACGTGGCGGGAGGATCGTGCCAGATTGACGTTGCCATCGGCCAGGCAGCGGTAGCCGCCGCAGCCGTGCACGACAGCTTGTAGGTTTCAGTTTGGAATATTCGCCGCCTTCGCGGAGGCCCCAAGAGGTTGCCGAGTTCGCGCAACCGCCCGGATGGCATCGGGTTGAACCGTCGAAAGGTGGCGAGGGGATCGTGCTTCTGTGGCTGGCGGGCGATGACGAGTGTGTCATCGCGGCGTCGGTCTACGGTTGGTGATGGCTTCTTAGAGTGTTCCTCGTGCGCGCCGTCGCGCACGCCATTGAACGCCGTAAGGAGCCTCCATGAACACATACACAAGTCGCGCAGCGCTCTCGCTGAAAACCCCAATTCTTGCGGCAACGATTGCCAGCCTCGGGCTATTCCCGGTACAGGGTGATGCCAAGGATTCGCCTTTGGCGACCTACCGATGCGTGGTTTCGGGGCAAGCAAATCAGTGCCATCCGTCCGAGTCGACGTCCGATGTTCGGATCGAGAAGCAACTCGTGCTCGGGCCCTATGCGCGCTACCTCGTCTACCGCGGCGAAAGCACGCGCGCCGCAGCCGCCAGAGCCCAAGCCCTTGGCGAGCAGACCGTTGAGCGAACGGTGAGGATCACGAAGAGAGAACTCGATGCCTTCCGGCGATACCAGCGTGCCGTCGGAGGGCTCGCGGAGTCGGACTACATCTACGAGACGGTTTCCGAGGTGGCAGTTGACGCCGGCGTGGTCCAGGCCGACTGAATGAAGTCTGGCGCGGCACGCCGATGGCTGGCCGGGTCGGTGGACGCCGGGGATCCTGCATGTGCGTGATCGTCAGCCCGGTCGGCGCCCTTGACGATCCTCAAACGGGCCGTGGCCTGGAAGGTGCATACTTGTTTGAATTCTTGAATCAACCGCTCATGTTTCGCAGCCATCGACAGCTTCGCCGCTGGGCCCTTCGGGTCCTGTGGGTGTGGCTGTTCGGTCTCGGCTTGGGCGTTGCCAACGCATGCTTGGCCGCCCAGCAATTCTCCGGGAGCGGGGACACGTTCCAGGGAGTCGTCGAAGCACAGGCCGCCGACATTGAGGTGGCTCCTGCGGGGTGCGAGCATCACTCGGTCGCAGCGCCGGATCAGTCACAGCACGGTCAGGATGACTCGTCGCCGAAATCGAACTGCGAGAGTTTCTGCGAGCGGGCCGGTGTGACGATTCCGCCGCAGAAGTCCGCTCTCGACAACTACCAGTTCCATGCCCTGCCGCCCCCGATGGCGGTTTTGGCGGTGCCGGCGTCCATTGACGTGTCGGCAGATGTGCAGGCGCCGCGCCGGGAAGGCGCAAGGCCCCTGCCGATTCCGATCGCCTTCTTGCGCCTGGCGCTATAGCCGTCACGAGCACGCAGCCGGCCTGATTTGGCCGCACAGCTTGCGTGCACTCGCGTTCTTTCGTCGGCCGTCCTCGAGGACGGCGCCTCGGAAGACTGACCGTATCGCCGCCGTGTTCGGACCCCGGATCGCCCATGTGTCCGGCACTCCGAGCGGCACGCAAGGAGAAGACGAAATGACAACCGTATGGGGTCAAGCGAGTACCGCATGGCCAGACATGCCGCGCTGGGCCGGCTCGCTGCTGATGGGGCTGGTTCTCTGCGCTGCCGGGCCTGTTCCCGCAGTCGCTCAAGACGCGCCGTTGGGGCGCGACCTCCCGGGACTGCTGGCCTACGCCCGAGCCCAGAGCCCTGAGCTCCGGGCCATGCGCGAGGAAGCCGAAGCCGCGGCGCAGCGTGTGGGGCCGGCGGGGGCGCTTCCCGATCCGGTGCTGCGCGTGGAGCTCATGAACATCAACAACTACGGCAATGACGCTTCGCCCAGCCTGCTGCCGTGGAAGGTCGGCGAGACCAAGTACACCTTGATGCAGTCGCTGCCGCTGTGGGGCAAGCGGGAGCTCAAGCGGGACGCCGCCGCCGCGGATGCGCGGCAGGCCGAAGCCCGCACGAATGCGAGCTGGGCCGAGCTGGCAGCTCGAATCAAGGCGGCTTACGCGGAGTACTACCGTGCCGCTGGCAACGAGCGGCTGACCACGGAGGTGCTCGGACTGATGACCCGGCTCGAGCAGGTTGCCCAAGCGCGCTATGCAGGCGGACTGGCCGCCCAGGCCGACGCGATCCGTGCGCAGCTGGAGCAGACGGCGATGCGCTCGGAGTTGATCATGATCGACAGCGAGAAGCGCCAGATTCGCGCCCGGCTGAACGCTCTGCTGGCTCGCGAGAGCGGCGCACCGCTCGCCGACCCCCTGGAACTGCGCGCGGTGCCGACGCTGAACACCGCCGATGCAACGTCGTTGGCAGAGCGGGCGCGGTCGGGCAATCCGCAGATCCAGGCAGAGCTGGCCCGCGTGGCCCTCGCACAGAAGAGCCGTGACCTCACGCAGCGCAATCGCTATCCCGATCTCACCGTCGGTCTGTCCCCTTCGCAGATGGGCTCGCGCATTACCACCTGGGGCGTGATGTTCGAGATGAACATCCCGCTGCAGCAGGAAGCCCGCCGTGGTCAGGAGCGGGAAGCGGAGGCGATGGTCGCCGCGTCGCGGTCGAGAGCCGAAGCGCTGCAGCAGCAACTGGTCGGCGACCTGGCGGTGAACCTGGCCGGGCTCGAGGCCGCACGGCGCAACGAGACTCTGCTGAAGACCCAGCTGCTGCCGCAGTCGGAACTCGGCCTTCAGTCGGCGCTGGCTGCCTACGAGAACGGCAAGGCCGAGTTCGCGATGTTGCTCGAGGCGCAGCGCCAGATTCGCAAGGCCCGTCAGGAGATCCTGAAGACGCAGGTCGAGGCGCAGATGCGCCTGGCCGAGATCGAACGCATTGTGGGAGAAGAACTGTGAAGACCGCCACCACCGTCCTCATGATCGCCCTGATCGGCGCCGTCGGCGCTGGCAGCTACTGGCTGGGCTCGCAGTCGCGCAGCGCCGCACACTCGTCCGCCGAGGCAAGCCAGGAGTCGTCTTCCGCCGCAGCTCCGAAGCCGCGCAAGCTGCTGTACTACCGCAATCCCATGGGGCTGGCCGACACCTCGCCGGTGCCGAAGAAGGACCCGATGGGCATGGACTACATCCCGGTCTACGAGGGCGAGGACGAGGCAACGTCCAACGCCGGGCCCGGGGCTGCGGGCCAGGTCCGCATCAGTACCGAGAAGATCCAGAAGCTGGGTGTGCGCACCGAGCCGGCCGGCATGCGCTTGCTCGGCAAGACGATCCGGGCGGCAGGCCGCATCGAGCCGGACGAGCGCCGGACCTTTGCGGTGACCGCGAAGTTCGAAGGCTACGTCGAGCGGCTGCACGTCAGTGCGACCGGCCAACCGGTGGCCAAGGGCCAGCCGCTGTTCGAGGCGTACAGCCCCGAACTGGTCTCGGCGCAGCGTGAGTACGCGATCGCCATGCAAGGGCTCGAGGCGATGAAAGAGGCCGGCACGGAGGCGCAGGTGGGCATGCGCCAGCTGGCCGATTCGAGCCTCGCGCGCCTGCGCAACTGGGATCTGTCGGCGCCGCAGGTGGCGGCCTTGATGAAGTCCGGCCAGCCGCAGCGGACGATCTCGTTCCCGTCGCCGGTGTCTGGCATCGTTTCCGAGAAGAAGGCTCTGCAGGGCATGCGCTTCATGCCGGGCGAACTGCTGTACCAGGTGACCGACCTGTCGGCCGTGTGGGTGATCGCCGACGTGGCCGAGCAGGACATCGCCCTGGTCAAGACGGGTGCGAAGGCGCGCGTGACGACCACGGCGTATCCGACCGAGGGTTTCGAGGGACGCGTCACGTACGTCTACCCAACCCTGAAGGCCGAGACGCGCAGCATCCCGGTGCGTGTCGAACTGGCCAACCCCGGGCAACGTCTCAAGCCGGCGATGTTTGCCCAGGTGGAACTCGGTGTCGGTGGCAAGTCGGCGGTGCTGGCCGTTCCAGACTCCGCCGTGATCGACTCCGGCACCCGTCGGATCGTCCTCGTCCAGGTGGGCGAAGGGCGCTTCGAGCCGCGCGAGGTCGAACTCGGCGCGCGGGCGGAGAACTACGTCGAGGTGCTGAAGGGCGTGCGTGACGGTGAGCCGGTCGTCGTGGCCGCGAACTTCCTGATCGATGCCGAGAGCAACCTCAAGGCCGCGGTGGGAAGCCTCGGGGGACACGCGGGGCACGGCAGCCCGGCGGGCGGGGGCGCTGCACCAGCGGCGCCGGAGACGCCGGCAAAGTTGGTGCCGCCGGCGGCGGCGGTCGGCCACAAGGGCGAGGGCACCGTCGACGGCATCGATGCCAAGAACGGCACACTGAGCCTCAATCATGGACCGGTCTCTACGCTGAAGTGGCCGGCCATGACGATGGAGTTCAAGGCCGCCAACGCGTCGCTGCTGAGTGGCCTCAAGCCGGGTCAGGCCGTGCGATTCGAGTTCGTCGAACGGCAGCCGGGTGACTTCGTCGTGACGTCCATCGCCCCGACCGGAGCAGTCCCCAACGTAGCGCCGCAGGCCAAGCCGGCCGCACCGGCGGCAAGTGCGGGCAAATCCACCCACTCCGGCCACTGAGCAGGGGGCGCCATGCTGTCCAAGATCATCCAGTGGTCCGGAAGGAATCCCTTCTTGGTCCTGCTCGCAACACTGTTCATCATCATCGGTGGCATCCTGGCCGTTCTGAAGACGCCGCTGGACGCCTTGCCCGACCTGTCCGACGTGCAGGTCATCGTCTACACCGAGTACCCGGGCCAGGCACCCCAGGTGGTCGAGGACCAGGTGACCTACCCGCTGACCACCGCAATGCTGGCGGTGCCGAAGTCGAAGGTGGTGCGCGGCTTCTCGTTCTTCGGGGCCTCGTTCGTCTACGTCATCTTCGAGGACGGGACCGACATCTACTGGGCGCGCAGCCGGGTGCTGGAGTACCTGAACTTTGCGTCCGGGCGACTGCCCAAGGGCGTGTCGCCTTCGCTCGGGCCTGATGCCACCGGCGTCGGCTGGGTGTACCAGTACGCGCTGCTGGCCAAGGACCGCACGCTCGCGGAACTGCGCACCATCCAGGACTGGTATGTGCGCTACCAGCTCACCAAGGCTCCCGGTGTGGCCGAGGTCGCTTCGCTCGGCGGCTTTGTGCAGACCTACCAGGTCACGGTCGATCCGCTCAAGTTGCGCAGCTACGGCATCCCGCTGATGAAGGTGTCACAGGTCATCCGCGACTCCAACCGCGATGTGGGCGGCCGCGTGGTCGAGATGGCCGAGACCGAGTTCATGGTCCGCGGCAAGGGCTATCTCCGCGGGAAGAGCGATATCGAGACCCTGGTGCTTAAGAGCGAGGGCGGCACGCCGGTGCTGATCCGGGACGTCGCGCGCGTCGAGATGGCACCCGACGAGCGGCGCGGCCTGTCGGAGCTGAACGGCGAAGGCGAGGTCGTCTCCGGTATCGCGATGTCACGCTTCGGGCAGAACGCGCTGGAGGTGATCCACAATCTGAAGGCCAAGGTGACGGAGATCTCTGCGGGCCTGCCGGATGGCGTGTCGATCCAGGCCGTCTACGACCGATCGGACCTGATCCATCGGGCCATCGACACGCTCAAGCGGACGCTGATCGAGGAGAGCCTGATCGTTGCCGTGGTCTGCGTCGTGTTCCTGATGCACGTGCGCTCGGCGCTGGTTGCCATCCTCATGTTGCCGGTGGGTGTGCTCATCTCGTTCATCGCGATGAAGTTGTTGGGCATGAACTCCAACCTCATGAGCCTGGGCGGCATCGCGATCGCCATCGGTGCGATGGTCGACGCCGCGATCGTGATGATCGAGAACGCACACAAGCACCTCGAGCGGCTGCCCGCCGTCCACACCGTCAAGCAGCGTGCCGACGCGATGCTCGACGCCTGCAAGGAGGTCGGGCCGGCGCTGTTCTTCTCGCTGCTGATCATCACCGTGTCGTTCCTGCCGGTTTTCACGCTCGAGTCGCAGGAAGGGCGGCTCTTCGCGCCGCTGGCCTACACCAAGACGTTCTCGATGGCCGGCGCGGCGCTGCTGTCGGTGACGCTGGTGCCCGTGCTGATGATGTTGTTCATCCGCGGCAAGATCATGCCGGAAGCGAAGAATCCGCTGAACCGCTTCATGATCTGGGTGTACCGCCCGATCATCGCCGGCGTGATGCGCTGGAAGAAGTTGACCATCGCGCTGGCCGTCATCGCCATGGCATTGACCTACTTCCCCGCCTCGAAGCTCGGCAGCGAGTTCATGCCGACGCTCAACGAAGGCACGCTGCTGTACATGCCGGCCTCGCTGCCGGGTATGTCCATCACCAAGGCAGCCGAGGTGCTGCAAACCCAGGACAAGATCATCAAGAGCTTCCCGGAGGTGAGTTCGGTCTACGGCAAGGCAGGCCGTGCGAACACCGCGACAGACCCAGCGCCGATCGAGATGTTCGAAACAGTGATCAACCTGAAGCCGCAGGAAGAGTGGCGGCCCGGCATGACCACCGACAAGCTGATCGCCGAGATGGACAAGGCGTTGCAGTTCCCGGGTGTGTCGAATGCCTGGACGATGCCGATCAAGGCACGCATCGACATGCTGTCCACCGGCATTCGCACGCCGATCGGCATCAAGGTCTTCGGCAAGGATCTCGGCGAGATGGAGAAGCTCGCCAAGCAGATCGAAGCGGTGGTCAAGGCGGTGCCCGGCACGACTTCGGCCTTCGCGGAGCGCCTAACGGGGGGCAGCTACCTGAACATCGAACCCAACCGCGAGGCACTGGCCCGCTATGGCCTTTCGGTCGGTGAACTGCAGGACATCATCGGGACTGCGCTCGGTGGCGAGATGGTCACGACGACGGTCGAGGGGCGCGAACGCTTCGGCGTGACGGTGCGGTACCCGCGCGAGCTGCGCACGCACCCGGAGCAGATCGAGCGCGAGGTGCTGGTGCCCACGATGGGCGGTGCGATGGTGCCGCTCGGCCAGGTCGCGAAGGTGACGGTCGCGCGGGGGACCCCTGGCATCCGCACCGAGAACGCGCTGCTGTCGGCCTACATCTTCGTCGACATCCGCGACCGCGACATCGGCTCGTACGTGGCCGACGCGCGCAAGGCGGTGGCCGACCAGGTGAAGTTCCCGCCGGGCTACTACATCACATGGAGCGGCCAGTTCGAGTACATGGAACGCGCCGTCCAGAAGATGAAGATCGTCATTCCGGTCACCCTGCTGACGATCTTCCTGCTGCTGTACCTGAACTTCAGGCGACTGACCGAGACGCTGATCGTCATGCTGTCGGTGCCCTTTGCGCTGGTGGGCGGCGTGTGGCTGATGTGGTGGCTGGGCTACAACCTGTCGGTGGCCGTCGCCGTGGGCTTCATCGCGCTGGCCGGCGTCGCGGCCGAGACCGGCGTCGTGATGCTGATCTACCTCGACCATGCCTGGGAACAGGCACGCGAGCGCTGCCGAGCCGAGGGGCGTGTTCCGGGCCCGTCCGACCTCTACGGCGCGGTCATGGAAGGCGCGGTCGAGCGCGTGCGGCCGAAGATGATGACGGTGGTGGCCATCATGGCCGGCCTGCTGCCGATCATGTGGGGCAGTGGCACCGGCTCCGAAGTCATGAGCCGCATCGCCGCACCGATGGTCGGCGGCATGATTTCGTCCACGATCCTCACGCTGGGCGTGATCCCGGCGCTGTATGCCCTGGTCAAGCAGTGGCAGCTGAAGCGGGAGGCGCGCCGGTGCGCCTCGGCGGACTCGTCCGTCGGGGATGCCACGCGCACCGAGTTGGTCGAGCCCGCCCCGATTACCTGAGGAGGAAATCATGAAACGTCGCGAGATCCTGCAATGGACCGGCACCCTGGTCGCACTTGCGCCGTGGGCCGCGCGCTCGAAAACGACCGCTGACGAGATCCAGGTGTTCAAGGGCCGATCCTGCGGATGCTGCGCGGTGTGGGTCAGACATTTGCGAGAGGCCGGTTTCGGCGTCGCCGTGGTGGATGTTCACAGCGCGGTTGTCGAGCGCAGGCGGCTTGGCATGCCCGATCGCTACGGCAGCTGCCATACGGCAACGGTCGGGGGCTACGTCCTCGAGGGACATGTGCCGGCAGCGGACATCAGGCGACTGCTGGACACGCGGCCGAAGGCCCTGGGTCTGGCCGTGCCGGGCATGCCCGCTTCAGCGCCGGGCATGGAAGTACCTGGTCGGCACGAGCCCTATCAGGTTCTGCTGGTCGATGCGGCGGAACAGGCCACGGTCTTCGCGAGTCATCGGGGCTGATGGCTCAGGTGCCGCTCACGGGAGGAGCCAGCGCGCTCCGGGCGATCGCGCCCGAGGCGAGCATCGCGCTGTTTGCCCTGCTGGTGAACTTCCCCTGGGAGATGCTGCAAGCGCCCTTGTTCGCGGGTCACGCGCAGGCGCCACATCTCATCGTCGTCCTGAGCTGTCTCCAGGCGACGGTCGGGGATGCGGCGATCATGCTCGTCGCGCACGGGCTCGCCAGTTGGTTCGCCGGCGATCGACGCTGGCTTCTCGCGCCGACCGCCGCCGACCTGGCACGATTGAGCACGACCGGCATCGTCGTGACGGTCGGCATCGAGTGGTTCGCGACGCGGGGCTGGTGGGTGCAGGCGTGCTCGTACTCGGCATTGATGCCGGTCGTGCCCGGACTTGGGGTCGGGCTCGCGCCCTTGGTCCAGTGGTTCATCCTCCCTCCGCTGGTGGCGTGGCTCGCGAGACGCCATCTGCATGGAACGCTTTCCATCGGACGGACACTGCCCGGCCGGGGCTGAAGCAGCATGACAACGGCATCGATCGAAACCTGGACGACGGCAGAAGGTCTCGTCGCAGCGCTTGCAGTGGGTCTCTTGATCGGCGTCGAGCGCGGTTGGCGAGATCGCGATCTGGCCGAAGGCGGCCGCGTGGCAGGGCTTCGCACCTTCGCGCTGGTCGGTCTCCTGGGTGGTGTGCTGGGATCTCTCGCCGCGGACCTGGGTGCCTGGATCCTGCCCGGCGGATTCGTCGGACTGTCGCTGCTGCTGGCCGTGTCGTACCGTGAGGCCGCCCGGAAGACGGGCAATCTGAGCGTGACGACGGCAGTCGCCACCCTGCTGGCTTTCATGCTGGGCGTGCTGGCGGCACGCGGCGCGCCGGCCTTGGCGCTGGCGGCCGCGGTGGTCACGACGGTGCTGCTGAACCTGAAGCCGACGCTGCACGCATGGCTGCAACGCGTCGAGTCTCGTGAGCTCAGCGCGGCTCTGCAATTGCTCGTCCTGTCGGTGGTCATCCTGCCCAACCTGCCGGACGCCGGATACGGGCCCTATCAAGCGCTGAATCCGTACCGACTCTGGTGGGCGGTGGTTCTGATTGCAGGGCTTTCGCTGGCAGGTCACTTCGCGATGAGGCTAACCGGCGCGCAACGCGGCATCTTCCTGACGGGCCTGCTCGGCGGGCTGGCGTCGTCGACTGCGGCGACGCTCGCGCTCGCTCGGCAGGCGCGCCGTCAGCCTGCCCTGGCGGATGCCGCGGCCGCGGGAGCCCTGGCCGCCTGCGGCGTGATGTTCCTGCGCATGGCGGTGCTGGTCGCGTTGATTCAGCCATCGCTGCTGCAACGCCTGGGCGTCCCGATGTTGGTCACGGGCTCGGCCCTGATTCTGTTGGCCAGCTGGCATTGGCGTCGACAACTGAAGTCCGCAGGCCCTGTCGAGGAGGTCGAGCCCGTCGCGACCTTCGACCTGGGCACCGCGCTGGCGTTCGGCGGTTTCCTCGCTGCCATGGCGGTGCTGGTGCCGGCGGCAAGGCAATGGCTGGGAGATGCCGGCATCTACGCCTTGGCGGCAGTCTCCGGGCTGGCCGACGTCGATGCGACGGTGATCTCGATGTCGCGCGCACAGGCAAACGGTGCTTTGAGCGTGGGAACCACCGTCGTGGCGATCGGGCTGACCACGCTGGTCAACATGGGCACGAAGGCCGGCATCGCCTGGACCACCGGTGGCGCCGCGGTGGGGCGGCCCGTGCTGCGCGGGTACGCGATCGGCATGGGGATCGGCGCGCTCGCCGCGTTTGCCGTCATGTTCCTGTGAGCATGGCCGCGCCGGGCGATACGGCGTCGGCGACTAGGAGTGAAGTGCAGCGTTCAACTGGTCGGCGAGCTCCGCCCAATCGGCGTCCTGCCCGATGAGGTCGCGCAGCAGCTGGCGTTGCGACTGCGTCCAGAACTCGGCGTCCTCGATGCGGGTGCCGCCGGGAAGTGGCCGGTGCGTCGATATGAATTGACGGATTCCGTCCTCGCTGGTGGGCAGTCCGAGTTGGGCAAACAACTCCGTGAAGCGGTGAAACGGCTTTTCCATGTCCTGAACCTCGTCGTCAGCGAATTGTCGTTCGTTTGCGTTCGCCAGAGGTCGCCGCGACTGCCGGTTTCAGAGACGATCCACTGGCGCCGTGGGACTGTGGTGGTGATCGGCGCGTCGCTGCCGGGTTTCGCGCTGGCGGCTGCCCCGAGGGCCGAAGTACAGGTGTTCAAGAGCCGCAGCTGCAGTTGTTGCGCGGTTTGGGTTGGGTACCTTCGCGAGGCCGGCTTCACTGTTGCGGCGCTGGACGTGCACAACGCGTCAGTCGAACGCCGGCGCCTGGGCATGCCCGACCGTTCTCATGTTTCATTGCCACATCCTCGAGCACGAGGACACTGGCATGATGGGGCAGTTCACCACGGTGTAGTTTGAGTCTCCACGCTCGGACGACAAGTCGGCGCCTCGTCAGTACAGGGTTCCCTCTCAGCGAGGTGGACGGGTCAGCGATCGTCGTGGGCGCGATGTAGTGACCGGGGGGGCCAACTATGATTCCGGCCGCATGCTCACGAACAAGAACGAGGTGCTGGCCGCTGCGCTGGACCAGACCAACACCTGGTTGGCCCAGACGCTCAGTAGGCCGGATCTTCAACTGCAGTTGATCAGCCAGCCGATCGCCAGAGCAGCCGCGATGCGGTTCGAGCGAGGCGGCGGGCCAAGGCGGAAGGTGCACTGGAACTGGGAAGAAATCTTCTTCTCGCGAGTGCGGCACCAGGACGCCTGGATGTACGCGATGGTGCGTGCGGGCCGCCCGCGCGCGATGTGCTACGGGCGCATCCAGGTCAAGGGCGGCCATGTGTCGCTTGAATACCTTGAGCGCACGCCTTACGCACGTGGAATCCGCGGCGTCACCGCGCCGACAGCTTTCCAGTTCGCCCGTGCAGTTGCCCTGCTGCTCGACCTCAGGGAAGTTCGACTCAATGAGCCGTTCCCGTGCCTTGTGCGGTATTACGAACGGGTGCTGGAGGGGGCCATTCGACACCCTGCGGTGGGTCCGGTAAAGTACCTGTCTGTGAAGGTTGCACTATGAAGCGCGTACGAGTTGCTCCCGGAAAGTTTGTCGTCGTCTCCCAGGGGATGGCGGACAAAGCCGCGCGTGTGTTTGCCTCAGGCGCGTTCACCCGGGATCAGGTCCGCGAAATGGCCGCGGCCGAGCCTAAGAGTGCGAGCGGAGTGTTCCTGGGCAAGTCCACGGCCAAGCGAGCGGGAGCCTTGTCGGGTAAGAACGGTACTCTTGTGCGCCAGAGCACCGGCCACGTTGTGGTGGCGGGCGCTGACAGAGCGCCGACCAAGCGCAAGGCTGCGTAGGGCTGTAGCTGCACCGTACGGAGCGCATCTGTTCGGCTATGCACGCCCCGAGTTGACATAAACATTAAAGTCGCTCATTCAGCCTGCTTGCGACCGTTGCGCCGAGGTGACGCAAAGTGGCGGTTGCGTCCTCGGCTCTCTCTGGCCAAAGACGTCAACGCCACCGCTGTCGTGGGCCGCGCCGCCCCTATGGCGGAGGCGTCGAATCGTAGAGCCACGAGTTCCGTGGCCATCTTGGACGACTGGCGATCCGAGCCGACATTCTTACTGAATCGCGCCCCCGCCGGACACGGCCGTTGCGCCGGGTCAGTCAAATGCGCATGATGCTTCCATCTTGAGTGCGATGGAACCGTCGCCAAGACTTGACCACCACCGTCAACGACATGGACCCCCGCGACGCCAGCCAAGCCGAACTGATGCGAACCGGCCATCAGACCGCAGCTCACAGCCGATGGCTCGCAGCCGAGATCCAGGACGCGCTGGACGATCCGCGTCCGGGTCTCTCGTTCGACGAGGTCATGGTCGCCCTGGACGCCGAGATCGGCGCGGCCGAGCGCGAGCGCGCCGCCGATCGCTCTCGCGCGGAACGTCATGTCCCTTCCAGCGCTCCGCGACAGCGATGAATGACGGGAAGTTGTTCGCTTGGTGAGGTTTCCTGCGGGAGGTTTGCGCGCCATGATTCGTGGAGGAAACAAGCATCCGACTTCGGCACGAGGCGGCTTGGCGGCTGCCGAGGTTCGCGGTGCGTCGGCGCGAGCTCAGTGGATCAGGGAAGGGCTGGTTGTCCTCGGTCCGCAACTGGCGCAAGCGTGGGGGATTCCCCAGGAGGCATTGGCGACGACCTCGGCAAGCGGCGAGGTGGTGAGCATCCACATCGACAACTGCCAGTACTACCCCGTGGCATTGCTGAGCATCGATCGCTTGACCGCAGGCGCGATCTGCCGCGCTCTCCGGCACCTCCACGACACCGAGAGGGTGATGTTCTGGCTGCGCGATCACGGGGCCCTTGGAGGCAGGAACGTGGCTTTGGCATTGAAGGCTGGAACACCGACGGCCAGGGTGAACGCACTGGCGGAAGCTTGGGCACGCGAGCGGACGTACGCCAGGAGCTTGAATGACGAGGATGTGGTCGAAAGTCGCGAACGCCGTTCGTGACCGCAACTGTGCTTTGCGGCTTGGCGCCGAATGGTCGCCAGAGTTGGACGCCTGGCCCGCATCCTCCGACTACACCAGTGCACGGGCATCGCCAGCCTGGGCGGCCTTAGCGAACCTAGGCTCAGTCCATGAAAGGAAGCGGCGCCGGCCCCTTCCCTGACGGGATGGGAGCACGGCGCCGTGATTGGGCAGTGAACTGCTTCAGCCGGCCACCAGCGTCATGGGTTGCCCATTGGCGGTGTGGCGCACGATGCGGTTTCCCGCGCGCCGCAGGCCGTCGGCTTCGACTTCGTCGAGCAACTGCGTCGGCAGCTGAAGGCCGAGATCGGCGACCTTGACGCGCAAGGTCGCGATGTCGGTCCAGTCCAGCAGGGGCTCCTGCAGGCTGGTGTAGAGCATGTCGTTGCGCTCGTCGACGACCTGGAGAAAGTAGTCCCCCAGACGTCGATCGAAGCCGGCCACGATCTCGACGGGGTGTCCGTCGAGCGTCGCCGTCGCGAGGTGCTGGCTCATGGTCCGGGCTCCGCGCTGTCGAACACGGGCAGCCCGTCGATGACCGCCGCCTCGCGGTCGAACATCAGCCAGGCCACGCCGGCGGATTCGGCCACCTCGAACAGCATGGCCAGGTCGGGCTCCGAAGGCACGCGGTACTTCGGCGCCCCGACATAGACGAACCCGCCGCAGTCGGTCGGGTAGGCGTTCACGGACAGGTCGTCATCGGCGAGCTTGTCGCGCGTTGCCGAACTCAGATGCTTCAGGGACAGGCTGGCCAGCATCTCGGCCTGCTGTCGCAGGCCGGTGGCGGGCAGGGTATGCATCGTGGCTTCCTCCTCGGGATGAACTGGGAGATGTGGGGGATTCGGTCGCCCGCGTCACGGTCGAGGGCGCACGGGGCGTGCGCTTCGATCCTCCGGCGCGGGCGAACGTCATGCCGCAGTCGCGGCAGCGGAACCAGTGCAGGCGACCGAGCGCGCCCAAGGGCACGCCGTGGCCGGCACAGCAGGGGCAGGTCGGGGGTCTTCTCTCCGACATGGGCATCCTTGGTTGGGGTGGGATCGGCGGGAGGGGCACCGCCTCGGCGGCGCCCTTCTCGCGGCTGGGTCGTGCGGGGCGTGACTGCCGCACATGGCGTCAGAGCAGTCCACGCTCCGCGAAGCTGACGCACTGGTCGCCGGCGACGACGAAGTGGTCGATCAGGCGGATGTCCACCAGCGCCAGCGCCGACTTCAGCGTCTGCGTCAGGAACTCGTCCGCGCGGCTCGGCTCGGCCTGGCCGCTCGGGTGGTTGTGGGCCACCGCGATCGCGGCGGCGTTGCGGGCCAGGGCGCTCTTGACCAGTTCCCGCGGGTACACCGAGGTCTGGGTGAGCGTGCCGCGGAACACCTCCTCGTGGGCGATCAGCCGGTGGTTGGCATCCAGGTAGAGCGCGAGGAAGACCTCGTGCTGCAGGCCTGCGCAGCGCAGTCGCAGCCAGTCCCGAAGGACCTGGGGCGACGACATCACCGGCCCCTGCGCCATCCGGTCACGCAGCTCGCGCATCAGCAGCTCCCGGGCGACACCGAGTCGGCGCGTCAGGAGCTGCTGCGTGGCCGGGTCCTCGTGGGGCGTCTCCCGGTCGCTGACGCGCAGCGCAGCCGGCGAGGGGCCTGGCAATGGGTGGGCCTGCAGGCCCAGCATCTCTGCCACCAGGGCCTCCCGAGACGCGTGGGCGGCATCGGGCAGGTCCGGCAGATCTTGAAGACCCTGGAAAGGGTGGAAGTTCATGGCGTTCTCCTCTCGTGGCGAAAAGGAAGACGGGAACGCCGTTCCCGGTGGGGACTGGTGTCCCCGCAAGGGAAGGATGTGCAGACACACGACGGAACGTGGCCGGCACGGTGGCTCAGATGATCATCCGAGGCAGGTAACGACTGCGACGCCGCTGCCGCCGGTTCGGTCGGCATCGGAAACACTCCTGTCGGGAGTGGGTGTGAGCCCGTCAAGTCTGCGCCATCGGCGCCGGGGATTCAACCGGGGCGGTGCCAGCGACAGCGCCTTTGCCGCGCTTACCCGCGCAAAGGGCGCCAGGGTCCGTGCCTTGGTCGGGCATCTGTGCGCGGGGAGGTGGCACGGTTCGCATGACCGCACTGCGCGTGGCCGCGCCGTGGTGGCTGGGCCACGGCCTGCCCGGATGTCTTGGCGGGCAGACCGCAAAAGTGACACCGCAGAGGCACTACGCTGTCACTGCAGAAATTTCTTTGCCGCGGGCAGCAGCGCATGTGCACAGACCTGCGCAGGCACGCGAAGATGCGCGGCTTCCCGACAAGGCCGACCCGACATGCTGCGCTCCGGAAACCAGCTTCGACTGACCCGACCCGAACGGGCGCGGCTGGCCCGCATCACCGCCATCGAGCCGGGGTCCATCCGCAGCGTCGCGGACCTGCAGGCCTACGTCCGCCGCTGCAAGGCCCACTACTGGGGCCACTCCGATGACACCCGCTTCCTGCACTGGCTGATCGAGCGTGAGGTGCAGTCCCTGACCGGTCGCTGAGCGCCCGTCGCCCTGTTCGCCGTTGCGGAAACAGGAACGCCCCCGGTGCTGGACCGGGGGCGTGCTGGGTGACGGCCTGGAGTGGATCTGGATCGGGCCGTCTGAAGGGCCTCGAACGTTCGACAGGATGGTTCACCGGAACACGCGCGGCTCGACGCTTGCCCCGCGCATGAACGCGAGGTACGCACCGGCCTTGCCGATGTCGTCGAAGTTCGCCACGGGCTGCTCGTGCAGCACCACGGACCAGGGACGGACATCGTCATCACTGGCGCGGATGCGCAGTTCCGGTGGCTGCCAGCGCGGGTGGCGGTACAGGGGCAGGCCGGTGTCCCAGTCCATCAGTGCCAGCACATGCGCACAGAGGATGGCCGTGCCGGCCGCTTCGCCCGGCTCGACGAGCAGGGGCACCTTCAGCAGGCCGGTCGAGCGGCCGACCGTGCCGACCACGTCGAACTCGTCGAGCCAGCTCGCGCCGGTGCCGGTGTCGCCCAGCACCAGCCGCACCTTGCGGCCGTCCCGGCGGCAGGTCTCCAGCACCCTCGCCAGGCGAGGGTCCGTGCCGGGGTCGAAGTAGGTGCCGTGGCCCTGGGCGGACTCGCCCCAGGCACGCACCGCAGCGAGGTACTTCTCGTAGCCGGTGAGGCTGGCCGCGTCGTCGGCGGTCGGCATCAGGTCGGGACGATCGAGGCGCTGCGCGATCTGCCGGGCATGGTCGCGGGCGTTGTCGAAGCCGAAGCAGGTCACGCCACCTTCGGTGGCGATCACATACAGGCGTTGCTCGGGATTCAGGGTGATGTCTCGCATGGGGAACTCTCGAAGTTGGGAGGGCGGACACCGGCCCTGGCGGGCGGGCCCGCGGGCGGTTGGATGGGGTGCCGGTCGCGCCAGGCCGCTGGACGTCAGTCCATGGCTGAGGCACGTCAGCGATCGAACCCGGTGCAGCCGATGGGGCTGCGCCGGGGCTCGGTCTTCGGATCAGCGCCGGCTGATCTGGACGGCGGGTGCGGGGCCGTCGACGGGAGGTTCCGGGGCACGCTCGGAGCCGCCTTCGGAGCCACTGACCGGCGACGCCGGGGACATGCCGGCCTGGTGCTGGAAGCGGGCGTGCGCGTCGGCGAACTCGGCATCGCCCAGCAGCTGACGAACCTGCGCGGCTGCCGGTTCGGGCCTGCTGTCCGCGTCACGGGCCGCGGCTGGGCGCGCGCCCCGCTTCGATGTCGCTGGCGAGGCTGGCGGTGCAGCGGCGATGGCCTCGTCCAGTACGTCCGCAGTGCGGTGGTACGCCTTCTGCGTGACGCCGCCGACGAAGGCTGCGGGTCGCTGCAGCGTCCACTGGACCAGCAGGCGCAGCCACTGCCCGATGCGCTTGTCGCGGGCCTGGCGCGCCTTGTGGACGCGCAGCGACTGCTTGCAGGACAGGTACAGCGCCAGGTGGCGACGCTTCATCTCGGCGTCGCCGTCGAGCTGCGCCATCACCTCGGCGGCGAGGGCGACGTCACGGCCGACGCGTCTGTAGAAGCCGACCCAGGCGCGCTGTTCCTCGATGTCGATGGTGCTGCGCCGCGGTGACGAGCTCTGGAAGGATCTGTCTGGGAAAGCATGACTCATGGGGTTCTCCAAGAAGGCGAGGGAACCCCGACCCCGACGGGAGACGGTGACTCCCGGAGGGTGGATGGCGAGGACGGCCGAAAGCCGCAGGAAACGGGGTGTCGGGTGATGGCGTCCCGATGCCATCGCTGGCGGTCGGTTCACCATCCCCGAGACCCGAGAACTCGATCGGCACGAGCTCGAGCCGATTGCGTTGACGCGACGGGCGACTCGATGCCCGCGACCCTCAGGTCGTGAGCACGCGAGCGGCGCCTCGGCGCAGGCCCTCGGCAATGCCGATCCAGCGGTCGGCGATCCGGTCCAGGTAGACCAGGTCGTCGGCCGCGATCTCGCCCGAGGCGCGGAGCCGGGCGATGACTTCCTTGACCAGGAGGGGATCCTCCCGGGCCAGCACGATGGCCGTCGAGGCGATGCGCCTGCGGTAGGTGTCGACCGTCATGGTCAGCACACCGTCGTGCAGCGCTCGGACGCCAGAGGGTCCGCGGCCTCGCACACCATGCGGATGGACGCATGGGGCGTGCAGGGCCGGGGCCGGAGCAGCGCCGGAAGGGTGATAGGCCGCCGGGCGGGCACACGGGCAAGCCCGGTACCTCCCAGCAGCGCACACACCGGCGCGACAGCGCGGTTCCAGGGAACGGGACTCATGGGGGTTCTCCTTCAGGGGTGAAGGGGAACGCCCATCCCTGGCGGGGAACTGGGGTTCCCCGTCTGGGATGCCCTGCCGGGAAGGCAAGGCGCTTCGTCGCGCACAGGTGCGTGCGCGAGCTGCAGAGGTCCGCGTCCGAGAGGACGGGGC
Source organism: Pseudideonella sakaiensis (assembly GCF_001293525.1). GTDB lineage: Bacteria > Pseudomonadota > Gammaproteobacteria > Burkholderiales > Burkholderiaceae_C > Ideonella_A > Ideonella_A sakaiensis. Next base: position 78,840 of record NZ_BBYR01000006.1, on the reverse strand, counting down.
CAGGGCAGTTGCGTGCGTCAGGCCAGGCTTCTGATCGAGATCAGGCCGGGCTGTGGAGCACAGGGCGCGTCACGACGCAGAGGTCGTGGTCGGCGCATGCGAGGAGGGTCCACGACACGGTGTCATGGCCGGCTCCTGGTTTCGGATCCGGATAGATCGGAATCGGTCCGGCACACGGATGTGCCGGGCAGGACACGAGGCAGGTAACGACTGCGACGCCAGCTGGGCTGGACTTCAGGGCGACAGCAGCCACCATGAAGGCTGAGCAGACGCGATGTCCGCAGGAAGCCGGGTCAGTATCGGACGGGGTTCCTCGGGCGGCAACAGATCCGAGGTCTCATCGTGGCAATGCCCATCCAAGCGACCGGCGCGGCCGACGCTTGGGCGGGCAATCGATTCCGACTCCTCCGCGTCGCTGGCCAGGAACGCAGCGCTGCCCGGTTGCAGGGCGTGCGGGCCTGCTGACGGTTCGTATAGTGCGCGGATCAACATCTCCTGCTGACCGGTTCCGGCCTGTCCATGACCGTCGAGCGATACGCCTTCCATGACTGCGAAGCCACCACTGCGGCAGGGGTTCCGCTGCGCATTCCTGCTGGCGTTCACCACGTCGAGCGGCGATCGCTGGTGTTCCGCGTGCGCCTGGGTGGCCGCGAGCTCGATCTGACCCTGGCCGAGTGGGAACGCCTGCTGCACGCGGGCTGTGTCGGGCCGATCCCCGTCATGGTCGCCGATTCGCAGGTGACCGGCGACCTCCATCCTCGCTGAGGCGCGCGGTGGCGAAGGCAGAGTGGACGGTCCGGGCCGGGACCTCAGATCGCCCGATCCCGGCGACCCCGGGACCCGTGCCGCTCAAGTGGGCCAGCGACGCGGCGACAGGTGCTCCCCGGTACATCCATGACCCGGACATCGTCTCGCAGGCTGCGAGTGCCGTATGTCCCGGCTGTGGCAGCAAGTTGTGGACGGTCCTGGCGGGTGAGCCGCAGCGCGTTCGACCGACGGCTCATTTCCGCCACGTGGCCGGCACGCCGCGAACTGCGTGCGTCGTTGTCGCAGCGCGTCTTGCTGCCTCCCACCACCTGGCGTCGCTGGGCTACATCGACCTGCCGCGACGGCGGGTGACCGCCGTCTCGAAGGGTTTCAGCGGTGAGGGTTACGAGGGATGGGTGGAGGAGCCAGCGCAGCGTGTTCGGATCAGTGATGTTCGGATGGTCGATCCGGCCGCGGCGGAGCTGACGCTGGACGATGGCAGGACCATCCTGGTGGACCTGACTGGCGAGCGCGTCGAAGGCGAGGCAGGCCGCGCGGTCATCACGATCAATCTGTCGGACCCGGCGCTGGCGGAGATGGACGTGGACGAGCTGCGAGCGCGACTTCGGCTGCTGCCTCCTGCGAGTTGGTGCTCCCACTGGCGTGATCGCGAGTTGACGTCGCAGGCGCGGGTCCGGGCCGCGGACGAGGCGCGCCAGTCGCTCGACGCCTGGACCGACGAGGACGAGGCGCTGTTCCAGGCGCAACTGCCGCCGGGCACGGACCCGGACGCGACCGCGACGATGCGTCGCGAGACCTTGCTGCACCGAACCGTCAAGTCGATCCTCGAAGACGCGAGGCGCATCCGAGCACCTGGCCTGCATGTCGCCGTGCAGCGTGACGCACCTGATGGGTATGGCGACGGCTGGGATGACCGTCGCGTCGAGATCCTGTGGTGGAGCGCGCCCGCCGAACTGAGGTTCGAGGCCGTGGAACTGGAGAGGCGCCTCGGCCGCATCGTGCCGGATGTTGTCGGGCGTCTGGCGGAGCCTCGGCCGCGCATCCTCGGCGGCATCGCCACCCGGGTTCAACGGGGCGATGACGAAGAAGAGGACGAGCAGCACGATGAGTTTCCGGCGCACTGGTCGGAGGCGGTGCTGATCGAAGTGGCGGTCACGCACAAGGTGGATGAGGAGAAGCTGCGGAAGGTCCGGCACCTCGATCTGCCGACGCTCGAGATCGATCTCGGTTCGATGGGCGGACGCATGACGCTGGACGGTCTGCGCAAGCTGGTCGTGGATGGAACGGAGGGGAAGCAGTGGCTGCACCACCCTGCGCTGAGAACCCGTCGCGCCGTGCTGCGCTACAAGCTCCGTGAACATGCCGAGGTACTGGCCTACCAGGCCTACATCCGGGCACACCGTCGTGAGCGGTTGCTCGAAACGCCCTCATCACAGTGGGCGCAGCGGTACCTGCTGGCACTCAGGGCGTTCTGCGACGCCAACATCAGGATCGAGCGGCTTCGAAAGACGGAAGGTCCGCGATACCTCGAACACCTGGACGAGGACAGCGAGGAATGGGCGGAGGTCGCCCTGGCCGCAGAGGCCCTGGAAGCTCACGGGTTCGAAGGCGGTGCCGAGCACGTCTTCGCCCGCACCATCGTGCCTCGCATCCTGTCGATCCAGCTGAACACCGGGGTCGGCTACGCCGTGTCCAGCGCGATCCAGGTGGTGAACGCGATCATGAACACCCGCAGCGACAACAGCACGCAGTGGCTGTCGCTCTACCTCATCGCCGCCAAGTCCTTCGATGTCGAGCGGCACTTCAGGCCCGAGCAGGTTCGACGTTTCCGCGAGTGGCGGGCGGAGGTCGTTCGGCAGATCGAGGCAGGGACACACGAGTATCTGCGGCCGGCCCGATTCGATGCCATCCTGTCCTTGCTCTTTCCGGCGATGGCGAGGGGCATTGCTCATGGGAAAGGGCGAGCGGACTGAAATCCTGCAAGCGGTGCGCTGTCTGCAACGGGCTGTTCCGTCGGCTTGGCACAATCGATCCATGCCCAACATTGCATCCGTCCTGAAGGCCGAGATCGTTCGTCTGGCTCGCAAGGAACTGCGCAGCGAGGTCGATTCGATCAGGAAGGCGCTCGCGGCTTCGCGCGCGGAAGGCGCCGCGTTGAAGCGCAGGGTCAGCGAACTGGAGCGGTCCGTGCGGCAGTCCGCGCGCGCCGCCCCCGCTCGGCTGCCATCGCCACCTGCGGTCGAGGAAGGGGACGGGGCCGACAATTTCCGGTTCCGCGCCTCCGGCATGGCCAGCAATCGCAAGCGCCTGGGCCTGTCGGCTGCGGATTTCGGGCTGCTGGTCGGCGCATCTGGGCAGAGCGTGTACGCCTGGGAACAGGGCAAGGCGCGCCCCAGGGGCAGGAACCTCGCGGCTATCGCTGCCTTGCGCGGCATCGGCAAACGCGAGGTAGTGGAGCGCTTGGCAGCCCTGAAGTCGGGCGGGAAGTCGTAGGCGAGCTGACGCGCGGTCAGGTGTCCTGGCCGGCCCATTGGCGAGAGCGCCTCACCACCCCTTGAAGCGCACGGCCTCGATGGGATCCTGACTGCATGGTGGGCCGCCGGCCTGCCATGCAACCGATCAGGAGTCCCTCATGAAATTCTCCAAAGCCGAGGTCGACGCCATCATCGAGGCGTCCCCTCGCACCTTCGTTCCCTTCAACAAGCTGGTGCTGTCCGAGGACCACCAGGCCCGCAGTGCCACGACGCCCGCGATGTCGCTGCCGGAACTGGCCGCGTCGATCAAGGACAGCGGCGTGCTGCAGAACCTCGTCGTCGTCCAGGCGGCGCGCGGGCGCTACGAGGTCTGCGCCGGCGGGCGGCGGCTCGCCGCGCTCACGCTGCTCGTGCAGCAGGGCGACATCGCCGACAACTACCCCGTGCCGGTGCTAGTCGTGCCGGCCGACAAGGCGCTCATCGCGAGCCTTGCCGAGAACTGCTTCCACGTGCCGATGCACCCGGCCGACGAGTTCGCCGCCTTCGCCAGACTGCTCGCGCAGGGCAAGTCCGTCGAGGACGTGGCCGCAGCCTTCGGCGTGACGCCGCTCATCGTCAAGCGGCGCATGAAGCTCGCCACCGTCTCGCCCCGGCTGATGGCCCTGTACCGCGAAGGCGGCATCGGCCTGGACTGCCTCATTGTGCTGGCCTCGGTCGACGATCACCAGCGCCAGGAGCAGGCCTGGGCTGGTCTGCCGAGCTGGAACCAGCGCCCGGAGCATCTGCGGCAGTTGCTGACCCGAGGCGAGATCGAATCGGACGCAGACCCGCTGGCCCGCTACGTCACCGTCAAGGCCTACGAGAAGGCCGGCGGACCACTGCGCCGCGACCTGTTCAGCGACGACGACCGCAAGGCCTACCTGCTGGACCCGGCCCTGCTGGAGCGCCTCGCCGCCGACAAGCTGGGCAAGCGCGCGAAGCAACTGTTGTCTGAAGGCTGGAAGTGGGTCGACATCCGTCCGCGCTTCGCCTACGACGAGTACGTCAAGCACGGCGAGCTGCGCAAGCCCCGCCGCGCACCGACGTCCGAGGAGGCCGAGGCGCTGAAGGAGCTGGACACGCGCATCGCTGCCCTGCACGAGCAGATGGACGCGCTGGTGGACCGCGATGGCGATGCCGGCGAGGACGTCAGCGACGCCGACGACGCGAACGACGCCGACGACGCGAACGACGCGTCGCGCGACCGTGCCTTCCTCGCCCTGGAGTCCGAGGCCGATGGGCTGGAGGAAGAGCGCAAGGCGAGACTGGAAGCGCTGACCGAATGGCCCGTGGCCTGGATGGCGCTCGCCGGGTGCGTGCTGCATGTGGGCGCGGACGGCCGTGCCGCGATCAGGGCAGGGCTCATCCGTCCCGAGGATCGGGCCGATCTGGCGCAGGCCATCACCAAGGCTGCCGAACAGAAGTCGGCCGGTGGAGGCGGCTCGGAAGGCGACGCGGATCCTGCGCGCGGCTCGGGGCTCCCGGCCCTGCAGTCGCTTCCATCGGCAGCCGGCGCCACGGCACGGCCCGTGCACTCCGAGAAGCTCATGCGCCGCCTCACGGCCCACCGTGTCGCCGCGATCCAGGCCGAGCTGCTGGACCGACCCGAGGTTGCGCTGGCGGCACTGACGACCCACCTGACACTGAAGCTGCTGGCCGACCCGCTCCATGGCGCCTACCGACTGCCCAACCTGCTGGCGATCAGCGCGACCGGCAACCAGCACGATCTGCGGGGCGCAGCCGAGGACATCGAGGCGAGCCCGGCGGCCCAGCGCATCGAAGCCGACCGCATCGCCTGGATCGAGCACCTGCCCAAGGAACCCGACGCGGTGTTCGACTGGATGCTGCGGCAGCCGCCGCAGACGGTGCAGCGGCTGCTGACCTTCCTCGTCGCGTCCACCGTGAACGGCATCACCGGCACCGACACCGGCCGACCGGTCAATGACGGGCTGGCCCGCGCCCTCGGCCTGGACATGACGCGATGGTGGTCGGCGACGGGGGAGGCCTACCTTCAGCACGTGTCCAAGGCGAGAGTGGTCGAGGTCGTGCACGCGGCGGCCGGCGCCAAGGTTGCTGGTCCGCTCGCGGAGCTGAAGAAGGATGCCGCGGTGGCGCAGGCCGAACAACTGCTCGCCGGGCGTGGCTGGTTGCCCGACTGCCTGCGCGTGCAGCCGCACGCCGATGCCCCGGCGACGGGTGGCGAGGAGGTCGACGCCAACGATCCTGCTCGGACCGAGGCGCCCGCCTGCGCCTGAACGCAGGGCCGGCCCGGACCGGGCCGGCTCAGGTGACCGGGTCAGCCGTGTCGCCGTCGTCCCCGATGCTTCCCGGCCCGGGCTTGCCGCTCTCGCCCTGGACCGGGTCGCGGCTCCCTGCAGGCGAGCGCCGGATCGCACCGATGTAGGCTCCGGCCGAGCGCAGGCGGGCGTGGCCCGCGATACGGGCCACACGCAGCCGCGCCTGGCGGTCGAGGTCCTGATCGACCGGCCCGCCGCCACGCACCGGCGAGGGCGTGCCCGTCGTGTCCTGGTACTGGCCTTGAAGGTGGTCGTGCCGCGCCCCGTGCCCGGTGGTGCCGCTCTCGCGCTTCGTGAGGCCGAACTTGCGCAGCGCATAGTCCAGGCGACGGAGGTTGGACTTCAGGTCCCGATCCGGCGCCCCCATGTGTGCGTCATGGCCGCTGACCACGCTGCGGGCATGCGCGATGGCCGACTGCTGCTCCTCGGTGGCCAGCGGAAGCCAGCGTGCGCGGCCTCCCTTGCCCTTTGTCCACAGATACCGATCCGCCTCCCGTTGTTCGTCGGGCAGGCCTGTCTCCTCGAAGGCGTGGACATGGGCGTAGGGGCGGCACATCACGGACTCCTTGCGCCGCAGGCCGACCTTCACCATCAGGCGCATCGACGCGCCGATGCGGGCATCGTAGGCAGAGACCTGGGCAAGCAAGGCCTCCACGTCGATGCCGTTGCCGCTCCAGCTCTTGTCGCGCTGCGCGTTCTCGTGGCGCTCGTACTCGTCAGGCGTCAGGCCGTAGTGCTCGGGCCTGCGGATGAAGCCCGGCTTGTTGAGCCACATCGCCAGGCCACGCAGAAAGCTCAGGTAGGTCTGTATCGTCCCCGGCGAGAGCTTGCGGCGCTGCCAGACCTTCACCATCGCCTGGACATGCCGCTGGCCCAGGTTGCGAGGATCGGGCGCCAACTTGAAGCCGGCGTCGGTGTGCAGCTCGCGGAAGAAGCGTCGCAGGAAGTGGGCACGCTCGTAGCGCGTCTTGTGCGACACAGTCTTCTCCAGCGCGGTGTGCAGCGGGTTGAAGAGCTCGATCAGCACGTCCACCACCCGGTTCACGGGCGTCCTGCCCGGCGGGTACATGTCCAGCACTTGCTGGGGCGACTTGCCGGCCCAGTTCTGGCGGCGCGGCGAGTCCTGGCCGTGCAGGCGGCCGGGGCTGGCCGGGGCCATCGAGGTGGTCCTGGAAGGGCGGGAGGATGAGGAGGGCAGGGTGGAGCCATTGCGCGGGTCGTCGCGGCAGTCGTTGCGGGTGAGTGGTGCCTGCCGGCGGCGGCGCAAGGGTTGTTCACGGCGGATGCGGGACATGGTGGGCTTTCTGCGAGATGGCGGACTGCCCGAACAGCACGCCGGTGGATGAACGGTCGGGAGGACCGTGGTTGGAGGAATCCATCTGGACATCCCCGGGGCCGATTCCTGGCAAGCCCACGGCAATGGAGATCGTGTGCAACGTCGGTGCGGCGGTCGATCTCTGCAGCGCCACACCCACCCATGGCTTTGCTGGTCCGGGCTCCCCGTGGTCTTTGTCGAGGGGCTCGGGTCAGCTCGGTCAACCTTAAAAATGGAACACGTTGATCCAGGCCGTCTGCGCATTTCTGCGACGCGACGACAGGGGTGATGTCCACCCCGCTCAGGGCTGGGTGCGACATCGACGCCAGGGTCGAGCCCTGGGTCATTCGGTGGATCAGGCCTGGTGTGCAGCGCCGGCCACTCGCATGGGTCCACCCCTGACCGAGAGTCCGGGGCGGTGTCGAGTTGATGAGCGAGGGTCGTGCGGGGAGCCTCATGGAGGCCATCACGCCGCGCGATGCGCGTCATGCGCGCGTGCTCAAGGGCTGGCGGGAACGGTGCGCGGCATCAGGTGCCGCCACGGGGTTCTGCTGCGCCGGTGCGCTTCTGGAGCGCCCAGCCGTCGTCGCGGGGATGGGGCTGGCAAGGACCGGGCAGGTCACTGCTGTGGTGGATGACTCGGCACGCTCGCGGCGTCGATCCTTCTGGAGGTCGAGGCCGGTCGCGCCACCCGTTCGGGACGGGAACTTCGGTTGAAGGCACGAGGCAGGTAACGACTGCGACGCCTGCAATGCTCGTCTTCTTCGAGAGGACGGAGCGGGCCAGGAGCCCTCGGGAGCCCACAGTGGAAACCGCGACGGCATCCGCGGTCAAGGCCGCGTGCGCGGCGCCTGCCGCAAGACCCCTGATCGGCGGGCTCTTGGGGCAGGCAGTTGACGGCACGAGATTCGGCGGCAGGGCCCATCTAGCGTCGCAATGGGCCGGATCGCCAGCAACGGCGCGGGGTTGACAGGCAAGGCTGCCGCCTCAGGTACCTCGCGCGGCCGTCGGTCTGGCTGGCGCGTCCGCAGCCTGTCCGCGCGAGTCGAACTGGGCAGGGGTTGAAAGGCCCGCGCGAGGTGAGACCGTGGTGACAGAAGTGCGCCCTGCGAGCGGGCTCATGGCGAGCCGCGGGGCGCCTTCTGTCACTGCGATGCAGTTCCGCTGATCCTGCATTGGCACTGAAGTCGAAAGACGCGCCGATTCGAGGCCATTGAGCGTGGAGAACGCGGTCTGGTGCGGCGACGCTGATCAGCCTTTCAAGGCAGTCAACTGCGCCAAGGAGCAACTGCATGGAAATCATCGTCAGAGCCGTGGATGTCGGATCGGGCAACACGAAATTCGTCACCGGCATCTCGGGAGCCGACATCCGTTGTGCCAGCTTCCCCTCGGTCGCCTATCCGTCGAGCGCCGACACGTCGGCCATGCCTGCCGCGGAGAAGCGCAAGACGGTCTGCATCCCTGTCGGCTCCCTGTTCTACGAGGTGGGCCCGGACATCCACTTGGCCGCGGACACCTTCCGCGCGAAGCAGCTGCACGACGAGTACACCGAGTCGCCGGAGTACATGGCGCTGCTGCGCGGGGCGCTGTCGATGATGAAGGTGCCGCACATCGATCTGCTCGTCGTCGGGCTGCCCGTCGCGCTGCTGGCACTGAAGAAGGCGGCACTCGAGAAGGCGATGACGGGCAGCCACGAGATTGGGGCGGGACGGACCATCACGGTCCGCAAGGCACTGGCGGTGGCGCAGCCGCAGGGTGCGCTCGTCCACTACGCGGCCGAGCACGAGAAGATGGCTTCGATCGGCACGGAGCAGAGCCTGGTCATCGACCCGGGATCGAGGACCTTCGACTGGCTGGTCTGCCGCGGCATGCGGCTGGTCCAGAAGCAGTCGCACTCGATCAACCGGGGAATGTCCGATGTGCTGCGGCTGATGGCGGCCGAGATCTCGAAGGACATCGGGACACCCTACCGCGACTACGACGCCATCGACCTCGCCCTGCGGACCGGCAAGGCGCCGGTCATCTTCCAGAAGCCCTACGACATGAAGCGGCACCTGCCCATCGCCGAGAGCGTGGCACAGCAGGCCGTGTCGACGATGCGCCAGTGGATCGAGACGCCCGAGAGCCTGCAGAACATCATCCTCGTCGGCGGCGGCGCGTTCCTCTTCAAGAAGGCCGTCAAGGCAGCCTTCCCCAAGCACCGGATCCACGAGGTGAAGGAGCCCCTGTACGCAAACGTGAGGGGCTTTCAGCTGGCCGGGCAGAACTACGCGATGACTTCGCTCGCGACGCCGACGCCTTCGGATCGTGCACCAGGGGGTGGTGCATGAGCGCGCAGGAACGCGGAGCCCTTCGACCGATCCGGCTGGTGTTCGAGCTCTCGCGCGAGGAGAACCCCCGTCTGTTCGATGAACTGAGCCAGTTTCGGCAGGGGCGCAAGCGGGTCAACCGTCTGCGCCTGCTGGCGTACGACGGCCTGCTGGCGCAGCACGGCGTGTTCGCGATGTCGAGCCTGCAGACGCCAGACACGATCAAGGTTCCGAAGAAGCCTGACGTGCAGCAGGCTGCTGCGGTGACGAACGGAGTGTTCCAGCCGGCGATCACGGAATGAAGACCGAGAAGGCACGGCGCGGCTATGGCGCTGTTGGGGCGTCCGAACTGGCGAAGATGGGACGGTGTGAACGCCTGGTGGTTCTCGAATCCGTCCACGGGCCGCGTCGAAGCCCATCGCAGGACGAGGCCCGCCGCAGGGGTATCGCTGCCCATGCGCGTTTCGAACTGCAGGGGCGGCGCGCCTCAGCGCCAGGTGGCGGTTCGGCTCGACGATCAGGGGAGCGGTGCTTCATCGCGACGATGGTCTTCGGAGACGCCTGGCAGACCGTTTCGCTGCGCGACTTCAGGGACACGGTCCTGAGGCCGCGGCCTTGGGGGCGACGCCTGGTGGCGGCCTACTATGCGGCCGGGCCCCGCCTTTGCACAGTTCTGCAGCACTGCCCGCCACTGCTAGGGTTGACTGGGTGGATCCTGGGTTTCGTGGCACATGGCTGGCGGCGATGGTCGGCAAGGCGTCGACCATGAGGTTCGAGCCGATGTGGCCGTGGGTGCTGCTCCTGGCTGTCGCCTTGGCAGTCGCGTGGCACCTGTTCCGGCGTCACCGCGCACGCGTTGCAGAGTGGAGGGACCGACCGGCCGCTCTGCGGGACGCCGAATTGATCTGCGTGGAGGCGCAGTTCAGGTCGAAGAGCCGCTGGCCCATCGTGGCGAGGGTGGACAGGGCCTATCGGCTGCCGACCGGTGTGGTCGTGCTGGTCGAACTGAAGACGCGGTCGGCCCAAGCGGTGAGAACGTCGGATGTCATCCAGCTCTCGGCGCAGCGGGTGGCCGTTGAGGACGAACTCCGTGTTCGAGTGTCTGACGAGGCGTTCGTCCTCTTCCCTGGCCGGCACTCAGCGCCGCCGGCCGCACGAGTGGTCCGCTTGATGTCGCGGGAGCAAATCGAAGCCGTTGCAGCGAGGCGCCGTCGACTGATCGATGGAATCGAGCTCCCGCAGTGGCCCGACAGCGAGCACGTTTGTCACGGCTGTGGGCAGCGAGCGGCCTGCGGCGCCGCTGGCGAGCGCCTGGCGGGTGCGGTCCGGAGGCGCTAGAATGTCCAAAATATTCGACAAGGCTTCAGGCCAAGCTGTGGACCTCTCCAACCTGGGCACCATCATCCGCGAGCGGCGCGAGGCGCTGGGACTGACGCAGTCCCGGCTTGCGCAGCTGAGCGGGCTTTCGCGGCAAACGCTGGTCGGCCTGGAAGCGGGCGCGCTGAGCGATCTGGGATTCAACCGGGTCGCCCAGGTGCTGGCCGTGCTGGGGCTGGACCTCGATCCGCCCAGCCAGGCAGCGCGCGCTCGGAAGCGGGGCCTGTGGATGGCGGCGAAGAACGCCAGCGTGAGCTACGTCCAGGAGGTGCCGACCGACACGCTCGGCCATGCGCTGGTCAGCGGCAGCGTACCGAAGGGCTACGCGGCCCACCTGACGCACCTGCTCGACGAGGCGCCGGTGCCCCTGGTGGTGATGGCCGTGGAGGAAGCCGCCGCGAACGAGGGCGTGGCCCCCAAGGCTGTTTGGCGCAACGTCGCGAAGCTTGCGAAGTCACTGGGCGTGCACCGGCAGGGTCTCTGGGCGTAGTTGCACTCTGGCGGTGTCCGGGCGAAAATACACACATCGACGTACACACACGGAGTGCGACGTGGAAACGCTTACGACCAGAGTCTTCAACAACGGCAACAGCCAGGCGGTGCGCATTCCTGCGGAGTTCCGGCTCGACACCGACCGTGTGAGCATTTCTCGCAACGAGTCGGGCGATCTGGTGATCCATCCCTTGCGGGCCGAACGCGGCGCGGCGCTGCTCGATGCCCTGCGCGCCGTGGGCGAGGCGGACGTGGCCTTCATCGCAGCACTGGAGACTGAGCGGGCCCGGCAACAGCCGCTGCAGGAGCGCGAGGCACTGTGATCTATGTGCTGGACACCAACGTCCTCATCTACCTGATCAAGAACCAGCCGCCCGCCATCGCGCAACGGGTCGATGCGCTGCCGGAGGATGCCCGGCTGTGCATGTCCTTCGTGACTTGGGCCGAACTGCTGAAGGGCGCCGAGCGCAGCACGAGGAAGCCGGAGGTCCTTCGCCGGCTGGAAGCCCTGGCCCGACAAGTGGCGGTGCTGTATCCGGCGGGCCCTGCCATCTGCGAGCACTACGCCGAGCAGTTCACGCGTCTGAAGGACGCCGGCACGCCGATCGGTGCGAACGATCTATGGATCGCCTGCCACGCTCTGGCCGAGAGCGCGACGCTGGTAACGCACAACACCCGCGAGTTCCAGCGCGTCGAGGGACTGAGGGTGGAAGACTGGGTTGCTCCGGACTGAACGTTGTGGCGAGTGCGCAGATGCAGCCGTTTGAAGGCAAGGGCGGTCCTGCTACATTGGCGGTGATCCTGCTCAGTGTTCGGCCAAGTGACAAACGTGCATCTGGCCCCACCTATGAAGGTTGGAGGATTTCCGATGGAGGGTCCTTTGACGGGAAATGGAGGGTGCCAGTGGGGCCGGAGCGTTATGCGACGCGGACTTGGGCGCGATTTCCATGTGATGATCGACCACATGTGACCTCGCTCCACGGCGTCTCATGACGCCCCTTTATCGACAGCAGGCCCCTGATTTTGTTGAAGAGATCAGGGGCTTCGTCTTTTCAGCACGTCTCGCGGCAGACCACGACCCGCCCTTTTGGCGTACCTGAAGGCGGGTAGCAGATGGAGATCGCGCGGCTGCGGGCCGAGCCGGCGCGGGTGAAGATGGAGCGCGACATTCTGGGAAAAGGCGACGGCGTATTTCGCGAAGGAGCGGGGGTGAAGTACGCCTGGATCGAGCGCCACCGCATGGACTGGCCGGTGTCGCTGGCCTGCCAGGTGCTGGGGGTGAGGGCCCGCGCCGCGGGCTGAGCAACGACGCGCTGCTGGTGCACATCCGAGCCGTGCACGCCCAGAGCAAAGGCGAGTACGGCTGGGCCAGGGTCTGGAAGGAACTGCTCTGGCGGGGTGTGCGCGTGGGCAAACAGCGGGTGCAGAAACTCATGCAACAGCACGGCATCAAGGCGCGCTCCAAGCGCAAGTACAAGGCCACGACCGACAGCAACCACAGCCTGCCGATCGGGCGCATGGGCTTTCCGACCGCCCATACCATCGTGAGCCTGACGCAGACCGAGGCGCACTTCCCGCAGATCGTCGAGGCCATTGCGCCGCAAGGCCAGTTCGGGCTGATCGACGACCCGGCATCGCTGGACATCAGCGCGTTCAAACGCAAGTCGGTGTCGGTGCGCTGGGAGCTGATGTTCACGCGCGCACTGTTTGGCACCGCCGACATGGCGGCCCGACCTTCCACCCCGGCTCGCGCTGCATCAGCGCCATCACGCCGGTCAGGTGGGCTGCACCGTAGGTGACGTAGATCTTCGGGCGCGGGTCGGTCAGCAGCTGCGTGGCCAGGTGGCGGTTGCGGAAGTCGAGCACCATCGCGTCCATGTCGCCACCGACACCTTCACCGGACTTGCGCATCACGTCGGTCATGATGCTGCGGCACAGGGTGCCGGCCAGCGTGCGCTGGCCTTCGCCGCCGGCCTTCTGCCAGTCGATGAGGCGGGTGACGATGTCCGCGCCGTCACCGTCGTCTTCCGCCGCCTGCACCGCATCCCGCTTGCGCATCGCCTCGGCGAAGGCAGGGTCAGACTGCATCAGGCGGTCGTACTCCTGCTTCATGGCGCGCGTGTTCACGTCCATGGTCACGTGCCGCTCCGGATGCGCCTTGGCGTCGGCCACCACCGGGCCCAACCAGTCGATCTGGTAGGTCAAGCCGCAGGTCTTGCCGAGTTCACGGTAGTTGTCGCGCAGGTCCTTGCCGTGGGTCAGCGCGGTGCGGAAGCAGACATCGGCCTCGCGGTTGCTGTCGGCCACGCCCTCGTAGGCCAGCACGTAGCCGTCGGCCAGCGCCTTCTCCAGGTCGTAGACGATGGCCTGGAAGAAACGCGCGGCGACCACGTGCTGGATGCACAGGCCGGCGGTGCTGCGCAGCCAGGTGCCGCGCCACGTGCGAGCCCGTGCGGGCCGCCACACGCGGCGCCACAGCCAGGCCAGCGGCAAGGCCAGCAACGCGGCCGGCAGCAACAGCGCGGGCAGCGTGAGCCAGGCGGTATCGATGAGCACCGGCAAGGCAGGCCCGTCGTGCGCTCGGCCCCTACGCCGAGGCGCGTACGGCACGCTGGGCGTCGCCGAGACCTTCTCCAGCGCCGACCTGGACAGCCGCATGCCGCGGCTGCTGGAGAACGAGGGCACGGTCTGGTTCCCGTTCGCGATCCACAAGGGCCTGGAGTCGCGTGTCGACGGCTGGCTGTCCGGCGTGCGCGCGCGCGTGCGCTACGGCGCGCTGTGCCCGGCGTCGCAGCGCGACCTGTGCGGCATCGTCGACGAGATGCGCCTGGTCAAGGACGCGCACGAGCAGGACACGATGCGCCGCGTCGCGCAGATCAGCGCCGAGGCGCACATCCGTGCCATGCGCACCTCGGCCCGCATGCTGCGCGAGGGCAGGGACGTGCGCGAGTACCACCTGGACGCCGAGCTGCTGCACGCGTTTCGCCAGGGCGGCTCGCAGTACCCGGCGTACGGCTCGATCGTCGCGGCTGGCGCCACTGCGTGCTGCACTACCGCGCCGACGCCGCGGCGGTGCGCGACGGCCAGCTGGTGCTGATCGATGCCGGCTGCGAGCTGGACGGCTACGCCAGCGACATCACGCGCAACTTCCCAGCGAACGGCAGGTTCAGCGGCCCCCAGCGCGCGCTGTACGACCTGGGGGGACGCTCCTGCGGAGTTCCACGACATCGGCATCCGCATCGAGGACGACGCCATCGTCAACGCCAGCGGCTGCGAGCTGATCACGCGCGGCGTGCCGGTGAAGGCGGACGAGATCGAGGCGCTGATGCGCTAGCAAGGGCACCGCGCCCGGTCCATCGACGGCGATCCGGGGGTGCGCCCCCCGCGGCATCGCAACTTGGCCTGCAACATTTCCATTGCATTGGCCATTCGGGGACGTGCGCCTCTTCCCTAGCATTGTCCCGGTGGGACGCGCGGATGACGTCCTGACCAGGAGACAACCATGCTTCGTCGTTCTTCGCTGGCGGCCATCGCCAGCGCGTTGGTGGCCGCACCGCTGTCGCTGCGGGCCAGCCACTGGCCTTCGCAGACCGTGCGCTTCATCGTGCCGTTCCCGCCGGGAGGGTCGGCCGATGGCCTCACGCGCCTCATCGCGCAGCGCATGCAGACGGATCTGGGCCAGTCCGTCATCGTCGACAACAGGCCCGGCGCCGGCACCCTCATCGGCGCGGACGCGGTGGCCAAATCGACGGACGGCCACACCCTCGGCCTGGTCATCCCGTCCTATGCGGTGAATCCGAGCATCCAGGCGCAGATGCCCTACGACACCGCGCGCGACCTTGCGGGTGTGACGCAGATCAGCACGCTGCCGATCGCGCTGTTCGCGACCAACCAGCTGCCGGTGAACAACGTGGCGGAACTGATCGCCTACGCCAGGAAGAACCCCAAGACGCTGAGCTACGGCTCCGCCGGGATCGGGTCCAGTTCGCACCTCGCCGGCTTGATGCTCAACCAGATGGCCGGCATCGACATGGTCCACGTGCCCTACAAGGGCAGCGCGCCGGCACAGACCGACCTCATCGGCGGACGGCTCCATCTGCTGTTCGACTCGTTCGTGTCGCAGGCGCCGATGCTCGAGGCCAAGCGCCTCAAGCTGCTGGCCCCCGGCGGCAGCCGGCGGCTGCCAGGCTATCCCGATGCAGCGCCCATCGGCGACACTGTCAAGGGCTTCGCGGTGGAGAGCTACTTCGGCGTCATCACGGCGCGCAGCACCCCGGCCGCGGCACGGGCCCAGATGCACAAGTCCATCACGCAGGCCATGGCCGATCCGCAGATCGCCGGCTGGATGTCCAGGCAGGGCATGACGGCCGTCGGGTCCACGCCCGCAGAGTTCGACGCGTTCATCGATGCCGACATCCAGAAGTGGGCTGCAGTCGTGAAGTCGCTCGGCGGTAAGCTGGACTGAGCCTCACAGCAGCGCGTCGAGCCGCGCGATGGCGGCCCAGAGTTCCTTCGGCGGCGTGCCCGCGTAGCCCACGCGCAGCAGCGGCCGGGGTACCGTGGGGCCATCGACCACTGCGGCCCCCAGGCCCGAGGCCCGCAACACGGGCTGCAGGGCTTCGGCCTGTGCCGGGCGCAAGCGCGCGACGAGGCTGCTGCCGTGGGACTCGAACTGCAGGGACCGCGTCGCAGCGCCGTTCTGCAGCGCATCGGCGACGGTGCGGCGCCGTTCGGCGTGGGCGCGCCGCAGCCTGTTGGCGTAACGGCCGATGTAGCCCTGCGTGATGAAGTCGGACACGATGCGCTGGGTGTGCACGGGCGCCGCCCAGGGCATGCGCTGCGCCGCCTGCTCGAAGCGCTCGACCTGGGCGGGCGGCACGATCAGGAAGCCGCAGTCGATCGCCGGGAAGAGGCTGCGCGCGAACGAACCGAGGTAGATCGAACGGTCCTGCGCCGCTGCGTTGCCCACCAGCATCGACGCATGGAAGCTGTCCTGGAACAGGTCGAGGTCGTGGTCCTCCTCGATGAGCCATGCCGCCTGCGTGCGCGCCCACTGCCCGAGCGCGCCGATCGCGGCAGAGTCGGGCACGCAGTCCCTCAGCAGGAAGTCGTCCACGGTCAGCCATGCGCAGGCCGCGGCCGGCCACCGGCCCTGGCAGCCCGCCTGCACGTCCGGCGCGGCGGGCGCCACGCCCAGCAATGCCAGTGCCTGGCCCACCGCGCTGGACAGCGTCGAGGTGTCTCCGACCACCGGCCGCCCCACCAGCTCCAGCGCCGCTGCGCACAGCAGCACCGCGCCGCCGGTGCCGGCGGTGACGAACACCTGGCGCGCATCGCACTCCACGCCGCGCAGGAGCCGCGTGCGGTTGGCGATGGCTTCCCGCAGGCGCGGCACGCCCGCGGGATCGCCCTGGCACAGGTCCTCCGGCAGCAGGCGTTTCGCGGTCCGTGTGGCGAGCCGGGCCCAGATCGCGCGCGGGAACAGATCCACTGCCGCGCAGTCCGGCGCCAGCGGCATCGGCGCGATGGCCTGGCGATCCGGGCTGGGCCGCGCGGCTTCGCCGCGCGCACCGCCGACCTTGCGGACGCGGCTGGTGACGAGCGTGCCCCGGGCCGTGCGCCCTTGCACCAGGCCGTCTCCGGCGAGCAGGTTGTAGGCGAGGTCGACCGTGGTGCGCGACAGCGAGAGCTGCGTGGCCAGGCTGCGCGAGGAAGGCAGCCGCGCACCGTCCGGGAACGTGCCCGCGAGGATGGCCGCCTTGATCGACGCATACAGCTGCCGGTACACCGGCAGGCCCTGGTCGCGTGCGAAGCCCTCCGGGCTCAGCGCAATCGCCGGGCCCGTTGCCGGCCGGGCCTGTTCCGGCTTGGCGCGCTCCAACTTGGCTTGCCCTTCTTGCCCGCTCTTGGCCATAGGACCTTCGACAAATGATGCCTAGAGTAGCAAAGCACCATCCGGCCAGCGCCTGTTCGGCACGCTGGCATGGGAGGCAGGAGACAACCATGATCATCACGGTCGAAGAACTCGCCGCACGCATTCCCGATGGCGCCCATCTCGCCATCCCCGTCGACTTCAACGCCTTCTTCTCAGGCGCCGCGATGGAGGTCACGCGCCACCTCGTGCGCAGTGGCCGGCGCGGCCTGCGCCTGCTCGTGATGCCGTCCAACGGCATGCAGGCGGACATCCTCATCGGTGCCGGTTGCGTGCGCGAGATCGAATGCGGCGCGATGCTGATGCCCGAGCTCGGCACGCCGCCGCGCTTCGCCGAGGCGATGCGCAGCGGGCGGTTGAGCGTGCGCGACTCCACCTGCCCCGTGATCTTCCACGGGCTGGGTGCGGCCGAGAAGGGCGTCCCGTTCATTCCCATCGCGGGCGTCCTCGGCTCCGACGTCGTGAGCAGGCGACTGGACTGGAAGGTGGTCGCCAACCCCTTCGATGCCGCGCAGGACATCCTGCTCGTACCCGCGATCCGGCCGGACATCGCCGTCTTCCACGCCCCGCTCGCCGACCGGCACGGCAACGTCTGGATCGGCCGCCGGCGCGAGATCGCGCTGCTCGCGCACGCCGCGCAGCAGACCCTGGTGACGGTCGAACGCATCGTCGACGAGGACCTGATGAACACACCACTCTACGAAGACGGGACGCTGTCGAACCTCTACGTGCACGCGGTCGCGCACTGCCCGGGCGGCTCCTGGCCTCTCGATGCCGGCAAGGACGCGCCCGGCGACAAGCAGCAGCAGCGCGCGTACTTCGAGGCGGCGCGCACCGCCTCCGGCTTCGCGCGCTGGATGCAGGACGCCTTCATGCCGGGGGTGCCGGCATGAGTGCCCGGCCGCCCGAAGGCGATCGCGCCGAGACCGAGTTCGAAGGTACCCCGCTCGACGTCTTCCTGCTGCCTGCGGCGATCGCACGCGCGCTGGCCGGCTGTGAACATGTCGCCATCGGTTCCGATGGCGCCCTCCATGCCGCGGGCGCGCTGCTCGCGCAGGCACTGCACGGCAAGCCACGCGTCACGATCCTCGGAAGCCGCCAGCAGCTGTTTTTCTCCGATGGCGGGCGCGAGCTGTTCGAAGCCGCCGCACAAGGCCGCATCGACGGCTTCCTGCTCGGCGGCGGCCAGATCGACGGGCAGGGCAACCTCAACTTCATGGGCCGCGGCGACTACCCGGCACTCTCCGTGCGCTGGCCGGGCAACTTCGGGTCGCCGTACCTCTACTCGGTGGTCCGGCGCGTCGTGCTGGTGCGCGAGGAGCATTCGCCGCGCGTCATGGTGCCGCGGGTCGACTACATCAGCGCGGCGGGCACGGGCGGCCCGCGCACACGGCGCACCGGCGGCCCGGCTGCGCTGGTCACGGGCCGCTGCGTGTTCCGCTTCGACGCGGAACGACAGGGCTTCGCGCTGCAGAGCGTGCATGGCGGCAACGCCTTGCACGACATCCGCCGCGAGACCGGCTTCGATTTCCATTGCGACGGCGACGTGGCGCCACAGACGCCACCCGCCACGCAGCCCGAGCGTGAACTGCTGCGCACCCGGGTGGCGGATGCGCTGGCCCCGACCTACCCCGGCTTTGCCAACAAGCTGCGCGAGGCACCGTGATGGCCGCACTTCCGTCCGTCCGTCCCCTCTGGGTGCCGTCGCCGACGCGGATCGCGCAGGCGAACGTCACCGCGCTGGGCCGGCGTATCGCGCAGTCCCGCGGCGTCGCGCTGGACGACTACGCGCAGCTCCACCGGTTCTCGCTGGAACACATGGGCGAGTTCTGGGACCACGTCTGGGCGTTCGGCCGGGTGATCGGCGAGCGCGGAAGCGGGCCGGCGTTGCGCGAGAACGGCGCCATGGAGCAGGCCCGCTGGTTCGATGGCGCACGCCTGAACTTCGCCGAGAACCTGCTGCGCCATGGCGGGGACGCGCTCGCCGCGACGTTCTGGAACGAGACCGGGCCGCAGTTGCGCCTGAGCCGCACCGAACTGCGCGCCGCAGTGGCACGCGCCGCGCGCGCGCTGCAGCGGCTGGGCGTGCAACCCGGAGACCGCGTCGCCGCGTACCTGCCGAACATGCCCGAAGCGATGGTCGGCATGCTCGGCTGCGCGTCCATCGGCGCGGTCTGGTCGGTGTGCGCCACCGACCTGGGCGTGGACGCTGCGGTCGACCGCTTCGCGCAGATCGCGCCGGTCGTGCTGTTGCTGTCCGACGGTGCGTGCTACGGCGGCCGTGTGCACGACGCGCGGGCCAAGGGCCTGCAGATCGCCGCCGCGCTGCCGAGCGTGCGCCAGGCCGTCGCCATCGACTATGTGGCGCGCGGGCCGGGGGGGCCGGACGCATGGCAGGGCCTGCCGCGCTGGTCCGAACTCCTTGCGCGCGAGTCCGACCGGACGTTCGACTTCGAGCGCTTTCCGTTCGCCCACCCTCTGTACGTGCTGTTCACCTCGGGCACGACAGGGCGTCCCAAGTGCATCGTGCATGGCGCCGGCGGCACGCTGATGAAGCACCTGGCCGACCACCTGTTGCAGTTCGACGTCCGGCCCGGCGACACGATCTTCCGCGTCACCGGCTCGGGGTGGATGCTCTGGAACTCGCTGATGTCGGGCCTGGCCTGCGATGCCGCCATCGTGCTGTACGACGGCTCGCCCCTGCAATCGGCCGCGATCGTGCTCGACATCGCCGAACGCGAGCGCGTCACGCTGCTCGGGCTGTCGCCGCAAGTCATCGAACACTGGATGCGCCATGCGCTCGCGCCGGCGGCGTCGCACGACCTGTCCGCGTTGCGCTGCATCGCCGCGGGCGGCGCGCCGCTCAGCGCCGATGCCGCCGCCTGGGTGCATGCCCGCGTGAAGGCCGACGTCCATCTCGCGTCGCCCTCGGGCGGCACGGACATCGTCTCCTTCTTCGTCGGCGGCCACCCGACGGCGCCGACCTATGCGGGCCAGATCCAGTCCGCCGCGCTCGGCATGGCGGTGGACGTGTACGACGACGCGGGCCGGCCGGTGCGCGGGCAGGCCGGCGAGCTGGTGTGCACGCGTCCTTTCCCGTCGATGCCGCTCGGCTTCTGGGGCGACGCGGATGGCTCCCGCATGCGGGCCGCCTACTTCGAGACGTGGCCCGGTGTCTGGCGGCACGGCGACTGGGCCGAGATCACGCCGCAGGGTGGCTTCGTCATCCATGGCCGCTCGGATGCGACGCTCAAGGCCAACGGCGTGCGCATCGGCACGGCCGAGATCTACGCGCAGCTGGCCGGCTTCGACGACATCCTCGAGTGTGCGGCCGTGGACCAGAAGCACGCAGGCGGACTGCGCATCGCGCTGTTCGTGGTGCTGGCGCCCGGCGCCGTGCTCGACGAGGCGCTGCAGGCGCGCGTGCGGCACGCCATCGCGCAGGGTGCGTCGCCGCGGCACGTGCCGCAGGTGATCTATGCCGTGCCCGAACTTCCGCGCACCAGCAACGGCAAGTGCTCCGAGGCCGCGCTGCGCGCGGCGATCCACGGCGAGCCCGTGCGCAACGAAGGCGCGCTGTCCAACCCCCAGGCGCTCGCAATCCTGCGGCGCTTCCATCTTCCCACCCCGGAGACAGCGGGAGACACCCATGCTTGACACCCCCCTCGACCGACGGACAACTACCACGGCCAACCGCAGCGTGGAACGCTTGTGGTACACGCGCTGCCCTGTGCCGACCGCCATGGGCATCGCCATCGAGCAGGGCCTGTTCGACCAGGAGTTCGCGCGCGACGGCATCGCCGTCACCTCGCTGCGCGCCTCGGCCAGCCGCGACGTGCGCGAGTCGCACTTCGACCATCGCCAGCCCGACTCGTTCCGCCAGGGCGGCAGCACGCCGCCGATCTGGAGCTACGCCATCCACCGCGACACGCGGCTGATCGGCCTGACCTGGGTCGACGAGTACCAGGCGATCATCGCGCGTCTCGAGTCGGGCATCACCGAGCCCAGGCATCTGCGCAACCGCCGCATCGGCATCGCGCGGCGCGTCAACGACAAGATCGACTTCTTCGCGGCGATGTCGCTGCGTGGCGCGCATGCGGCGCTGCGCCTGGGCGGCGTGGACCCCGGCGACGTCGAGTTCGTCGACCTGCCGGTGCAGGAGACCTACATGGGCGACAGCGAGGAATCCAATAGCGGGCAGCTGTGGAGCGGCGGGCACCGCGCGCGCCGCCAGCAGGTCGAGCCGTTCGCGCTGGTCCGCGGGACGGTGGATGCGATCTACGTGAGCGGCGCGGCGGGCCTGTGGATGCGCGAGTTCCTCGGTGCCAGGGATGTGGTGGAGCTCGGCTCCCACCCCGACCCGGAGATCCGCGGCAGCAACCAGCAGCCGGCCACGCTGACGGTTAGCGCACAGCTGATGGCGGACCGGCCCGACCTGGTGGAGCGCTATGTCGCGCAGATCGCGAAAGCGGCCCTGTGGAGCCAGTCGAACCGGGCCTATGCGGTGCAGTCGTTCGCAAACGAGGTCGGCACGTCGTACGAATGGGCCGATGCGGCCTACGGCCCCCGCTCGCACATGTTGCTCGTGCCGTCGGTGCAGGAGCCCCTGGTGCGGGGGCTGGTCTCCCACAAGAACTTCCTGCTGGAACATGGCTTCATCCAGCAGGACTTCGATGTCGAGCAGTGGATTTGCCGCGACCCGCTGGAGCGCGGGGGATGGAAGTGATGGGCGTCGCGACCGCGACGCTCGGCGCAGTCCCGGAGTTCACCGGGCCGATGGCATGGCGCGCCGGCGACCTGCTCGACGACGAGTGGCGGTTCGAGTTCGGCCACGCGGAGCGTCGCGAGCTGGAGTGCGCGATGGCGGAACCCTTGCGTAGCCGCATCCCCGTGGTCGCGCAGCGGCCCGATGACTACACGCTCACGGCATCGCGCAGCCTGATGGCGCGGGTGCGACAGGCGCTGCAGCACGGGCGGGGATTCGCGCTGTTGTCCGGGCTGCCTGTCGCCGACTGGGGCGAGGAGGCGAGCACGCTCGCGTACTGGCTGCTCGCCAGCCTGGTGGCGCGGCCGGTCGCGCAGAACGTCGCGGGCACGCTGGTCTACGACGTGCAGGACACGCAACGCAAGCCGGAGCCAGGGTCCGGCGTGCGCCCCGACAAGACGAACGTCGAGCAGTTCTTCCACAACGACAACGCCTACAACCGCTGCCAGCCGGAGCATGTCGGACTGCTGTGCATCCGTCCCGCGGCCGAAGGCGGTTGCAGCGGCGTCGCGAGCATCCGCACGATCCACAACGCGCTGCGCGAGCGCCATCCCGACGTGTTGCCGCGCCTGTACCGTCCGTTCCTGTTCGACCGCCAGCATGAACATGCTGCGGGAGAGCCGCCGGTCGTGAGCGCACCCGTCTTCGCCAGCGCGGGCCAGGAGCTGAAGATGCGCATGGGGCTGTATCCCTTGCTGAACGCCTACAAGCTGCCGGGCAACGAACTCGATGCGGAAGGCGCCCGGGCGCTGGAGAAGCTCAAGGAGGTGCTGGCGGAGCCGACGCTGTGCCACAGCTTCTCGATGGCCGCCGGGGAGATGCAGTTCGTGAACAACCTCGGCACCTGCCACCGTCGGACCGCCTTCCAGGACGGTCCGGGGCACAAGCGCCACCTGGTTCGCCTGTGGCTGCGCGACCACGGCGGCCGTGGCTACGAAGGATGAGGATCGTCGTCATCGGCGCAGGGTTCGCGGGCCTGTGCGTGGGCGCGTTGCTGAAGCGGGCAGGCTTCGATGACCTGACCCTGCTCGAGCGCGGGGACGACGTGGGTGGCGTCTGGCGCGAGAACCGGTACCCCGGCGCGGCCTGCGACGTGCCCACGCCGCTGTATTCGTACTCCTTCGAGCACGGCCATGCATGGACGGCCGCCTATGCAGCGCAGCCGGAGATGCTGCGCTACCTGCAGCACTGCGCGCGCCAGCATGGCCTGGCGCCGCACCTGCGGCTGGGTGCCTGCGTTACGCAGGCGCACTACGCGCGCCGGGATGCGCGCTGGACACTGCACTGCAGCGACGGCGCGGTGCTGCACTGCGACGTGCTGATTCCGGCGGTCGGCATCTTCAACACGCCGATGGTCCCTGACTTTCCGCACGCGGACAGCTTCACGGGCGCAGCCTTCCATTCCGCGCAGTGGCGCGACGACGTCGAACTGCGAGGCCGCCGCATCGCCGTGATCGGCAGCGGCGCGAGCGCGGTGCAGATCGTGCCGGAACTGGCCAAGGTCGCTGAGCGCGTCGACGTCGTGCAGCGGTCCCCGCTGTACGTGATGCCGCGCAAGCCCGTGGACATGGGCGCGATGGCGAGCGAGCGCGCGCGGCTGTTCCGCGAGTTCGACGCGGTCGCGGAGCGGCGCAAGTCGCCCGCGGGCGCGCAAGCCGCACAGCAGGCGTTCGCCGACCACCTCGTTCGGTCGGTGCGCGACCCCGCCTTGCGCCGCGCACTGACGCCGGATTTCCTGTTCGGCTGCAAGCGCACGCTGTTCTCCGACGACTGGTACCCGACGCTGCAGAAGCCCAACGTGCGGCCCATCTTCGCGCACGTCGAGCGGCTCACGCCGGCCGGCATCGCGTTCACGGACGGCACGTCGGCCGAGGTGGATGTGATCGTGTACGCCACCGGGTTCAAGCCCGCCAGCTATCTCCCGGGCATGGAGGTGCGGGCCGACGGCATGGCGCTGCACGACGCGTGGCGGCAGGGTGCGCGGGCCCACCTGGGCATCAGCGTCGCGGGCTTCCCGAACCTGTTCTTCATGTACGGCCCCAACACCAACGTCGCGGGCAGCGTCGTGCACATGCACGAGTGCCAGGCGGGCTACATCGTGCAGTGCCTGCAGGCCATGGCCGACAGGGGCGCCGCCTCGATGGAGGTGCGTCCGGACGTGATGGCGCGGTCGTGCGACCAGGTCCATCAGCGCCTGGCCGCCTCCGTGATGGACAGCGCGCATTGCAGCAGCTACGCGATGGACGCCGCGGGCCGCATCGTCGTGCAGTATCCGGGGTCGCAGAGCGACTACGAGCAGGAGACGGCCCGGGCCGACCTCGGCGAGTTCGTGCTGGAGTAGGCTCTCTGCGGCGCACCGGGCCGTGCGCCTGTACGGCCCTGCGCACCGGCGCATGGGCCGGTGGCTGACAGGCAGGCTGGCGCCAACCGTGGCAAGCATGTCCGCCATGCGAACGACCAAACGCCGCCCGACCAAGCTCGCCTTCGCCTTGTACGGCCTGGGCGTCGGCGCCCAGATCCTGCCCGCAACGCACGGCCGCCCGCTTGCCCGTGGTGGGCACGCGCTGGAAAGACAGTTTCGATGCCTTCGCCGCGGCCGACCAGCAGCAGGCGCCACAAGCCGGCGGCGTGCTGTTCGTCGGCAACTCCTCGATCCGCCTGTGGAGCGGGTTGGAAACGCAGTTCGCCGACCAGCCAGTGCTCAAGCGCGGCTTCGGCAGCTCGCGCATGCTGGACGTGGCAGCCCAAGTCCACCAGCTGGTGCTGCCCTACAAGCCGCGCCTGGTGGTGGTCTATGCGGGCGACAACGACCTGGCCGAAGGGCGCTCGCCGCTGGAGGTGTTCGCCAGCTTCACCCATCCCGTCGAGCAGGTCCATGCGGTGCTCGGCGCGGGCCAGGATGTCGGGCACGGCGATGGGGCGCGCGGTGGAGGCCGTGGGCGGCATGGCCGCGAGCCCTGGCGCGGCAGCCTGCTGAGCGGCAACGGAGCCTGACAGGAAGATCAGCAGGACGGCCACGGTGAAGGCAAAGGCTGCGTGCAGCCAGGCAGGCGCGGCCCGTGCGGCGGGTCGATGCGTGGGAGCGGTGTACCGGCGAAAGTACACACATCGACGTACACACGCGGAGTGCGACGAGGAAACGCTGACGACCCGAGTCTTCAACAACGGCAACAGCCAGGCGGTGCGCATTCCTGCGGAGTTCCGGCTCGACACCGACCGTGTGAGCATTTCTCGCAACGAGGCGGGCGATCTGGTGATCCATCCCTTGAGGGCCGAACGCGGCGCCGCGCTGCTCGATGCCCTGCGCGCCGTGGGCGAGGCGGACGCGGCCTTCATCGCAGCACTGGAGACTGAGCAGGCCCGGCAACAGCCGCTGCAGGAGCGCGAGGCACTGTGATCTATGTGCGGGACACCAACGTCCTCATCCACCTGATCAAGAACCAGCCGCCCGCCATCGCGCAGCGGGTCGATGCGCTGCCGGAGGAGGCCCGGCTGTGCATGTCCTTCGTGACCTGGGCCGAGCTGCTGAGGGGCGCCGAGCGCAGCACGAGGAAGCCGGAGGTCCTTCGCCGGCTGGAAGCCCTGGCCCGACAAGTGGCGGTGCTGTATCCGGCGGGCCCTGCCATCTGCGAGCACTACGGCGAGCAGTTCACGCGTTTGAAGGACGCCGGCACGCCCATCGGTGCGAACGATCTATGGATCGCCTGCCACGCTCTGGCCGCGGGCGCGACGCTCGTCAAGCACAACACCTGCGAATTCCAGCGCGTCGAGGGACTGAGGGTGGAAGACTGGGTTGCTCCGGACTGACTGTGGTGGCCGCTGCGCGGGTGTAGCAGTTCGAACGCAAGGGGAGGCCTGCGGGGCCTGCGGTGCATCTGGCCCCCTATGAACGTTGGAGGGGCGCCCCCGCCGATGAGCTTCGTTCGATGATCTTGAACCCCACGTCTAGCACGGGCGGGTCCACCGGTTCGTCCCGGCAGCGGGCCAGCAGCCGCTGGGCCGCCAGCGTGCCGATCGCGGCGCCGTCGATCTGAACCGTCGTCAGCGCGGGCTCGAGGTGCGCCGCGAAGTCCGCGCCCCCGAAGCCGACGATCGCCAGGTCCTGCGGAACCCGCAGGCCCCGGGCGAGGGCCTCGATCAGCACGCCCTGGGCCAGGCCATCCGAACTGCAGAAGACGGCCCGCGTGGGAACGCCGCGCTCCAGCAGCTCGCTCAGCGCGGCGCGCCCGAGCGCCAGGTTGCTCGGCGCCTGCACGTACGCCGTCGGGACATCGTGGCCCATCGCGGCGACGAAGCCCTCCCGTCGCCTCAGCGCACGTTCGTCGTTGCCGGATGCCATGGCCACGTCGGTCCATCCCTTGCCGCGAAAGTAGCCTGCGACGGCGCTGCCGACCGCGACGTGGGAGAAGCCGACGAGCATGTCGCAGGGCTTGTCGGTGAGATCCCAGGTCTCGACCACGGGGACGTCGAGCCGGCGCAGACGCTCCTTCACCGCGCCGTTGCGCAGCAGTCCGGCCACGACGATGCCATCCACCCGCCGACCGAGGAAGGTGTCGACCAGCACGGATTCACGCTCATGGGCGTAGCCGGTCTCCCCGATGACCAACTGGTAGCCGCCCCGTTCGAGCGCCTGGGTCAGCGTCTGCATCGTCGACAGGAACTGCGGGACGGCGATGAAGGGCACCAGTGCCCCGATCGTCGTGCTGCGCTTGGACTTCAGCCCCCCGGCCAGCAGGTTGGGGATGTAGCCGGTGGCGTCGACGGCCTGATGCACGCGGGCCAAGGTCTCCTTGGAAACCAGGTCCGGCTGGCTGAGCGCGCGCGACGCGGTGATGGGCGATACCCCGGCGGCGCGGGCCACGTCCTGCAGCGTGACGGACTTCGAGACGATCTTGGCGGGCATCGGGAGGGCGGCCTTTGCGTCGATTCTCGGGGATTTCGCCGACCGTTGACGCACCGGAATGACATCGATATCATCCATTCCTCCCAGACGGATGGCGCCCAGGCTCCAGGGCCTTGCTCAGGCCCCCGGCCTACATTCCCAGCACGATGGTATCGATCACATGATCACCCAGCCGCCAAGCTCCTCTGCACGAGACCAGATCGCCTGGCTCCGCGTCTCCAGCTGCGGGCTTCCCCTGCCCATGCCCATCAGCGATGCGAAGGTGCTGACTGGGCGCCAGAAGCCGATGACCGAAGTGGCGATGCTGTTCGTCGAGATGCAGACGCACGATGGCCATGAGGGCCTGGGCCTGAGCTATTCGAAGCGCGCCGGTGGCCCCGGCCAGTTCGCGCACGCCGCAGAGATTGCTCCGGCGCTGCTGGGCGAGGATCCGAGCGACATCGCGAAGCTGTGGAACAAGCTCTGCTGGGCGGGCGCATCGGCCGGGCGCAGCGGTCTGTCGACCCAGGCCATCGGAGCCTTCGATGTCGCGCTCTACGACCTCAAGGCCCGGCGTGCCGGTCTGTCGCTGGCCAAGCTGCTCGGTGCCTACCGCGACTCGGTGGCCTGCTACAACACCTCGGGAGGCTTCCTGCATACGCCGCTCGAGCAGCTGCTGGTCAACGCCGCCGCGTCGGTCGAGCGCGGCATCGGCGGCATCAAGCTGAAGGTCGGCCAGCCCGATCGCGCGCTCGACATCGAACGCGTCGAGGCTGTCCGCAAGCACCTCGGCGACCACGTGCCCTTGATGGTGGATGCCAACCAGCAATGGGACCGCCCGACAGCGCAGCGGATGTGCCGCATCTTCGAGCAGTTCAACCTCGTCTGGATCGAGGAACCGCTGGACGCCTA
Source organism: Pseudideonella sakaiensis (assembly GCF_001293525.1). Lineage (GTDB taxonomy): Bacteria > Pseudomonadota > Gammaproteobacteria > Burkholderiales > Burkholderiaceae_C > Ideonella_A > Ideonella_A sakaiensis. Next base: position 51,278 of record NZ_BBYR01000006.1, on the reverse strand, counting down.
CGACCACGAAGGACACGCCGCGCTCGCCGCATCGTTCGACACACCGATCGCCACGGGCGAGATGCTGACCAGCGTGATGGAGCACGGGGACCTGATCCGCCACCGTGCAGCGGACTACCTGATGCCCGACGCGCCCCGTGTCGGGGGCATCACGCCCTTCCTGAGGATCGCCGGCCAGGCCGAAGCCGCGGGCCTGATGCTGGCGCCTCACTTCGCGATGGAACTGCACGTGCACCTGGGCGCGGCCTATGCCACCGAGACCTGGGTGGAGCACTTCGACTGGCTCGAGCCGCTCTTCAACGAACGCCTCGAGATCAAGGACGGCCGGATGATCGTGCCGACCCGGCCCGGTCTCGGCCTGAGCCTGAGCGAACAGGCCCGCGCCTGGACGCGGGAGAAAGTGGAGTTCGGCACCCGTCCGTGATCCCGCTTGCCGGGGGCGCGCGGTCCGGCGTCCCCTTGCCCAACGGCGCGAAGCGCCAAACCAGAAGGAGACATTCCATGCGCAAGACGTTTGCCGCCGCTGTCCTCGGACTGTGCGCCGCTGCCTCGGCCCTGGCCGACACCTGGCCGTCCAAGCCGGTCACCCTGCTCGTGCCCTTCCCCCCGGGCGGCTCGACCGACATGATCGCGCGCACCGTGGGCGCCAAGCTGCAGGAGAAGCTCGGAGCGTCCTTCATCGTCGACAACAAGGCCGGGGCCGGCGGCACGGTCGGTGCGACGCAGGCCCGGCGCGCCACGCCCGATGGCCACACGATCTTCGTGTCGTCGCTCGGCCCGTTCGTGATCGGACCGCACCTGATCAAGAACCCGGGCTACGACCCGCTGAAGGACTTCGACTACATCACCGTCGCGGTTCAGGCGCCCAACGTGCTGGCCGTGCCAGCCAATTCGCCGCACCGGACCTTCGCCGACCTGCTGAAGTTCATCAAGGCCAATCCGGACAAGATGAGCTTCGCATCGGCAGGCAACGGAACGTCGGACCACCTGACCGCCGAGCTGTTCTGGCAGGAGACGGCCACCAAGGCCGTGCACGTTCCCTACAAGGGCGGGGCGCCGGCCATGAGCGACCTGATGGCCGGCGTGGTCGATGCCACGTTCATGAACATCAACACCGGCATCCCGAATATCAAGGCCGGCAAGCTTCGCGCGCTCGCGATCACGAGCGCCAGGCGCTCGCCGCTGCTGCCGGAGGTGCCGACGATGGAGGAGCTGGGCTTCAAGGGCGTCACGGTGTACTCGTGGCAGGCGTTCGCGGCGCCGAAGGGACTGCCCGCCGACATCAAGACCACGCTGCGCGACGCCATCGTCGCCGTGCTCAACGATCCGGCCGTGAAGCCCAAGCTGCTCGAGCTCGGGTTCGAGATCGTCGGCAACACGCCCGAGCAGTTCACCTCGTTCCAGGCCAGCGAGTTCGCGCGCTGGAAGAAGGTCATCGAGGTCGGGAAGATCTCTGCCGATTGACCGGGATGGCGATGACGACCGAACGCAAGCCCGTGCCGCTGGTCATCCGGATGCACGACAACGACAACGTGGCCATCGTCGCGAACGACGGCGGGCTGGCGGCCGGCACGCAGCTTCCGGAGGGCCCGACGCTCGTCGACGATCTGCCGCAGGGCCACAAGGTCGCCTTGGTGGACCTGCCCGCAGGGGCCGACGTGCGGCGATACAACGTCGTCATCGGCCGCACGAACAAGCGCCTGCCGGCAGGCAGCTGGGTGCACGAGCGCGTCCTCGACATCCCCGAGGCGCGCTCGCTCGACGGCCTGCCCGTCGGCACGGCGCCGGCGCCCGACCTGGCGCCGCTCGAGGGCTACACCTTCGAGGGCTACCGGAATGCCGACGGCTCCGTCGGCACCCGCAACATCCTGGCGATCACGCAGACGGTGCAATGCGTGGCCGGGGTCGTCGACTTCGCCGTACGGCGGATCAAGTCCGAGCTGCTGCCGGCGTACACCAACGTCGACGATGTCGTCGCGCTGGCGCACGGCTACGGCTGCGGCGTCGCCATCGACGCGCCGGACGCGGTCGTTCCCATCCGCACGCTGCGCAACATCACGCTGAACCCGAACTTCGGCAACGAGGTGATGGTCGTCAGCCTGGGTTGCGAGAAGCTGCGGCCGGAGCGGCTGCTGCCGCCGGGAAGCTTTCCGATCGTCGATGGAGGAGGCGTGGCCCGCGTCGGCGCCCACGAGGATGCCGGTCCGGATGTGGTCTGCCTGCAGGACGCGCAACACGTCGGCTTCATGTCGATGATCGAGTCGATCGTCGAGCATGCCCGCGCACACCTCGAGCGTCTGAACGCGCGCCGCCGCGAGACGGTGTCGGCCAGCGAGCTCGTGGTCGGCGTGCAGTGCGGCGGCAGCGATGCCTTCTCCGGCGTCACCGCCAACCCGGCGGTCGGTTTCTGCGCCGACCTGCTGGTGCGTGCCGGCGCGACGGTCATGTTCTCGGAAGTCACCGAAGTGCGCGACGCCATCGATCAGCTGACCTCGCGCGCCGCGACGCCGGAGATCGCCGAGGCGATGGTGCGGGAGATGGCCTGGTACGACGCCTACCTGAAGCGCGGCGCGGCGGACCGAAGCGCCAACACGACGCCCGGCAACAAGAAGGGCGGTCTGTCCAACATCGTCGAGAAGGCGATGGGCTCGATCGTCAAGAGCGGCCGTGCCCCGATCACCGGCGTGCTGTCCCCGGGCGAGCGCTTGCGCGACCGTGGCATCACGCGTGGCCTGGTCTATGCCGCGACACCCGCCAGCGACTTCATCTGCGGGACGCTGCAGCTGGCGGCCGGCATGAACCTGCACGTGTTCACCACGGGCCGCGGCACGCCCTACGGCCTGGCCGAGGTGCCGGTCATCAAGGTCGCCACGCGCACCGAGCTTGCCAGGCGCTGGCACGACCTCATGGACGTCAACGCCGGCCGCATCGCCGACGGCGAGGCCACGATCGAAGACATGGGCTGGGAGTTGTTCCACCTGATGCTGGACGTGGCCAGCGGCCGCAGGAAGACCTGGGCCGAGCAGTGGAAGCTGCAGAACGCGCTCGTGCTCTTCAACCCCGCGCCGGTGACCTGATCACGGATCGACACGGACGCCGTGTCCGTGATGCAGCTCGTGGCAGCCCTGCCGCGGGCGCCGGCTCAGGCCAGCGCCTGCCCGAGGTTCGCCAGGATCAGCCGCCAGCCCTCGTGGGCACGATCGACGTAGTCCTTCCACTCGGGCTTCATCTCCGACCTCAGCTCCAGGGTGCAGCCTCCGCCGCTGTCCGGCGTGATCTCGATCGTCACGATGTCGACGCTCGGCGACGCCGCCGGGATGCCGAAGGTGAAGACCAGCCGGCTCGGCCGGTCGATGACGAGGAACTCCCCGGTGTGCTCGACATCGCCTTCGGGGCGCCGGTCCGTCATCACGAACCGGCCCCCCACGCGGGGATCGATGTCGCAGCGGACCATCTCGCCGGTGTCCGTGGAGAACAGGAAGCGCCGCGCCAGGCGGACGTCGAGCCAGGCGTCGAACACCCGCTCGGCGGGCTGCGCGAACCGGTGGCGGACCTTGACCTCGAGGGGTGCTTCGCCGTTCATGATCGTCGGCCTCCGGCGGCTCGTGGGCCCGGGCGCGCATCCTCTTCGTCGAGCAGGGCCTGCAGCCGCTCCACACGGCTTGCCCAGAACCGCTGGCGCGACTGCAGCCAATCCGAGGCCTGGGTCAAGGGCCGGGCGTCCAGGCTCAGGTAGTGGTCGCGGCCCGAGCGCCGGCGGGCAACGAGGCCGGCACGCTCCAGGATGCGGATGTGCTTGGAGACCGAGTTCAGCGAGATCGGGAACGGTGCCGCGACCTCGGTCACGCGGGCCTGGCCCGCCGACAGCCGCGCCAGGATCGCGCGGCGTGTTTCGTCGGCGAGCGCGACGAACACCTCGTCGAGCTGGTGGGCGGTTGGTGTTCTCATCATTCATCCATCTTGGTGAATATCGGTGGCTGTGTCAAGGCGATGTCGCGCTCCGTTGCGGCCTCGGGTGGGGGCCGCGCGCCGATTGCACGGCCCGTCCCCATGGGTTTTCCCCGGCAATGGTTCATTTCAAGAACCGTCGAGCTCCCCTCTAGATTGACCGGACCGCAACCCGATGCCGACGAGACACCGTGCCACACCCTCTGAACCCTGCACAGAACCGGCAGTACCTGGCGCTCGCCGCCGCCCTCACGGCCATGACCGTGACCGCGTGCGGCGGCGGCAACGACGACGCGCCGCCCCCGACGGCCGTGGCGCCCGCTCCCTCCCCCGTGCCGGCACCGGCGCCAGCGCCGTCCCCCTACGTCGCGCGCACCGTCCCCGCGACGCTGACCATCGCCGAGACCGACTGCTCGACGGCGCGCATCGGCCAGACGATTCCGCTGAACGCGATCGGTGAACCGGTCTCCGCCGTGACGCTCACGGCCGTCACGTGGAACGACGCGACCGCCAACCTGCCGGCGTACTGCCGCGTGGACGGCAGCATGGATGCGCTGGACCCGAATGCGCCGCCGATCCGGTTCGCGGTGGCGCTGCCGGGCGCGTTCGGGCATCGGGCGGTCCAGCTCGGCGGCGGCGGCAACAACGGATCGATTCCCGGGCTGACCGGCGGCGGCCACCTGGCCCGCGGCTGGGCGGTGCTGGGCAGCGACTCGGGCCACCAGGGCAACGACGCGAGCTGGGCGCTGCACGACGAGGCGATCAGGAACTTCGGCTACATGCAGCTGAAGAAGACGCACGATGCCGCGTGGGTGATCATCCAGCGCCTGTACGGTGTCAAGCCGGTGTACTCGTACTTCATCGGCAACTCGCAGGGTGGCCGCGAGGCCCTGACCGTGGTGCAGCGCTACCCGGACGACTACGACGGCGTCGTCGCGACGGTGCCGGTGCTGAGCTTCTCCAACCTGACCGTGTCGCGGGTGTGGCACCGCATCCAGGAGATGCCGCTGGCGAACTGGGTGACGCCCGCGAAGCGGACCGCGATCTCCACCCACGTGGTGCGCAGCTGCGACGGCCTCGACGGGCTGGCGGACGGCGTCATCAACAACTACATCGGCTGCCGCCAGGTGTTCGACGTCACGCGCCGCTCGGCCTCGACCTCGCCCTGGGCCGCCATCCGCTGCCCGAACAACGTCGATCCGAACCCCGCGGACACGTCGGCCAGTGCGTGTCTGACGGATGGCCAGATCAAGACCATGGAGTTCGCGCACAAGCCCTACGTCTTCGCCCGGCCGGTGGCCCATGGCAATCCGCGGTTCGACATGTGGATGCCCAACACCGACCCGGGCGGCAGCGGCATGATCGTGTCCGAGCGCTACCGCGGCCAGGAAGGCGCCACCGCCAACGCGCCGGTCTACGACTGGCTCGGTTCACCCCACGTGATCGAGGGGCTGTTCCGCAGTTCGGCGGCCAATCCGCTGACCTACATGGAAGGCGCGATGGAGGAGCGCCGGCAGCAGCTGTCGTCCTGGCTCGATTCCACCAACCCGGACCTCGGCCCGTACTACGCCAAGGGGGGCCGCCTGATCGTGATGTTCGGCACCTTCGATTCGCTGGCCTCGTCCGGCGCGCAGGCGCAGTACTACGAGGCGCTGCTGCAGAAGATGGGGCGCACGGCGGTCGACCAGATCGCCCGGCTGTACGTGCTGCCGAACGGCGGCCATGGCCTGAGCGGCAGCAACTTTCCCGTCAACGGCGACGGCCAGGCGATACCCACCTCGGCCATCCCGAACCAGATCGACCGCACCCAGCTGATCATCGACTGGGTGGAGAAGAACGTGGCGCCGCCGATGTCGCCGACGCTCAGTGGCGGCGGACGCACGATGCCGCTGTGCTCGTATCCGCAGTACCCGAGGTACAAGGGCAACGGACTGCCGACCACCCAGGCCGAGTCGTACGAGTGCGTCACCGCGACCGCGCAGTGAGGCCCCGGCGCCCGGTCGGCTCAGCCGTCGCCCGTCCGCCGGCGCCCCTTGCGCCGCTCGTCCTTGGGCACCTCCACGGTCATCGCCATCCGATCGGCCTGGGCCTGGAGGCGCTCGAGCATCTCGTCCAGCCGCGCGGCGTCGGCGGGCGGGAGCGCCGCGTAGAGCTCGGCATTCAGCGTGGCGACGAAGGGCATCATGTCGTCGTGGATGGCGCGGCCGCTGGCCGTCAGCGCGACCTGGACCTGCCGCCGGTTGCCCGGCATCGGCGTCCGCACGCCGAGCCCCTTCGACACCAGCGAGGTCACGGCCGCCGAGGTGCGGCTGCGCTGCAGGTGCGCATGGGCGGCCAGTTCGGACGACAGCAGGGGCCCGCGCTGCGCCAGGATCGCGATCAGGCGCCATTCGCGGCGGGTGATGCCGTGCCGGCCCTCGCACTGGCGCACCACCAGCGAGCCGGCGCTCGCCAGCAGGCGGGTCAGGCGGTACAGCAGCAGGTCGTCCAGTACCGTCGAGGGCCCGGTGCCCGGCGTGCCTTTGTCAGCAACCATGCCGCACTCTACCGCGGCGACCCTGCCCCATGAAGCCCAACCTCATCTACATCGTCGCCGACGACCTCGGCTACGCGGACCTCGGCTGCTACGGCGGCCGCGAAGCGCCTTTCGGCGCGGTCTCGCCGCACATCGACGCCCTGGCCGCCGGCGGGCTGCGGCTGACCGAGGGCTATGCCAACTCGCCGGTGTGCTCGCCCACGCGCTTCGCGATGATCACGATGCGCTACCAGTACCGCCTGCGCGGCGCGCTGGAAGAGCCGATCAACAGCCGCAGCAAGGGCAGCACCACGCTCGGCCTGCCGCCCGACACGCCGACGCTGCCCTCGCTGCTGCGCGAGGCCGGCTACCACACCGCGCTGGTCGGCAAATGGCACCTCGGCTACCCGCCCGCCTTCGGGCCGCTGCGCTCGGGCTACGACGAGTTCTTCGGCATCATGGCCGGTGGCGTCGATTACTTCACGCACTGCTCGGGCAGCGGTGACCACGACCTGTATCTCGGCGAGGAGCCCCACCGCGAGGTCGGCTACCTGACCGATGTCCTCTCCGCGCGTGCCGTCGACCACGTGAAGCACCGCGCCGAGCGGGCGCGCGACGGCCAGCCCTTCTTCCTGAGCCTGCACTACACCGCACCGCACTGGCCGTGGGAGACCCGCGACGATGCCGGGATCGCGCCCGAAGTGGCCGCGAACCTGTTTCACCTGCATGGCGGCAACGTGGACCGCTACCGCCGCATGATCCACCACATGGACGAGGGCATCGGCCAGCTGGTGCAGGCGCTGCGTGACGAGCGCCTGCTCGACGACACCTTGATCGTCTTCACCAGCGACAACGGCGGCGAGCGCTTCTCCGACAACTGGCCGCTGGTGGGCGGCAAGATGGACCTGACCGAGGGCGGCATCCGCGTGCCCTGGGTCGCGCACTGGCCGAACGGGATCGCGGCCGGATCGCACAGCGACCAGCACTGCATGACGATGGACTGGTCGGCGACGATGCTCGATCTCGGCGGTGGCCAGCCGCATCCGGACTTCCCGCTCGATGGTGTCTCGCTGCGAGGCCTGCTGCAACGGCCCGCGGATCGCTTCGAGCGCCCGATGTACTGGCGCATGAAGCACCGCCGCCAGCGTGCGATGCGCGATGGACGCTGGAAGTACCTGCAGGTCGACGAGCACGAGTACCTGTTCGACATCGCGGCCGATGCGCGCGAGCGCGCGAACCTGGCCGGCCGGGACCCGCGGCGCCTGCAGGCGATGCGCGAGGCCTGGCTGGCCTGGGACGCCACGATGCCGCCGATACCGGCCGACGCGACGGTGAGCCTGGGCTACTCGGCGAAGGACATGCCGCAGCGTTGAACGCCCTCACGCCGCCCGCGACCACGAGAGAGAGACCGAACGATTCCACCCACCGCACGGCACTGCAGCCGCGCAAAGACCACGGAGACATCGCATGCTCAAGCTTCATCGAGGGCTGGCCGCCGTCGCGGCCGTCGCCGGCCTGCTGCTCGGGGCGCCGGCCCCTGCCCAGACCACGCCGGTGAAGGTCATCACCGGCTTCGCGCCGGGCGGCAGCGTCGACTCGCTGGCGCGCCTCGTGGCCGACCAGTTGCAGACGACGCTCGGCCGCACGGTGGTCGTCGAGAACAGGACCGGTGCAGCCGGGCGCCTGGCCGTCGAACAGGTGAAGAACGCAGCTCCCGACGGCGACACGCTGCTGGTGGCGCCGCAGGGGCCGATGACCCTGTTCCCGCACGTCTTCAAGTCGCTGCGCTTCGACCCGACGAAGGACTTCACGCCGATCACGCGGCTGGCGGTCGGCGACTACGCCCTCACGGTGGCGTCGACCATCACGGCGCGCGATGCCGCCGGCCTGCGCGCCGCTCTGAAGGCCGCCGGCGACAAGACCAGCTTCGCCTCGCCCGGCGCCGGCACGCTGCCCCACTTCCTCGGCATCACGGTGGGCAAGGAACTGGGCATCCCGCTGACGCACGTCCCGTACCGCGGATCGATGCCCGCGCTGCTCGACCTCGTCGCCGGCGTCGTGCCGATGGCCGTCACGCCGGTCACCGAGGCCCTGGCCTTGCACAAGGCCGGCAAGCTGCGGATCCTCGCCACCTCGGGTGAAAGCCGCTCGAGCTTCGTCGAGGGCGTGCCGACGTTCAAGGAGTTCGGCATCGACATCGACGTGCCGCTGTGGTTCGGCCTCTACGGGCCGGCCCACATGCCGCCGGCGTCTGCCGAGAAGATCCGCGCGGCGGTCACCGCCGGGCTGCGCACACCGGCCGCGAAGGATCGGGTGGCCGTGCTGGGGCTGGTGCCGGCACCGACCACGGAGGCTGAGCTGGCCCGCCTGCAGGCGCGCGAGCTGGCCTTGTGGGGGCCGGTCGTGCAGGCTGCCGGCTTCACCCCGAACGACTGATCCCGACCCGGCACCCCGTCGCGCTGCGGCAGGCTCACGCGCCGACCTTCTTCTTCAGCAGCCCCAGCGCCAGCGCCGTCACCACGCTGCCGGCCACGAGGGCCGCGCCGTACGGCAGCAGGTGGTTCACCGCGTTCGGGATGGCCAGCACGAACACACCGCCGTGCGGCGCCTGCAGCGCCACGCCCCAGCCCATCGACAGCGCGCCGGCCGTGGCGGCTCCGAGCACGCAGGCGGGGATGACGCGCAGCGGGTCGCGCGCCACGAAGGGGATGGCGCCTTCGGTGATGAAGGCCAGGCCCAGCACCGCGGCAGCCTTGCCGGCCTCGCGTTCCTCGGCGTTGAAGCGGCTGGGGAACAGGCGGCAGGCCAGCGCGATGCCCAGTGGCGGCACCATGCCCGCGGCCATCGCGGCGGCCATCGGCGTGGCCACGCCGCTGGCGATCAGCGAGGTGGCGAACACGTAGGCCGCCTTGTTGATGGGCCCGCCCATGTCGGCGGCCATCATCGCGCCCAGCACGATGCCCAGCAGCACGGCGCTGGTGCTCTGCATGCCCTTGAGCCACTCGGTCAGCGCGGTCATCGCGGCCGCCACCGGCGTGCCGATCACCATCAGCATCAGCAGGCCGACGATGGCCGAGCCCAGCAGCGGCAGCAGCAGCACCGGCTTGAGCCCCTCCAGCCCGCGCGGCAGCCGGATCCAGCGATTCAGCCCCTTCACCGCATAGCCGGCGATGAAGCCCGCGGCGATGCCGCCCAGGAAGCCCGCGCCCACGGTGCCGGCGAGCATGCCGCCGATCATGCCGGGCGCGATGCCGGGGCGGTCCGCGATCGAGAAGGCGATGTAGCCGGCCAGCACCGGCACCATCAGCGCGAAGGCCGCCTTGGCGCCGACCTGGAACAGCGACCAGCCGAGGCTGCCCTGGTGCGCGTCGTCGTAGACGTAGATGCCGCCCAGCGCGAAGGCCAGCGCGATCAGCAGGCCGCCCGCGACCACGAAGGGCAGCATGAAGGACACGCCGGTCATCAGGTGCTTGTAGGGGCCGCTGGCGGCGGACCGGGTGGCCGCGGCGGCCGGGGCCGCGGTCGCCGCCGCGGGCGCCGTGTCCGCCTGCCAGGGGGTCGCTTCGGCGCGCGCCTGGCCGATCAGTGCGGTGGCGTCGTGGATGGCGGCCTTGGTGCTCGCGCTGTACAGCCGCTTGCCGACGAAGCGTGCGCGGTCGACCTGGGTGTCGGCGGCGATCAGCACGAGGTCGGCCTCGGCGATGGCCTGGGCGCCCAGGGTGTTCTGGGCCCCGACCGAGCCCTGCGTCTCGACGTGGATCCGGTGGCCCCGCGCCCGCGCGCCCTGTTCCAGCGCCTCCGCGGCCATGAAGGTGTGGGCCACGCCGGTCGGGCAGGCGGTGATCGCGACGATGCGCAGCGGCGGGCCGGCGGCGGGCACCGCGGGCGCCGCAGGCGCCGTCGCGATGCCCAGCCGCGCCAGCGCCTGCTGCACGACCTGGCCCGGATCACGGAACACCGCCTCGGGGGCGACCTCGAGCAGCCGGTCGGCCGGCAGCCCGCGGCGGTCGATGCCGCTGCCCGCGTCCGCCGCCAGGATCACGGCCGGGGCGGCGGCCAGTGCCTCCGGCGAGAAGCCTTCCGGGGTGCCAAAGCTGCTGACCACGCGCAGCTCGAGCTCGTGCCCCAGGCGGGCGGCGGCCGCGCGCAGTGCCTCGCCCAGCATGAAGCTGTGCGCGGGGCCGGCCTGGCTGGCGGTGATGGCAAGGAGGGGGGCCATGGCGGGTGTCTCCGTCGTTCAGAGGGCTCGTTCAGAGGGCGTGGGGCCGGATCTGCGCGGCCAGCGCGTCGATCTCGGCGAGCGGCGGCAGGCCGGGGGCGATGCGCTGGATGCGCGCGGCCGCGCAGGCCATGCCGAACACGGCGGCGTCCAGCGGCGCGCGGCCGCGGATCAGTGCGGCCAGCGTGCCGGCCACGAGCGCGTCGCCGGCGCCCACGGTGGTGGCCACGGGCACGGGTGGCGTGGCAGCGAACCAGCGCCGGCCCTGGCTGGCGATGACGGCGCCGTCGCCGCCGAGGGACACCACGACCAGCGCGACGCCGCGCTGCTGCAGCTGTGCGGCCGCGTCGGCCACGGCGCCCGGCGAGGGCAGCGGGTGGCCGACCAGGTCTTCCAGCTCCGCGCGGTTGGGCTTGACGAAGTCGGGCGCCGGACGCAGCACCTCGAGCAGCGCGCGCAGCGTGGTGCCGCCGGTGTCCAGCATCAGCCGCGCGCCCTGCGCGCGCAGCGTGTCGGCCAGGCGCGCCAGGTCGGCCGGGGTGACCCCGGGGGGCAGGCTGCCGGCCACGGTGAGCCAGGTGCCGGGGCCGACCCGCGGCCGCAGCGTCTGCAGCAGGCCGGCCTCGGCGCCGGCCAGCAGCGAAGCGTCGAAGGCGATGCCCGGCAGGTTGATGTCGGTGGTCTCGCCGCGTTCGGCGTCGGCCAGCTTGATGTTGGTGCGGGTGCGGCCCGGCACGCGCCACATCGCGTCCACGATGCCGGCCTGCGCGAAGCTGCGCTCGAAGCGCTGCGGGTTCTCCGCGCCGAGCCAGCCGCCCGCGGCCACGCGCACGCCGAGCGCCGCCAGCACGGCGGCCACGCCGATGCCCTTGCCGCCGGCCTCGAACTGCTCGGACCGCGCCCGGTGCACGGCGCCCGGCACCAGCCGTTCCAGCGTGACCGTGTGGTCGATCGCCGGGTTCGGCGTCAGGGTCACGACCTGCAGCGTCCCGGTCATCACACGCCCTCCGCGGCACTGCGCAGGCGTGCGCCGAGCGCGCGCACCTGCTCGCCATCGTCCATGTCCAGCGCCTGCCGGGCCAGGTCCTGCAGCTCGGCCAGGCCGTGCCGCCGCAGCAGGGCCTTGATGGCGCCGAGGTCCCCCACGCTCATGCTCAGTTCCTGCACGCCCAGGCCTGCGAGCAGCGCCGCGCCCAGCGGCTCGCCGGCCAGGCCGCCGCACACGCCCACCCAGCGCCCGTGCCGCCGCGCACCGGTCACGGTGTCGGCGACCAGCCGCAGCACGGCGGGGTGGAGGCTGTCGGCCATGCCGGCCAGCTGCGGATGCTGGCGGTCCACGGCCAGCGTGTACTGCGTGAGGTCGTTGGTGCCGATGGAGAAGAAGTCGACGTGCGGGGCCAGCCGGTCGGCCAGGCGCGCGGCGGACGGCACCTCGATCATGATGCCCACGGGGATGGCGGTGCCGGTCAGTCCCAGCGCGCGCTGCACCTCGGCCAGGCGGGCCTTGAGGCGCCGGACCTCGTCCACCGTGCTGATCATCGGGAACATGATGGACAGCGGCCCCGTCTGCGCGGCGCGCACCAGCGCACGCAGCTGCGGCAGCAGCAGGTCGTCGCGCTGCAGGCACAGGCGCGCGCCGCGCACGCCCAGGAAGGGGTTCTCCTCCGCCGGCAGGTTCAGGTGCGGCACCTGCTTGTCGCCGCCGATGTCCAGCGTGCGCACGATCAGCGGGCGGCCGCCGAGGGCCTGCACCATCGCCTGGTAGACGCCGAACTGTTCGTCCTCCCCGGGCACGTGGTCGCGTTCCAGGAACAGGAACTCGGTGCGCATCAGGCCCACGCCCTCGGCGCCCTGCTCGAGCGCGCGCGGCACCTGGTCGGCGCGGTTCACGTTGGCGGCGATCTCCAGCGTGTGGCCGTCGGTGGTGGTGGCGGGCTGCAGGCGGCTGGCGGCTTCCTCGGCCTGGTGCCGGGCCAGCCGGTCGATCAGGGCCCGTGCTTCGCCGAGCGCGGCCTCGGTCGGCGCGATGTGCAGCCGGCCGCGGTAGCCGTCGAGGATGGCGCGCTCGCCGGGGGGCAGCTGCAGCAGGCCGGGGCCCGCGGCCACCACGGCCGGCAGGCCCAGCGCGCGCGCCAGGATGGCCGTGTGGGCGGTCGGGCCGCCCCGCGCGGTGCAGAAGCCTTTCACGCGCTGCACGTCGATCTGCGCGGTGACCGAGGGCGAGAGGTCGTCGGCCAGCAGCAGGGCGTCGCGCGGCCAGGCGGACGGGTCCGTGCCGGCCTCGTCGCCGCGGCCCAGCAGATGCCGCAGCACGCGCTCGCCGACGTCCTGCAGGTCGGCGGCGCGTGCGGCCAGCGTGGCGTCGGGCAGGGCGCGCTGGGCGGCCACGCGCCCGCTCAGCACGTGGCGCCAGGCCCACGCCGCGCCGTGGGCCTGCACCACCAGGCGGCTGACCTCGCGCAGCAGCGCGCCGTCGCGCAGCAGCTGGGCGTGCGCGTCGAAGATGCCGGCCTGCTCGGTACGGCCCTGCGCGCGGGCCTGCTCGGCCAAGGCATGGATCTGGGCCGCGGCGGCGTTCAGCGCGCGGTCGAGCCGGGCCGCCTCTTCGGCGATGCCCAGGTGCGCATCGGCCACCTCCAGCGTGGCGGCCTCGGCGCTGACCAGCGTGCCGATCACCAGCCCGGGGCTGGCGGCGATGCCGCAGACGGTCTGGCGGGCGGCCGGCTGCCAGTCGCCGAGCAGGCGGCCGAGCCCCTGGGCCTGCGCCTGGCGGGCGGCGGCCTGCCCGGCCTGCCGGGTTTCCTCGTCGCCGAGGCGCTGCACCAGCTCGCGCAGCGCGGCCAGCGCCGCGTCGGCGTCCGGGCCCTCGGCCGAGAGCCGCAGCGCGGCGCCCCGGCCCGCGCCCAGGCTCAGCAGCGCGGCCACGTTGCCGGCATCGGCCACCGCGTCGCCATGGCGGACCCGCAGCGCGGCCTGGAAGCGCGCCGCCAGCTGCGCCCACTGGCCGGCGGGACGGGCATGCAACCCGTTCGGGTAGTTCAGCGTGAGGTCCAGGCCCCGCGCGAAGTCCTGCGCGGGCAGGGCGCCGGCCTCGGGCGCGCTGTCGCTCGTCAGCGCGGCGACGATGTCCTCGGCGCGTGGCGTGCGCACCAGTTGCGCGATGCGGCGCTCGTCGCGCATCAGGCGCGTGAGCCGGCGCAGCACGGCGATGTGTTCGTCCGAGGCCGCCGCGATGGCCACCACCAGCTGCACCGGCCGGCCGGCGCTGCCCCAGGCCACGCCCTGCGGCACCTGCAGCACCGCCAGGCCGGTGCGGCGCACCAGGCCCTTGTCCTCGACCATGCCGTGCGGGATCGCGACGCCCTGGCCCAGCCAGGTGGTGGCGACCTGCTCGCGGCGCAGCAGGCTGTCCACGTAGGCCGCATCGCAGAAGCCGGCCTGCACCAGCAGCGCGCCGGCGCTGCGCACGGCATCGTCACGGTCGACGGGGTGCGCGTCCAGCCGGACCTGGACGGGGGTGGTGGCGTTGGGCTCCACGGTGTCTCCAGCATTCTTGGAATCGATTCCAGAATTATTCGGCCATCGACTCGCTGCCGTCCAGGATTCCGCGGTTCGAATGGGGTCAAACGAGGGTAAATACTGATCTTTCGGGGACGTTAATGCCGGTCAGGCTGCCGAGAATCCAGGAATCGATACCAAGACGAGGCGATCCGCATGCCTTCCTCCGTGCCTCCCTCCGCGCCTGAGCGCGCCAGCATCAAGGACGTGGCGCAGCGCGCCGGCGTCTCGAGGACCACGGTCTCGCGCGTGCTGAGCGATGCCGAGGCGGTTCGTCCGGCGCTGCGCGAACGCGTGCAGCAGGCCATGGCCGAGCTCGGCTGGCGGCCCAGCCTGGCGGCGCGGCGCCTGCGCCAGCGCCGCACCTCGCTGATCGGGCTGGTGGTCGCCGACATCCGCAACCCCTTCTTCACCGCGATCAGCCGGGCCGTGGAAGACATGGCGTATGCGGCCGGTCTGCGCCTGATCCTCTGCAACAGCGACGAGGACCCGGCGAAGGAGCGGACCTACCTCGAGCTCATGGCCGATGAGCGCGCGAGCGGCGTGATCCTGGCGCCGACGCTCGAGTTCACCCAGCAGCACGCGCCGGGCCCGTGGCCGTTCCCCCTCGTGCTGGTCGACCGCGCGCCGCCGGGGTCGGCCACGGAGGCGGTGCTGCTCGACAACGTCGGGGCGGCGGCCATGCTGACCCGGCACCTGCTGGACCAGGGCTGCCGGCGCATCGCGCTGCTGGCCGGCGCGCGCAGCACCACCGGCCAGCAGCGCCAGGCCGGCTACGAGGCGGCGCTGCGCGACGCGGGCCTGCCGCCGCACGTGGTGGCGCTGCGGCCGGACGCCGCGGCAGGCGAGGCCGGCGCGGCGCGCCTGCTGGCCGGACCGGCGGCCACGCGGCCCGACGCGCTGCTGGCCACCAGCGGCCTGCTGCTCCTCGGCGCCTGGCGCGCGGTGCGGGCCGCCGGCCTGGCGATGCCCCACGCGCTCGCGCTGGCCGGCTTCGACGACAACGACTGGACGAGCATGACCGAGCCGGCCATCACGGTGCTGGCCCAGCCGACCGACGACATCGGGCGCAGCGCGGCCGAACTGCTGCTGCAGCGCCTGGCCGAGCCGGCGCGGGCGCCCCGTCGCGTCGTGTTGCAGGGCCGCCTGCTGGTGCGCGGGTCCAGCCTGCGCAGCGGCTGACCCTGCGCCTGCGCGCCGGCCGGTGGCGATGTGCCCGCAGGATGCGCGGGCCGCTCGCCATGGCCCGGGGGCGGCCGGCACGGCCTGGCGTGACCTTGCGCCGAGCCGGGCGCTGTATGCGCAAATCGAAAAATACGGCCCGATCATTCGATTGGACGCCGACGTCGGGAGACCCGAACATGCTCCTCATCGCAAGAGGAATGCAATCATGGACATCGCCCGATTCTCCAGAGTCCGTCTCGGTCACTTCCCGACGCCGCTCGAACCGCTGGACAATCTCTCGCGCCTGCTCGGCGGCCCGCGCCTGTGGGTCAAGCGCGACGACTGCACGGGCCTGTCCACCGGCGGCAACAAGACCCGCAAGCTCGAGTTCCTGATGGCCGACGCGGTGGCCGCTGGCGCCGACGTGGTGATCACGCAGGGCGCGACGCAGTCCAACCACGCGCGCCAGACCGCCGCGGCGGCTGCCCGGCTGGGCCTGCAGTGCCATGTGCTGCTGGAAGACCGCACCGGCTACACCGCCCCCGACTACACCGACGGCGGCAACGTGCTGCTCGACCGCCTGCACGGGGCCACCGTCGAGCGCCGGCCGGGCGGCGCCGACATGCAGGCGGAGATGGAGGCCGTGGCCGCGCGGCTGCGCCAGCAGGGCCGCCGGCCCTACGTGATCCCGGGTGGGGGCTCCAACCCGCTGGGCGCGATCGGCTATGCCAATGCGGCCCTCGAGCTGGTGCAGCAGTCGGCCGAGCGCGGCCTGCGCATCGACGCGCTGGTGCACGCCACCGGGAGCGCGGGCACCCAGGCCGGCCTGGTGGTGGGGGTGCAGGCGCTGAACAGCCCGATGCGGCTGCTGGGCATCGGCGTGCGCGCAGCGCGCGAGAAGCAGGAGAGCATGGTCTACGACCTGGCCTGCCGCACCTGGGCGCTGCTGGGCCTGCGCGGCGAGCTGCCGCGCAGCGCCGTCGAGGCGAACTGCGACCACGTCGGGGACGGCTACGGCCTGCCGACGCCCGGCATGGTCGAGGCCGTCACGCTGCTCGCCCGCACCGAGGGCCTGCTGCTCGACCCGGTGTACTCCGGCAAGGGCATGGCCGGGCTGATCGACCTGGTGCGCCAGGGGCGCTTCCAGGCCGGCCAGAACGTCGTCTTCCTGCACACGGGCGGCTCGGCCGCGCTGTTCGGTTATCCCTCGGCTTTCGGCCTCCCCACGTCCTGACTCCGTTTCCGCTTCAAGGAGAAGTGCATGTCCCGTTCCCCTTCCGCATCCCTGCTGCGCCTGGGCGCGCTGGCCCTGGCGGCCGCGGCCTGGCTCAGCCCGGCCGCGGCGCAGACCACGCTGCGCCTCTCGACCTACGTCAACGAGGTCGACGTGCGCTACCAGGGCTTCAAGAAGTTCGCGGAACTCGCCGCAGCGAAGACGTCCGGCCGGGTCAAGGTGGAGATCTTCCCCTCGTCGACGCTGCACGGCTGGAGCGAGGGCATCGACGCGGTGCTCGGGGGCGTCTCGGACATCAGCTGGATGCCGGCCGACAAGCGCCTGCCCTGCTTCCGAGCCACGTCGCTCTACCCGATGGTGGTCGACATGGGCAAGCAGATCCAGCTCGATGCCGACTATGCCGCGCTGATGAAGCCCGAGGCCGCGAAGGCCGGCCTGGTGCCGCTGATCAACTCGAACTACTCCTACGACCAGGAGTGGTGGTTCAAGACGCCGGGCGTGGACATCGGCAAGCTCGACGGCAAGCTGGTGCGTTCGATCGGACCGCTGGTGTCGACGATGATCGAGACCTGGGGCGGCAAGCCGGTGTTCATCGCGCCGAAGGAGGTGTTCCAGTCGGCAGAGCGCGGCGTGGTCGATGGCATCAACATGGGCGTGGCCACCTACAGCGCGTGGAAGCTGTGGGGCGTGATGCCGCACATGGTCAAGGCCGGGATGTTCTACGGCAACATCGTCTACATGGTGAACAAGCGCAAGTTCGACGCGCTGAGCCCGGCCGACCAGACGGCCTTGCTGGCCGCGGCGCGCGAGTCCGAGGTCTGGCTCAAGCCCGAGTACGAGAAGTCGGTCGACACGAGCATCGCGGACGCCGTGAAGCAGGGCGGCACCGTCACCACCCTGCCGCGGGCCCGCAGCAAGGCGATGGCCGATGCGATCGCCACCAAGTGGAAGGCCGAGGTCGACAGCGCCTGCGGGCCCGAGCTGGCGGGCAAGGTGCGCGCGCTGTTCGCCAGGAACTCGCTCTGAGTAGCCGATGCTCGCGACCCTGCTGCGCCATGCGGAACGCGTGGCCATCCTCCTGGCCGGCGCCGGTGCGGCGATCGTCGTCGTGCAGATGCTGTGGATCTCCTATGGCGTCTTCATGCGCTACGTGGTCGGCCGGCCCGACGGCACGGTGACGGAGGCCACCGCGCTGCTGCTGTTCCCGGCCGCCTTCCTCGGCCTGGCCTTCGCGCTGAAGGAGGACGCCTATCCCAAGGTGCTCTTCCTGCGCGATGCCCTGGGGCCGCGCGGCCGGCGCAGCCTCGACCTGCTGAACCTGGTGCTGATGAGCATCGTCGGCGGCTTCTTCGCCATCGCGAGCATCGACGCCACGCTGCGCGCCTTCGACTCGGGGGCCGCGTCGGAGATCCTGCTGTGGCCTCGCTGGATGTTCTGGACCCCGGGGGCCCTGGCCCTGACGGTGTTCACGCTGTACGTCATGCTGCGTCTGGCAGCCCTGCTGGCCGAGCCGCGGCCGGACACCGAACACTGACGCAGGAGCACCCATGGAGTGGTATCACGTCGGGGCCGGGCTGCTGCTGCTGCTGGTCCTGTTCATCGGCATCGGGCTGTCGATCCCCTTTGCGCTGGCGGCCGCGTCGCTGCCTTTCCTCTTCTACATCCAGGGCTGGTCGACCGCGCTCGTCAGCAGCGAGCTCAAGCTGTGGGGCGTGTGGATCGACTACGTGCTGCTCGCCGTGCCGCTGTTCGTGTTCCTGGGCGAGCTGATCGGGCGCTCGAGCATCGGGCCGAACCTCTATGCGTTCATGCACCGCGGCGTGCGCGTGCGCGGCTCGGCGGCCTACGGCAGCATCGCCGCCTGCGCCGGCTTCGGCGCGGTGTGCGGATCGTCGATGGTGGGTTCGCTGACGATCGGCGGCGTGGCCTTGCCCGAGATGCAGAAGCTCGGCTACGACAACCGCCTGTCGAGCGGCGTGCTCGCCGCGGGCGGCACGCTGAGCGTGCTGATCCCGCCGAGCCTGATCCTGCTGTTCTACGGCATCGTCACCGACACCTCGATCGGCGAGCTCTTCATCGCCGGCATCGTGCCCGGCCTGGTGCTGGTGCTGCTGTTCTGCGGGGTGGTCTACGTGTGGGGCCGGGTGCGACCCTCGCACATTCCCTCGGTCGACCGGTCGCAACGCAGCAGCCTGCGGCAGATGCTCGTCTCGGTCGGACCGATCTTCGCCATCGGCCTGGTCATCACGCTGTCGATCTACACCGGCATCGCCACGCCGACCGAGGCCGCGGCGGTGGCGGCGCTGCTGACGGTGATCCTGGCCTTCGGTGTCGGCGGCCTCGACCTCGCCGGATTCAAGGCCGCGCTGTTCGCCACGATGCGCACGATGGGCTACCTCGGCCTGCTGCTGTCGGCCGGCGTGCTGTTCGGGTTCGTGATGACCTATTACCGGGTGCCTCAGCAGTTCACCGAGCTGTTCATGTCCTACCAGCTCGGGCCCTGGCTCGTGCTGGCCATCGTGATCGTCTTCTACCTGGTGCTCGGCATGTTCCTCGAGCCCGTGTCGATGACCTTCATCACGCTGCCGACGATCTTCCCGCTGATGCAGGCCGCGGGCTTCGACCTGGTCTGGTTCGGCATCGTCTACACGATCACGATGGAGATCGCGGTGCTCACGCCGCCGGTGGGGCTCAACCTCTACGTCATCCAGGGCGTCAGCCGCGGCACGATCGCGATCGGCGAGGTCATCACCGGCTGCCTGCCCTTCATTGCCAGCATGTGCGCGCTGATCGCGCTGCTGATCGCTGTCCCGGAGGTCGCGACATGGTTGCCGCAGGCGATGAAATGAACCCGCTCCCGCTGCCCGTGCGCCGCGCCGGCCGGGGCGAGCCGCTCGTGCTGGTGCACGGCTTCCTGGGCGGTTCGTCGCAATGGATCGCCGAGATCGATGCCCTGGGCCGGCAGTTCGACGTCATCGCGCCCGACCTCGCCGGCTACGGCGCAGCCGCCGACCGCAGCGCTCCCGGCGACATCGCGGCGCACGCGCGCGCGGTGCTGGCGACGCTGGACACGCTGGGCATCGAGCGCTTCCACCTGCTCGGCCATTCGATGGGCGGCATGGTCGTGCAGGAGATGGTGCACCAGGCGCCGGCGCGCGTGCTGCGGCTGGTGCTCTGCGCCACGGCGGCGCTGGGCAGCATCCCGGGCCGTTTCGAGACCATGCAGCGCTCGCGCGAGCGCCTGGCGGAGGAGGGCATCGAGCGCATGGCGCGCCGCACCTCCGCCACCTGGCTGCTGGAGCGCGAGCGTTCGCCGGCGTATCCCGCGCTGGCGGCGCTGGCCGTGTGCGCCAGCGCGCAGGCCGCGCGCGCCGGGCTCGACGCGATGGAAGCCTGGGATGGGCGCGACCGGCTCGCCGCGATCCCGTCACCCACGCTCGTCGTCTGGGGCGAGCATGATCGCTCCTACGGCTGGCCGCTCATCGAGGCGCTCTGGCGCACCATCCCCGGCGCCTCGCTCGCGGTGTTGCCGGCTTGCTCGCATGCGCTGCACCTCGAGCGCCCGGCGCTCTTCCACGCGCTGGTGGGGGAGTTCCTGCAGTCGCCGCTTCCCGCGAGAGCCGCCTGAGGGTCCCGTGTCCACCGGGCCCTGACAATGGCGCCCTTCTCAGGGGTGGCGCCGATGGAACTGAAGTGGCTGGACGACTATGTCGCCTTGATCGAGACCGGCAGCTTCTCGGCAGCCGCCCAGCGGCGCCATGTCTCCCAGCCTGCGTTCTCGCGCCGCATCCGCATGCTCGAGGACTGGCTCGGCGTCACGCTGATCGACCGCAGCCGCAAGCCGCTGCAGCTGACCAGCGTGGCGCGCGACAACCAGCCGGCCATCCTCGACCTGGTGTCGCGCATCTACGAGTTCCGCGCGATGCTGAAGTCCGCCTCGCTGGACAGCGGCGGCATCACGATCGCCGCCCAGCACACGCTGGCGGCGTCGTACATGCCCGAGTTCCTGGCCCTGCTGCGCCGGCTGGACCCGAACCAGAGCTTCCGCATCCGTTCCGAGAACCGCGCCGAGAGCGTGGCGATGCTGATGCGCGGCGAGGCGGAGGTGCTGCTCACCTACGAGACTCCGGCGCTCCCTTGCCACGTGCCCGCGCAGTTCGCCTTGCGTCAGGCGCTGGGTCGGGACGACCTCGTGCTCGTGGCCGCGCCCGCCCTGCACCGGCGCCTGCGCCGTGTCGCCGAGGGTGATCCCGTGCCGATGCTGTGCTTCCCGCCGGAGAGCTTTTTCGGCCAGGTCCTGCGCGCCGAGGCGCTGCCGGCGCTGATGCGGCGCCAGCAGGTGGTGGTCCGCTGCATCAGCGAGTTCGCGATGGGCCTGCGCGAGCTGGCGCTGGGCGGGGAGGGCGCGGTGTGGCTGCCGACCTCGCTCATCCGGCAGGACCTCGAGCGCGGCGCGCTGCTGCGGCTCGGCTCGCTCGCGAGCCCGGTGGCGATGGACGTCGTGGTGTTCTTCGCCATGCTCGGCGGCGGCCCCGCCGAACGGCTGCGGCGCGAGTTCCTGCTGCATCGCGGCGCGGCCGCGCCCGACGCCAGCGCGACCCGCTGACGGGCTCAGGCCGCTCGCGCCTCGCGCAGCCGGAACAGCCGCACCGCCTCCGACAGCCGACCCGCCTGCTCGCGCAGGCTGCCGGCGGCCGCCGCGGACTGCTCGACCAGCGCGGCGTTCTGCTGGGTCATGCCGTCGAGGTCGACCACGGCCCGGTTGATGTCGCCGATGCCGGCGCTCTGCTCGGCGGACGCGGCGGAGATCCGGCCGATGATGTCGTTCACGCGGTGGACGCTGCCCAGGATCTCCTGCATGGTGTCGCCGGCCTGGCCGACCAGCGTGCTGCCCGCCTCGACCCGCGCGACGCTGTTCCCGATCAGCGACTTGATCTCGCGCGCCGCCTCGGCGCTGCGCTGCGCGAGCTGGCGGACTTCGCCGGCGACCACCGCGAAGCCGCGGCCCTGCTCGCCGGCGCGCGCCGCCTCCACCGCGGCGTTCAGCGCCAGGATGTTGGTCTGGAACGCGATGCCGTCGATGGTGCCGATGATGTCGGCGATCTTGCGGCTGGCGGCATGGATGTCCTGCATGGTGGCCACCACCTGCTGCACCACGTCGCCACCGCGGCGTGCCACCTCGGACGCGGACCGCGCCATCGCATCCGCCTGCGTCGCTGCATCGCCGGACTGGCGGACGGTGCCGGTGAGCTGCTCCATCGCGCTGGAGGTGGCCTGCAGGCGGCTGGCGGTCTGCTCGGTGCGCCGGCTCAGGTCGTCGCTGCCCTGGGCGATCTCGCCCGATGCGGTGGCGATGGCGTCGATGCTCGCGCGCACCGCGCCGATCGCGGACTCGATGCGGCGCAGCGCCTCCAGCATGCTGGCGGTGGCCGGCGTCGGGCGGGCGTGCTGCGCGGCGCCGAAGTCGATCGAGCCGTCGGCCGCGACGAGCCGGCTGGCGATGCGCGACAGCTGCTCGTTGCCGGCGAACTCGGCGCGCGAGCGGGCCGCCAGCATCAGCAGGATGGCAGCCTCGCCCACCACGTAGGCCGCATGCTCGAGCACGCGCACGAGGCCCGGCTCCGTGAAGCACATCGGCCCCCAGCCCCAGGCCTGCAGGTAGTTGAAGCTCAGGTGGTGCAGCGCGATCGTCAGCGCGCCGCTGAGCACCGGCAGCCAGTGGCGGTAGACGATGGTGACCGCCAGGAAGGCGAAGACGGCGAAATGCGCCTCGGTCTGCCCGCGGGCCGTGTGGATGACCAGCGCGACCATCGCCATGCCCAGCGCCGGCAGGCCGATCCGGCTGCCGAGGCGGCCGCGCGACAGCGCGGCGAGCGCGGTGGCCGCGCCCAGCAGCAGCGCGCCCAGGCCCAGCGCGAGCCCGAGGCCGTCGTGGGCATGGCCGTAGGCGGCAGCGGCCGCCGCCAGCACGCCCATCGCGGTCAGGAGGAGGGAGTCGTTCGGGTCGAGGCGGTTCACGGCAGGCGAGGGCGGGAGCAGGGGTCCACGGGGTATCGGTCCCGCGCCGCGCGACTTGAGCCGCAAGCGGCCGTGCCTTGATCCAGCGCAAGCTGGCGGCCGCAGCCGCCGTCAGGCGGCGCTGCCGTTGAGGAACAGGGCCTCGACGGCCGCCGCGACGCCGGCGCGGGCCACGCGCCCGCGGCGTTCGGCATCCACCAGGCCCGTCAGCAGCGCGATCAGGGCCTCGGCCTGGGCTTGTGCGCTGATGTCGATGCGGAACACCCCCTCGCGCTGGCCGCGCAGGATGAAGCGGTCCAGCGCGCCGAGGTAGGCGTCGCAGCTGCTGCCGCAGCCCTCGCTCTGGATGCTCTGGGGCTGCCACTGGTAGACGAGGAAGGCGGCCATGTCGCGCTGCTCCAGCTGCGCCTGCACGAAGCGTGTCAGCGCCGCACGCGCCGGCCCCTCGTCGAGCTGCGCCTCCTCCAGCGCGCGCTGCAGGCAGCCGGTGGCGTGGCGGGTCAGGCGATCGATGAGCTCCTCGCGGGTGCGCGAGTGCCGGTACAGCGTGGCCTTGCTCACGCCCACGGCCTGCGCCAGCTCGTGCAGCGTGGCGCGCGGCTTGTCCACCAGCGCCAGCGCGAGCGCAGCCAGCAGGCGCGCGTCGTCGCCCTGCTCGGCGAGCGGGCCCGCGTCGTCGGCGGCGGAAGGGGTGTCGTCGTCGGATCGCATGACAAGGGAGTGAGCCGCCGCAGTGCGCAGAGTTTCCTCGAGCTTGCAACTGGCGTGCATTTTCATCCCTACAGACTCAGGTGAATCAATAAAGTTTCAAAAAAGTCTCTAGACTCCAGGGTTTCTACCCAATCCGAGCGCCTGGGCCGGCACCCGCCGCCCGGCGCATGGCCGATCACCGGCCCCCCACAGGAGCTCCCCATGCCTGCCTACACCCCCGATGCCCGGCGACCGGCGCGTGTGCTCGTCCCGGCGCTGGTGGTCCTGCTGAGCCTGGCCAGCGCGGTCCTGCTGTCGGCCTGCAGCGGGCGCGCCGATGCCCAGGGCGGCCCGCCGCCGGCCATGCCCGTCAGCGTGGCGCCGGCGGTGCAGCGCAGCGTCACCGACCTCGAGACCTTCAGCGGCCGCATCGAGGCGGCCGAGTTCGTCGAGGTGCGTCCGCGCGTCGCCGGCACCATCGACAAGGTCCACTTCACCGACGGTGCCAGCCTCGCGCGCGGCCAGCTGCTCTTCACCATCGACCCGCGGCCCTTCGAGGCCGAGGTCGCCCGCGCGTCCGCGCAGCTGGCCGCCGCCCGTGCGCGGCGCGAGCTGGCCGACGCCGAACTCGTGCGGGCCGAGAAGCTGCTGCAGAACAAGGCGATCGCCCGGCAGGAGGCCGAGCAGCTGGCTGCGGGCGCCCGTACCAGCGCCGCCGACATCGAGGCGGCCGAGGCGGCGCTGAAGGTGGCGCGCCTCAACCTGTCCCACACGGCGGTGCGGGCGCCGATCGCCGGCCGCGCGTCGCGTGCGGCGGTGACCGCCGGCAACCTCGTGAACGAGCAGGTGGCGCTCACCACCATCGCGGCCATCGGCCGCGTGCACGCCTACTTCGACGGCAGCGAGCAGACCCTGCTGCGGGTGCGTGCGGCCGGTGGTCAGCCGCCGGTGGTGCGCCTCGGCCTGGCCGACGAGTCCGGCTACCCGCACCAGGGCCGGCTGGACTTCATCGACAACCGCCTGAATCCGCAGACCGGCGCGATCCGCCTGCGCGCCAGCTTCGACAACCGCGACGGCCGCTTCGTGCCGGGCCTGTCGGCCCGCATCAGCATGGGGACGAGCGCCCCCTACACCGCCACGCTGGTGCCCGAGCGCGCGGTGGGCACCGACCAGGACCGCAAGGTGGTGGTGGTGGTGGGTGCCGACGGCCAGCCCCAGTTCCGCGCGGTGCGGCTGGGCACGCTGCAGGACGGCATGCGCGTGGTGCTGGGCGACGCCGTCAAGCCCGGCGAACACGTCGTCGTCGAAGGGCTGCAGCGCATCATGCCCGGTGTCCCGGTGAAGCCGCAGGTGCTGAAGGTGGATGCGCGCGGCCTGCCGATCTTCCCGGCGGCCGGCGCGTCCGCCCCCGCCGGCAACTGACGCGGAGCCCAGCCATGGACATCTCGCGCTTCTTCATCGACCGGCCGCGCTTCGCGGCCGTGCTCTCCATCTTCATCTTCCTGGTCGGCGCGCTGGCCATCTTCAAGCTGCCGCTGTCGGAGTACCCCGAGGTGTCGCCGCCGCAGATCGTGGTGCGCGCGCAGTTCCCCGGCGCCAACCCGCGCGTCATCAGCGAGACCGTGGCCACGCCGCTGGAAGAGCAGATCAGCGGCATCGAGAACCTGCTGTACTTCGATTCGCAGGCCACGGCCGACGGCGGCATGGCGCTGACCGTCACCTTCAAGATCGGCACCAGCCCCGAGGCCGCCGAGACGGCGGTGCAGAACCGCATCAACCGTGCGCTGCCGCGGCTGCCCGAGATCGTCCGCCAGATCGGCGTGACGACCGAGAAGAGCAGCCCCAACCTGACGATGGTGGTGCACCTGGTCAGCCCCGACAACAGCCGCGACGCGCTGTACCTGCGCAACTACGGTCAGCTCAACGTGCGCGACGACCTGCTGCGCATCCCCGGCATGGGCTCGGTGCAGCTGTTCGGCGCGGGCGACTACGCGATGCGCATCTGGCTCGACCCGGGCAAGCTGGCCGCGCGCAACCTCACCACGGCGGAGGTGGTGAACGCGATCCGCGAGCAGAACGCGCAGGTGGCCGCCGGCACCGTCGGCGCGCCGCCCGCGCCGGCAGGCACCGAGTTCCAGCTCGCCGTCAACACGCAGGGGCGGCTCACGACCGAGGCCGAGTTCGCCGACATCATCGTGCGCGCCGACCCGGGCAGCGGCGGCCTGATCCGCATCCGCGACATCGGCCGGGTCGAGCTGTCGGCCGGCAGCTATGCGCTGCGCAGCCTGCTGAACAACAAGGAAGCGGCGGCCATCGCCATCTTCCAGGCCCCCGGCTCGAACGCGCTGGCGCTGTCGGGCACCGTGCGCGAGACCATGGACCGGCTCAGCAAGGGCTTCCCGCCCGGCGTGAGCTACAGCATCGTCTACGACCCGACGCGCTTCGTGCAGACCTCCATCGAGAAGGTCGTCGTCACGCTGCTCGAGGCTGTGGCGCTGGTGGTGATCGTGGTGATCGTGTTCCTGCAGACCTGGCGCGCGTCGATCATCCCGCTGCTGGCGGTGCCGGTGTCGGTGGTCGGCACCTTCGCCTTCCTGCTGCTGCTGGGCTACTCGATCAACACGCTCACGCTGTTCGGCCTGGTGCTGGCGATCGGCATCGTGGTCGACGATGCGATCGTGGTGGTGGAGAACGTCGAGCGTAACATCGAGGCCGGCCTGCGGCCGCGCGAGGCCACCATCAAGGCGATGCGCGAGGTGTCCGGGCCGATCATCGCCATCGCGCTGGTGCTGTGCGCGGTGTTCGTGCCGCTGGCCTTCGTGCCCGGCCTGACCGGCCAGTTCTACAAGCAGTTCGCGGTGACGATCGCCATCAGCACGGTGATCTCCGCCTTCAACTCGCTGACCCTCAGCCCGGCGCTGTCGGCGCTGCTGCTGCGCCCGCACGATGCGCCGAAGGACGGGCTGACGCGCGGCATCGACCGGGTGCTCGGCCCCTTCTTCGGCTGGTTCAACCGGGTCTTCGGCCGCGCCAGCGCGGGCTACGGCCGGCAGGTCGGCGGGCTGGTGCGGCGCAAGTCGATCGCGCTGGTGGTCTATGCGGTGCTGCTCGGCGCCACGGCGCTGCTGTTCGCGCGCCTGCCCGGCGGCTTCGTGCCGGCGCCCGACAAGCAGTACCTGATCGGCATCGCACAGCTGCCGGCCGGGGCGTCGATCGACCGCACCGAGGCCGTGATCCGCGAGATGAGCGAGATCGCGCTGAAGGTGCCCGGCATCGTCGACTCGGTGGCCTTCCCCGGCCTGTCGATCGCCGGCTTCTCGGCCGCGCCGAACGAGGGCATCGTGTTCTTCGGGCTCGCGCCCTTCGAGCAGCGGCGCTCGCCGGACCTCGGCAAGTACGCGATCCTCGGCCGGGTCAACGGGGCCATCCAGTCCATCCAGGGCGCACGCATGTTCGTCGTGCCGCCGCCCGCGGTGGACGGGCTGGGCAACGCCGGCGGCTTCAAGCTGCAGGTGCAGGACCGCGGCGGCCTCGGCGAGCAGGCCCTGTATGGCGCAGTCTGGGGCACGCTGGGCCAGGTCTACGGCAACCCGCAGTCGAGCATCGGCACGCCGTACTCCGGCTACGACATCAACGTGCCGCAGCTGTTCGCCGATGTGGACCGCACCAAGGCCAAGCAGATGGGCATCGCGCTGGGCGACATCTACGACACGATGCAGGTCAACCTCGGCTCGCTCTACGTCAACGACTTCAGCCGCTTCGGCAAGACCTACCAGGTCGTGGTGCAGGCCGACGCGCCCTTCCGCGGCGACGCCTCGGCCATCACCGCGCTGAAGACGCGCAACGCGGCCGGCGAGATGGTGCCGCTCGGCTCGCTGATGACGGTGGCGCCGACCTTCGGCCCGACCCGCGTGACGCGCTACAACGGCTTCCCGTCGGCCGACATCAACGGCGCCCCGAACCCGGGCTTCTCGTCGAGCCAGGCCGAGGCCGAGATCGAGGCGCTGCTGCAGCGCACGCTGCCGCGCGGCATGAGCTACGAGTGGACCGAGCTGGCCTACCAGGATCGCCTGACGCGTGACATCACGGTGCCCGGCACCACCGTCAAGCTGCCCGTGCTGGCCGCGGTGCTGGCCATCTCGGTGCTGCTGGTGATCCTGGTGCTGGCCGCGCAGTACGAGAGCTGGAGCCTGCCGCTGGTGATCGTGCTGATCGTCCCGATGGGCATCCTGTCGGCGCTGTTCGGTGTCTGGCTGTCGAGCTTCCCGCCCTTCATGCAGCCGGGCGACCTGAACATCTTCACGCAGATCGCGCTGGTGGTGCTGGTGGGCCTGGCCTGCAAGAACGCGATCCTGATCGTGGAGTTCGCGAAGGAGCTCGAGGACCATGGCGAGTCGCTGTTCGAGGCCATCGTGCACGCCTGCCGGATGCGGCTGCGGCCGATCCTGATGACCTCGATCGCCTTCTGCGCCGGCGTGGTGCCGCTGATCGTCGGCAGCGGCGCGGGCAGCGAGATGCGCCAGGCCATGGGCATCGCCGTCTTCTCCGGCATGCTGGGGGTCACCGCCTTCGGCATCTTCCTCACCCCGGTGTTCTACGTGCTGCTGCGTTCGCGGCGCGCGCGCCGGCGCGCCCTGGCTGCTCCCGTGGCCATCACCACCGCCGAAGGAGGCCCGCATGCCTGAGGCCCGTCCGTTCCGTTCCAGCCCCGGGCCCGTGGCGCTGGTGGCCGCGCTGATCCTGGCCGGCTGCGCCGCCGTCGGCCCCGACCACCAGCGCCCCGCGCCGGCGCTCGACGCGAGCTTCATCCAGCCCGGCAGCGGCCAGCCCGACAGCCGGCCGGTGTCGGCCGACATCGCGGCCTTCTGGCGCGGCTTCAACGACGGCCCGCTCACGGCGCTGGTGGACGCGGCGCTGGCGGCCAACGGCGACGTGCGGATCGCGCAGGCGCGGCTGCAGGAGGCGCGTGCCGGCCTGGGCGAGGCCGAGGCCGCGGGGCGCCCGGGTGCCGGCTTCAGCGGCAGCGCCGAGCGGGCGGTGCAGCCGCTGACGCAGCGCCCCGGCACCAGCCGCGAGGCCCGCACCGGCAACACCCTCGACGCCAGCTTCATCGCCAACTGGGAGATCGACCTGTTCGGCGGCATCCGCCGCGGCCGCGAGGGTGCCGCCGCGCGCGTGGACGCCAGCGAGGCGGGCCTCGGGGCGGCCCACACCGCGGTGGCCGCGGAGGTGGCGCGCAACTACCTCGAGCTGCGCGGGCTGCAGCAGCGCCGGCAGGTCGCCGAGCAGGCGCTGGAGAAGCAGCGCGAGGCGCTGCGCATCACCCAGCTGCGCGCCGACGCCGGCCGGGGCACCGAACTGGACCTGGCCCGCGCCCGCGGGCTGGTGGCCGCCACCGAGGCCAGCCTGCCCGCGCTGGACGGCGCCGCCGAGCGCGCGATGCTGCGCCTGGCGACGCTGAGCGCCCGGCCGCCCCGCGCGCTGATGGCCACGCTGGCCGCGCCGGCGCCGCTGCCCAGCCTGCCGGTGACCGACCTGGGCGCGCTGCCGGTCGGCACCCCGCAGGCCTGGCTGCAGCGCCGGCCCGACCTGGTCGCGGCCGAGCGCGAGCTGGCCGCGGCGACGGCCGACATCGGTGTCGCCCGCGCGGCGCTCTATCCGCGGCTCTCGCTGTCGGGGCTGCTCGGCTTCAATGCGGCGACCGGCAGCGGCCTGCTGGAGGCCGCCGCGGGCCGCTGGGCCCTGGGCGCCGGCATCACCTGGACGCCGCTGGACGGCGGTGCGCTGCGCGCCCGCGTGAAGGGCAGCGAGGCGCGCGCGCAGCAGAGCCTGGCGCGCTTCGAGCAGACCCTGGCCGTCGCGCTGGAGGAGACCGAGGGCGCGTTCAGCAGCTTCACGCGCGAGACGCAGCGTGCCGCGAAGCTCGACGAGGCGGCACGCCAGGCCGAGACCGCATCGCAACTGGCGCGCCTGCGTTTCGAGGCCGGCGTCACCGACTTCCTGGCCGTGCTGGACGCTGAGCGCGAGGCGCTGCAGCAGCGCGATGCGCTGGTGCAGGCGCAGGTCGGCACGGCCGCGGCGCTGGTGGCCGTCTACCGCAGCCTGGGCGGCGGCTGGGCCGCGCCCGAGGGCGCGTCGGGCCGCTGAGCGCCCCCCCGCGCCGGCTCGAACGACCGGCGGGCGGGGCCGGGGCGAGCTGGACGGCCTCCGTGCGCGGCACGCCGGCACGCGCCCGTGGGGCGGCCCGGCGGGCTCACGCGCCCTGCGGCAGAGGTGCCTCGGGGTGCACCAGGCCGGCCTCGCGCAGCGCCTGCCAGAACGCGGCCGGCACCGCCGCCTCGAGCGCCGCGCGGTCCTCGGCCAGCCGCTCCGGCCGGCTCGCGCCGGGGATGACCGCGGCCACCGCCGGATGGGCCAGCGCGAACTGCAGCCCGGCCGACTTCATGCCGACGCCGTGCGCCGCGGCGATCCGGCGGAGGGCGCCGATGCGCTGCTGCATCGGCGGCGTGATCGGCGCGTACTCGAAATTCGGCCCGCCGACGAGGGCGCCCGAGCTGTAGGGGCCGCCGACCACGAGGCCGAGGCCGCGTGCGGCCACCTGGGGCATCACCCGCTGCAGCGCGCGGCCGTGGTCGAGCAGGGTGTAGCGGCCGGCCAGCAGGAAGCCGTCGGGGCGCGGGCCCTGCAGGTCCAGCAGCAGCTCGATCGGCTCCACGCGGTTGACCCCGAGGCCCCAGGCGCGGATCACGCCCTCGTCGCGCAGGCGGTCCAGCACCCGGAAGGCGCCGCGGCGCGCGCTCTCGAACACGCCGAGCCACTCGTCGCCGTAGAAGTCCTGGGCCACGTCGTGCACCCAGACGATGTCCAGCCGATCGGTCTGCAGGCGCCGCAGGCTGTCCTCGATCGAGCGCAGCGTGGCCGCCTCCGAGTAGTCGTTGACGATCCGGTTGGCGCGGCCGTGGCGGAACACCTCGCCCTTCTCGCCCAGGTCGCGCGCGCCCGGGTCCTCGAGCTCGTCCAGCACCAGGCGGCCGACCTTCGTGGCCAGCACGTAGCTGTCGCGGTCGCGGCCGTGCAGCGCCTGGCCCAGCCGCGCCTCGGCCAGGCCGGCGCCGTAGAACGGGGCGGTGTCGAAGAAGCGGATGCCGTCGTGCCAGGCGGCGTCCACCGTGGCGCGGGCCTCGTCCTCGGGGATGGCGCGGAACATGTTGCCCAGCGGCGCGGTGCCGAAGCCGAGGCGGGAGGGAAGCAGGGTCTGGAGGGACATGGAAAGCTCCTGGGTGGGGTCGATGTCGCCATCGTCGGCGCTGCCTTCCGATTGATCCAGTTTATTTCCTGGATTCAGGATTTATTGCTGGCTATATTTCTGCATGCGCTACGACCTGAACCTCCTGCCGATCCTGGCCGTGCTGATGGAGGAGCGCAGCGTGACGCGCGCTGCGCAGCGCCTCGGGATGACGCAGGCCGCGCTGTCGAATGCGCTGGCGCGCCTGCGCGCGCTGTTGCAGGATCCGCTGTTCATCCGCGAGCGCTACGGCATGCGCCCCACCGCGAAGGCGGAGCAGCTGGCGCCGGCGCTGGCCGCGGCGCTGGCCACGATCGACGCGGTGGTGCTGGGCCAGCAGGACTTCGATCCCGCGCGCGCCGACCAGGCCTTCGTCATCGCGCCGAACAGCTACGTGGAGTTCGTGCTGGTGCCGGCACTCGTGGCCCGGCTCGGCGTCCTCGCCCCGGGCATCCGGCTGCGCACCGTGCCCTTCGGCACCGACCTCGCCGACACCGGCGTGGTGTCCGGCAGCACCGCGCTGGTCCTCGGGCGCGTGGACGAGGCGCCCGACAACCTGGTGGTGCAGACCGTCGCCGACGATGGCCTGGCCTGCGTGCTGCGTGCCGACCATCCCGCCGTCGGAGCCCGGCTCGGCAAGGCCCAGTACGAGCGGCTGAAGCACGTCAACGTGCTGCCGCCCGGCCGGCTGCGCGCGGGCCTGTTCCAGGCCCTCGCGCGCCAGGGCCTGGCGCGTGACGTGGCCGTGTCGGTGACGCACTTCGCGGCGGTGGCCGAGATCGTCGCTGCCACCGACTACTGCGCCACGCTGCCGCGCCTGATCTGCGACCGCCTGGCCGCGGATGCGCGGCTGAAGGTGCTGTCCGCGCCGGTCGACCTGGGCCGCTTCCCGATGCACATGGCCTGGCATGTTCGCCATCGGCAGGACCCGGCGCACCGGTGGCTGCGCACGCTGGTGGCCGAGGTGGCCGCCTCGCTCGGTGCGCCCGCCGCGGCGGCCCCGGGCGTGCGGTCGGGCCGGGCGCGCAGGCTCAGGGCGTGATCGCCACCTTGAGCACCCCGTCGCGCTGGTTCGCGAACAGCTCGTAGGCCTGCTCGATCTCGTCCAGCCGGAAGCGGTGGGTGACCATCGGGCCGAGGTCGATCCGGCCGGAGGCGACCACGTCCATCAGCCGGCGCATGCGCTCCTTGCCGCCGGGGCACAGGCTGGTGAGGATCTGGTGGTCGCCGAGGCCGGCAGCGAAGGGCCCGAGCGGCAGCACGAGGTCGCTCGAGTAGACGCCGAGGCTGGACAGCGTGCCGCCGGGCCGCAGCACGCGCAGCGCGGCCTCGAAGGTGGCCTGGGTGCCGAGAGCCTCGATCGCCACGTCGACGCCGCGGCCCCCGGTCAGGCGCACGATCTCCTCCACCGGGTCGCAGCGGCTCGCGTCGATCACGTAGTCCGCCCCCATGCGGCGTGCGATCTCCAGCCGCCCGGGCAGGCGGTCGACGCCGATCACGGTGGTGGCGCCGCTCAGGCGCGCGCCGGCGCTGGCGCACAGGCCGATCGGCCCCTGCGCGAAGACGGCCACCGTGTCGCCGATGCGGATGCCGGCCCGCTCGGCACCGGCGAAGCCGGTGGACAGGATGTCCGGGCACATCAGCACCTGCTCGTCGCTCAGCCCGTCGGGCACCGGTGCCAGGTTGTTCATCGCGTCGGGCACCCGCAGGTACTCGGCCTGGCAGCCGTCGATGGTGTTGCCGAACTTCCAGCCGCCCAGCGGCTTCCAGCCGTGGGCGGTGCCGGCGCCGTCCTGCGAGCCGCAGCCGCACTGGCAGGCGTTGCTCCAGCCGCTGGGCGTGATGGCGCCGGCGATCACGCGCTGGCCCTCGCGGTAGCCCTGCACCGCCGAGCCGAGCCGGTGGATCACGCCGACGGGCTCGTGGCCAACGGTGAGGCCGCGCGCCACCGGGTACTCGCCCTTCAGGATGTGCACGTCGGTGCCGCAGATGGTGGTCGTGGTGACCTTGATCAGCGCATCGAGCGGGCCGATCTCGGGGATGGGCTTGTCCTCCAGCACGATGCGGCCGGGTTCCACGAAGACCGCTGCCTTCATCATCGCCATCGCTGCGCTCCTGGTTCGTTGGGTGCGTCAGCATCGTCCGTGGCGCCGGCCGCGGCCTTGAGCTGCGTCAAGCACCGCGCCCGGCGCGTCCTCCGGCCTGGCCCACCTCGCGGATCGCCCGCGCGAAGGCCTGCACCACCGGCGTCTGCGCCACCGCGCTGCGCCGCGTGAACAGGCCCAGTGGCGGCAGCTCGACGACGGGGCCGACCGGCAGCGCCCGCACGCCGCCGCGCGCCACCTCCTCGCGCACGTGCTCCTGCCGCGCCGCGCACAGCAGCGCGGGGTCGAGCCGCAGCACCGCGCCGAGGGTGACCGAGGACATGGCCTCGATCACCGGCTCGGGCGGGTCCAGGCCCTCGTTCAGGAACGCCGCCATGAAGGCCTGGCGCACCAGCGTGTCGCGCGGGGGCGCGGCCCAGGCCGCCGTGCGCAGGTCGGTCCAGCGCAGGCGGCGCCGGCGCTGCAGCGGGTTCGATTCGGCGGCCAGCACGCACAGCCGGTCGGGCAGCAGCAGCTCGTGCTGCAGCGAGGCCAGCCAGTCGCTGGCCAGCAGCTCGGGGGTGAGCGCGCCGAACACGCAGTCCAGCTCGCCCTCGAGCAGGCGCTGCGCCAGCTCGCGCACGCGGCCCTCGTGCAGGTGCACCGCCGCTCCCGGCATCGCCTGCCGCAGCCGAACCACCGCGGCGGGCACGGCCGCGGTGACCGAGAAGGTCCCCACGCGCAGTACCGCGCTGGCCCCGCTGCGCAGGGCCCCGGCCTCGCGGTGCGCGTGTGCGAGCTCGCTGAGCACCACGCGGCTGCGGTGTACCGCTGCGAGTCCGGCGGCGGTGGCCTGCACGCCCTGGCGGGTGCGCTCGAACAGCCGCGCGCCGAGTGCCTCCTCGGCCTCGCGCAGCATCTTGCTCAGGGCCGGCTGGCTCAGGTGCAGGCGCCCGGCGGCCGCGCGCAGGGTGCCCGTCTCGGCCAGCGCCGGCAGCAGTTCGAGGTGCCGCAGCCGCAGGCGGCGCACGAGGAAGTCGAAGCCGGTGGTCATGGGAAGCGCTCGGAACAGGTGATCACCCGATGTGATCACGTCATCAAGATTACTGTGTTTCCGTGGATGACCACATCTCCTATCGTGCGCAGCAGATCGGCGCAGCCCTTCGCGGGCCGCCGCCGGCACACCCTGGAGACCTTCGCCGATGTCCCTGTCGTCGCCCGGCCCGCTGGCCGGCATCCTGGTGATCGACCTCGGCCAGTACATCGCCGGCCCGGGCACGGCGATGGCCCTGGCCGAGCTCGGTGCCCGGGTGGTCAAGGTCGAGCCCCCGGACGGGGACCAGGCCCGCCAGATCGGCCGCTACGGCGAGTCGATGGTGCGCGCCTACAACCGCGGCAAGCAGTCGATCGCGCTCGACCTGAAGCACGCGGACGGCCATGCGGTCGCGCTGCGGCTGATCGAGCGTGCCGACGTGCTGGTTCAGAACCTGCGCCCCGGCGTGGTCGAGGGCCTGGGACTCGCGCCCGAGGTGCTGCGGCGGCGCTTTCCACGGCTCGTCTGCCTGTCGATCTCCGGCTTCGGCAGCCAGGGCCCCTCGCGGCTGCGGCCCGGCTACGACATCGCCGCCCAGGCCGAGAGCGGCCTGATGTGGCTGACCGGGGAGGCCGACCGCCCGCCGCAGAAGGTGGGCGTGCCGATCGTCGATGCCGCCGCGGCCCAGCTGGGTGCGCAGGCGGTGCTGGCGGCGCTGTTCGCGCGGGAGCGCAGCGGCGTCGGGGCCACGCTGGAGGCCTCGCTGCTGGACACGGCCCTGCACCTGCAGGCCGCCACCTGGGCCGATTACCTCGGCGGCGGCCCGGAGCCGGCCCGGCGCGGCGACGGCCAGCCGAACAACGCCCCCGCAGCGGAGGTGCTGCCCACGCGTGACGGCTGCATCGTGCTCTCGGCCTATGCCGAGGACCACTGGCGGCGCCTGTGCCGGGTGCTGGGCTGCGAGGCGCTGGCCGAGGACCCGCGCTTCCGCAGCAACGAGCAGCGGGTGCTGCACCGGGACGCGCTGCGTGCGCTGCTGCGCGAGCGACTCGCCGGCTACAGCAGCGAGGCCTGCGTCGAGCTGCTGACCCGCCACGGCATCGTGGCCGGTGCGGTGCGCAGCTATGCGCAGGTGCTGCAGAGCGCCGACCTCGCGGCGGGCGGCCTGCTGGTGCACGCGCCGGAGCCCGCCGGACCGGGCTACCGGGTGCTCGGCCGGCCCTACCGCATCGACGGCCACGCGCCGGCCAGCCTGCCTGCCGCGCCCGCCTGCGGGGCCGACACCGACGGCCTGCTCGCCGAGCTCGGCTACGCCGGCGAGGACATCGCGGCGCTGCGCCGCAGCGGTGCCGTCGCCTGAACCGCTCCTGCCCCTTCCCACGCCCCCATGACCGACGCCGACGTCCACGACGCCCTCGTGCAGACCCTGCCGCTGTTCGAGATGATGCGCATGCGCGCCGCCACCACGGCGCGCCGCCACCCGCGGCTGGGCTACGCCAGCGAGGACCGCCGTGCGCCGCGGCGCTGGGTCAACCTGTTCACCCACACCCGCCGCAAGCTCGGCCCGGGCGACCGGGAGGTCGTGAGCCCGAACAACGACACCCTCTACAGCAATGCCTGGCTCGACCTGTCCGCGGGCCCGGTGCTGATCCACTCGCCGGACTTCGGTTCGCGCTACTGGACGCTCGGCCTGCTGGACGCCTGGACCAACCCCTTCGCCTACGTCGGGCGCCGCAGCACCGGATCGCGGCCCCAGTGCACGCTGATGCACGGACCGGACGGGCCGGGGCGCGTGCCCCCCGGCGTGTCGCAGGTGATCGCCGCGCCGGGGCACGACGTCTGGATCATCGGCCGCATCCTCGCCGACGACAGCGCGGCGGACCTCGCCGAGGTGCATGCGCTGCAGGACGCGCTGGCGCTGCGCAGGGCCGACGGCAGCGACGCGGCCCGGCGCCTGGACACCGGTCTCGACGCACAGGAGCCGGAGCCGCCGCCGGCGCCGCGCTTCCTCCCGTGCGTCGACGCGGCGCTGGCGCGCAATCCGCTGCCCGCCGGCGAGGCGCTCGCCTGGCCGCTCGAGCCGGCCGCGGTCGCGCGGCAACTGCCGGCGGTGTACGAGACCCTGCGCCGGCAGGACCAGCCGCGCCAGCTCGGCGGCGGGTGGGCGCTGCCCGTCGCGGTGCGCAGCCACTGGGGCGACGATCACCTGACGCGGGCGCGGGTGGCCCGCAACCTGATCGGCGCGCTCGGCATCGAGGAGGCGATGTACCCCACCGCCGAGGTCGATGCCGACGGTCGCCCGCTGCACGGCTCGCAGGCCTACGAGCTGCGCTTCCCGCCCGGCGGCCTGCCGCGGGTGGGTGCCTTCTGGTCGCTGACGATGTACCGCCGCAGCGACTGCCTGTTCGTCGACAACCCGCTGCGGCGCTACTCGATCGGCGACCGCACCCCGGGCCTGCGGCCGGGCCCCGGGGGCGAGCTGGTGCTGCGCCTGCAGGCGCAGGACCCGGGCCCCGGCCACCACTGGCTGCCGGCCCCGGCCGGCGAGCCCTTCTACGTGGTGCTGCGGCTCTACCAGCCGCAGGAAGAGCACCTGCAGTTCCGCTACGCCTATCCCCCGCTGCATCGGCTCGGCTGAGCCGGCCAACCCCGACCCGGAGACTGCCATGACCCTCACCCGACGTCGCCTGCTGGGCGCTTCCTGCGCCGCGCTCGGCCTGGCCCCGACCCTCGGCCGCGCCGAGACCTGGCCGGCGCGGCCCGTCACCGTCGTCGCGCCCTATGGTGCCGGCGGCGCCAACGACATCCTGACGCGGCTGCTGGGCGAGGCGCTGGGCGCGCGGCTGGGGCAGCGCTTCGTGGTGGAGAACAAGGCCGGGGCCGGCACCCGCATCGCCAACGAGTACGTCGCGCGCGCCGCACCCGACGGCTACACGGTGCTGCACGCCGCGGCGCCGATCGCGATCGGCGAGGCGCTGTATCCGCGGCTGCCCTACGACGCGAAGAAGAGCTTCGACGCGGTGGTCAGCACGGCGATCGCGCCGCTGTTCCTGGTCGTCAACGCGGAGGCGCCCTACCGCACGGTGGCGGAGTTCCTGGAGCAGGGCCGGTCCCGGCCGCAGGGGCTGAACTTCGGCTCCCCGGGGGCCGGATCGGCTCCGCACCTGACGGCCGAGCTGTTGATGCGCGCCGCGGGCACGAAGGGGGTGGTGGCGCAGTTCCGCGGCGATGCGCCGGCCACCCAGGAACTGCTGGCGGGCCGCATCGACGGCACGCTGACGGCACTGTCCGCGGCCATCCCCCACGTGCAGGCCGGCAAGCTGCGCGTGCTGGCGGTGGCCAACGAGGAGCGCACCCCGCTGCAGCCGCAGACGCCCACCTTCCGCGAAGCGGGCCTGCCCGGCGTGGTCGGCTATGGCTGGTACGGGCTGATGCTGCCGGCCGGCACGCCGGCCGCCGTCGTGCAGCGGCTGAACGCGGAGACGAATGCGGTGCTCGGCGAGGCCGAGCTGCGGCGCAAGGCCGAGGCGCTCGGGCTGCAGCTGCGCGGCGGCAGTCCGGCCGAGTTCGCCGCCTTCATCGAGAGCGAGACGCGCAAGTGGGCCCAGGTCATCAAGGCCGCCCAGATCACCGCCGACTGACGGAGCGCCGCATGCGACCGTTGCACGCCCTGCCGACCCGGCGGCACGCCCGCGCGATCCGGTTCGTCCTGCTTGCGGCCGCCACGCTGCTGGGGGCAGGCTGCGCGCTGCCGCCCGCGGGGTCCGTCGCACCCCCGCTGCTGCGCGAGACCGCCTGGGGCCCGATCGTCGGCCACGACGACAGCGCCGCCAGCGGCACCTGGCGCTGGGCGGGCGTGCCCTATGCCCGCGCACCGGTCGGCGCGCTGCGCTGGCGCGCCCCGCAGGACCCGCAGCCCTGGTCCCGCCCGCGCGCGGCCACGGCCTTCGGGCCGGCCTGCGTGCAGACCGGCCGCCTCTACGGCCCCGGCCTGAACAACCGCCACGACGAGACCATCGGCAGCACGCTGGGCCGCACGGTGGGCGCGGAGGACTGCCTGACGCTCAATGTCTGGACCCCGGCCTCGGTGCCGACCCGCCCCCGGCCGGTGCTGGTCTTCGTCCACGGCGGCAGCAACATCACCGGCTACACCGCCGACCCGGTCTACGACGGGGCGGCGCTGGCGCGCAGCCAGGACCTGGTGGTGGTGTCCGTCAACTACCGACTCGGTCCCTTCGGCTTCCTGCACCTGCCGGCGCTGAAAACCGGCGACCCGGCGGAGGACTCGGGCAACTTCGCGCTGCTCGACATCGTGAAGGCGCTCGAGTTCGTGGCCGCGCATGCGGCCCGCTTCGGCGGGGACCCGTCCCGGGTGACGCTGATGGGCCAGTCGGCCGGCGCCGTCAACGTCTATGCGCTGCTGAGCTCGCCGATGCTGGCGGCGCGGCCCGTGCCGCTGTTCCACCGCGTGATCGCGCTGAGCGGCGGCATCTCGACCGCGGCGACCTTGCCGCCGGGCGGGATCCCCGGCGTGCTGCCGGTGGCCGTGTGGGCGGCCCGCGGCGAGGCCTTGCGCGCGGAGGCGCGGCGTGCGGCCGGCCGGCCGGCCGGGGACCCGCCTGCCGGCGCCGACGACGCCGCGTGGCTGCGCGCCCAGCCGGCAGACGCCGTGCTCGAGGTCGTGCGCACGCGGCTGGCCGCACGGGGCATGGCCGCCGCCAACCCCATCCCCGATGGCCATGTCGTGGCGACGGACCCGATCCGCGCGCTGCGCGAGGGACGCCATCGCGCGGTGCCGGTGCTGGCCGGCCACACCCGCGACGAGACCAAGCTCTTCCCGCAGCTGTTCGCGCTGCGGCCGGCGCTGGGTGGCGTCAGCGGTCGCCTGCTCGACGATGCGGCGCTGTTCCGCCTCGTGTCGGGCTACGACCCGGAGGCGCCGCCCCAGACCTCGATCGAGGCCTGGGTGCCGCCCGCCTACCTGCCGGCCGCGCAGCCGGGAACCGGCTTCGACGCCCGCGCGGCGGAACTCGACCGCCTGTGGTTCGCCGCCATCCGTGACGACGTGCTGGACGCACTGCGGGCCCGCCAGCGCGAGGTCTGGGCCTACGAGTTCGAGTGGGACGCGCAGCCCGCGCCCTTCGACACCGTCTTCGGTGCCGCACACACCTTCGACCTGCCCTTCGTGTTCGGCAACTTCGGGCCGTCGCTGTACGCGCGCATCCTGTTCACACGCGCCAACGCGCCGGGGCGGCTGGCGCTGTCGACGGCCATGCAGCAGCGTCTCGGCGCCTTCGTGCGCTCGGGCGAGCCGAACGCGCCCGGGCTGGCGCCCCACTGGCCGGCCTGGCCGCAGCGCCTGGTGTTCGATGCCGACGGTGACCGGGCCGCGCTGCAGCTGCGTCCGGCGCCGGCGGGCCCGACGCGCTGAGCCGCCGGCCTGCGCGCGCGGCGCGCGGGTTTCTGCGGTGGACGCCGCACACACCGGCGCTGCGGCCGGCGGTGTGCGCGCCCGACATTGAAGGGGCCCGGGGCGGGCCCGAGACTGGTCCGCCGCCAGCCGCAGCGCACGGGCCCCGCGGCGCCACGACACGAGGAGACACCATGAGACTGCTGCATGCCGCGCGCCGACCGGCGCGCGTGATCCCGCTGGCCGCCGCGCTGGCCCTGCTCGCCGGCTGCGGCGGCTCGAACGACGAGGTGGCCGCGCCCGCGCCCACGCCGGCGCCGCCCGCGGGCCCGGTGGCGCTGGGCTGCGCCCAGCTCGCCGGCCTGGCGATCCCGGCCGCGAGCATCGGCCTGCCGACGCGCGGCGGCAGCGTCACCACCGCGGTGACCGTGGAGGCCAGCGGAAGCGGCGCGCGCGTCATCCCCGAGCATTGCCTGGTGACGGGCACGATCGCGCCGGTGGACACGACCGCGCCGGACATCCAGTTCCGCGTCGCGCTGCCGACCACCTGGAACCGCAAGGTGATGATGTTCGGCGGCGGCGGCTTCGACGGCACCCTGCCCAACGTGACCGGCAACGTGCCGGCCGGCCCGGCCGACCAGGCGCTGCCGATCGGCCGCGGCTACGCCGTCTTCGCCAGCAACGGCGGCCACGCCGCCGGCCCGCTCGGCTCGCTCGACGGCCTGTTCCTGCAGAACGAGGAGGCCTTGCGCAACTGGGGCGGCGAGGCGCTGAAGAAGACGCGCGACGCGGCCACCTTCGTGATCAGGGCGCGCTACGCGGTCGACAAGGCGGACCGCGCCTACTTCGCCGGCGGCTCGACGGGCGGCCGCGAGGCGCTGCAGGTGGCCACGCGCTGGCCGGACGACTGGAACGGCATCATCGCCTGGTACCCCGCGTGGAACCAGATGACCGCGATCCTCGCCGGGCACCGCAACAACCGCGCGCTGGCCCGGCCGGGCGCCTACCCGAACCCCGCCAAGCGCCAGCTCGTCTACACCGCCGCGATGCAGGCCTGCGACGGGCTGGACGGCGTGGTCGACGGGCTGATCAGCAACCAGACCCGCTGCAACGCGATCTTCGATCCCGACACCGCCTCGGTCAACGGGGCGCCGCTGCGCTGTCCGGACGGTGCGGAGGGTGGCGACGGCTGCCTGTCCGACGCGCAGATCGCCGCGCTGAAGGGCACCAACAGCGCCACCCGGCTCAACTTCCGCATGGCCAGCGGCGAGACCAGCTACCCCGGCTACAACGTCTGGGGCGCCGACCTCGGCATCACCAGCAACCCCAACCCGCTGCAGCCGACGGTCACCTTCCTGAACTTCGGCACCGAGCCGCCTGCCTTCCCGATGCCCACCGGCGCGCCCTACATCAGCCGCCAGACCGATGCGCTGATCCGCTACGGCATCACGCGCGACCCGGGCTTCGACTCGCTCTCGCTCGACCCGGAGAACCCCGGGCCCTGGGCGGCGCGGATCAGCGAGCTGAGCGCCTTCCTCGACGTGCCCGTCAACCTCGATGCCTTCGCCGCGAAAGGCGGCAAGCTGCTGCTGGCGCATGGCCTGGTCGACGTGCTGGTCAGCTCGCGCGCCACCCAGGAGTACGTGCAGCGGCTGCGCTCGCGCATGGGCGCCAGCGCCTTCGAGGGCTTCGCGCGCTACTACGAGGCCCCGGGCTACGGCCACGCGGTCAGCACCGCCTTCAACGTCGCCTGGGACTCGCTGACGACGCTGGAGAACTGGGTGCAGAACGGCACCGTGCCGCCACCGCAGGTGATGAGCGATGCCGGCGGGGCCGTCAACGGCCGCACGCGGCCGCTGTGCGAGTACCCGCGCTGGGCCCGCTACAACGGCAGCGGCGACGTCAACCTGGCCGCCTCCTTCAGCTGCGTGGACCAGGAGGCCGCGCCGCAGACGCAGCGCCAGACCGCCTTCGGCGCGGTCGTCGGCACCGACCTCTCGGCCACCAGCGGCACCTACGCCTGGAAGGGCGTGCCCTTCGCGAAGGCACCGGTGGGCGAGCTGCGCTGGAAGGCACCGGTGGACCCGGACGCCTGGAGCACGCCGCGCTTCACCCAGCAGTTCGGCCCGGCCTGCTCCCAGGCGGGGCGGCTCTACGGGCCGGGCCTGAACAACCGCTACGACGCCAGCATCGGCAGCTCGCTGGGGCAGACCGTGGGCTCCGAGGACTGCCTGTTCCTGAACATCTGGCGTCCCGCCGGCGCGGCCACCCAGCTGCCGGTGATCGTCTGGGTGCACGGCGGCAGCAACATCTCCGGCTACACCGCCGACCCGATGTACGACGGTGCGAACCTGGCGCGCCGCGCGAACGCGGTGGTGGTCTCGGTGAACTACCGTCTCGGGGTGCTGGGCTTCTTCAACCTCGGGCAGCTCAAGAGCGGCAACCCGCTCGACGATTCCGGCAACTTCGCGCTGCTCGACATCGTCCAGGCCCTGAAGTTCGTGAACCGCAACATCGCCGCCTTCGGCGGCGATGCCGGCAACGTCACGCTGATGGGCCAGTCGGCCGGCGCGGTCAACGTCTACGCGGTGATGACCTCGCCGGTGGTGGTGTCCGCCAGCCCGGCGCTGGTGCACAAGGCGATCCCGATCAGCGGCGGCCTGTCACCCGCCAGCGAACTGCCCGCCGGCAGCATCGCGACGCTGGCGCGCGAGGCGGACTTCCGCGGCCAGGCCGACTACCTGCTGGCCCAGCTGGTGATCGGGGACGGCCTCGCGCCGGACCTG
Source organism: Pseudideonella sakaiensis (assembly GCF_001293525.1). Lineage (GTDB taxonomy): Bacteria > Pseudomonadota > Gammaproteobacteria > Burkholderiales > Burkholderiaceae_C > Ideonella_A > Ideonella_A sakaiensis. The sequence continues at coordinate 9,334 of NZ_BBYR01000006.1, read as the reverse complement.
GCCACGGCTGCCACCTACATCGCCTCGCGCAGCCCGGCCGAGATCGCCAGCTACCTGCGCGGCAAGAGCGCGAACACGCTCTGGCAGACGGTGGTGGGCAAGCTCGCGCCGATCGGCGCCGGCGGCTCCGGCCCGATCCCCGACGGCCAGGTGGTGCCGGTCAACCCGATTGCCGCGATCCGCGCCGGCGCCTACGTCAAGGGGCCGCTGCTGGTGGGCAACACGCGCGACGAGGGCAAGCTCTTCCCGACGCTGCTGCCGCTGGTGGGCGGGCCGGCGGGCCGGCTGATCGACGATGCGACGGTGTTCCGCATCGCCTTCGCCCAGGACCCGGATGCGCCGCCCACGCAGCGCATCGAGCAGTGGATCCCGGGCGCCTACCTGCCGGCGACCACGCCGACGACGGGCTGGAACGCGAAGACGGAGCAGCTCAACCGCATCTTCTTCCTGAACAGCCGCGACAGCATCCTGGCCGCGCTGCGCACCCAGCAGCAGAACATCTGGGTCTACCGCTTCGACTGGGACGAGCTGCCGGCCCCCTTCGACGTGATCTACGGGGCGGCCCACGCCTTCGACCTGCCGTTCGCCTTCGGCAACTTCGGGCCCTCGCTGTACGCGAACATCTCGTACACCTCGGCCAACCGCAGCGGCCGGCTCGCGCTGTCGGACGCGATGATGCGCAGCATCGGTGCCTTCGCGCGCAGCGGCGACCCGAACAACGCGGCGCTCGGCCTGGGCTGGCCCACCTGGCCCGCCACGCTGGTGTTCGACGCTACGCCGACGGCGAAGGCGATCTCGGTGCAGTGAGCGGGTCCGGGTCCACGGGGCGGCCGAGGTGCCACAGCCGCAGCGCCACGTGGATCTCCAGCACCCGCGAGGCCTGGCCCCAGTGGCCGAGCAGGTCCTCGATCGTGGCCAGCCGCTGGCGCACGGTGTTCACGTGGATGTCCAGGCGCTGCGCGGTGGTCTTGGCGTTCTGGTGGTGGTCGAAGTAGCACAGCAGCGTGGCCGCCAGCTCCGACTGGCGCCGGCGGTCGTGCGCGAGCAGCGCGCCGATGGTCGCCTCGAGGAACTGCGCCAGGCTCGACTGGTCGTGGGTCTCGAACAGCGTGGCATACAGCGCCAGCTCGTTCTGGTCGACGACGTGGCCCTGCACGCCGATGCGGCCCAGCACGCCGAGGCCGCGGCGCAGCGTCGCATAGAGCGCGGGCAGCTCGGCCGCGCCGGCGGCCGGGCGCGACACCACACCCCGGTGCAAGCTGCCGCGCTCGCCGCGCATCGCCTGGGCCAGCGCCTGCCGCATCTCGCGGGCGCGCGTGGTGTTGCACAGCATCAGCAGCTGGCCATCGACGTCGTCCATCAGCACGCCGGTCGGCAAGCCGGTGGCGCGCAGCCGGCGTGCGACATAGCCGGCACCGGGCGTGTCGATCGCCACCAGCATCAGCGACAGCGGTGCCGTGAGCGCCACCCCGTGCGGCGCGGCCCGGTCCGACAGCACCGCGGCATCGTCCTGGCGCGGCGCGATCAGCGCGCGCAGCAAGGCCGCGACGCCGCGGTTCTTCGCCGCCTCCTGGCGCTCCTGAGACAGCAGCACCACGCCGACCACGCTGGCGCTGCGCTCGAAGGTCCGCAGCGCGAGGTCGTCCAGCGGCGCGCGGTGGAACAGCACCAGCGCACCGAGCACGTCCTCGCCGCCGATCACCGCCATCACGCGGCAAGGTGACGGCGCGGGCACCTCGACGCTGCGGCCGCTGTGGCGGCTGGCGCGCAGCGCCCGCGCGATCGCGCTGCCCTGCTCGCCATGAGGCTCGCAGGCCGGCAGGCTGGCGTCGGCGTCGCCCGGGGCGGGGGCCTCGCTGACGGGCCGGCCTGCCTCGTCCAGCACGCGTACCCCGGCCTCGAGGCAACCGGCGATCGACTGGCACAGCGTGGCCAGCGAGGCGCCCTTGGCCAGCAGCGAGGTCATCTGTTCGTGCGCGTCGGCCGCGGCCTGCACGCGGCGCACGTGCCGCTCCAGCTCGGCGCGGGCCGCGTCGGCATGCGCCAGCGCGGCGCTGGCGCGCTCGAAGTCGCGGGCGTTCTTCAGCGCCACCGCGCCGTGCGTGGCCAGCGTGCACAGGATGGACACGCTCTGCGCGGTGTGCGTGCGGTGGTAGCGGTCGGCGACGAAGAGCAGGCCGATCACCTCGCCGGCCCAGATCAGCGGCACCCCCACCAGCGCGGCGATGCCCTCCTCGCGGAAGGTGTCGTCGAGCCGCGGGTCGTGCGCGAAGCGCGTGTCGTGCAGGTAGTCGGGCGTGGTGAAGGGCAGGCGACTCGACATCACGACGCTCACGACGCCCTGGTCGCTGTGGGCCACCATCAGCCCGGTGCCGAGCGCCAGCGCGCCTTCGACGATGAGGACGCGGAACTCGCCCTTGTCAGCGTCGTGCACGGTGAGCCAGGCGAGGTCGGAGCCGAGCAGCTTGCGCGCCCGCGCGACGATCGCGCCCAGCAGGTCGCCGAGGTCCAGCCGGCTGCCCAGGTCCTGTGCCGACTCGATCACGGCCAGCAGGCCCTGCTCGCGCCGTTCGTGGAGTTCCAGGCGGTTGCGCACCGCCATCGCCATGTGCACCGACTCCACCAGCAGCGACTTGTCCGCGTGCGTCTCCGGCAACGCCTCCAGCGCCGCCAGGTGCCGGGACAAGGCCTCGGCCGGCGCGCCTTCGTGCAGCAGCCTGATCAGGTCCTGGGCCAGGCGGTCGGTGGCGGGCGGCGGCGTGTCTCGGCGCATGGCCGCAGGCTAGCAGAGCGGGCCGCCGCCGCGCGGCTGCCGCCTGCACCTCACATCGAATCGGCGCCGGCGGTGTGGCCGCCTGACATTGGGCCGCGGGCCCGGTCTGGCGAGACTGGCCATCCCGTGCGTCACCCGCCCGGCGTCCGGAGACAGCCGATGCCCGTGCTCGAACTGCTGCAACCCCGCCCCCGCCTGCGCGTGCTGGTCACCGCCGGCGCAGCCGGCATCGGTGCAGCGATGGCCCGTGCCTTCGTCGAGGCCGGCGCGCGGGTGCACGTCTGCGACATCGACCGTGCCGCGCTGGACCGGCTCGGCGCGGCCCAGCCCGGCATCACCACGAGCATGGCCGATGCGGCGGTCTCGGCGGACGTGGATGCAGTCTTCGACGATGTGCAGGCCCTGCTCGGCGGCCTCGACGTGCTCGTCAGCAACGCCGGCATCGCCGGCCCCACCGGCCCGATCGAGGACATCAGCCTGGCGGCCTGGGAACGCACGATCGCGGTCAACCTGACCGGCCAGTACCTGTTCGCGCGCCGGGCCGTGCCCTTGCTGAAGCGCTCGGCCGGCGATCCCTGCGTGATCGCGATCGGCTCGGCGGCGAGCCGCCTGGGCTGGGCCTTCCGCTCCCCCTATGCGGCGAGCAAGTGGGCGGTGGTCGGCCTCGTGAAGTCGCTCGCCCTCGAGCTCGGTGCGCAGGGCGTGCGCGTCAACGCGATCCTGCCCGGCTCGCTCGAGGGCGAGCGGCTGGACGGCGCGGTCGTTGCGCGCGCCGCCGCCACTGGCACGGGCGCCGACGCGCTGTCTGCCCGGTCCCCGCAGGGCGCCGTGCCGCGCCGCCTGGTGGGCGCCGAGGACGTGGCCGCGATGGCGCTGTTCCTCTGTTCGCCGGCCGCGCGCCATTTCACCGGGCAGGCGATCAGCGTCGGCGGCCCGGTGGAGCTGCCGTGAGCCTTCCCATCCTTCCAGGAGACACCCCATGATCCCCTTCCGTTCGCTCGCGCTCGGCGCGGCGCTGGCCTGCACCCAGGCCGCGGCGCAGGCGGCGCCGCTGAAGATCGGCCTGCTCGAGACCCTGTCGGGCCCGCAGGCCTCCACCGGACAGACCTTCCGGGCAGCGGTGCGCTACGCCATCGACCAGATCAACGCCGCCGGCGGCTACCAGGGCCAGCCGGTGCAGCTGCTCGAGTACGACAACCAGGGCGGCCCTGCCGGCGCGTCGGACAAGCTGAAGGCGGCGATCGCCGACGGCGTGCAGATCGTGATCCAGGGGGCGTCCTCGGCGATCGGTGGGCAGATCACCGAGGACGTGCGCAAGCACAACCTGCGCAGCCCGGGCCGCGAGGTGGTCTACCTCAACGTCGGCGCCGAGGCCCTCGAGCTGACCGGCGAGAAGTGCCACTTCCACCACTTCCGGCTCGCCGGCAACGCCCAGGTGCGCACCAAGGCGCTGGTGCTGGCGATGAAGCAGGCCCAGGCGCTGGGCGGCAAGGTCTATGCGATCAACCAGAACTACTCCTGGGGCCAGGACATGGAGAAGGCGATCGTCGACCAGGCGGCCACCGGCGGCTACCAGGTGGTGGAGAAGGCCCTGCACGACACCAACAAGATCCAGGACTTCGCGCCCTATGTCTCGAAGATCAGCGCCAGCGGCGCCGAGACCGTGCTCACCGGCAACTGGTCGAACGACCTGCTGCTGTTGATGAAGGCCGCCAGGGCCTCGGGCCTGAAGGCGCGCTTCGGCACCGTCTACCTGGACCAGCCGGGCAACCTGACGAACGCCGGCGAGACCGCGATCGGGCATTTCGTCGCGCATGCCTTCAACGCCGAGGCGGGTGGCGCGGAGGCGGCGCGCTTCGTCGCCGACTACCGCGCGCGCAGCGGCCACGACCCGGTCTTCGTCGAGCCGCAGACCGCCTTCGGCCTCGCGCTGATGGCCGACGCGCTGAAGCGCACGCCGCCGGCCGGCGGCTCGCTCGACGTGAACGCCTTCGCGCGGGCGCTGGAGACGGCGCGCGTGAAGACGCCGATGGGCGAGATGAGCATGCGCGCCGCCGACCACCAGCTGCTGCTGCCGCTGGTGGTGTCGGTGGTGACGCGCGACGCACGCTTCAAGTCCGAGGGCACCGACATGGGCTTCAAGCCGGTCAGGACCTTCAGCGCGGAGGAGGTCGCGTCGCCCGCGCAGGCCAGCTGCCGCATGCAGCGTCCGGGCGGCTGAGCGCGCGATGGAAAGCCTCGTCTTCGCGCTGCTGAACGGCGTCGTCTACGGCCTGCTGCTGTTCATGGTGTCGGCCGGCCTGACGCTGGTGTTCGGCATGATGGGCGTGCTGAACTTCGCGCACGCGTCCTTCTACATGCTGGGCGCCTACTTCGCGTACACAATGCAGGGCCGGCTCGGCTTCGCCGGCGCCGTGCTCGCGGCCACGCTGCTGGCCGGGGCCGTCGGCATGGGCGTGGAGCGCTGGGTGCTGCGCCGTGCCCACCGCCACGGACATGCGCACGAACTGCTGCTCACCTTCGGCCTGTCCTTCATCATCGCGGAGACGATCAAGCTCTTCTTCGGCAATGTCCCGGTCGACTACCGCATCCCGGCGGCGCTCGACGTCGAGGCCTTCCGCATCGGCCGCCTGCAGTACCCCGCCTACCGCGTGCTGATGGGCGGCGTGGCGCTGGCCATGTTCGCACTGATCTACCTGCTGATGACGCGCACGCGCATCGGCATCGTCGTGCGCGCCGCGGTTCACCGGCCGCGCATGGCCGAGGCGCTGGGTCACCCGGTGCAGCGCGTCTTCATGGGGGTGTTCGGCGTCGGCGCGGCGCTGGCCGGCCTGGCCGGCGCGATCGCGGGGGCCTTCTACACGACCAGCCCGAACATGGCACTGGAGCTGGGCGTGATGGTCTTCGTGGTGGTGGTGGTCGGCGGCCTGGGATCGCTCGGCGGGGCGATGCTGGCCTCGCTGCTGATCGGGCTGCTGACCTCGGTCGCGGTGGGCATCGACCGCAGCCTGGCCGACCTGCTGGCGCTGGTCGGCGCAGGCGACTGGGCCCGGCAGGTCGGCGGGCTGCTCACCCTCGAGCTGTCCAGCCTGGCGGCCACGATCCCGTTCGCGCTGATGCTGCTGGTGCTGCTGTGGCGGCCCGGCGGGCTGTTCGGCGAGCGGGCCTGAGCGATGCGGCTGCACCTGAGCCTGGGCGCGGCGGTGCTGGCCGCGCTGGCAGCGGCGCCCTGGCTGCTGTCCGCGGGCCTGCTGAACGCCGCGATCCAGATGCTGATCGCCGCGCTCTTCGCCAGCGCCTTCGGGCTGCTGGCCGGCCGCGCCGGGCTGCTGTCCTTCGGGCATGCGGCCTACTTCGGCATCGGCAGCTTCGCGACGGTGCATGCGATGCAGGCGCTGGGCGGCGCCGGCCTGCTGCCCACGCCGCTGCTGCCGCTGGTGGGCGCGCTCGCGGGACTGCTGGTCGGTGTCGCGGCCGGCTGGTTCGCCACGCAGCGCAGCGGCACCGCCTTCTCGATGATCACGCTGGCCATCGCCGAGCTGGTGCATGCGCTGGCGCCGCAGCTCAAGGGCTGGTTCGGCGGCGAGGCGGGCCTGTCGACGATGCGCATGCCGGCCTGGGGACTGGGCTTCGGCAGCACCACCGAGGTCTACTTCCTGGTGCTGGCCTGGGTCGGCCTGTCGCTGGCCGCGCTGTACGGCCTGACGGCGACACCGCTGGGCCGCCTCACGCTCGCGCTGCGCGAGAACGCGCACCGGCTGCGCTTCCTCGGTTACGACGTGCACGGCCTCGGCGTCGCGGTATTCGCCACCTCCACGATGTTCGCGGGCGTGGCCGGCAGCCTGCAGGCGATCAGCAACGAGGCCGCGAACTACGTGGTCTTCGAGGCCGGTGTGTCGGCGGCCGTGGTGCTGAACGCCTACATCGGCGGCGTCGGCAGCTTCCTCGGCCCGGCGCTCGGGGCCGCGCTGATGACCTTCTTTGGCTACGCCGTGTCCGACGCCACCCAGTCCTGGCTGCTCTACCAGGGGGCGCTGTTCGTGGTCGTGCTGCTGTGCATGCCGGCCGGCCTGGCCGGGCTGGTCGAGGCGCTGGCGCGGGCCGCGGCACGCCACGGCCCGCGGGCGGTGCTGCGCGTGCTGGTGCTGGCGGTACCGGCCGCCGTGCTGCTGTCCGGGGGCCTGGTCTTCGTCGTCGAGGCCGTGCAGCGCCTGTTCTCGGCCGACTACCGCGCGCTGGCCGCGGCGGCCGACGGCTGGCCGCCGCTGCGCATCGGCGGACGCGACTGGGCGCCGCTGGCCACGGGGACCTGGCTGCTGCCGGCGGCCCTGCTGGCCTCCGGCACGCTGCTCGCCGCCCTGGTGCGGCGGCAGCTCGCATCCTGGCAGGCGGTCGAGGTGCCGGCGGCCACCGCCCCCGTGGCCGCAGCGCCGGCCACCGCCCCTCGGCGGGTGGCGCCATGAGCACCGCGATGCCCGACGGCGATCCCGGGTCCACGCCCTGGGCCGGGCCCGGCCCCGTGGCGGCCGGCGAACCCCTGCTCGCGCTGCGCGGGCTGCACAAGGCCTTCGGCGAGACCGAGGTCATCCGCGGTGTCGACCTCGCGCTGCAGCCCGGCGAGCGCCATGCGCTGATCGGGCCGAACGGCGCCGGCAAGTCCACGCTGTTCCACCTGATCTCCGGCCAGCTGCGGCCCAGTGCCGGCGAGATCCGCTTCGCCGGCCAGCGCATCGACGGCTGGGCGCCGGAGCGCATCAACCGCGCCGGCCTGGCCCGGTCCTTCCAGATCACCAACGTCTTCCCGCGCCTGACCGTGCTGGAGAACCTGCGCATCGCCGTGATGCAGCGCCATCGCGTGCAGTACAGCTTCTGGCGCCGGCTCGCGTCGCTGGCGCCGGTGCGCCGGCGCAGCGAGGAGCTGCTGGAGCGGGTGCGGCTGCAGGCGCGCGCGGGCAGCCTGGCCGGCGAGATGAGCTACTCCGAGCAGCGCTCGCTCGAGCTGGCGATGACCCTCGCGTCCGAGCCGCGTCTGATCCTGCTGGACGAGCCGATGGCCGGCATGTCGCGCGAGGAGACCGCCTACACCGGCGCGCTGATCCGCGAGGTGGCGGACGGGCGGGCCCTGCTGCTGGTGGAGCACGACATGGACGTGGTGTTCGCGCTCGGCGAGCGGGTCAGCGTGCTGGTCTACGGCCAGCTCGTCGCCACCGGCACGCCCGAGGAGATCCGCCGCCACCCGGGCGTGCGCGAGGCCTACCTGGGCGAGGAGGCCGCCGCATGACGCTGCTGTCGGTGCGGGACCTGCATGCCCACTACGGCAAGAGCCACATCCTGCAGGGCATGAGCTTCGACGTCGGGCCGGGCGAGGTGCTGAGCCTGCTCGGGCGCAACGGCTCCGGCCGCTCGACCACGCTGAAGGCGCTGATGGGCCTGGTGCCGCCGAGCGCGGGACACGTGAGCCTGCGCGGGCGCGAGCTGGCGGGCGCCGCGCCACACGCGATCTGCCGGGCCGGCCTCGCCTACGTGCCGGAGGAGCGCGAGATCTTCGCCAACCTCACCGTCGAGGAGAACCTGCGCATGGGCGAGCAGCCGGCGGTGGACGGCGCGCCGCAGTGGACGGTGGCGCAGATGTACGACTATTTCCCGCGTCTGCGCGAGCGCCGCCGCACCCGCGGCGGCAGCCTCTCGGGCGGCGAGCAGCAGATGCTGACCATCTGCCGCTCGCTGCTGTCCAATCCGCTGGTGATCCTGATCGACGAGCCGACCGAGGGCCTCGCCCCGAAGATCGTGGCCCAGGTCGGCGAGTGCATCCGCGACATGCACCGGCGCGGCGTGTCGGTGGTGCTGGTGGAGCAGAAGCTGGCCATCGCGCTGAAGGTGTCGACGCGGGTCTGCCTGGTGGGGCACGGCCGCGTCGTGTTCGAGGGCACGCCGGGCCAGCTGCAGGCCGACCCGGCGCTGCTGGCGCGCTGGCTGGCGGTCTGAGTAACCGTCTTCCGAGTCAAGCACCGTGAAGCGAGTTGTCCCAAGGTTTGTTGGTGCGGACCATGGCATTGAGCGTGGTCAGCAGCTTGCGCATGCAGGCCACCAAGGCGACCTTGGGCAGCTTGCCTGCGGCGATCAGTCGGTCGTAGAAGGTCTTGATGGTGGGGTTGCGGCGGCTGGCGGTAAGTGCTGCCATGTACAGCACGCGCCGCACGTCAAAGCGCCCGCCCTGGATGCGCCGTCGACCTTTGCTGGAGCCGGAGTCGTTGGCCATCGGCGCGATGCCCACCAAGGCGGCGATCTCGCGCCGGTTCAGGCGGCCGAGTTCAGGAAGCTCGGCAATCAGCGTGGCACTGGCCACCGGGCCGATGCCGCTGGCCGACTGGAGCAGCCGGTCGAGTTCGCCGAAGTGCTCCTTCACGTGGCCGACCATCTGGTCCTCGATCTCGTCGAGCTGCGCCTTGATGGCTGCCACGATGGCCTCGATGCTCGGATGCAGGCCCTTGGGCGTGATCTGCAGCCGCTGGCGCTCGCTCAACAGCATGCCCAGCAATTGCCGACGGCGCGTGACCAGCG